>JAVHXQ010000021.1 GCA_031119555.1 Candidatus Dactylopiibacterium sp.
CCCTTGGTTTCCGGCGCGGCGGCCGCGCCGGCGGGGTGGCCTGCCCCGCCCTTGCGGGGGGCGCCTCCCCCAAAAAAACCCCGGCCGCCCCCGGGGGGGCCGGGCGGCGGCGCCCCGGCCCCCACGCCGCAACCCGCGCGCCACGCGGGCCGCGCCCTGGCCGGCCCGCGCATCGACTGGATACGCACGCTCGCCGCCAAGGGGCCGGCGCCGCTCGCGGCGGCGCACCTGCGCCATCGCCCGCCGCACACGGGCGGCGCCATGCTGCATTGCGTGCTGCTCGACTGCTCGGCCTCCATGCTGCGCGGCCAGCGCCTGGCGCTCGCCAAGGGGCTGCTGCAGGCGTGGGGCGCGCACTGCTACCGGCGCCGCGAAACGCTCGCGGTGATCGGCTTCTCCGGCGACGCCGCAAGACTCATCCGGGCGCCCGCCAAGGCCACGGCCCGTCAGGACTGGATCGCTCCCATCGCGGGCGGTGGCGGCTCCCCCGCGCACGCCGCCATCGCGCTGGCCGAACACGTCATGGCGCGCCACCGCCGCCAGGCGCCGGGGGCCCACATCACGCTGTGGCTGCTGTCGGACGCGCGCTTCCAGCCCTTGCCGCCGCGCCCCGCCCTGGCCGATCAGTGCACCGTCATCGACTTCGACACGGGCGCCCGCGCGCTGGGCCGCGCGCGCCAGCTCGCCCAGGCCTGGCAGGCCGGCTACGCGCCGGCGGCCGCGCTGACGAACCCCCTTTCCACGCGTTTCCGTTGACCCACCTCGTGCTACAGGAGAAACCATCATGCACATCGAACCCGGCATCGTTTCTGGCGCCAAGATCCTGCTGAGCTACGGCACCGCCACCGCCGCCCTCGGCTACACGGCGCTGCAGGCCGCCACCGCCATCCGTCGCGACGGCGCGCTCTCGCTCGCGTTGCGCGCGCTGATTTCCAGCGTTCTCGTGTTCTGCTTCTTCGAAGTGCTGCCCCACCACCCCGTCGGCGTGTCGGAAGTCCATCTGATTCTCGGCTCGACCCTGTTGCTGCTGTTCGGCGCCGCGCCCGCGGCCATCGGCCTCGCGACCGGCCTGCTGCTGCAGGGCCTGTTCTTCGCGCCCTTCGACCTGCCGCAGTACGGCATCAACCTGACCACCCTGCTCGTGCCGCTGTTCGCCACGGCCACGCTCGCGCGCGGCATCATTCCGGCCGGCACCGCCTACGTGGAGATCGGCTACCTGCAGGCGCTCAAGCTGTCGGTCGCGTATCAGGGCGGCATCGTCGTCTGGGTGGCGTTCTGGGCGCTGTACGGCCACGGCGTGAACGCCCAGAACCTGCAGGACGTGGCCACCTTCGGCGCGGCCTACATGAGCGTGGTGCTGCTGGAGCCGCTGATCGACCTCGCGGTGCTGGCCGTGGCCAAGGCGTCGCACCGCCTGCGCGGCAGCATCGCGCTGGAGAAGCGCCTCTACGAAGCCGCCTGACCCCCGCCGCGCGGCGCCCGCATCCCACGCGCGGCGGCAAGGCATGCCGTGCCACCGCCTTGCCCGGAACGCGCGCCCGCGCGCGAAAGCCGCTGTTGTGTTTTTCCCGCCGTCGCCCCGCGCGCGGCGGGAAAAGTCATGACTTGGGGCTAACCCGAACGACCCCATGTTAGAATCGAGCGGTATTGCCTTGCCGAGGCGAGGCGGTCATGGCCGCCAGGCCACCCCCTCTCGAATCCGGGCCGGTTGCGGCTGCGGGACGTCCGCCCCGCAGTCGGCCATCCGCCATCTTTTTACGGAATCCGTCATGAAAATCGCTCTCATCATCGAAAACAGCCAGGCCGCCAAGTCGGAAATCGTCCACAACGCGCTCAAGACCGTTGCCGAGCCCCTGGGCCACACCGTGCATCACTACGGCATGTACACGCCCGAAGACAAGGCTTCGCTCACCTATGTGATGAACGGCATCCTGGCGGGCATCCTGCTGAACTCCAAGGCCGCCGACTTCGTCGTGACCGGCTGCGGCACCGGCATGGGCGCCATGCTGGCCTGTAACTCCATGCCGGGCGTGTTCTGCGGCCTGGTGATCGACCCCACCGACGCCTTCCTGTTCGGCCAGATCAATGACGGCAACGCCATCTCGATGCCCTACGCCAAGGGTTTCGGCTGGGCCGCCGAACTGAACCTGCAGGACGTGTATCGCAAGCTGTTCGAAGGCGAGCGCGGCCTGGGCTACCCGAAGGAACGCGCCGCCATCATGGCGAAGAACCGCGGCATCCTGAAGGATGTGAAGGCTGCCACCAGCAAGGATTTCCTGAGCGCGCTGAAGGCGATCGACCAGGATCTGCTGAAGTCCGCCATCTCGGGCGAGAAGTTCCAGGAGTTCTTCTTCGCCAACAGCCAGGACGAAGCCATCTCGGCCTACCTGAAGGGCGTGCTGGCCGCCTGATCCTCGCGACCGGCGCAGCAACGAAAGGGAACCTCCGGGTTCCCTTTTTTCATGCCCGCCTGACTCATCCAAGCTGCTTGCCGACCCAGGCGGCAAAGGCCGTCATGAAGCCGGCGAGGTAGGTGCGGGTGCGCTCGTCGGTCAGCTGCCCGCCGTCGTCGAAGAACGCATCCGCCTTGCCCAGATACACCTCCGGCTGCGTCATGGTGGGCACGTCGAGCGAGACCAGCGTCTGGCGCAGATGGTGGTTGGAGCCGAAGCCCCCGGTGGCTCCCGGCGAGGCGGTGATGACCGCTCCCGGCTTGCCGCCCCAGACGCTCTGGCCGTAGGGGCGCGAGCCGACGTCGAGCGCGTTCTTGAGGACACCGGGCATGGAACGGTTGTACTCGGGCGTCACGAAGAGCAGCGCATCGAAGCCCTTCACGCGCGCGCGAAAGTGCGTCCAGGCCTCGGGCGGGCTGCCGGCATCGTCGAGATCCTGGTTGAAAAGCGGCAGCTCGCCGATCTCGACGAAGCGCGCGTCGAGCGAAGGCGGCGCGAGATCGACGAGCACCTGCGCCACGCGACGGTTGAGCGAGGCCTTGCGCAGACTGCCGACGATGACGGCAACGGAACGGTTCTGGGTCATGGGATTCCTTTCGGCGTGGACGGCGCGGCGCGCGGATGCGCAACGACACTCCGAAGGTTCGGCGACATGCTCCGCGCTTCGCAAGTGACCCTTGGTCCGCGCGCTCAGCGCCGCGCGCCGCCCGGCGGCAGCGAGAAATCGATGCAGGCCGCCACGGCCTCGCGCAACGCGGGAATCCAGGCGCGCGCGTCGCCGCGTCGCCACTGGAAGGTATAGGGCAGCGCACCCAGCGCGGGCGTGGCTTCGAGGGCGCACAGGTCGGGGTCCGTCCCGTCGATCCAGCCGGCGGGCAGGAAGCCGACACCCAGCCCCCGGCGCAGCATGCCGGCGATCGCCATCCAGTTGTTGCACTCGATGCGCCGCGCGAAGCGACCGCCCCCACCGAGCATCCAGTCGTCCAGCAGCCGCGTGGTGCCGGCCCCGGGCGGCAGCGTCACCAGCGGCAGGCGCTCGCACAGCGCGCCATCGAGCACCCGCGCGCCCCCCAGCGCGGCGGGCGCCGCCGCCCAGACGAAACGCGCCTGCGCGAGCGGCTCGGAAACCAGCGTGCTGCGCGACGAACGCCCCGCGATCACCGCGAAGTCCAGCTCGCCATCGGCCAGACGGCGCTCCAGCACCCCGCCGACGTCGACGCAGGGTTCCAGCGCCAGCGCGGGATGCCGCGCCGTCACCTCGGCCACGAAATCCGCCAGCCAGGTGAGCGCCGACAGCTCCCCGACGCCAAAACGGCAGCGCCCGGCAAGGGGGCTGCGCCGCACGAGGCCGGCCTGCAGCGCGGCCATGCCTTCGAGCAGGCGCACCGCTTCGGGCAGCAACCAGCGTCCGTCGGCGGTGAGCGCGGCGCGCTGGCCGCTGCGGTCGAAGAGCGCGCAGCCCAGCGCGGTTTCGAGCTCGTGGATGCGTTTGGAAAGCGAGGACACCGACAGATGCAGGCGTTCGGCGGCCGTGGCGAAACTGGCGCTCGTGGCGGCCCACCAGAACGCTTCGAGCTGTTTGAGAGTCGGCGTCGGCACCCGGTTTCTTTCTGGAAAGCGAACAGGATCGTTCAGGAATTTTCGCTTTGATTCTGCGTGCGGGCGGCCTAGATTGGCGCATCCTGCCCGCCGGAGCGTAGCGATGCCTGGAACCGAAGCCCTCTTGCCGCCTCTGGACATCGCCGCCCGCCCCCCGGACGCGTCGCCCTCCCCCATCGCCCCGCGCCCCGAAACCCTGCCCGCACCCGGCTTTCTGCGCCGCCGCCGCCTCGAAACGATGCTTTGCCTGGACGATTTCGAGGCCGCCGCACGGCGCTGCCTGCCCCGCCCCCTGTTCGGCTACGTCTCCGGCGCGGCCGAGCGCAACGCGAGCCTGCACGACAACGCGCGCGCTTTCGAGGCGCTGCTCTTCGCGCCGCGCGTGCTCGTGAACGTGGCGGCGCGCAGTGCCGCCGTGTCGCTCTTCGGGCGCGAATACAGCACGCCTTTCGGCATCGCACCGATGGGCATCGCCGCGCTGTCGGCCTATCGCGGCGACGTGGCGCTCGCCCAGGCCGCACAGGAGGCGGGCATCGCGGCGATCCTCAGCGGGACCTCGCTGATCCCGCTCGAAGAGGTCATCGCCGCCGCGCCCGACACCTGGTTCCAGGCGTACCTGCCCGGCGACCCCGTGCGCATCCGCGCGCTCATCGAGCGCGTCGCGCGAGCGGGAGTGGGCACGCTGGTGGTCACCGTCGACCTGCCGGTCTCCGCCAATCGCGAGAACAACCTGCGCAGCGGCTTCTCGACGCCGCTGCGACCCAGCCTGCGGCTTGCGTGGGATGGCCTCTCACACCCGGGCTGGCTCGCCGGCACCTTCCTGCGCACGCTGTGGCGCCATGGCATGCCGCATTTCGAGAATTCCTTCGCCACGCGCGGCGCGCCCATCCTGTCGCGCAGCGTGGCGCGCGACTTCAGCGCGCGCGACCACTTGTGCTGGGAGCATCTGCATGCCATCCGGCGTCAGTGGCAAGGGCCTCTCGTCATCAAGGGCGTGCTGAGCGTGGCCGACGCCCTCGCGGCACGCCAGGCCGGTGCCGATGGCGTGATCCTCTCCAACCACGGCGGCCGCCAGCTCGACGGCAGCGCCTCGCCGCTCCGGCTGCTGCCCGCGGTGGTGGATGCGCTCGGCGACTACCCGGTCATGCTCGATGGCGGCGTGCGCCGGGGCTCCGACGTGCTCAAGGCGCTCGCGCTGGGGGCGCGCATGGTCTTCGTGGGGCGCCCGTTCAACTACGCTGCCGCCGTCGGCGGGCAGGCCGGCGTGGCCCGCGCGATCCAGCTTCTGCGTGAAGAGGTCATGCGCAACATGGCCATGCTGGGCGTCAACGCCTGCGCCGACCTGGGCCGCGACCATCTGCTCCCCGCCGGACGCAATCCGCTCACGGGCACGAACCTGGCTGCGGACATGCTCCAGCCCCGCGAGAGTAACTGAGGCCCGCTCCCGCCGGCGTCACCGGCTTTCTTGACCAGACCATGGGAATTCCCTTACTGAAACGGCTATGCTGCCGGCCCGCATCTTCTTCACGCAGCATCCGTGTCCCTTGCTTCCCCCGGCGGACGTGCCGTCCGCCTCGGCCTGGCCCTCTGCGCCATTGCCCTCGTTCCGGCCGCTCGCGCGGCAGCCTTCGCGGCCTGTCCGCAGAACTTCTACCAGGGAATCGCGCCACGCGACCTGCCCGCGCAGCCCGGCAAGCAGCGCGAGCTGTGCTTCGACGGCTTCGCGGTCCTGCATTCGGGCGAATCGAAGACGCCGCTGTATGTCGCCGAGCATCTCAGCGCGCAACGCCTGCAAGGCGCCGGCCTCAAGCGCAGCGATCGCTTCTATGAGGAAGCCCGCCTGCCCGCCAGCGAACGCGCGCGGCTCGAGGACTATCGCGCGGCCGACGGGCTGGGGCAACGCTACGATCGCGGCCACCTCGCGCCGGCGGCCGACATGCACACGCCCACAGCCATGGCGCAGAGCTTTTCCCTCGCCAACATGGCGCCGCAGCGCCCGGCGCTCAATCGCGGGCCGTGGGCGCGCAGCGTGGAACTGGCCACGCGCAAATACGTGCAGCGCACGCGGCGGGATGTCTATGTGCTGACGGGGCCGGTGTTCCAGGGAGCACGCCGCACGCTGGGGCCCGGGCGGGTATGGATCCCGTCGCACTTCTTCAAGCTCGTGTTCGACCCCGGACGCGGCGAGGCCTGGGCCTACTGGGTGGAAAACCGCGAGGACGCGCGGGCCAGCCGGCCCATCAGCTACGCCGAGCTTGTGCGGCGCACCGGCATGCGCTTCATTCCCGCGCTGCCGGTGCAGTGAGCGCGGCGCGCGCTCAGTCGGTATCGGCGGCGGCCTTGGCGTTGTAGGTGGCCACGCCGGCGTAGATTTCCTGGCGGGCGGCGTCCGGACCGTCCCAGCCCAGCACCTTGACCCACTTGCCCTGCTCGAGATCCTTGTAATGCTGGAAGAAATGCTCGATCTGCCGCAGCAGCATGTAGGGCAGATCCTGGTAAGTGCGGATGTTGTCGTAGAGGGAGGTGATCTTGGAGATCGGCACCGCGAGCACTTTCGCGTCCTCCCCTGCCTCATCGATCATGCGCAGCATGCCGACCGGCCGACAGCGGATCACCACCCCCGAGAGCAGCGAGAACGGAGCCATCACGAGCACGTCGACCGGGTCTCCGTCACCCGACAGCGAACGCGGAACATAGCCATAGTTGCAGGGGTAGGACATCGAGGTGCCCATGAAGCGGTCCACATAGACCGCGCCGCTGTCCTTGTCGATCTCGTACTTGATCGGATCGGCATGGGCAGGAATCTCGATGATGACGTTCACATCATCCGGCACATTGCCCGGCAAGACGTTGTTGAAACCCATGAAAGCTCCCGTTGGAATGTTCCGGTTCTTCTTCTGTGGCAGGGGCGGTGGCGCTTCGCGCGCGCCCAGCGACGGGATTGTGGCCCATGCGGAGCAGGCTGCACATCAGTAGTCGCACCGATCGCGGCAGCGCAGCATGCACGCCGGAGGCGACCTCCCGGGCGCCAGTATGACGCGGGTACGCCGTCCGGCCCGCGGGATTCCCGCAAGTCCCGCGGCGCTCAGATCTCGCAGATGCCGGCCCACAGCATGCCGCCCAGCTGCTCGGCATGCAGCAAGCCATACACGCCGAATCCCGCCACGATCAGCCCCGCGCCGAGGCGAAACAGGCGCGCGCGCACGATGTCGCGATACCGCGCGAGCAGCAGGCCGGCGAGCAGCAGGTTGGGCAAGGTTCCCGCGCCAAAGGCGAGCATGAGCGCGCCGCCTCGCCAGGCCGAGCCGGAGACCAGCGCTAGGGAAAGCACCGAATACGTCATGCCGCACGGCAGGAAACCCCACAGAAACCCCACCGGCAGCGCCTGACGCCAGGACCGCACCGGCAGGAAACGGCGCGTGCGGGGCTGCACGCGGCGCCATAGCCATTGACCGCTGCGCTCGAGCACCGCCAGCGCACGCGTGAAGCCCATGAGGTAGATGCCCATGGCCACGAGCAGCAGGTTGGCGCCCACGTACAGCACCATCTGCACGGGCAGCACGTGATTGAACAGGAGGGAAGCCGAGCCCAGCGCCCCCACCAGCGTGCCGATCAGGCCATAGCTCAGGATGCGGCCCAGGTTGTATGCGATCTGGCGCGGCCACGCACTGCGCGCGACCTGCCCCGGCTGCGTGGCGGAAAGCGCCCCCACGATGCCGCCGCACATGCCTATGCAGTGCGCGCCACCGAGCAGCCCGATGAGGAAGACCGAAATAAAACCGCTGGCGGCGACGTGGTGCACGAGAAACCCGGAGAAACCATTCGGAACGGGCGATTGTAGCGCGGACGGCACGCCGCCCGCCCGGGCTTGGGCCAGACAGGGGCGATACGGCCGCGCGGAGCTCAGATCACGCGCGAATAGCGCCGCTGCTCGGCGTCGGCGCGCAGATAGCGATCGAATACCATCGCAATGATGCGCACGAGCATGCGCCCGGCCTGCGTCACGTGCAGGCCGCGCGCATCGAGTTCGAGCAGGCCGGCACCGGCCAGCCCCTGCAGCTCGCTCAGCTCGGCCGCGAAATACGCGCGGAAATCCACGCCATGCGCGGCGCCGAACGCTTCGAAATCCAGCTCGAAATTGCACATCAGGGTCTGGATCGCGGCATTGCGCAGCAGATCGTCGCCGGACAGCGCCCATCCCCGCACGGTGGGAAGCTCGTTCCGGTCGAGCGCCGCGTAGTAGCGTTCCAGATCCTTGTCGTTCTGGACGAAGGCTCCGCCGGCACGGCCGATGGCCGATACGCCGAACGACAGCAGATCGCAATCGGCGTGAGTCGAGTACCCCTGGAAGTTACGCTGCAGCTTGCCTTGTCGCTGTGCGACGGCCAGTTCGTCGTCCGGCCGCGCGAAGTGATCCATACCGATGAAGACGTAGCCGGCCTCGCCAAGACGCCGGATGGCCAGCGCCAGGATCTGCAGCTTGTCGTCGGGGCTGGGCAGATCGGCCTCGCGAATGCGCTGCTGGGGCATGAAGCGGTTGGGCAGGTGAGCGTAGTTGTAGAGCGCAATGCGATCCGGAGCGATCTCCAGAACCGTGTCCAGCGTGCGCCCCACGCTTTCCAGGGTCTGGAAAGGCAGGCCGTAGATCAGATCCACGTTTACGGAACGGAAGCCGTTGGCGCGCGCCGCGTCGATGACGTGGCGCGTTTCCTCGACCGACTGGATGCGGTTGACCGCTTTCTGCACGCGCGGATCGAAGTCCTGCACGCCCACGCTCATCCTGTTGAATCCCTCTTCGGCCAGCAGGGTCACCACTTCGGCGCTGACCTTGCGCGGATCGACCTCGATGGAATACTCGCCGGCGGGGAGAAGATCGAAATGTCTGCGGATCGCGGCCATGAGGCGGCGGATCTCATCCGGCGACAGGAAGGTTGGCGTCCCGCCGCCCCAGTGCATCTGCGACACCGTGTGCGCGCCGGGCAGCAGTGCCGCCTGCAGGGCGAGTTCCTTCTCAAGGTAATCGATGTACTTCGCCGAGCGCGACCTGTCGTTGGTGATGATCTTGTTGCAGGCGCAGTACAGGCAAAGCGTGTTGCAGAAGGGAAGATGGAAGTAGAGCGAGTACGACTGCCCGGCCTCGAGCGTGGCCTGGCGGAGGTGGGTGATCTGCTGCGCGGGACCGAAGTCGTTGAGGAAGCGGTCGGCAGTGGGATAGGAGGTGTAACGCGGCCCCGGAATGTCGAAACGACGGATCAATTCCGGATCAAAAAGGATGGATTGTTGCATGGCGGGGGCGAAAGACGGGCGGACAAGTCACATTCGCAGACTTATACTGCAAAATCGTTGATGACGATCAATTCGCAAGATAGACTTCCGTCCGTGGACCAGAAAGTGAACAACATCCCTCTCACCGCCAACAGCATGCGAGTCGCGTGCAGCCAGTGCAATCTGCGCGAGCTATGCCTTGCCGTCGGCCTCGACGACAACGATCTGCACAAGCTCGACGATCTCGTGGTCAAGCGCAAGCTCAAGCGCGGCCAGCAGTTGTATCGCGCGGGCGATGCTTTCGAAGCGATCTATGCCATCCGCACGGGCTTCTTCAAGACCGACATCCTCACGGAGGAAGGCCTGGAGCAAGTAACCGGTTTCCAGATGGCGGGCGAGATCCTGGGCATGGACGGCATCAGCAATGATCGCCACGTCTGCAATGCCACGGCGCTGGAAGACAGCGAAGTCTGCATCATGCCTTATGACGAGCTCGAAGAGCTCTCGCGCAGCATCAAGTCATTGCAGCAACAGTTCCACAAGTTCATGAGTCGGGAAATCGTCCGCGACCAGAGTCTGATGATCCTGCTCGGGTCGATGCGCGCCGAGGAACGCATCGCCGCCTTCCTGCTCAACCTTTCCCAGCGCATGCGTCTGCGCGGCTACTCCGCCTCCGAATTCCACCTGCGCATGACGCGCGAGGAAATCGGCTCCTACCTCGGCCTCAAGCTTGAAACCGTCAGCCGTGCTTTCTCCAAGTTCCATGATGAAGGCCTGATCGGCGTGCAGCAGAAGTACATTCGCATCCTGAATGCAGACGGCCTCAAGGCCCTGCTCAATCACGCACCGAACTGAGCTGCTGCCTGTCTTTCAACGGCGCCCTCACGGCGCCGTTTTTCGTTTACGACCTGCTGCGGCAGGGCAACATTTCCCTCTTTCGTCCGTCGGCCGGCCCGTTGTGCATCGCCGCGCGAAGGCCGGGAGGCCTAAAATGGAACCGGGACGCCAGTCCTCCTGCTGCTTCCTCCTTGAGATGAAGGCGCGCGGCGGCTGGCATGTGGAAAATGCAGCACACTCAGGAGACTGCCATGTACACGCACATTCTCGTTCCCACGGACGGTTCCGAGCTTTCCGCCAAGGCGGTTTCGGGCGCCTGTGAGCTGGCACGCCATCTTGGCGCGCGCATCACCTTTCTCTACGTCCAACCGGACTTTCCTTTGCCGATCGCGGGTGAAGGCACGATGCTTTCCGCCGAAAGCCGGGACGACTTCGCCAAGGGAACCGAGGAGCAGGCACGCAAGATCCTTGCTGCGGCCGTCAGCGAGGCCACCGGAGCGGGAGTGAGCGCACAGACGCGCACCGGCACCTCGGACGCGCCTTATGAACTGATCGTCAGTACGGCCACCCAGGAAGCCTGCGACCTGGTGTTCATGGCGTCTCATGGCCGCAAGGGCCTGGCCGGATTGCTTCTCGGCTCGGAGACGCACAAGGTTCTCACCCACTGCAAGACGCCTGTGCTGGTCTATCGTTGATCAGGTTCAGGCTGCCCGTTGCAGAAGGCCGGCTATTGCCGGCCTTCTGCGTTTCGGGCGTCAATGCGGCGGATGATTGATCTCACCGCCGGGGCGCAGGAAAAAGATCGTCGCGGCCGAGGTGGCCGCGCATAGCAGCCAGAACGCCAGGAAGCCAATTGAGTAAGTCGCGATTTCCGAGTAACTCACGGGCTTGCCCAGCAGATAGAGCTGCTGCGGATCGACGAACGTGAAGAACACGATCTCGGCGACTCCGGCCATCAGAAAAGAAGGCCAGAGAATCACGATCAGCCTGTTCTTGAACCACTCGCTCATGAAGCGCTCCTTACAATAGCCGCCCCTGCCCCTGCTTCCGCAGAGGTTCAGGGATGCAGCCGGACCTCGCCCTGCAGCGGAAAAATCGCACTGGCGAGAATTTTCCAGGTATGTCCTTCGTCCTCGAGCGCCAGATTCCAGTGCCCAGGCGTCAGCGCAGGCAGACGAACCACGTAACCGTCAGCTGTCCGCTCCAGCACGAGCTGCTGATCCGCCCCTGCCTTGACCGGACTCAGCACCCCCAGACGCAGACGATCCGGGAAGCGGATTTCGCGTTGCGCGGTAATGGCCAGATGCAAGCGGTCGCCCGCCTGCGTCAGCACACCGTCGATCCCGAGTTGCCTTGCAAGCTCCTGGCTTTCGAGCGAGCGATTGATCTCCAGCCCCTGCTTGTAATAGTCCTCCGCAACGAGACCGTCGTGCGACGCCCATGCGATGTACCACGTCGCAAACCCGGCAATCACGGCGCTTGCCGGAAGACTGATGAGCAGCCACGGCCAGAACTGGCGATACCAGGGAGCTCCGGTCGAAAAAGGGGCGGTTGCAGGCATGGATGTCCTCAAGGAGCAATGAAAACTGCCTTCTCATGCGTGGAGAGACCGGCGTTGTCCTCGGCCTGCACGGAGAAGAGTATGGGATGCGAGCCGCTGGCAAGATCATCAACAGGCACTCTGACCCGGACCGGAACGGATTTGTTCTGCGACGGCCCGATCCGCACCACGTCGGCACCATCGAGCCGGATACCGTCCAACCCCGTGACTCCGACGCGAAATGCACGCTCGCCCTCGCTCATGTTCATGAGATTGAGCACATACACATTTTCCACAAGCCCGCCTTCCACTTCGCGCGTAATGACGGAGCGATCCTTGATCACATCGAGACGCAGCGGGGACCGCGTGGCGAGCGACCACGCGAAAGCGATGCAGAGGGCGCAAAGCCCGGCGCTGTAGATGAGGATGCGTGGCCGCAGAACGTGCCGCAGGATGTCAGCGCGCCCCCAGTGCCGGGCGACCGCGTTCTCCGTCGAATAGCGGATCAGCCCGCGCGGAGACCCCACTTTGTCCATGACCTGGTCACACGCATCAATGCAGGCCGCGCAGCCGATGCACTCGTACTGCAAGCCCTGGCGGATATCGATACCGGTCGGGCACACCTGGACGCAAATGCCGCAGTCCACGCAGTCACCAAGCCCTTGGGCGCGCGCATTGCTGCCTCGCCGCCTGGAGCCGCGTGGCTCGCCCCGTGCTTCATCGTAGGTAATGACGAGCGTGTCGGGATCGAACATCACGGCCTGGAAGCGCGCGTAGGGGCACATGTACTTGCACACCTGTTCGCGCATCACACCCGCCATCAGATAGGTAAACGCACCATAGAAGAGGATCCAGAACCACTCCCAGCCGCTGAGCGCAAACCGCGCCAGATCGGGAATCAGCTCGCGGATCGGCGTGAAGTAGCCCACGAAGGTCAGGCCCGTCCAGGCAGAAAGCACGCCCCACGCGAGGTACTTTCCTCCCTTGCGCAGCAGCTTCTCTCCCGACATGCCCTGGGCGTCGAGCTTCATGCGGCGGGCGCGATTACCTTCGAAGCGTTCTTCTATCCACAGGAAGATCTCGGTGTAGACGGTTTGCGGACACGCGTAACCACACCACAAACGCCCTGCCACCGCGGTGAAGAGGAAAAGGGCGAACGCGCTGATGATGAGCAGCACCGCCAGATAGAAAACGTCCTGCGGCCAGAATACCCAGCCGAAGACGTAAAACTTGCGTTCAGAGAGGTCCAGCAAGAAAGCCTGGCGCCCGTTCCATTGCACCCAGCAAAGGCCATAGAACACGATCTGGGTGAGCCAGACCAGCGCCCAGCGTGCTGTCGCATAAATACCGCTGACGGCGCGTGGATAGACCTTCTGCCGCACTTCGTAAAGCGAATCGTCGCCTTCTGTGGCAAGGGTTCCGGTTCTGTCCTTCATTCCTCAAACTCCTGATGCACGGAATGGTATCGGCCATGGCCAACGCCCAATAGAAACGGGGCGCCGGAGCGCCCCGTGAGACCGCTCGACTTACTTGGCCTGCGCGTGAGACAAGCCCAGCACGTAAGCAGCAAGCAAATAGACCTTTTCTTCACCAAGACGCTCCCCGAAGGCAGGCATCTGGTTCATCCGCCCATGAGTGGCGGTTTCTATGATGGTGGCTTCCGATGAGCCCCAAAGCCAGATCTTGTCGGTCAGATTGGGTGCGCCCAGTTCAACATTGCCCTTGCCTTCGGGGCCGTGGCAGACCACGCAGTTGGCCGCGAACGCTTCGCGCCCGCGTTGTGCCCGCAGAGAATCGTGTGCCAGGCCAGAAAGAGAGCGAACGTAATTGGCCACGTCCTTCGCGCCTTCCGCCCCGAGAACCGGCCCGAACGGAGGCATCGCGGCAATGCGGCCATGCGTGATCGTTGTCTTGACCGCCTCGGGCGAACCACCATGCAACCAGTCGTTGTCCGCCAGGTTGGGGAAGCCTTTGGCGCCACGGGCATCCGAACCGTGACACTGCGCACAATACGTCAGGAACAGACGTTGACCCATGGCTTGAGCCTCAGGTTCGGCAGCCACGGCCAGCAGATCCTGCTTCATGTACTTCTCGTAGATCGGCCGCACCACCGCGTCCTCGGCAGCCACCTCGGCCGAGTACTGATTCACCGCCGTCCACCCGAACTTGCCCGGGAAACGCCCCAAGCCGGGATAGAGGACGAAATAGACCGCCCCGAAGATCAGCGCCAGCCAGAAGAGCCACATCCACCAGCGGGGCAGCGGGTTGTTGTATTCCTGCAGATCTTCATCCCATATATGGGAATGCAGGGTCACAGGCCCTTTCACGCGCCGCGTCATGTTGGACGCCAAGATCCAGACACAGAACAGCAGGCTGAGAATGACCAGCCCCATTACGTAGTAATGCCAGGTGTCGCTGACGAAATCGCTCATGATTCCCTCTCTTCTTTCTTGGAGTCGGTCATGCTCGTGGGCTGAGCCGCCTCGTCGTCACCTTCCCTGAATGGCAGCATGGCCGCCTCGTCGAAGCCTTTTTTTGCGTGCTTGCTATAGGCCCAGACGACAATCGCCAGGAAGCAGATGAAGCCTCCGGCCGTCACCAGGGATCGCAGAATATTGATGTCCATGGTGTGGTCTCAGCGCGTGGTCTTGATCGCTGTCCCGAGCCCCTGCAGGTAGGCAATCAATGCGTCGATCTCGGTATGCCCTTCCAGGGCTTTGGGAGCGTCGGCAATCTCGGCGTCGGTATAGGGCACCCCCACTGCACGCAATGCGCGCATCTTGGCCTGGATGGAATTACGGTCATGATCCAGGATGGGGCGATCCAGCCAGCCGAAGGCGGGCATGTTCGATTCCGGAACCACATCGCGCGGATTGAGCAGATGGACGCGGTGCCAGTTATCGGAATAACGCCCGCCTACCCGCGCCAGATCGGGGCCGGTACGCTTCGAGCCCCATTGGAACGGATGGTCATACACGAACTCTCCCGCCACGGAATAGTGACCGTAACGCTCGGTTTCGGCCCGGAAGGGGCGAATCATCTGGGAGTGACACAGATAGCATCCTTCCCGGATATAGATGTCACGCCCCGTGAGACGAACCGGGTCATAGGGCTTTACGCCTTCAACGGGCTGGGTCGTGGAATGCTGGAAGAACAGGGGAACGATTTCCACCAGCCCCCCCACGCTGATGACCAGCAGGGTCAGCACCACGAGCCACGGCACGCTCTTTTCGACGATTTCGTTGTTCAGTTTCATGTCTGTCCCTCCTCAGTGCGCCGCAGCCGGCGCAAGCACGGGTGCATCGACCGGTCGTCCGGCCGTGATCGTGCGCAGCACGTTGTAGAGCATCACGAACATGCCAGCGAGGTACAGCGTGCCTCCCACCAGACGGATGATCCAGTACGGATAGCTCGCCTTGACGCTTTCGACGAAGGCCCACTTGAGGGTGCCATCCACGTTGGTGTCGCGCCACATCAGCCCCTGCATCACGCCCGCGATCCACAGCGAAGCGATGTAGAGCACGATTCCGATGGTGGCAATCCAGAAGTGCCAGGTGATGAGCTTGCGGGAATACATCTCGGTACGGCCGTAAAGGCGCGGAATCATGTAGTACAGCGAACCGATGGTGATCATGCCCACCCACCCCAGCGCCCCCGAATGCACGTGGCCGATGGTCCAGTCCGTGTAATGGGAGAGCGCGTTGACGGTCTTGATCGACATCATCGGGCCTTCAAAGGTCGACATGCCGTAGAAAGACAGTGAAGTGATCAGGAACTTGAGGATGGGATCGTCCCGCAGTTTTTCCCAGGCGCCGGAAAGCGTCATGATGCCGTTGATCATGCCCCCCCAGCTCGGCGCGAGCAGGATCAGAGAAAACACCATGCCCAGCGACTGCGTCCAGTCAGGCAGGGCCGTGTAGTGCAGATGGTGGGGGCCGGCCCACATGTAGGTGAAGATCAGCGCCCAGAAGTGCACCACCGAAAGGCGGTAGGAATAAACGGGACGACCGGCCTGCTTCGGCACGAAGTAATACATCATGCCGAGGAACCCTGCCGTCAGGAAGAAGCCCACCGCATTGTGGCCGTACCACCACTGCACCATCGCGTCCTGAACCCCCGCGTAGGCTGAGTAGGACTTGATGAGCGAGACCGGAACTTCGGCGGAATTAACGATATGAAGCAGCGCAACTGCGAGGATGAACCCCCCGTAGAACCAGTTGGCGACATAGATATGCGGAACCTTGCGCTTCACGATGGTGCCGAAGAACACGACCGCGTAAGACACCCACACGATGGCGATGAGGATATCGATCGGCCACTCGAGCTCGGCATATTCCTTGCCCGACGTGAGGCCCAGCGGCAACGTGATGGCCGCGGCCACGATGACGGCCTGCCAGCCCCAGAACGTGAATTCCGCGAGCCAGGGGCAGAAGAGCTTGGTATGCCCTGTCCGCTGGGCGACGAAATAGGACGTTCCGAACAGGGCACAGCCCCCGAACGCGAAGATCACTGCATTGGTGTGCAGGGGCCGCAAACGGCCAAAGTGGAGATACTCGCTGACATTGAGTTCGGGCCAGACGAGCTGGGCGGCGATGATGACGCCGACAAGCATGCCGACGATGCCCCACACGACCGCCATGATTGAGAACTTGCGTACGACCGAATAGTCGTAAGTCGCCTCGGTTTGCATAAGCCACCTCGTTATTGGAGTAGGAGCCCAGCGCCGGTCACCAGCCCAAATCTACGAAGCGACTCTCCGGCAACATCGGGTTGCGAAGATCGTTGCACTCTCTCGGGCTCGGCAACAGAGGGAGGAACCCACCCCTCCCCAGCTCTTCGTTTGACTTGCGTCAATCGAGTTTTTGCGCTGGCGCAAATCCTATCACGCCAAGAGGGGTTTTCTTGTCCAGTTGCAGAAACGAGACACAAAAAAAGGGTGCGACAAGCGCACCCCCAACCCCAACAGAGAGACTTAACACTTTCCGGAATCGCTACGAGAACGAAGCCCGGATCGTGGTGCCGGCGCCCCCGCCGGCATGAACGAAAGTATCCCTCGCCCCCCTTTGCTACGGATTGACTGAAGTCAATCGGAGCGCAGCGGAGCGTCATTTCTCTTCCCGAGTGCGGGACGGTTCTTCGGGGGGCATGGGGGGGCTGTCGTCATCCATGAGGACGCGAAAGGCGGGGCCCTCCATGTCGTCAAACTGACCGCTGCGAACGGACCACCAGAACAGCCACGCGATGACGAACACCAGCGCGACCGACAGGGGAACGAGGATATAGAGGGAAGATTCCATTCGGCCTCCAGCGAAGCTATTTCGTCCGGGCGATGCGCAGGGCATTGAGCACGACCAGCAGCGAGCTCAGCCCCATGCCCACACCGGCCATCCAGGGCGTGACCCAACCCAGCGCAGCGGCGGGGATGGCGCAGACGTTGTAGGCGAAGGCCCAGCAGAGATTTTCACGGATGATGCCCTGCGTACGCCGCGCGATGCGCCGGCCAAGCAGGATGCGCTCCAGATCGTCGCCGAGCAGGATGATGTCCGCCTGCTGGCGCGCGAGCTCCGTGCCCCCTGCCATCGCCAGGGAAACCTGCGCCTGCGCAAGTACCGGGGCATCATTGATGCCATCTCCGACCATCGCGACGACGGCGCGTTCCTGCAATGCGCTGAGCGCGGCGTGCTTGCCCTCGGGCGTCAGCCCACCGCGCGCGTCGGCAACGCCCAGTTCCCTGGCGAGCGCATCCACCGCCGCTTGCGCATCGCCGCTGAACACGCTCAGGGCGCACCCTGCCTCCCGCAGGGCCTCCACGGCGGCCGCCGCGGACGGCCGTATCCGGTCGGACAGCCCGAAAGCTGCCAGCCAGCGCCCCGCCTCGCCCAGATAGACCCACGTCCTGGCGCCCTCCATCCGCCATCCGGACGGCAGCGGCGCCTGCGCAAGGCTTCCCACAAAAGCGGCCTGGCCGAGCGCCAAGCGACGCCCCCCCAGTTCGCCGCGAATCCCCTGCCCGGCGACGACGTCGAGCCGGCTTGCCGCCGGCCCGCGCGGCGCGGCGGCAACGATGGCGCGGGCGATGAGGTGCTCGGACCCTTCTTCCAGCGCGGCGGCGGCGGCCAGCGCAACCTCCGGCGCCACACCTTCAGCACACAGGATTTCATCGAGCTGCAAGGTGCCTTGCGTCAAGGTGCCGGTCTTGTCGAACACGAAATGCCCGGCTCGCGCGAGCGTTTCGATCGCACGGGCGCGCGTCACGAGCAAGCCCGCCCGGGCCAGCGCATCGGTGGCCACCGTGAGCGCCACGGGCGTCGCCAGCGACAACGCGCAGGGGCAACTCACCACGAGCACGGCCACGCAGATCGACAGCGCCCGCCCGGGGTCGATCTGCCACCACGCCAGCGCCGCCGCGGCCGCCAGCAGGAGCAGGACGCCCGTGAAGACCAGCGCCACGCGGTCGGCGATGGCGACGATGCGCGGCCGTTCGTTGCGCGCGCGCTCCATGAGACGTCGGATCACCGCCAGCCGGGTGGCTTCGCCCAGCTGCTCCGCCACCACTTCGAGCACGCCGGAGCCATTCAGGCTGCCGCTCATGACGGCGTCTCCCGCCGCCTTGCGGACCGGCAGGCTCTCGCCCGTCAGCCAGGCTTCATTGACCTCGCTCTCCCCCGCCCGCACGCGCGCGTCGGCCACGATGGTCTCGCCCGGGCGCACCAGCAGACGATCACCCACCGCGAGTGATTCGACGGGCACCCGTTCCTCGACGGAGCCATCCGCGCGCAGGCGCCGCGCAAAGGCCGGCACGAGCCGCCCCAGGGTTTCGGCGCCGCGCATGGCGTGCTGCCGTGCCAACATCTCGAGATAGCGGGCGCCGAGAAGGAAGAAGACGAACATCGTGACGGAGTCGAAATAAACCTCTCCCACGCCACGCACCGTCGCCCACACACTGGCGGAAAATGCCGCGCCGATGCCAAGCGCCACCGGCACGTCCATGCCCAGGTGCCGGGCGCGCAGATCGCGCCACGCACGCCGGAAGAACGGCGCGGCCGAATACAGCACCACAGGCGTGGTCAGCACGAGGCTGGCCCAGCGCATCACCGCCGCCGCCGCGGGGCTCATGTCCCCCTCGCCAGCGATGTAGGCCGGATAGGCATACATCATCACCTGCATCATGCCGAACCCCGCCACGAACACGCGCCAGAGCGCCGTGCGACGTTCCTGCTGGGCAAGAAGCTCCGAACGGTCGGGGTCATAGGGATGGGCGCGGTAGCCGATTTCCGTCACGGCCGCGAGGATCCGCGACAGACGCGTCTCCCGTTCATTCCAGCGCACCGTGGCACGTCGCGTCGCATAGTTGACGCGCACCGCACGCACGCCGGGCATATGGCCGAGGTGGCGCTCGTTGAGCCACACGCAGGCCGCGCACGTAATGCCTTCGAGGATCAGGTCGGCCTCGCGCTCGTCGTCGGCCAGGCCTCTCACGAAACTCTTCTGGAACGTCGCGTTGTCGAAGGCCTCGAGTTCGCCCAGCCCGCCCGGCAGCTCCGCGCCGCCGGGTTCGGGCATGGCCTGACGATGGCGGTAGTAATCCGCGAGCCCGTTATCGACGATGGCCTGACATACCGCCTGACAGCCCGCGCAGCACATCGGCCGGGCCCGCCCCTCCACCTCGACGGCCAGCGCCGTTCCTGGCGGAACGGACTGCCCGCAATGAAAGCAGGGCTCCTGAGAAAGCGGGATTTCGGAAGGCTGGAGAGCGGACACGGCGCGCGAGAAGAAACCGGGAGCGTCGATTCTAGCGTGAGCCCGCCAGGACGCCGCCCAAAACGAAAAGGGCCGTTCCTGACGGAACGGCCCTTTTTGCAAAACTGGTGCTGCTGACCGGAATCGAACTGGTGACCTACTGATTACGAATCAGTTGCTCTACCGACTGAGCTACAGCAGCGAAGGACGCGCATTGTATGCAAAGAACCGGCGCAAATCAACACCAGAATGTTAAGGTTCTCGTATTCTCAGCCGCGTTCATCATCGTTGCATCCATCACCATCCCTTCATCCGTTCGCCTCCCCCGCCCATCCCGCTTTCGTTGAATTCGACGAGCCCCGGCAGCACATTCGGGATGGCATGCGCGCCGTGCCATGCCGTGGCTTCGTCCGACCGCAGGACTCGATCATGACAAGAAAACTCCAGCCGTTTCCGGCTACCGATTCGGGCTTCACGCTCATTGAACTGATGATCGTCGTTGCCATCGTGGCCATTCTCGCCAGCATTGCGTACCCGAGCTACAGCCAGTACATCGTGCGAGGCCGCCTCACTGACGGCCAGAAGGTGCTCGCGTCGTATGCCCTGGCCCAGGAGCAGTATTTCCAGAACAACAACCGTTACTCGTCGGCAGCCGGCGCTTCGGGGTGTGGCGTCAGCACCTCGGCGAGTGCCTATGCGACCAGCGACTTCACGCTTGCCTGCACGGCAAACAGCGACACGACCTACTCCGCCACGCTGACAGGCAACAGCGGCGGCAAGGTGGCTGGCTACAAGTATGAGATCGACGACACGGGCAAGCGCCAGACGACGCAGTTCCACAACGCGACCAAGAGCCTCAATTGCTGGATCGTGTCGGATTCGTCCTCATGCTGAAACGGTCTCGCGGATTCTCTCTGATCGAGCTGATGGTCACGCTGGCCGTGCTCGGCTTCATCCTTGCGATGGGGATTCCGTCTTTTTCCACCTACATCACGAACAGCCGCGTGCGAAGCGTCACGTCGGAGATGCGGGATGGCCTGCAGCAGGCGAGGATGGAAGCGATCCGCCGCAATGGCACCGTTTCGTTCTGCGTCACAGCCGATACGGGCACGGGCTGGAGCGTCCGCACGGGAGCCGATTGTTCGGCGGGAACCGTGCTCTCCAGCAGGCCATCGAGCACGTCGGAAGCTCGCAGCGTCACTCTGAACCCGACTTCGCTGAGCGTCGCTTTCGGTTCTGACGGCCGCATCCGCACGTCCAGTGGCGCGGCCGGTTCCGGCACTGCTCTGACAACCCTTGAGGCCGGATGGAGCAGCAGCTGCAGCGGAGACTGCGTCAACATGCGGGTCGAAATCTCGCCTGGCGGCATGATCCGCAGCTGCAACAGCGGCCTCCCCGAAGGTGATCCCCAGTCCTGCGCGGGCAGCGGTGCAGCTTCTTCCGCGGCCTCGTCGCCCAGTACGCCATAAGGCCTCGTCATGAAACGCCTCAGACTCCGGAAGCAACAAGCCGGCGCAACGCTGATCGAAGCCCTGGTGGCAATCATCGTGTTCGCGCTGGGCATGCTGGGCCAGGTGGCCTTCATGCTCACCGCCATGCAGAACAATCAGCAGTCGCGCTACCGCGCCGTGGCGAGCTACTACGCCGAAGAGATGGCGAGCATGGCAATCGCAGACATCGCCAATCGCAGCAAGTACAAGGTCGGCTCCAATTCCACCTGTACCGACACGGCATTCGCTCCGTGCACCAGCTGGCTGACGCGCCTCAAGGGCGATCTCCCCCAGGCAACGGGCACCGCCGTGAGCGTGGACTACGACGACACCGCCACGAGCGCTACGTTTGGTCGCATGAAAATCACCGTCCAGTGGAAGGCGGCCGACGGCAGCACGCCGCAGCAACTCGTCTCCACGACCAATCTGAATCTGATCAACCAGTGAGCCTGCGCCATCATGCGACGTCACTCTTACCGTACTGCCCAGCATGGCCTGACCCTGATCGAACTGATGGTCGCGCTGGTCGTCGGCATGCTCGTCACCCTGGCCGCCACCAGCGGCGCAAGCTTCTTCGAATCCATGCGCCGTAGCGCGGTCGGGAGCAGCAGCGCGCTGGAGAACGGCATCGCGGTCAGTTTTGACGTCCAGCGCCGTGTTCAGAGCGCGGGGCTGTGGACGGCCAACGGCCCGTGCGCCAAGATCTGGCGCTACAACTACACGAGCAGCGCCTGGGAATCGAATGCCGACGTCAGCGCCGCTGGCACGCTGGGCGCGCCGGTCGAGATCACGGCAGCCTCCTCTGAGCCAACCTCTTCCGACGCGGTCACCACGCGCACGACCACTCGGCTCGTCAGCGCCCCGACCACCCTGACGGCGGCCAGCGATGGCGGCAGCCTCACGGTGAGCGATGCCACGGGCTTTCAGGCGGGGCACATGGTGCTTGTCCGTCCGCCCGCGAACGACTCCTCCGAGTGCTATCTCGCCAGCATCACGGCCGTCAGCGGCTCACAGCTCAGCGTTACGCCCGTTGTCAGCGGCGCCGCCGTCACGACCAGTCCGGCCTATCCGGCCGCCTACCCGATCGCAAGCCAGGTTTTCAACTTCGGCAATGTCGAGAACACCCTGCTGCGCGTCACCAATACGGCCGGCACCAAAGCCCTCGACGTTTTCGAGAGCGTCGATCTGCGCGCCGACCCGGATGGCGACCCGGACCGCAACGGCACCACCACCGTGCTGGCCGAGAATGTCGTGCTGGTGCGGGCGCAATATGGCGTCAGTTCGGCCGCGACCAGCCTCGCCATCGAACGCTGGGTCAATCCCGGCAGCGCCGAAGCCACCTCAAACCGGCTGAGGGCCATCCGCATGGCGGTGGTCGCGCGCTCGCAGCAACCCAATCTCAAGAACAAGGATGCCAACGATGCCTGCACCACGACGGCGGCGTCACCCGACATCCCCTGGACGATCAACAGCAACGACGATACGCCGCGCGCGCTCGATCTGGATCTGACCGCCCAGCCCGAACGGCGCTGCTATGAGTACCGGCTGACCAACATCGTCATCCCGCTCAAGAATTACATGTTCTCCGGAGGTGGCGCATGAGCGCTCATCGATCCGCTGCATCCCAGCGCGGCTTCGCGTTGATCACCGTCCTCATCCTGCTCATCGTGATGCTGATCGGGGGCATGGCACTGTTCCGCTCAACCCAGAACGCCAGCCTCATCGCCGGCAACGCCGCCGCCAAGCAGGCGGCCTCCCAGGCGGGCAACGTGGGGCTCGTGGCAGCACAGAAGGTCATCGACACGGCGCTCCCGACCGCCTCGGGCAGCGGGTTCTCGCTCGTCGCGCTGGGCAGTGATGACCACGGCATCCCCACGCCGGACGGAACCGTCGGCTGGTACCCCGCCACCGCCGTCGATGCGGGAGACAACTCCGGCTACAAGTACCAGTACATCATCGAAAAGCTCTGCAACTCGGCCGGAGTCTGCACGCGCTCCAGCACCACGACCACCACCAATCAGGGCAGTCTTGGCGGCAACTCACAACAGCCTACAAAAACCACCATCGCGATCGATCTTTACCGGGTCACGGTCAAGATCGAAGGGCCGCGCTCCGTCGTGAGCTACGTGCAGGCCGTTTACGGAAAATAACCAGGAGTCACGGGAATGCGCCCTCTCTTCTCTCTCACCCCGCTCTGCGCCGCCCTCCTTGCCAGCCTGAGCTGCGGCGCGGTGGTGGCAGCCGTCAAGATCGCCGACGTGCCGCTGGACGTCTCCCTCAACTCAGCGAATTCGGTCCTGGCCGTCGATAATTCCGGCTCGATGGATTTCGAGCTGCTCATCAACGGCGCCGATCAGGGCCTTGCGAAGCTGCCGCCAGACAAGACCAGCAACAGCAACCGCTACGCCTACATGTTCCCGATGGCGGTCGAGGACGACTACGACGGCGACCGCAATTTCTACGATTACGGCAACATCCCGCCCTTCCAGGCCTACGCCTATTTCCGTAGCCCCAGCGTCAACACGCTGTTCTACAACCCCAAGATCACCTACGACCCCTGGCCCGACGCGACCATCGGCGGCAATGCGGTCAGCTTCCCGCAATCTCCCGTCACCGCCGCGCGCACGCACCCCTATTTCACGCAGGGCCGAGACAATTCAGGCGGCACCGCCACCACCTTCGACCTCACCGCGACCTACTTCGGCAACACCACGACAGCCGTCACCAGCTGCAGCGACATTCCCAACACCGCGAGCGCGCGCAATTCGACCTGGACCTTTCTCGTCAAGGACGGCATGTCGATCGACAGCACCGTGCAACCTTCCGGAACGGGCACCAGCTATCCGGTCTGCTTCCGCACCACGCCGCGCAACGGCAACTGGAGCGAAAAAGGCAGCTGGAAGAGCGTGGCCAGCGCCTCCACGAACGAGATCAATGGCGGTATCGCCCGCACGGATCTCGATGTGATGGTGCCCTACAACCCCGCCACGTTCTGGATGCCGGACAGCACCTGCACGGCCTCATGGCCTGCCTGCGCAACCGACCCATCCGGCACCCGCTACAAACGGTTCGACATCAACAGCCTGACGGGCTCCAGCTACACGCTCCCCGACGGCACCGTCATCGCACGCTCGAAGCAGCAGGAGCTGCAGAACTTCGCCAACTGGTTCACCTATTACCGCAAGCGCAAGACCATGATGGCGGGCGGGATGGGCAAGGCCTTCGATTCCCTGCAGCGCAATTTCCGCCAGTTCGGCGCGGGCGTGATGACGTATCACGACTCGGCGGCCATTTCCGCCAACTCGCCGAAGATCTACGACTTCACGACCACCACCGCGGCCAACAACGGGCGCGCGCTGGCGGGCTTGCTCTATGCGCTCCACTCTGAGGGCGGCACCCCGACGATCGGCACGCTGGACAAAGCCGGCCAGGTGTACGGCTACAGCGGCCCGTTCAACAATTTCCTGATCAACAAGAGCAGCACCGACGCCATCACCGATCAGACATCGGCGGAAGCCCGGCTGCGTTGCTCCGCGAACACGGCCTTCATCCTGACCGACGGCTACGGCAACGACTACGACACGACGAGATCGAGCATTTACGCCAAGGCGAAGGCCTATTACGACGACCTGCGCTGGTGGAAGCCCTCGAGCGGCAGCATCGGCAAGACGATGAACACCTACGGCATCACGCTCGGCGCGCTGGGCAGCGCGTATCTGGGTAATCCGGATGCCACCCCGCCCAGCAACTGGCCCACGCCCAGCAACGACGACGCAACGTCCATCGACGATCTGTGGCGCGCCACGCTCTACAGCAAGGGCAAGCTCCTCTCGGCGACGGATCCGACCACGCTAGAAGCCTCCATCAACGCGATCATCACCAGCATGTTCGCATCGGGCACCGGCAGCGGGCTGGCGTATTCCGGCACCCAGATCAGCACGTCCAACAACATGGTCATCAAGGCCGGTTACGACTCCGGCGACTGGACGGGTGAGCTCGCCGCATTCTCCGTGCATACCACCGGCACCAAGGCGGGCTACATCAATTACGACGACAAGAAATGGTCGGCGCGCGATCAGCTGGACACCAACACAGCCCGCGTGATCGCCACCTGGAGCGGCTCGGCGGGCATTCCATTCACCTCGACCGCGCTCAACACCGCCTCCCTGCTCAGCGCCTTCAATACCGGCGCGAACAACGATGGCGCCAACGTCGTGGCCTGGCTGCGTGGCGACCGCAGTCTTGAAGGCACGACCTACCGCAAGCGCACGCACCTGCTCGGCGACATCGTCAACGCCACGCCGGCATTCGTGAACGAAGCCTTCGCCACCTATAGCTATCCGGGTTACTCGACCTTTGCCGCCTCGGTGAAAAGCCGCACCGACATGGTCTACGTCGGCGCCAACGACGGCATGCTGCATGCGTTCCGTGCCAGCGACGGCAAGGAAATGTGGGCCTACGTGCCCAAGGGCGTCCATAGCAAGCTCAACGCGCTGGCGCAGCCCGGCTACACCCACCAGTTCACGGTGGATGGCAACCTCACGGCCTGGGACGTGCAATTCACCCAGTCGTCCAGCTCCAGCGCGGCAGCAGACGGCAACAACAGCAGTTGGAAAACCGTGCTGATCGGTGGCCTGCGTGGCGGCGGCAAGGGCTTCTACGCGCTCGACATCACCGCGCCCGACCTCGCCGGCAGCACCGCGGCTGAAAAGGAAGCGGATCTTGCCGGTAAGGTCCTGTGGGAATTCACCGACGCAGACATGGGTTTCAGCTTCGGCAAACCGCAGATCGGCAAGACGGAAGCCTACGGCTGGGTCGCGCTGCTGACTTCGGGCTACAACAATACGGATGGCAAGGGCTATCTCTATGTCGTGAAGATCCAGGATGGCAGCCTCATCAAGAAGATTCCCATCGATCTTGCCTCCGGCTCGACCTACGATCAGGTCGGCCTGGCGAACGTCATCGGCGTGATCGACTTCACCGCCAATGCTTCCGGGCAAGACAATGCGCTGCTGAAGTACGTCTATGGCGGTGACCTGAACGGCAATTTGTGGCGCTTCAACATCCGCGACGCAGACAAGGCCAACTGGTCGGTCAAGAAGCTCGCAGCCAACCTGAATGGCGCGGGGGCCTCCAGCAAGGCGCCCATCACGGCCGCGCCCGACGTGGCGCTCATCAACACGCCAGGGCCTTTCCCCTCCTACCAGAACGCGGCGGACCTCAAAACCCAGCGTCTGATGGTTTTCGTGGGGAACGGCAAACTGCTGCATGGCGACGATTTCAGCAGCAATGACAATGACAACGGCTTCTATGCCATCGCGGACGAAGACGATGCCCTCGTTATCGGAGAAGGCGCCTGCGCGAGCCTGGGCTGCCTCGTGCAGGACGGCCTTGGCCAGGCCTCCAGCAGCCTGGGCCTGAACAACTGGGGCACGACCAACAACAGCAACCTCACCTCGTGGTGGGTCGTGGACAAGCACTCCTTCAACTGGAACGGCGTACAGCGCGTCAAGCGCGGCTGGTACATCCGCTTCTCCGAAACCGGGGGCGAGCGCATGGTCTACGCGCCACAGGTCTTCAACGGAAAAGTGTTGTTCACCACCACCATGAAGACGGACTCGCGTCACGGTCAGGCCGGCACCTGCGAGCAGGCCTACAGCGCGATGTACAACCTCTCCGCCAACAAGGGCGGCGAGGAGACGGGTTATCCCTCTCGCGTCAATCTGGGGTTTGGCATCGCTTCGGGGGTATCCATCATCCAATTGCCAGACGGCTCGACGTTCGGCACCGGCAACAAAAAAGGGGCAGGAGAGGACGGCAGCGAAAACTGCAAGGAGGGCGACGGTTGCGACTTCAGACGACCGACCGATGGCAACCCGCCCGCCGTGAATGGTCAGCTGCGCCGTTTCGGCTGGCGCGAGATCTATCGCTGACCCTCAGCGCTGCGTGGAAAGACTGTTTCCAGGGCCGGCATCCGTCGGCCCTTTTTCATTGTCCTGAAGCCCGAGGCCGCCCTCCAGGCGCGCGAAGACCGGCTGGCCATCCCGGATGGCCGGGCGATAGCTCGCCTGCTCAAGCTGGCGGACGAGATCCCGCGTCGTGTCTTCGTCGAGCCAGTTGCTCGTGACGACCACTTTCGCGGCACGGCCATCCGGCCCCACGAGGATGCTGAAATTGATCACGAATCCGGCGGTGTCCGGTGCCTGGACGGATTCGAGGAATATTTCTCCCAGCAGCGCGGGAGGCGAATCGAACGCTCGTGGCACCGGCAGGTTAAGGCCCGAATGCGCCGTGGCGGTCTTGCCGCTCGTCTGCGTCTGGGCGACGGGGCGGTCGGGCATCTGCGCCGCGACCGAGCTGGGAACGAACGGCGCCGGCGCTTCCAGCGCGCGCGCACTCACGCCTGATGTCTCCGTCAGCCGGGCCTGCAGCGGCAACACGCTCATCGCGCTGTAGGCGGGACTGCCGCCCCGCTGGAATGCCGGCACCGCCATGAGCACGGCATGCGCGCCCACGGAGCAGCACACACAAAAGAGAAGCCGGGGTCGAAAGCGCTTCAAGGCGGCGTAAGGAAGGTGGAGGGAATGAAAACCAGCGAGACCCGTCACGCGCCCCTCTGGACAGGTATTTATACAGGATATTCAGGGGTTGTTCGAAGCCGTCCGGCCTCACTACACTGCAGCGCAGCATTCCACCCCCACGGAGTCCTCCATGTCCATCGCCTTCCCCGCCGGCGTCGAGATCCTCGCGCCGCTGCAACCCGGTTTCGAATCCATCCTCACGCCCGCCGCGCTGGCCTTCGTGGCCACGCTCCATCGCGCGTTCGAGCCGCGCCGGCAGGAGCTTCTCGCCGCGCGCGTGGCGCGCCAGGCGCGTCTCGATGCGGGTGAGCAGCCGGACTTCCTGCCCGCCACGCGCGCGATCCGCGAGGGGGACTGGCGCGTAGCGCCCCTGCCCGCCGCGCTGGAGCGCCGCCGCACCGAGATCACGGGCCCGGTGGAACGCAAGATGATCATCAACGCGCTGAACTCGGGCGCGGACTCCTACATGACCGACTTCGAGGATTCCAACGCCCCGAACTGGAACAACCAGATCCAGGGGCAGATCAATCTTTTCGAAGCCGTCCGCGGCACCATCGGCTACACGAACGACGCCGGCAAGCGCTATGCGCTGGGCGACAAGGTGGCCACGCTGCAGATCCGGCCGCGCGGCTGGCATCTCGACGAAAAGCACGTGCGCATCGACGGGCAGCGCGTGTCGGGCGGCTTGTTCGACTTCGCGCTGGTGTTCTTCCATAACGCGAAGGAGCAGGTCGCGCGCGGGGCCGGCCCCTTCTATTACCTTCCCAAGCTCGAAAGCCATCTCGAGGCGCGCCTGTGGAACGACATCTTCTGCCGCGCGCAGGATGAACTGGGCCTGCCGCGCGGCACGATCAAGGCCACCGTGCTGATCGAAACCATCCTCGCCGCCTTCGAGATGGAAGAGATCCTGTACGAACTGCGCGAACACAGCGCCGGCCTCAACGCCGGGCGCTGGGATTACATCTTCTCCTGCATCAAGAAGTTCCGCCGCAACCCGGAGTTCTGCCTCGCCAACCGCAGCGCGATCACCATGACGGTGCCCTTCATGCGCGCCTACGCGCTCACGCTCGTCAAGACCTGTCACAAGCGCGGCGCGCCGGCCATCGGCGGCATGGCCGCGCTGATTCCGATCAAGAGCGACCCGGTCGCGAACGAAAAAGCCCTCGCGTGGGTACGCGCCGACAAGGCACGCGATGCGGCCGACGGCTTCGACGGCGGCTGGGTCGCGCATCCGGGGCTGGTGCCGATCGCGCACGAAGAGTTCGTCAAGGTGCTCGGCGACGCTCCCAACCAATGGTCCCGCCAGCGGCCCGACGTCAGCTTCAGCGCCGAGGATCTGCTCGACTTTCAGCCCGAAACGCCCATCACCGAGGCCGGCCTGCGCAACAACATCAACGTCGGCATTCACTACCTCGGCGCATGGCTGGCCGGCAATGGCTGCGTGCCCATCCACAACCTCATGGAAGACGCCGCCACGGCCGAGATCAGCCGCTCCCAGGTCTGGCAGTGGGTGCGCTCGCCCAAGGGCGTGCTCGACGACGGGCACAAGGTCGACGCCGCGCTCGTGCGCGCGCTGATTCCGCAGGAGCTGGAAAAAGTGCTTGCCACCGTGAGCGGCCAGGGCGAGGCCACCGCCTCCTACGTGCGGGCGGCGCAGATCTTCGAGGAAATGTCGCTCGCCGAAACCTACCCCGAGTTCCTCACGCTGCCGCTTTACGAAGCCATGTCCTGAGCGCTCCGGCGCGGGTGCCTCCCGCGCCCGGGGCCAGGACACGAAGCGGCGCAAGCGCGGGACGGCGCGCCCCTTCGCGCCGGCGGCGCCCGCCCGCCTGGATTTTCCTGATCCGCGCGCACGGCGCTTCAGATGCGGGAGATCGCGGGGCGGACGCTGGAACGCACCCCGGCGCTGAGCGATGCCGGCCAGCATGCCGCGCCGTCCCCGCCTCGCATCGCACGCCCAGCCGCATCCGGAATCGAGCCCGCGAAGCCAGCGCAGCCATCACGGCGCCCTGCCGCGGGTATCGCGGGCGCGAGCGCGCCGCCCCGGCTCCGCGCATCGCCCGGGGTGCGCCACGCAGTCAGGCGCGCAAGGGCTGGGCCTTCCCCCGCTCCGCGACAGGGAGCCGGCAGACGGGCCAGGTGAGCCGGGCGAGCCGGGTCTGCGCCCCCTCCCTAGCGCGACGGGCAGGGTCCGCGGGGGGATGACGTCGGGCCGCCATCCCGCGCGGGTCTCAGGCGGGCCCCGAGCGCATGGGGGTGAGCTCGCCGCGGCGGATCAGGAACTCCGCGCGCAGGATCGCCGCCCCTTCCTCGCGGGCGAAGGTGTAACCCACGACGGCCACCTCTTCCCCCGCGCGCAAGGGGCTGACTTTCCATTGGGTGAGGCGCGTCAATGGCGCCAGTTCGATCTGCCAGCGCCGGTCCTTGCGACGCGGAAGCTCGGCGCGCGCCAGGATCGCCGCCGCGTCGACCTGCGCGCTCTGCGCGGGCGCGCTGTGCGTGGCGAGCCCGGCCGGCAGCGTCTGGCCGGCGCTCAGATCCAGGAAGAACTCGACGTGCGGATTGCGCCAGCGCACGTCGCTCGCCACTCCCTCGAGGTACAGCGGCCGGGTGTCGTCGAAGCTGCTCCAGCCGTGATGCGCGAGCGTTCTCGGCGTAGCAAGCAGCAGGGGCAAGCCCACCAGGAAATCACGACGCAGCATGGCACACCTCGCAGCGGGGGCCGCCGGGCGCGGCCGCAGCTTCAGATGTAGGCGATGGCCCGGCCGCATGCAATCACGGCGAGCCAGATCAGCAGCGAAGCGCCCGCCTGTGCGCGTGTCAGACCGTCGTCGGGCACGCCGCGCACATGCAGCAGCCCTGCGTTCAGCGCGGCGAGCCCAAGCAGGGCGAGCTTGAACCGGAACGCCGCATTGACGGCGAGTTCGCTCGCCTGGGTGGCGAACATCAGTGCGCCGCTCGTGGCCGCCAGACCGAAGCCCGCCAGCGTCCAGGGCAGCAGCGCACGCAGCAGCGCGTCGCGCGCCATCGTCCGGCAAGCCCAGCCCAGCAGGCGCAGATCGACGAACCACAGGCTGCCGAACACCAGCGCCAGTCCCACGATGTGCAAGGCCTCCAGCACCGGGTAGGCCCATGCGTCGCTGCGCAACGCCGTGGCCAGCGCGGAATCCTGCAGGTTCGCAAGCCAGGTCGCCATGGCGTCGCGCGCCCTTCCCTACACCGCCTCGAGCTTGGCGAGCCCGAGCAGCAGCCATTTGACGCCGGCGGAGCCGAAGTTGATCTGCACCTTCGCGTCCGGCCCGCTTCCCTCCGCCGACACGATCACGCCGTCGCCGAAGCGCGCGTGGCGCACGAGCTGCCCGATGCGCAGGCCGCCGAGGTCACGGCTCTTCTGTGCCGGCACGGCGCCGCCGCCATAGCTCGCGTTGCGCGGTGGCGTCGGAGCGGCCGTTCCCGGGCTGTAATAGCGCCCGCCGCCCAGGCTGGGCTGCACGCGCGGCGTCAGCCACTTGAGCAGGTTCTCGGGAATCTCGTCGAAGAAACGGCTCCGCATGCCGTACCGCGTCTGCCCATGCAGCATGCGGCTCTGCGCGAGGGTGAGGTAGAGCCGCTTGCGCGCGCGCGTCACGGCCACGTACATGAGCCGCCGCTCTTCCTCGAGGTTCTCGGGGTCGTTCATGCTCTGTTCGTGCGGAAAGAGCCCGTCCTCCACGCCCGTGATGAACACGGCGTCGAACTCCAGCCCTTTGGCGGCGTGGACGGTCATGAGCTGGATCGCGTCCTGCCCGGCATCGGCCTGGTGCTCGCCGGCCTCCAGCGACGCATGCGCGAGAAAGCGCGCGAGCGGATCGCCCCCCAGGTCGACCTCGCCCTCCACCAGCGGCTGGCCGTCCTCGGCGATGAAGTTGTGCGCGGCGGCGATGAGTTCGTCGAGGTTCTCGAGCCGCTCCTGCCCCTCGCGCTCGGCACGGTAGTGGGCGCGCAGGCCCGAGGCCTCCAGGATGTGATCGACGATCTCGGGCAAGGGCAGCTTGTCGGTGGCCTGGCGCATCTCCTCGACCAGGCGCACGAAGGCGCCGATGGCCGCGGCCGGCTTGCCCGACAGGTGCGGCACGGTGGCGTACAGACTGGTGTTGAAGGTCCGCGCGGCGTCCTGCAGCTGTTCCAGCGAGCGCGCGCCGATGCCGCGCGTGGGGAAATTCACGACGCGCATGAAGGCCGTGTCGTCGTCCGGGTTCGCGAGCAGGCGCAGGTAGGCCAGCGCGTGCTTGATTTCCTGGCGCTCGAAGAAGCGCAGGCCGCCATACACGCGATACGGCATTCCGCTGGCGAAAAGCTGGTGCTCGAGCACGCGCGACTGCGCGTTGCTGCGGTAGAGCAGCGCGATGTCGGAGCGCGCGGCGCCGTCATGCACGAGCTGCGCGATCTCTTCGACGATCCAGCGCGCCTCGTCCAGGTCGGCCGCCGCCTCATACACGCGGATCGGCTCGCCACTGCCCTGGTCGGTCCAGAGGTTCTTGCCCAGGCGCTTGCTGTTGTGCGCGATGATGGCGTTCGCCGCATCGAGGATGTTGCCGTGCGAGCGGTAGTTCTGTTCCAGACGGATCACGTTCGCCACCGCGAATTCACGCTCGAAGTCGCGCATGTTGCCCACCTCCGCGCCACGGAAGCCGTAGATGCTCTGGTCGTCGTCGCCCACCGCGAACACCGCCGCGGTCCGCTCGGCGCCATGCGCGGCGAGCAGCTTGAGCCAGAGGTACTGGAGGCGGTTGGTATCCTGGAACTCATCGACGAGGATGTGGCGGAAGCGCAGCTGGTAATGGCGCCGGATGGGTTCGTTGCGTTCGAGCAGCTCGTAGCTGCGCAGGAGCAGTTCCGGGAAGTCGACCACGCCTTCCTTCTGGCACTGCGCGTCGTACTCCTGGTAGAGCTCCACGCGGCGACGGGTGTAGTCGTCCCACGCTTCCACGTGCGCGGGCCGGTAGCCCGCTTCCTTGTTGCCATTGATGAAATGCTGCAGCTCGCGCGCCGGGAACTTCTCGTCGTCGACATTGAGCGCCTTGAGCAGACGCTTGATGGCGGCGAGCTGGTCCGCCGTATCGAGGATCTGGAACGTCTGCGGCAGCGCGGCCTCGCGGTAATGCGCGCGCAGCATGCGGTTGCACAGGCCGTGGAAGGTGCCGATCCACATGCCGCGCGTATTGATCGGCAGCATCGCGGACAGCCGCGTCAGCATCTCCTTGGCGGCCTTGTTGGTGAAGGTCACGCCCAGCAGGCTGGCCGGGCTGGCCTGGCCGGTCTGCAGCAGCCACGCGATGCGCGTGGTCAGCACGCGGGTCTTGCCCGAACCCGCGCCCGCGAGGATCAGTGCCGCCTGGGGCGGAAGCGTGACGGCCGCGAGCTGCTCGGCATTGAGGTTTTCCAGGAGCTTGGACATGGAGAGGCGGAATCAGGGGAAGCGCGCATTTTACAGGAGCGCGCCGGCCCCTTCCCGCCAGCGGCGCGGGCACGCCCCCGGCGGGCGAAAAAAAACCGGAGTCCCGTGAAGGACTCCGGTCATGCAGGGGCCAGAAGAGGCCTTGGGGGAGGAAGCAAACTTCAGCGGTACATATCCTTGCGGCTTACATCACCGCGCCGATCATCCAGGGCAGGAATTCGTCGTTGCCATAGCCGGCCTTCTCGCTCTGGGCCTTTTCGCCCGAGGCGTAACGCACGATGGCATCGAAGATGCGCTGGGAGATCTCGTTCATCGGAACGCCATCGAGCAGGTCGCCGCAATTGACGTCCATGTCTTCGCGCTGACGGTTCCAGAGCACGTTGTTGGTCGCGAGCTTGATGGTCGGCACGCCGGCACAGCCGAACGCCGAGCCGCGCCCGGTGGTGAAACAGATCAGCTGGGCGCCGCCCGCGGCCTGCCCCGTCGCCGAGACCGGGTCGTAACCCGGCGTGTCCATGTACACGAAGCCCTTGGCGGTGACCGGCTCGGCGTACTCGTACACGCCCTGCAGCGTGGTGGTGCCGCCCTTGGCGACCGCGCCCAGCGACTTCTCGAGAATCGTCGTCAGGCCGCCGGCCTTGTTGCCGACCGAAGGGTTGTTGTCCATCTCGCCGCCGTTGCGCGTCGTGTAACCCTTCCACCACGCGATGCGCCCGATGAGCTTCTCGGCGATCTCCGGCGTGGCGGCACGCCGCGTGAGCAGGTGCTCGGCGCCGTAGACCTCGGGCGTTTCCGACAGGATCGCGGTCGCGCCCTGGGCCACCAGCATGTCGACCGCGCCGCCGAGGGCGGGGTTGGCCGTGATGCCGGAATAGCCGTCGGAGCCGCCGCAGTTCAGGCCCACGATGAGTTCGGACAGCGGCGCGTCCTCGCGCTGGTAGCCATTCGCCTTGGGCAGCATGGCCTCCACGAGCTCGATGCCGCGCGCGATGGCCTTGGAGGTGCCGCCCAGATCCTGGATGTTCACGCTCGCCAGCATGCCCTCCTCGTGCGCGCCGATCTCCTCGACCAGCGGCTGGATCTGGTTCATTTCACACCCCAGCCCCACGAACAGGATGCCCGAGAAGTTGGGGTGCTTCGCGTAGCCCACCATCGTGCGGCGCAAGGCCTGCATGCCTTCGCCGGCACTGTTCATGCCGCACCCGAGCGGATGCGGCATGGGCACCACGCCGTCGATGTTCGGGTAGGCCGCCAGCCGTTCGCGCGAAAAATGATTGGCAATGGCGCGCACCACGGTGGCCGAGCAGTTCACCGAGGCGACCACGCCGATGTAGTTGCGCGTGCCGACCTTGCCGTTACGGCGCTTGTAACCCTTGAAGGTGGCGGGCGTGGCCACCTTGGGCGGATCGAACCTGGCGGTGCCGATCGCATAGTCGCGCTCGAACTCGCCCACGGCGAGATTCTGCACGTGCACGTGCTGACCGGCCGCGATGTCGGTCTTCGCGAAACCGATGATCTGGTTGTAGCGGTGCACGGCCTCGCCGGCCTTGATGTCGTGCGCGGCAACCTTGTGTCCCGGCGGCACGAGGTCGCGCACGGTACAGGTTTCACCCGGAATGGTATTGCCCGGCATGAGCTGACGCGTGGCGATCACCACGTCGTCATTGGCATGCAGGCGGATCGCGATGGAAGAGTCCATGATGTTCTCCGGTTCAGGCGAGATCGCCCATGGCGGCCTTGACGCCCCTGGCCTTGATGGCGGTCAGCGCGGCCGTCACCTGCGCGGCCAGATCGCCCACGGCGTTCAGATCCTCGCCCCACAGGCTCACGTCGGCGAGCATCCTGGCCACGCGCGGCGCCAGCGCTTCGCCGGCCTGATAACCGGCCCACGCGGCGGAGAGCGCGTCGATCACCTCCGCGTTGTCGCGGATCGGGTAGGCGCCCGCGGCGCGCTTGCCGACATACTCGCCGGAAGCGTCCTTCTCGCCATGATAGAAATTCAACAGCGCGGCGAGCGAGAACGCCAGACCGGCGGGCGCCTTGCCATGCTGCGCGACGAAGTCCTTGACCGTGGGCAGCACGCGCACCTTCCACTTGGAAGCGGAGTTCAGCGCGATGGAAATAAGCTCGTGGCGGATGCTGGGGTTCGCGAAGCGCTCCATGATGGTGTCGGCGTAGGCACGGCGCTCAGCGTCGGGCAGCGGCACGAACGGAACGATTTCCTCGAACATCACGCGCTTCAGGTACTGCGACACGACCGGGTCTTCCGTCATTTCCTGCACCGTGTCCAGGCCCGCGCAGTAGGCAGCCAGCGACGAAGCGGTGTGCGCGCCGTTGAGGATGCGCACCTTGCGCGTGCGGTAGGGCTGCAGATCGTCGGTCCACACCACGTCGAGACCGGCCTTGTGCAGCGGGATCTCCTCGGCCAGGTGCGCCGGCCCCTCGATGACCCACAGCAGGAAGGGCTCGGCCGCCACGATGAGCTTGTCGGTATAGCCCAGCTCGGCGCACAGCGCTTGCGCCTCGGCGGCGGGGTAGCCCGGCACGATGCGGTCGACGAGCGTGTTGCAGAAGTAGTTGTGCTTCTCGACCCAGTCGGAGAACTCGTCGGGCAGGCCCCAGGCCTTGGCATGCTGCAGCACGATGCTGCGCAGCTTGCTGCCGTTGGCTTCGATGAGTTCGCAGGGCAGGAACACGAGCCCGGTGGCCGCGGTGCCGCCCAGCGTCTGGAAACGGGCCCACAGAAGGGACGCGACCTTGGCCGGGAAGGAATCCGGACAGGCGTCCGTGAGTGCTTCCTCGACGTGCGCGATACCGGCTTCGGTGGTGTTGGAAATCACGAAACGCAGCGTCGGGTCATTGGCCAGCGCCACCATCTCGCCCCATTGCGCATACGGGTTCAGGCAGCGGTCCACGCAGCTCACGATGCGGCGCGAATCCACTTTCCTGCCGCCCTGCACGCCACGCAGCAGCACGGTGAACAGACCGTCCTGGGCGTTGATGAGATCGGCGATGCCACGGTCGAGCGGCTGGGCGACGGTCACGCGGCCATTGAAATGGCCCTCGCCATTCGCGACATCGATGAGCCAGTCGGCGAAACCACGCAGGAAGTTGCCGTCGCCGATCTGCAGGATGCGGACCGGCGCCTTGCCGGCCGCGGGCTGCAGGTTGAATTCGGCGCCAACCTTGGTCTGGGCGAGCGTGGTGCGATTGAGTACAGCCATTGAACGACTCCTGTGAGATGGAATCACGCGGGCCGGAGGATGAATCGCCGGTTCGCCTGACAAATTCAAGAAATTTTCGTCATGCTAGATGAAGTTGTCTTACAACTCAAGCAAGAGAAAACCCTTAATCAGGAAGTCATCATTTGTCACGAAGCGGGGCCGTGGAGGCTTCCGCCGGGGGGGGCCGCACCACCGGCACGGTCGCGGCAGGCCGGGCCGGGCCACGTCCCTCCTGCCCGCCACACGGGGCGGCGGGCTGCGCAGGCCTTGCGCCTGCGCTGCGGGATCAGCCGAAGAAGAACACCGGCATCGCGGCGCGCGGAATGATCGCGCCGGGGTACTGCACAACGATGGAAGCGAGCTTGTTGCCATAGCGGCCCGCCACCTCCGGAGCCTGCCCCGACAGCCGCGCGGCGAGGTAGCCCCCCGCGAAGGAGTCGCCCGCGCCCGTGGTGTCGACGACCTTGTCGACGCGGAAGGTCGGCACCGTGATGGGCGCCTGGCCCCGCAGACGGATCAGCGTGGGCTCGGCGCCACGCTTGACGACGACTTCCTCGCAGGGCAGCGCGAAGGCGTGCTCGAGCGCGGCGGCCTCGTCGAGGCCATACAGCGCGGCATTGTCTTCGAGCGTGATCAGCGTGAGGTCGGCGTGCGCGAACGCCCGGTCGTACCACTCCGCGGTGCGCGGATCGCCCCGCCAGACGCGCGGCCGGTAGTTGTTGTCGAAGAACACCTTGCCGCCGCGCGCGCGCAGGCGCTCGGACAGGCGGAACAGCGTCTCGCGGCCCGAATCGGGCAGCACGGCGAGGCTGATACCGCTGAAATAGAGCACGTCGAGTTCGTCGATGTGCTGTTCGAGCAGGCTGTTGTGATCCTGCCCGACGAAGAAATCCTTCGCCGCGCTCATGTCGCGCCAGTAAAAGAACGTGCGCTCGCCGGCATCATCGACCTGGATCGTGTAAAGCCCGGGCATCTTGCCTTCGACGCGCCGCACCATACAGGTATCGATGCCTTCCTTGCCCCAGGCTTCGACCATCTTCTCGCTGAAGGCATCGGTGCCGAGCTGGGTGGCGTAGGACACCTGGATGCCGCTGTCAGCGCCCAGGCGCGCGAGGTAAACGGCGGTGTTGAGGGTGTCTCCACCGAATGTCTGCTGCATGGTGCCAAACATCTCGCCGCGCAGCTCGATCATGCACTCGCCGAACAGGGCGATCCGACATTTCTTTTCCATTGTTTAATGTTCCTGCTGGTTTGCTGGATGCCGGTCAAGGGGGTTGCCGGCCGCGCACGATTCTAAACAAGTTCTTCGCCCCCCCGCCAAGCTCCCGCGCGTTTCCCGACACAAAGTGACATGCGTCAAGCCCCTCCGGCCTGCTCAGACGCCCCCGGCAAAGCCCGTCTGGCGCCAGGCTTCGTAGGTCACCACGGCCACCGTGTTGGAGAGATTCACGCTGCGCACATCGGGACGCATCGGCAGGCGCAGACGCCGTTCGGGCGCGAAGCCGGCCAGCACCCCGGCGGGCAGCCCGCGCGACTCGGGGCCGAACACCAGCACGTCGTCCGGACGGTAGGCCACCGTGTCGTAACGCACCGTGCCGCGCGTGGACAGCGCGAAGAAACGACGCCCGGCCAGCGCCTCGCACAGCGCCTCCCAGCCGGGATAGCGGGTCACGACGGAGAGTTCGGCGTAATCCATCCCGGCGCGCTGCAACTGCTTGTCGGACAAATCGAAGCCCAGCGGCTCCACCAGATGCAGGCGGGCGCCCGTATTGGCGCACAGACGGATGATGTTGCCGGTATTCGGAGGGATCTCCGGCTCATAGAGAACGATATCGATCATGCGCGCATTATCGCGTGCGTGCCCCGCTGCGCCTATCTCACCCTCAGGGTGCGCGCGAGCACCAGCGTCGTCACGCGCGCGGCCCCCCGCCCGCGCACGCAGCGCGCGAGTGCGTCGAGCGTGGCGCCGCTGGTCATCACGTCATCCACGAGCAGCACGTGCCGGCCCGTCAGATCCGCCTCGCACCGGAACACCCCGCGCACCGCGCTGCGTCGCGCGCGGCTGCGCAGCCCCGCCAGATGCGGCGTATCCACCTCGCGCAGCACGGCCTGCGGCAGATGGGGAAGGCCGAGCGTGGCGGCGACGCGGCGCGAGAGCTCGCACGCGGGGTTGAAGCCGCGGCTGCGCATGCGCCGTGGATGCAGCGGCACGGGCACCACGCAGTCGGCGCCACAGATCCCCAGCGCGGAGCCCATCGCGGTGGCGAACCATGGCGCCAGGCCAAAGCCCTGGCCATGCTTGAAGGCCAGCACCAGCTCACGCAGCGGAGAGGCATACACGTAGGCGGCGAACGACGCGTCGAACGCGGGTGGGCGGCGCTGGCAGCGCCCGCACGGCAGGCCGGCGGACGCCGGCAACCCACAGATCGGACAGAGCGCGGCCGGCAGACGCGGCAGCCCCTGCGCGCACGCGCCGCATAGCGGCAACGCGCCGCTGCGCCCGCCGCACAGGAAGCAGCTGTGCGGCCAGAGCATGGTCAGCGCGCGGCGCGCTCCGTACGCAAACGCACGGAAGCTGCGGTTTGACAAGCTTTCCGCGATTCCCCGATCATCGCCAGCCGTCTTCATCAAGGGTTTCCCCCATGAACGCCTGCTCCCCCGCCGAACACGCCGTCACGTTTCATCGCCCCGCGCGGGCCCCGGAAGGCGAGTGGAGCACCGACGCGGTCGCGGCCCTGTTCGAACTGCCCTTCAGCGATCTGATCTTCCGCGCCCAGGAAGTGCATCGCAAGCACTTCGACCCGAACGCCATCCAGCGCTCGACGCTCCTGTCCATCAAGACCGGAGGCTGCTCGGAGGATTGCAGCTACTGCTCGCAGTCGAAACGTTACCGGACCGGACTCACCGAGACCCCGCTGATGGCGCTCGAGGACGTGCTGGAGATGGCACGCGCCGCGCGCGACAAGGGCGCGACGCGCTTCTGCATGGGGGCGGCCTGGCGCAGCCCCAAGGAGCGCGACCTGGAACCGGTGCTCGAAATGGTGCGCGAGGTGAAGAAGCTGGGCATCGAAACCTGCGTCACGCTGGGCATGCTCAAGGACGGGCAGGCCGAGCGCCTGCGCGAGGCGGGTCTGGATTACTACAACCACAATCTGGATACCGCGCGCGAGTTCTACGGCGAGATCGTGACCACGCACACGCTCGACGACCGTCTGGAGACCATAGAGAAAGTCCGCCGCCAGGGCATCAAGGTCTGCGCGGGCGGGATCGTTGGCCTGGGCGAGAACCGCCGCGCGCGCGCCGTGCTGATCGCGCAGCTGGCCAGCCTGACGCCGCCCCCCGAGTCGGTGCCCATCAACGGCCTCGTGCCCATCGCCGGCACTCCGCTGGAAGCCGTGCCCACGCTCGATCCGCTCGAATTCGTGCGCACCATCGCGGTGGCCCGCATCACCATGCCGACGAGCTTCGTGCGCCTGTCCGCCGGGCGCCAGCAGATGAGCGACGAAGTGCAGGCCCTGTGCTACCTCGCGGGCGCGAACTCGATCTTCGCGGGCGACCGCCTGCTCACGACCGACAATCCCGCCAGCGACCGCGACGCGGCGCTCTTCGCGCGCCTCGGCCTGCGCACGATCTGAACCGGCGGCGCGACGCGCCCCCGCGCGCGGGCGCCACCGGCCGGAAGCGTTCCGGAATAAAATCCCCGCCCGTCCGGCAGGCCGCCGGACGCGCTTCTCGCCCCTTTCGCCCCCGCCCACGCCATGTCCGCCTGCCGCCTTTCCGCTCTCGCCGCGCTGTCGCTCGCGCCCGCCGCCGCATGGGCCGCGCCCGCGCCCACGCTGGCCGGCGTCCCGCTCGAGTTCGTGATCTTCGGCCTCACCCTGCTGGGCGTGGCGCTGCTGCACGGGCGCACGCTGCAGGTGGCACTCGCCGGCCTGGCCGGCGTGACGCTCTGCAAGCTCGCCTTCACGGGTTTCCGGGAGGGCGCCGGGGTGGCCGGCCTCGGCCTGCATCTGCAGCACGAATGGGTCACGCTGGCCAACCTGCTGTGCCTGCTCATGGGGTTCGCCATCCTCGCGCGCCACTTCGAGAAGAGCCGGATTCCGGCTGTCCTGCCGAAGTACCTGCCGGACGACTGGAAGGGCGGCTTCCTGCTGCTGGCGATGGTGTTCGTGATCTCGAGCTTCCTCGACAACATCGCCGCGGCGCTGATCGGGGGCGCCATGGCGCATCAGCTCTTCAAGGGCAAGGTGCACGTGGGCTACCTTGCCGCGATCGTCGGAGCCTCGAACGCGGGCGGCGCGTTCTCGGTCGTCGGCGACACCACCACGACCATGATGTGGATCGCGGGCGTCCCGCCGCTGCAGGTGGCGCGCGCCTTCGTGCCGTCGGTCGTGGCCCTGATCGTCTGCGGCAGCATCGCCGCGCGCCAGCAGCACGCCTACTCGCCCATCCTGCGCGACACCCTCGCGCCCGTGCGCATCGACTGGGCGCGCATGGGCATCGTGGCGACCATGCTGGCGTTCGCGATGGGAACCAATATCGTCGTGAACGCGCGCTTCCCCGCCCACGCCGACGGCTTCCCCTTCATCGGCGTCGCCGTGTGGGGCGCGATCCTGCTCACGGCGCGCGTGCGTCCGCACGACTGGGACGTGCTGCCCGAGACCCTCCGGAGTTCGCTGTTCCTGCTCTCGCTGGTCCTCATGGCGTCGATGATGCCCGTCGAAGCGCTGCCGGCGGCCTCCTGGGCCACGGCGTTCGGTCTGGGCTTCGTCTCCGCCGTGTTCGACAACATTCCGCTCACCGCCCTGGCGATCAAGGCCGGCGGCTTCGACTGGGGCATGCTCGCGTACTGCGTGGGCTTCGGCGGCTCCATGCTGTGGTTCGGCTCCTCGGCCGGGGTCGCGCTTTCCAGCATGTATCCCGAGGCGAAGTCCGCCACGCGCTGGCTGCGCCACGGCTGGCACGTGGCGCTGGCCTACGTGGCCGGTTTCGCCGCGATGATGGCCTTCGTCGGCTGGCATCCCTGAGCCCGCCCCGCCAGGACGCGCCAGCGTTTGTAATACACTGCACGCGCCCCCGCCTCCCCCGCCCGCCATGCCCGACGCCCCGCAATTCTCGCTCGACGCCTCACTGGTCCGCCGCCACTTCGCCACCGCCGCCGCGCAGGCGCGCCACAGCGATTTCGTGGCGCGCGAGATCGCTTCGCGCATGGCCGAGCGGCTCGATTACATCCGCCTCACGCCCGCGCGCGTGCTGGACCTGGGCTGTGGCCACGGCGCCGACCTGACGATGCTCGCCGCGCGCTATCCGCAGGCGTTGCGCGTGGGCGTGGATCTTTCGCTGCCGCAACTCGCGGCCGCGCGGCCGCCGCGCACGCTGCTGCAGCGTCTCGCGGACCGTCATGGCGGGCCGCCGCTGGTCTGCGCCGATGCCGCCCGCCTGCCCTTCGCCCGTGCGAGCTTCCAGCTCGTCTGGAGCAACCTTGCCCTGAACTGGCTCAGCGATCCGGCGGACGCGATCCGCGAGGCGCGCCGGGTGCTGGAAGTCGGCGGCCTGCTGATGTTCTCCACCTTCGGCCCCGACACCCTGCGCGAGCTGCGCGCGGCCTGGCGCGACGAGACCGGCCGGCGCGTCCATCGCTTCATCGACATGCACGACCTGGGCGACCTGCTTGTCGGCGCCGGCTTCGCCGATCCGGTGATGGACATGCAGATCCTCACGCTGACCTACGACGACGCGCGCGCGCTGTTCGCGGAACTCCGCGCCACCGGCAGCACCAACGCTTCCGCGCTGCGCCCGCGCGGTCTCACGGGCAGGGCACGCTGGCAGGCGATGCTGGACGCGCTCGATGCGCAACGCCTGCAGGGCCGCGTGCCCGCCACGCTGGAAATCGTGTTCGGCCACGCCTGGAAAGCCGAACCCCGGCACGCCGAAGATGGCCGCCCCATCGTGCGCTTCCAGCCCCGCTCGACGGCCTGAGGTCCCCATGCAGCCCGTCTGGCTCTTCGATCTCGACAACACCCTGCACGACGCCGGCCAGCACATCTTTCCGCACATCAACCGTGCGATGACCGAACACCTCGCCGCGCGCCTGGGCCTGAGCCTCGACGAAGCGAGCACGCTGCGCGCGCACTACTGGAAGCGCTACGGCGCCACCGTGCACGGCATGGTGCGGCACCACGGCGCACGCCCTGGAGACTTCCTGGCCGCCACCCACCAGTTCGCCGACCTGGGCGCGATGGTGGTCTTCGACCCCGCCGTGCGCGCCCACCTGCGCACCCTGCCGGGGCGCAAGGTATTGTTCTCGAACGCGCCGCGCCGCTACGTGCGCGAAATCCTGCGCTACACGGGGCTGGATCGCGTGCTCGACGACGTCTTCACGATCGAGGATCTCTGCTATCGCGCCAAGCCCGATCCCTGCGGCTACCAGACCATCCTGCGCCGCCTGCGCGTGAAGGGGCCGCAATGCATCATGGTCGAGGACACCGCGCAGAACCTGCGCCCGGCCAAACGCCTGGGCATGCGCACGGTATGGATCACGCCGCGCTGCGACAAGGCACCGCCCTGGGTGGACCTGCAGTTGCGCAGCGTGCGCGCGCTGCGCGCTTTCTGAGCTCGCGTCTCAGGCCAGCACGCGCGTCATGAGACGCGCCGCGCCATACGAAGCGGGCAGTTCAGCCGCCTGCGCGACAAAGCCTCGCGTCTGCCAGAAACCTTCGGCCGCCCCCACCGCCACCAGGCGGATCTCCGACGCCCCGCCGGCCCGGCAGGCCGCCTCGAATGCCGCATGCAGCCGGACGCCGCAGCGCAGGCCGCGCTGCTCGGGTGCCACCGCCATGTCATGCAGGAAGACGTGATCGCTCCCGCCCGCCGCATTCAGCGGCCGATGCAGGGCGGGCGGCGCGCCCCGCCAGGGATGCGCGAAAAGATAGGCCGCGAGCGCCCCGCCCTGGCGCGCCACGAGGCAGAACGACGGCCCGGCCGCGAGCCGGCTCGCCAGCGCGGCCGCAGGCTCGTGATAAGCGGCCGGGTAGGCCCGGCACTGGAGCGCGAAGACCTCCTCCAGGTCGGCCGCGCGCATCGCGCGGATCTGCAGCTCAGGCATCGCGACGCAGCACGCGCGCGGCATCCAGCGCGTAGTAGGTGAGGATGCCATCGGCCCCCGCGCGCTTGAAGGCCAGCAGCGCTTCCATGAAAACCGCCTCCTCGGCCAGCCAGCCATTCGCGGCGGCCGCCTTGAGCATCGCGTACTCGCCGCTGACCTGATAGACGAAGGTCGGCACCTGCAGTTCGGATTTCACGCGCCGCACGATATCGAGATACGGCATGCCGGGCTTGACCATGAACATGTCGGCGCCTTCGGCCAGATCCTGCCGCACTTCGCGCAGGGCCTCGTCGCTGTTGCCGGGGTCCATCTGGTAGCTGTACTTGTTGCCCTTGCCGAGATTGCCGGCCGAGCCCACCGCGTCGCGGAAGGGACCATAGTAGGCCGAGGCGTACTTCGCCGAATAGGCCAGGATGCGCGTATGGCGCTGACCGGCGGCCTCGAGCGCGTCGCGGATGCGACCGACGCGGCCATCCATCATGTCGGAGGGCGCGACCACGTCGGCCCCCGCCTGCGCGTGGCACAGCGCCTGGCGCACGAGCACCTCGATGGTTTCGTCGTTGAGCACGTAGCCGGTGGCATCGATGAGGCCGTCCTGCCCGTGCGTGGTGTACGGGTCCAGCGCCACATCGGTTATCACGCCCAGCTCAGGGAAGGCCGTCTTGAGCGCCCGCACCGCGCGCGGGACGAGCCCGGCGGGGTTCCATGCCTCTTCGGCAAGCTCGCTCTTGCCCGTCTCGATCACGGGGAACAGCGCCAGCGCGGGAATGCCCAGAGCCACCGCCTCGGCGGCCACCTCGAGGAGCGCGTCGAGCGACAGGCGCGAGACGCCCGGCATCGACGCGACGGGCTCCACGCGCCCTTCTCCCTCGAGCACGAAAACCGGGTAGATCAGATCATCGACACCCAGGCGCGCCTCGCGCATGAGGCGGCGCGAGAACGCATCGCGCCGCATGCGACGCGGACGGCTGGCTGGAAACATGGCTTCGGACATGAGGCTTTCACCCTTTCGATCTCAGACCGGCGACGCCCCACCCGCGCCACGAAGGAACGCGGCAGGCCGCTCGCCTTTACACACCTTTACGAACGCGCACGGAAACTTTCGCGCCACGCGCCGGTTCATAGCGACAGGTAGCGCAAGCTATCTCCCGCTTCACCTCCCTGAGCGGGAGCCTGCATGAACTCCCCCGGGTCATACAGGTCATTCAACCCCGGTGCGTTCCCTCGCGCCGGGGTTCATTTTTGTCCGGCCGGCGCCTCTGCCGCGTCCTGGACCGGCTCGGCCGGCTCGGTGCCCAGCCAGCGCCCCACCATCCGCTCCACTTCCTCGGTGCCCGTTTTCTTGAGGCTGGAGAACAGCTGCACGGTGATGTTCGGCCCCCACGCGGCGAGGTCCTTGCGGACGCGCGACAGCGTCTGCGCGGCGGGGCCACGCGTGAGCTTGTCGGACTTCGTGAGCAGCACATGGATAGGCCGCCCCGTCGGCGCGAACCAGCCCAGCATCTGCTGGTCGAGCGGCGTGAGCGGATGGCGCGAATCCATGATGAGGATCAGCCCGATCAGGCTGTCGCGCCGCGTGAGGTAGTTTTCCAGCAGGCTCACCCACTGCTTGCGGATCGCTTCGGGCACTTTCGCGTAACCGTACCCGGGCAGGTCCACGAGGGCTGCGCCGTTATTCATGCGAAATATGTTGATGAGCTGCGTGCGCCCGGGCGTCTTGCTCACGAAGGCCAGCCGCGTGTGCCCCACGAGCGTGTTGATCGCACTCGATTTACCGGCGTTCGACCGACCCGCGAAGGCGATCTCGGCGCCCATCGACGGCGGCAGATCCTGAGGACGGGCAATGGAAATCTCGAAACGGGCGGCGCGGAACAGGGACATGGGGGATATGCGGGAAAGCGAGGATGAAGCCAGGGGCCGGCGCGCGCATGCGAATGACCTTGCGCGCAGCAGTGTCGGTATAGAATATCAGGATTCAAGAACGCCACACCCCGAGAGGTGACAATGATCGCGCGCATTTCAATCCTGACGCTTGCCCTGACCATCCACACCGCCCTCGCCCAGCCGGCGCCCCCGCCGGACATGGCCAAGGCCAAGCAGACGGCGGAAACCATCTGCGCCGCCTGCCACGCCGCCGACGGCAACTCCATCGGCCCCACCTTCCCGAAGCTCGCCGGCCAGCACGAGTCCTACCTGCTCAAGCAACTGCACAACTTCAAGAGCGCCGACGGCAAGCCGGCCGAACGCGACAACGCCTCGATGGCGCCGATGGCGGCCATGCTCTCCGACGACGACATGCGTGGCCTCGCGAAGTATTACGCGCAGCAGAAACTCAAGCCCGAGATCGCGAAGAACGTGAAGACCATCGAACAGGGCCAGAAGCTCTGGCGCGCGGGCAACGCGGCCACCGGCGTGCCGGCCTGCGCGGGCTGTCACGGGCCCGCCGGCAAGGGCGTGCCCGGCCTGTACCCGCACCTCGCGGGGCAGTTCGCGGAATACACCGAAGCCCAGCTCAAGGGTTTTCGCGGTGGCGAGCGCGCGAATGATCCCAGCAGCATGATGCGGGGCTTCGCCTCGCGTCTGACGGATGCGGAGATCAAGGCGCTGTCGGACTACATCGCCGGCCTGCGCTGAGCCGGCTCCGGCTGCAAAAAAGCCTCGCCGCGGCGAGGCTTTTTTTATTGCGCGCGCGCTTCGCGCCAGCGGAATCTCAGGCGCCGGGGAACATGCCCTTCATGCCCTTGAGCCCGCCCAGGCCACGCATGAGTTTGCCCATGCCGCCCTTGGAGAACTGCTTCATCATCTTCTGCATCTGCTCGAACTGGTTGAGCAGACGGTTGACCTCCTGCACCTGAACCCCCGCGCCGAGCGCGATACGACGCTTGCGCGAAGCCTTGATGAGATCGGGATTGGCGCGCTCGGCCCGCGTCATCGAGTTGATGATGCCCTCGACACGCGCCATGGCCTTCTCCGGCGCACCCGGCTGCATCTGCGAAGCGGCCTGCGCGAACTGCGCGGGCATCTTGTCCATGAGCCCCGACAGCCCCCCCATCTTTTTCATCTGGCCGATCTGCTCCTTGAAATCATCCAGATCGAAACCCTTGCCCTTGCGCAGCTTGTCGGCGAGTTCGCGCGCCGCGGCCTCGTCGACGGCAGTCCGCGCTTCTTCGACGAGCGAAAGGATGTCGCCCATGCCCAGAATGCGGCTCGCCATGCGATCGGGATGGAACTCGTCTAGCCCGGTGAGCTTTTCGCCAACCCCGGTGAACTTGATCGGCGCCCCCGTGACGTGGCGCACCGACAGCGCGGCACCGCCCCGCGAGTCGCCGTCGAGCTTGGTCAGCACCACGCCGGTGAGCGGCAGCGCCTCGTGGAAGGCGCGCGCGGTATTGACCGCGTCCTGCCCCAGCATCGCATCGACCACGAAGAGCGTCTCGATCGGGCGGACCGTGGCATGCAGGTCGCGGATCTCGGCCATCATCGCTTCATCGATCGTGATGCGGCCGGCGGTATCGACGAGCAGCACGTCGAAATAGTGACGCTTCGCGTAGTCGATCGCGGCACTCGCGATGTCCACGGGGCGCTGATCCGGCGTGGAGGGGAAGAACTCCCCGCCCGCCTGCTGGGTCACCGTCTGCAATTGCGCGATGGCCGCCGGACGATAGACGTCGCACGACACCGTGAGCACCTTCTTCTTGTGCTTCTCGCGCAGGTACTTGGCGAGCTTGCCCACGGTGGTGGTCTTGCCCGCGCCCTGCAGGCCGGCCATGAGGATGATCGCGGGCGGCTGGGTGGCGAAGTTGAGCGCGCTCTGCGCGCCCCCCATGATGGCCGCGAGTTCCTGCTGCACGACTCCGACAAGGGCCTGCCCCGGCGTCAGCGAACCGATCACTTCCTGCCCCAGCGCCTTTTCCTTGACGCGCGCCATGAGGTCCTTGATCACGGGCAGCGCCACGTCGGCCTCGAGCAGCGCCATGCGCACCTCGCGCAGCATCTCGGCGATGTTGTCTTCGGTCAGGCGGGCCTGGCCACGCAGGGTCTTGACGACCTTGGCCAGCCGGTTGGTGAGATTGTCGAGCATGGATGCGAACCGTGGCAGGAGCCCGCGTGCCCGCGTGCGTTACGTCCGGGGGCGGATGGGCGTTAAACTGAGGGAATGGCTCCCATTCTACTGCATCTGCTTCCGGCCTCGTTCTATCTGGCGCTCGCCGCGGCCGGGCCGCGCCTGGGACGGGCGCGCCATCCGGCCTCGCGGCACGTCGTAGCCGGGTTGCTGTGCGCGGCGCTGATCCTGCATGGCTTCGTGCTTGCCCAGGACATGTTCGAGGCCGGGGGTTTCCGTTTCGGTCTCTCGATCGCGATGTCCCTGAGCCTGTGGCTGGCGATGCTCGTCTATGGCATCGAAAGCGTGGTGAATCCGCTGCGCCCGCTGCTGACCTATGCGGCGCCCATCGCCGCGCTCTTCGCGCTGCTGCCGGCAATCGTGCCCGGCCACCCGCAGGTGATCGAGGCGCCGAACTGGGCCTTCCGCCTGCACATCGCGGTGGCGATGGCGGCCTACAGTCTCTTCACGCTGGCGGTCTTTCACGCGCTGCTGATGGCCGCCGCCGAGCGGCGCCTGCATTCGGCCACGCTGTTCGACACGGGCGATCTGCCGCCGCTGCTGTCGCTCGAGCGGATACTCTTCCGCCTCATCACGACGGCCTTTGTTTTCCTCACGCTCACGGTGGGCTCGGGAGTGTTGTTTTCGGATCAGATATTCGGCAAGCCCTTCGGCTTTTCCCACAAGGCCGTATTCGGCGTCGCGTCGTGGGTCCTGTTCGGCATCCTGCTGACGGGGCGCACCGTGCATGGCTGGCGAGGCAAGACCGCGACGCGCTGGCTTCTGGCGGGTTTCATCTGTCTCGTGCTGGCCTATGCGGGCACGCGCTTCGTGCTTGAGTTCCTGCTCCAGCGCAGCGCCTGAACGCCCTTGCAGCGGGCCGCCGGAGGCCCTGAGCCCCCCGACCACCGGCAGCGGCGAGGCAGAATTTCGGTTATACAATCGTTTCAGGGCGAGCCGGGAGGGCTTGCCCGGACAGGACAAGGTTCCCACACCCCGGATATCTCGCACGACGACGCAATGGCAGCTTCTCCGCACCCCGCGCCCAGCGGCCTCGCAAGGGCCCTGATCCAGCACGGACGTCTCTCCGAGGCCGACGCGCTGGCCTGTTCGGCACAAGGTGCGAGCGCCAACTTCGCCGCCGAAGTCGTGCAGCGCGGCTATCTCAAGGCCGTGGACCTCGCGAGCTTCTGCGCGTCGACCTTCGGTTATCCGTGGCTGGATCTGGCGGCCTACGACGACAGCTACGTCGCCAAGGATGCGATCGACGCCAAGCTCATGGCCAAGCACCAGGTCATCGGGCTGGCGCGGCGCGGCAACCGCCTCGTGGTGGCGCTGGCCGACCCGAGCAACCTGCGCGCGCTCGACGAGATCCGTTTCCAGACCGGGCTTGCCGTAGACCCCATCGTGGCCGAGGCGGACAAGCTCGCGCGGCTCATCGCCAAGCTCACCGAATCCCTTTCGTCCACGCTGTCCTCGATGGCCTCCTCGGAGGATTTCGATCTCGACGCGCTGGCCGAGGCGAACCCCGACGAGGCGCCGCCCGACACGGCCACGGCGGAGGTCGATGACGCGCCCGTGGTGCGATTCATCCAGAAGATGCTCGTGGATGCAATCAACGAAGGGGCGTCCGACATCCACTTCGAGCCTTACGAGAAGTTCTACCGCATCCGCTTCCGCACCGACGGCGTGCTGCGCGAAATCGCCCAGCCGCCGCTCGCGCTCAAGGAAAAGATCGCCGCGCGCATCAAGGTCATCTCCCGCCTCGACATCTCCGAGAAGCGCGTGCCGCAGGACGGGCGCATGAAGCTCGTGCTGTCGAAGAACAAGGCCATCGATTTCCGCGTCTCCACGCTGCCCACGCTGCATGGCGAGAAGATCGTGATGCGCATCCTCGATCCGTCCAGCGCGATGCTGGGGATCGATGCCCTGGGGTACGACCCCGAGCAGAAAGCGGCCTTGATGGACGCCATCGAGCGCCCCTACGGCATGGTGCTGGTGACCGGCCCGACGGGCTCGGGCAAGACGGTGTCGCTCTACACCTGCCTGAACATCCTCAACAAGGCCGGCGTGAACATCTCCACGGCCGAGGACCCGGCCGAAATCAACCTGCCCGGCATCAACCAGGTCACGATGAACGACAAGGCGGGGCTGAATTTCTCGATCTCGCTGAAGGCCTTCCTGCGCCAGGATCCCGACATCATCATGGTCGGCGAAATCCGCGACCTCGACACGGCCGAGATCTCGATCAAGGCCGCGCAGACGGGGCACATGGTGCTCTCGACGCTGCACACCAATGACGCGCCGACCACGCTCGAGCGCCTGCGCAACATGGGCGTGGCGCCGTTCAACATTGCTTCCTCGGTGATCCTGATCACGGCGCAGCGCCTCGCGCGGCGCCTGTGCACCTGCAAGAAGCCGATCGAGATCCCGCTCGAAGCCATGCTCGAAGCGGGCTTCACCGAAGCGGACCTGGATGGCAGCTGGCGCCCTTACGGCCCCGTCGGCTGCGACCGCTGCAAAGGCTCGGGCTACAAGGGTCGTGTCGGCATCTATCAGGTGATGCCGATCAGCGAAGAGATCCAGCGCATCATCATGACCGGAGGCAATTCCATGGACGTCGCGGCGCAGGCCCAGCTCGAGGGCGTGTCCGACCTGCGCCAGTCGGGTCTGCGCAAGGTCAGGCAGGGCCTGACCTCGCTGACCGAAGTCCTTGCCACCACCAACGAGTAACCCCACGGAAAATCACGCCATGGCCACTGCCGCCCGTACCTCCCGCCGTCCCACCCCTGCCGCGCAACAGGAGAACCTGTTCGTCTGGGAGGGCAAGGACAAAGCCGGAAAACTCGTCCGCGGCGAACTCAGAGCGCAGACCGAAAACGTCGTGCAGGCCACGCTGCGGCGGCAGGGCATCCTCGTCACGCGCGTCAAGAAACGTTCCTTCGGCCGCGGCAGCAAGGTCAAGGACAAGGACATCGCGATCTTCACGCGCCAGCTCGCCACCATGATGCGGGCCGGCGTGCCGCTGCTGCAGTCCTTCGACATCGCGATCAAGGGCACCAGCAACGCCGCGCTGGGCCGCCTGCTCAACGACATCCGCAGCGAGATCGAGACCGGCACGAGCCTCGCCAACTCGCTGCGCAAGCATCCGCTGTATTTCGACGCGCTCTACTGCAACCTCGTCGCCGCCGGCGAGCAGTCCGGCGCGCTCGAGAACCTGCTCGACCGCATCGCGATCTACCAGGAGAAAATGCTCGCCATCAAGAGCAAGATCAAGTCAGCGCTGTTCTATCCGATCTCGGTGCTGGTGGTCGCGACCGCCGTGACCGCCGTGATGATGATTTTCGTGATCCCCGAGTTCAAGAAAGTATTCACGAGCTTCGGCGCCGATCTGCCCGCGCCGACCTTGTTCGTGATGGCGCTGTCGGACTTCTTCGTGGCGCACGGCTTCATCATCTTCGGCGCGCTGATCGCCATCGTGGTCGGCATCGCCTTCGTGTACAAGCGCTCGGCGGCGATGCAGGCCAGTGTCGACCGCATGAGCCTGCAGATCCCGGTGATCGGCGACATCCTGCGCAAGGCCACGATCGCCCGCTGGACGCGCACCCTCTCGACCATGTTCGCCGCCGGCGTGCCACTCGTCGAGGCGCTCGAATCCGTCGCGGGTGCCGCGGGCAACCACGTCTATCGCGTCGCCACCAAGGGCATCCAGAACGAGGTCGCCACCGGGACCAGCCTCACCGTGGCCATGCAGGGGGCGCAGGTGTTCCCGGCAATGGTCGTGCAGATGGTTTCGATCGGCGAGGAATCCGGCCAGCTCGACGGCATGTGCTCCAAGGTGGCCGACTTCTTCGAGCGCGAAGTGGATGACATGGTGGCCGGTCTGTCACAATTGCTCGAGCCCATCATCATCGTGTTCCTCGGCACCATCATCGGCGGCATGGTCGTCGCCATGTACCTGCCGATCTTCAAGCTCGGCCAGGTGGTCTGAGCCCGCCTCCGCACTCGGGCGCGGCGCCCACGAGGCGCCGCGCTGCATTTCCAACGGACCCCGCATGCAAGCCCTGCCCCTCGACCCTCTGTCCTTCGCCGTGTGCGCCGCCCTCGTCGGGCTCTGCGTCGGCAGCTTCCTGAATGTCGTGATCCATCGCCTGCCCCTGATGCTCGAGCGCCGCTGGCAGGATGAAGTCGCCGAGATGCGCGGCGAGTCGCAGCCCGACACGCCCCGCCTCGGCCTCGCCACTCCGCGTTCGCGCTGCCCCCACTGCGGCCACCAGATCACCGCGCTCGAGAACGTGCCGCTGGTGAGCTACCTCTTCCTGCGCGGCCGCTGCGGCCATTGCGGCGCCCGCATCAGCGCCCGCTACCCGTTCGTGGAAGTCGTCACGGCCGCGCTGTCCTTCGCGGTCGCCTGGCATTTCGGCTTCGGCTGGCAGAGTGCCGCGGGCCTGTTCTTCGTGTGGGCGATGGTCGCGCTGACCTTCATCGACCTCGACACCTTCCTGCTGCCCGACGACATCACGCTGCCCCTGCTGTGGCTCGGGCTCGCGTTCAACCTCGCCGGCATCTTCGTACCCATCGGGACCGCCGTGATCGGCGCGATGGCGGGCTACCTCTCGCTGTGGTCGGTGTTCTGGCTCTTCAAGCTCGCGACGGGCAAGGAGGGCATGGGCTATGGCGACTTCAAGCTGCTCGCCGCGATCGGCGCCTTCCTGGGCTGGAAGGCGCTGCCGGCGGTGATCCTGCTCTCGTCGGTGGTGGGCGCGGTGGTGGGCATCGGCCTGATGGTCTTTGCGCGCCATGGCCGCGAGACCCCCATCCCCTTCGGCCCCTACCTCGCCATCGCGGGCGTGCTCGCCCTGTTCTTCGGCGCCAGCCTGAACGCGCGCTTCTTTCCACTCTGAGGCACGAGGCGGCCGGCCTGATTCGCCACCCCGCCGCGACGCGGATGGTTCTTCGGGATGGGCCGATGCGCTAGAATCGCCGGTTCAGGAGAGAAACATGCCGATCTACGAATACCGTTGCGCCGCTTGCGGCCACCAGCACGACCACCTGCAGAAACTCAGCGACGCCCCGATCGCGCAATGCCCGGCCTGCGGCAGCGCTGATTACGCCAAGCAGCTCTCGGCCCCCGGCTTCGAGCTCAAGGGCAGCGGCTGGTATCAGACCGATTTCAAGAAAAGCGGCGCGCCGGCCGCCTGCCCGGCCGCGCCCGACGCACCGCCCCCGCCCTGCGCGGGCAGTTGCGCCTGCCACTGAGCCGGCGCACATTCCCATGAAGAAATACCTCATCACGGGCCTGCTGGTCTGGGTGCCGCTGCTGATCACGCTGTGGGTCGTGCGCGTGATCGTGAGTACGCTGGATCAATCGATCCTGCTCCTGCCCGCGGCCTGGCGCCCCGACGCCCTCATCGGCTTCAAGCTGTGGGGGTTCGGCACGCTGATGACGCTGCTCGTGGTCATGCTCACGGGCATGGCCGCCTCCAACTTCATCGGCCAGCGTTTCGTCGGCCTGTGGGAGAGCCTGCTCAACCGGATTCCAGTGGTCCGCCAGATCTACTCCAGCGTCAAGCAGGTGTCCGACACCGTGCTCGGCCCGGGCGGTCAGGCTTTCCGCAAGGCGCTGCTGGTGCAGTACCCGCGCCAGGGCAGCTGGACGATCGCCTTCCAGACCGGCACGCCGGCGGGCGAGATCGCGGCGCATTTCGCCGGAGAAGCGGTCTCGGTGTATGTGCCCACCACGCCGAACCCCACCTCTGGTTTTTTCCTGATGATGGACAAGAATGATGTCGTGGAGCTCGACATGACCGTCGACGAAGCGCTCAAGTACATCATCTCGATGGGCTCGGTCGCGCCCCCCGCCCACCCCGAATGACACCCGCGCCGCGCCGGCGCCTGACCCACACACGAAAAACACCGGATCACGGAGATCATTGATGCGTACCTGTTACAGCGGCCTCGTTTCGGCCGCTCTGCTCGACCAGACCGTCACCCTTTACGGCTGGGCCCACCGTCGCCGCGACCATGGTGGCGTCATCTTCATCGACCTGCGTGACCGCGAAGGTCTCGTCCAGGTGGTGTGCGACCCCGACCGTGCCGCAACCTTCAAGATCGCCGAAGAAGTCCGCAACGAGTTCTGCCTCAAGGTGATCGGCAAGGTGCGCCGTCGCCCCGAGGGCACCACCAATACCAACCTGGTGTCGGGTGAAGTCGAAGTGCTGGCCCACGCGCTCGAAGTGCTCAACACGTCGGTCACGCCCCCCTTCCCGCTCGACGACGAGAACCTGTCCGAGAACGTGCGCCTCACGCACCGCGTGATCGACCTGCGCCGCCCGGCCATGCAGCGCAACATGCAGCTGCGCTACAAGACCGCGCGCGCGTTCCGCCGCTTCCTCGACGACGCCGGCTTCATCGACATCGAAACGCCGATGCTCACCAAGAGCACGCCCGAAGGCGCACGCGACTACCTCGTGCCCAGCCGCGTGCACGACGGCATGTTCTTCGCGCTGCCGCAGTCGCCGCAGCTCTTCAAGCAGCTGCTGATGGTGGCCGGCTACGACCGCTACTACCAGATCACCAAGTGCTTCCGCGACGAAGACCTGCGCGCCGACCGCCAGCCCGAATTCACGCAGGTCGATATCGAAACCTCGTTCCTCGGCGAGACCGAGATCACCGCGATCATGGAAGCGCTGATCCGCACCGTGTTCAAGGAAGCGATCGACGTCGACCTGCCCAACCCCTTCCCGCGCATCAGCTACGGCGAAGCGATGGCGCGCTACGGCTCCGACAAGCCCGACCTGCGCGTCACGCTGGAACTCGTGGACGTGGCCGACGCCATGAAGGACGTCGCCTTCAAGGTTTTCGCGGGTGCCGCCAACGATCCGGCCAGCCGCGTCACCGCGCTGCGCATACCGGGCGGAGCGCAGCTCACGCGCGGCGAGATCGACGGCTACACCGAGTTCGTGAAGATCTACGGCGCCAAGGGTCTGGCCTACATCAAGGTCAATGACGTCAGCCAGCTCAACGAAGCCGGCCTGCAGTCGCCCATCGTCAAGAATCTCTCCGAGAGCGCGCTGCGCACGGTCGTCGAGCGCACGGGCGCGCAATCGGGCGACCTGATCTTCTTCGGTGCCGACAAGGCCAAGATCGTCTCCGACGCGCTGGGCGCGCTGCGCACCCGCATCGGCCACGAGAAGGGACACGTCGATGGCCGCAAGTGGGCGCCGGCCTGGATCGTCGACTTCCCGATGTTCGACTACGACGACGAAGCCAAGCGCTGGGTCGCCTGCCACCACCCCTTCACGAGCCCCAAGGACGAGCACCTCGAATACCTCGAGACCGACCCGGGCAAGTGCCTGGCCAAGGCCTACGACCTGGCGCTCAACGGCTGGGAGCTCGGCGGCGGCTCGGTGCGTATCCACCGCGCCGACGTGCAGGAGAAGGTCTTCAAGGCGCTGGGCATCGGCGAGGAAGAGGCCCAGCTCAAGTTCGGCTTCCTGCTCGACGCGCTCAAGTACGGCGCGCCGCCCCATGGCGGCCTGGCGTTCGGGCTGGATCGCATCGTCACCATGATGACCGGCGCCGAATCGATCCGCGACGTGATCGCCTTCCC
>JAVHXQ010000094.1 GCA_031119555.1 Candidatus Dactylopiibacterium sp.
CCGCAGGCCCGGCCCGCCGGCCGGGCGCCCGGACGCCGGCAGGGCTCGCGTGCCCCGCTGAAGCAGGCATCACGAGCGGCACGTCGAGCCGGGCCAGCGACCCGGACGCCAGCCGTTCGAACGAGTACGTCGCGCCGATGCGCGCCGCCCGCTCGCGTATGCCCCGCATGCCGGTGCCACCTCCGGCGGAATCCGCCGCCGCCCGCGCGCCGCCGCCGCTGTCGCGCACGCTCAGGCCCAGCGAGGTGTCCGTGATTTCCAGCCGGATCTCGATGCGCTCGGCGTGGGTGTGCTTGATCGCATTCGAAACCAGCTCTTCGAGGATCCTGAGCGTCTGGCCGGGCACGTCCGCGAGCAGCACGACATCCTGCCCGTCATGGATCGCGTAATGCAGCGCCAGGCCCGTTCCCGCCAGCGCATCCTCGAGCAGCGTGCAGTACTCGAACACCACCTCCTGGATGCTGCGGACCTCGCGCTGGGCATCGACCGAAATGATCTTCTGGATGTCCTTCAGGGCCCCCTTGAGCCCGTGTTCCAGGCGCAACACATCGGGAACGCCCTTGCTCACGCAGAACAGCAGGGTCACCAGGCGCGCGCCCACGCTGTCGTGCAGGTCACGGTAGATGCGGTCGCGCTCCACGCGCGCGAGTTCCGTGCTTCTGCCCTGCAGTTGCGCGTTGTAGGCGACTTTCAGCTCGCGCTCGCGCTGCCGCAACATCCGGCGCAGATCGACATTCGTGCGTTGCGCCTGCTGCGCGGTCTGCCTGAAGCGCTGGATCAGGCTCATCGCCATGACCACCAGCAGCAACGGCATCGCCAGCTGCGACAGATAGACCGGCTCGCTCGCGATATCCAGCGGCCGCCAGATGCCATTCACCGCCCACGGCGGGATGGCGTGCGACATCACGAAGTAGTCGCGCGCGCCGCAGATCAGCGACAGCAGGCAATTCACCAGCAGCAGCACCCGCAGCGGCTCGGGCTGGCGGGCGACCTTGCACGTCAGACGCACGCAGGCATACACGTAGACCAGGAATGCCAGCGGCATCCAGTACACGTCCAGCACGGGTTGCGCCCGGTCGCCGAGCGCGGGATAGGCCAGTGCCGCGAACAGCAGCGCCCCCAGCGCCCAGCCGTTGGCCGAGCGTGAGAACGGCTCGTCGATCAGCGACAGCACGAAGCAGCCCACGAGCCAGGCCGCCATGCCGGACAGGACGTAGGTGGCCCAGCGCCACGCGTGGTAGTAGGAGGCCGGCAGATAGATGCAGGTGGCGAGCAGGAACAGCAGGGCAAGCACGAACGAGGTCAGGGTGGCGAAACGGAACGTCGGGTCGCGCGGGCTGACCAGCCAGGCCCCGAGCATGAACAGCCCCACCACCAGGCAGAACAGGCCCGCGCTGTCCGCCAGGGAAGTTCCCACGAACGTGATGATGGCATTGACCTTCACCACGTCGGACACGCTCCCGACATAGACCGGCGAGATCACGATGCGCGGCTCCAGCGTCGAGATCTCCAGCAGGACGACATTCGGGCCGTCGGCCCGCAGCAGGTTGCGCGGCAAGGGCACGCGCAGCGGCCGGTACCACATGTAGCGGTCTGTCTGCGTGGATTGCGGCAGCCCGCCCACCCACACGCCGTTGAGATACACGTCCATGCCGTTGACGGCCTGCGTGAACAGCAGGCTCTTGGCCGGCGCGCCCTCCCCGCCCTGCGCGCCGGCCCCGGCCATGTCGCCGGCATGCAGGTAAGGCGTCAGATCGAGTTCCAGCCGCACATGGGAAAGCCGGCCCGCCAGGCCAATATCCCGCACGAGCGGCAGCCCGACCGCCTGCCGCTCGTTCCCGCTGGCGGCTGGGCGCGTGCCCGCCGCCGCATGGCGGATGCTCAGGCTCTCGGCCTGCCTGATCTGCAGCAGCCCTGCGGAAAGCTGCTCGCCACAGCCGGGCAGGCCCAGCAACACGGCCAGCAGCAGCAAGACCCTTACGGCACCTTCAGGCATCCACCAGGCCGTGCTTTCTCGCCGCGGCCACCGCCATCGAGCGGGACTGCACGTTGAGCTTGCGGTAGATCGCCCGCAGATGCTGATTCACGGTGTGGTGCGATATGTACAGCCGGCCGCTGATATCCATGATGGAAAGCCCTTCGATCAGCATCTCGAGTACGTCCCACTCTCTCTTGCTGATGTCCAGCTCGGCCAGGATCTGCTCGCGGCCCGCATCCTGATGCGCCACCGGGTCCATGTGGCGCAGTTTCTCCAGCACGATCTTGGAGATCGCCGGGCTCAGCGGCGCGAGGCCATTGTTCAGGGCAACGATCTGCTCCACCAGGCGTTCGCCGACAGCATCCTTGGTCAGATAGCCATGGGCGCCGGCCTGCAGGCTCCTCATCACCTGGCGCGAGCCGCTGAACGTGCTGAGCACCAGCACGCGCGCCTCGCCGTTGCGGGCGATGAGCCGTTCGATGAGATCGATGCCGTCCATGTCGGGCAGCCCCAGATCGACGATGAAAACATCGACGTCGTCGAAGTCCCGCCGCGCCAGCGCCTCTGCGCCCGTGCACGCCACGCCCGCGATCCGGCACGACGCGCTGGCCCCGATGATGTCCTCCACGTGTCTGCGCACCGCGGGATCATCCTCAATCATGTAGATGGATATCGCCATTTGAACCCCGATCAAAAAAACAGGCGGATGTCCTGAAAACAGGGGACGGAAGTTCTCCCAGGTCAGAGGCGCATTCATTGCCGCCGCCGGAACCCCGTGTGCGGCAAATCACTTCTGCGGATCACGCGCGTGAAATCCCCTCTGCACCGGCGGTGGCAAGGGCATTCAAGCCCCCTCCAGGGGGCGAGTCCACAGGCGAAACATTCTTTGACAGAAACCCACGAAACTCGTGTAACGCATTGAAACAGAATGGCAATCCTGCACTGCAGGAGCGTGCGCGGGGCTGGCGCGAGGTCGCGTCGTACGCGCGCGTTGCCGGCCCTGCATGAACGCAGCCGCCGTGCCGGCGCGCCGGCATGCGCAGCCGCGCGCGGCGCGCCTCGCCCCGCCTGCGCCACCCCGCAAGGCAGGCTGCCACGGGCCCGGCGGCGGCGCGGCTCAGGCGCTGCAATCCATGCCGGGCGATTGCGCCGCGATGCTCACGACGGCGCTGTCGGCGGACACCGCGATGCGCAGCGTGACGTACCCGGCGGGCCAGCCCAGGTCGATCAGCGCGGCACGCACCGTCAGCGCGCGCAGGTAGGCGGTGCGCCGGCTGGAAGCCGTGGTGCTCCCGTAGGCACAGATCAGGAGCCGCGCTTCGGGCTGCAAGCCCATGCCGCCCAACCCTGCGCCAATGCGCGCGCGCTCGGCGGCAGCGAGCGTCACGGTTCCCTCGGCGAAGTCCAGCACCACCCGTGCAGGCCCCGGGTACGAGGGCATGCGCGCCGCATCCCCTTGCGGCGCTTCGCCCGCCGATGCCAGGGCGGGCGGCTCCGCCCGCGCTTCGCTGCGGGGCGCGTCCCGCGTCGCTCGCCCCGCCCCTTCCCGCGCCGCCGGGGCCATGGACGGCCCGCCCGCCGCCGCCCCCACTGCGGCCTGTGTCGCGG
>JAVHXQ010000067.1 GCA_031119555.1 Candidatus Dactylopiibacterium sp.
CGCAGCTCCCGGGGCTGAATCAACCCTGATGAGGGTTTCCGGCGGTGGATTCCGGTGCGGCGCGGTCTATGCGGAGCGCATATCGGGGGCGCGATGAACGCTCCGGGCGAGGCGCGCCGGAGTGCGGCGGCGGCGGGATGTCATGCCCCCCGGGGCGGGCTCAGGTGCCGTCAGTCAGCTGCATGGGGTGGCAGTCGGGGCTGACGACGAATTCGGCTTCGGTCGTGGCGAGCACCTGCACCGGCGTCACGCCCGGGGCGGTCTCGGTCAGCGTGAGGCGCCCGTCGATGAAGCGGAACACCGCGAGTTCGGTGACCACGACCCTGACCTTGCCGGCCGCGGTGAGCGGCAGCGTGCACTGGCGGAGAATCCTGGGGCCGCCGTCGCGCGTGGTGTGCTCCATGGCAACGATGACATTTCTCGCGCCGGTCACGAGATCCATTGCGCCGCCCATGCCGGGAACCATCTTGCCGGGCACCATCCAGTTGGCCAGATTGCCGTGCTGGTCGACCTGCAGGCCGCCCAGCACCGTGACGTCGACGTGTCCGCCACGGATGATGGAGAACGACATGGCGCTGTCGAAGAAGGCGGTGCCGGGCTTCATGCCGCACGGCATGCCACCTGCATTGACGAGGTCGGGCAGCGGGGCGCCCTCGAGCGGGCCGAGGCCCAGGAAGCCGTTTTCCGACTGCAGGGTGATCCGCACGTCGGCGGGCAGATAGCAGGGGATCAGCGTGGGCAGGCCGATTCCGAGGTTCACGACGTCGCCGTCCTTGAGTTCCTGCGCGACGCGGCGCGCGATCAGGTGCTTGGCTTCCATTTCACGGCTCCTTGCCGGAGACAAGGGCATCGACGAGGATGCCCGGCGTCATGATGTGGTCGGGTTCGAGGGTGCCGGTCTTGTGCAGTTCGTCGTATTCGGCGACCACGAAATCCGCGGCCAGCGCCATCAGCGGATTGAAATTGCGGGCGGCGCGCCGGTAGATGAGGTTGCCGGCCGCGTCGGCCTGATGCGCTTGCAGGATGGCGACATCGGCGCGCAGCGGGCGCTCGACGAGGTAGCGGATGCCGTCGTAGGCCAGCGTGTCCTTGCCGTCCTCGACCGGCGTTCCGACGCCCGTGGGGGTCAGGAAGCCGCCCAGGCCGGAGCCGCCACAGCGGATGCGTTCGGCCAGCGTGCCTTGCGGCACCAGTTCGACTTCGAGCTCGCCCGCGATCATCTGGCGCCCCGTTTCGGGGTTGGTGCCGATGTGGGAGGTGATGACCTTGCGGACCCGCCGGGCTGCGATCAGCACGCCCACGCCGCTGTCCTTGAAGGCGGTGTCGTTGCCGATGAGGGTCAGTTCCCTGAATCCGCCTTCCAGTATTTCGCGAACGATGCGCGCGGGGGTTCCGGTTCCCATGAATCCGCCGAAGAGCACGCTCATGCCATCGTGGAAGCGGGGGCGCAGCTGTGCGCAGCGCAGCAGTTTGGACGGGCCGCTCATGAAGCCGCCCCTGTTACTTGCGCGGCTCCTGCGCCGGGCTCGGAGCGGGTTCGGGCGGCGGGGCCGGGCGCGCCCGCCACGTCACCCGCGCCAGGGCGGGCGAGCGGGGTGGCGTGGGTCGGGTGGGGCAGGTGTTTTTTCATGAGCCTCTTCATGAGATTCCTTCCGTGTGGGGCGTCGGAATGCCTGCCCCGGTTGTCGGAGGCGGCCGCCCGATGGCGCGGCGGCGCATGCGCCGCGAGGGGCGTAGCCGGATTTAGTCAGAAGCCACGGTGGTTTTCTTCGGAGGGAGGCGGATATGGAAAGCAAGCTGCGTTTTCGCAGCTTGAAGCCATGAGTTAACCCTGAGGTTGCGGCTTCGCTGGCGCGCGATGACGATCCCGCCCGCCGCCCGCCGCCCGCCGCCCGCCGCCCGCCGCCCGCCGGCACCTTGCGGAAGGGGCTGACGGAGTAGATCGGAGGGGGCTCGGGCAGGATGATCCCCCGACCCGACCCGACCCGACCCGACCCGACCCGACCCGACTCCGCCCGGCCTCGTCCGGCATTGACGGCGGATGGTGCCTGGCGTTTGGCGCGTGGCGCGTGGCGGCCGTCCGCGCGGATGCCCACGGGGGTGAGTGCCCGTGGCGCGACACGCGCGTATTCGGCAGAGCAGGTCGCTGGCGCGCCGTGATGTTTCCGGCCTGACCCTGTGCGTGGCCGTGGTGCCGGCAGGCGGGCGTGGCGCCGTGAGGCTTGGCCCGGGAGGCGCGTCAGCCTGCGGGAAGCGACGGGCGGGCCGCGCAAGACCGGCATCGGTACGGCCACGATGCAGGGGGCGGGTGGTCGGCGCGGGGAGGCTCCCTGCCTCGGCCGGCGGGCCGGCATCGGGCAGGGGGGCACGCACGGCGGCCAGGTGCCGGCGCGCGGCGTGATCGTCCCGGCGCACGGATGAGCAGCGGACTTTTCCGGCCGGAAGCGCGGGATGCTTGCGGGCGTGCCCGCGCGCTCCGCGCGGGCCTCGGCCGGGCGGCCCGGCGTGGCGTCGAAGGCGGAGGGGCCGTGGCGCGAGCGTTACCGCCGCCGCGTCAGGCCGGATCGGGCGTGTCGCGTTTCGCTTCGTCCAGACGCATCGAGACCGAGTTGATGCAGTAGCGCAGGCCGCTGGGCGCGGGGCCGTCGTTGAACACGTGGCCCAGGTGGGCGCCGCACTGGGTGCAGACCACTTCCATGCGGTACATGCCGTGGGAGAAGTCTTCGACTTCCTCCACGTTGGCGGGCGTGGCCGCGCTGTGGAAGCTCGGCCAGCCGCAGCCGGCGTCGAACTTGGTGGCGGCGTCGAAGAGCAGGGCGCCGCAGCAGCGGCAGCGGTACTCGCCTGCCTGCCAGACGTTCCAGTACTCGCCCGTGAAAGGGCGTTCGGTGCCTTTCTGGCGCATGACGCGGAATTCCTCCGGCGACAGGATCTCGCGCCATTCGGCTTCACTGCGGTGGTCGGGTCGGGACATGACATTCCTTTCGCGGGGCATGGCGCGCGGCATGGGGCTCACGCGCGGACCTTACGCCATTTCCGGCGGGCTTTGGATAGGCCTTCCGGTATAATCGCGGGCTCCCTCAGACCCGGCCCGGCTGGTTCCAGCCAATCTATCCGTTCCCATGTCCGAAATCCTCAAGCTTCGCGGCGCCCCGGCCTTGTCGGCCACGCGCCTTGCCCGCGTTTCCGATGCCCTGCGTGGCGCGGGAGCCCGCCTCAACGCGCTGAGCGCCGAGTTCTGGTACTTCGTCGAACTGTCCGCCCCGCTGGGTGCCGACGACCTGGCGCGCCTGACGGATCTGCTCGATGCGCGCCCCGGCTCGGCCGCCGCACCCGCGGGCAAGGGGCTGCTGGTGACGCCGCGCCTGGGCACCATTTCGCCGTGGTCGTCGAAGGCCACCGACATCGCGCGCAACTGCGGGTTCGGACAGGTCGTGCGCATCGAGCGCGGCATCCAGTATTCGCTCGACGGGCTGTTCGACGCGGCCACGGTGCTGCCGCTGCTGCACGACCGCATGACCGAATCGGTGCTCGACGGCCTGGACGGTGCCGCGAATCTTTTCGCGCATTTCGCGCCGCAGCCGCTGACCACCGTGGACATCCTCACCGGCGGCCGCGAGGCGCTGGTCGGCGCGAACGCCGAGCTGGGGCTCGCCCTGTCCGAGGATGAGATCGATTACCTCGTCGAGAACTTCCGCAAGGTTTCGCGCAACCCCACCGACGTGGAACTCATGATGTTCGCCCAGGCGAACTCCGAGCATTGCCGGCACAAGATCTTCAACGCGGACTGGATCATCGACGGGCGCAAGGAAGAGAAGTCCCTCTTCGGCATGATCCGCGACACCCACAAGGCGCATCCGCAAGGCACCGTCGTGGCCTATTCCGACAATGCCTCGGTGATCGAGGGTTTCGAGGTCGACCGCTTCTACCCCGACGCCGATGGCCAGTGGGCGTTCCGCAAGGAACTCACCCACATCCTCGCCAAGGTGGAAACCCACAACCACCCGACCGCGATCTCGCCCTTCCCGGGCGCTTCCACGGGGGCCGGCGGCGAGATCCGCGACGAAGGCGCGACCGGGCGCGGCTCGCGCCCCAAGGCCGGTCTCGCGGGCTTCTCGGTGTCCAACCTGAATCTTCCCGGCGCCGTGCAGCCCTGGGAGAAGCCTTATGGCAAGCCCGAGCGCATTGCCTCGGCGCTGGACATCATGATCGAAGGGCCGCTCGGCGCGGCGGCCTTCAACAACGAATTCGGCCGCCCCAACCTGGCCGGCTACTTCCGGACCTTCGAGCAGGAAGTCGAGGGCGAGGTGCGCGGCTATCACAAGCCCATCATGATCGCGGGCGGCCTGGGCAGCATCCAGGCCGAGCAGTCGTTCAAGGAGCAGTTCGGCCCCGGCACGCTGCTGATCCAGCTGGGCGGGCCCGGCATGCTGATCGGTCTGGGCGGGGGGGCCGCGTCGTCCATGAGCACCGGCAGCAATGCCGCCGATCTCGATTTCGCTTCCGTCCAACGTGGCAACCCCGAGATCGAGCGCCGCGCGCAGGAAGTCATCGACGCCTGCTGGCAGCTCGGCGCGCAGAACCCCATCCTGGCGATCCATGACGTCGGCGCGGGCGGCCTGTCGAACGCCATGCCCGAGCTGGCCGATCACGCCGGCCTCGGCGCGCATTTCGAGCTGCGCAGCATCCAGATCGAGGAACCGGGCATGAGCCCGCGCGAGATCTGGTGCAACGAATCGCAGGAGCGCTACGTGCTCGCGATCGCGCCCGAATCGCTGCCGGTCTTCGAGGCCCTCTGCGCGCGCGAGCGCTGCCCGTTCGCGGTGGTCGGCACGGCCAGCGCCGACACCCGCCTGCAGGTGACCGACAGCCACTTCGGCAATCACGCCGTCGACATGGACATGCAGGTGCTGCTCGGCAAGCCGCCGCGCATGACGCGCAACGTGGCCTCGCGCGCCATCCACCTGCCGCCCTTCGACGTGGCCGACATCGATCTGCACGAAGCCGCGCTGCGCGTGCTGCGCATGCCCGCCGTGGCGAGCAAGAGCTTCCTCATCACCATCGGCGACCGCTCCGTGGGCGGCCTCACGGCGCGCGACCAGATGGTCGGCCCGTGGCAGACGCCCGTGGCAGACGTGGCCGTGACCGCCATGAGCTTCCACGGTCATGCCGGCGAAGCCTTCGCGATGGGCGAGCGCACGCCGCTGGCCTGTGTGAGTCCGGTGGCCTCGGGCCGCATGGCGATCGGCGAGGCCGTCACCAATCTGCTCGCGGCCGACGTCGCCCGGATCGGTGACGTGAAGCTCTCCGCCAACTGGATGGCCGCCGCCGGCCACCGTGGCGAAGACGTGCGCCTCTTCGAGACCGTGCGCGCCGTGTCGGAATTCTGTATCGCCGCCGAGCTGTCGATTCCGGTCGGCAAGGACTCCCTGTCGATGCGCACCACCTGGAGCGAAGGCGAGGGCGACGCGGCCGAAAGCCGCAGCGTGGTCTCGCCGCTGTCGCTGATCGCGACCGCGTTCGCGCCCGTGCACGACATCCGCCGCACGCTCACGCCGCAACTCGTGATCGAGGAAGGGCTGGAAACCGAACTCGTCCTCATCGATCTCGGTCTTCAGCAGCATCGCCTCGGCGGTTCGGTGCTCGCCCAGGCCTACAACTCGGTCGGCGAGCATGCGCCCGACATCGATGCCGCCACGCTCAAGGCCTTTTTCGCGGGCATCACCGCGCTGCGTCGGGAATCGCTGCTGCTCGCCTATCACGACCGTTCCGACGGCGGCCTCTTCGCCACGCTGGCCGAGATGGCCTTCGCTTCGCGCCGTGGCCTGTCGGTGGAGCTCGACTCGGTCTGCTACGACGCCATGCTCTCCGACGTGGATGAGAGCGAGAAGCGGCCCGACATCCTGCGCGGGCGCTTCAACGACCGCATCTTCGGCGCGCTGTTCGCCGAAGAACTGGGCGCCGTGGTGCAGATCCGCCGCAGCGACCGCGAACGCGTGCAGCAGCTCCTGCGCGAGGCCGGCCTGGGCGCCGCCACGCACTTCATCGGCTTCCCGAACGACCGTGGCAGCCTGCGTATCCGCCGCAACGCCAAGGTGGTGTTCGAGGCCGACGTGCATGAGCTGCTGGGCGTGTGGAGCGAGGTCAGCCATGGCATCGCGCGCCTGCGCGACGACGCCGTGTGCGCCGACGAAGCCTTCGCGGCCCTGGTCGACCGCAATGACCCCGGCCTCTCGCTGTCGCTGGGCTTCGATGCGCAACACGACGTGGCCGCGCCCTTCATCCAGCGGGGGGCGCGTCCGCGCGTGGCGATCCTGCGCGAGCAGGGCGTGAATTCGCAGAACGAAATGGCGGCGGCATTCGAGGCGGCCGGCTTCGCGGCCTTCGACGTGCACATGTCGGACCTCATGGCCGGCCGTACCGATCTGGCCGGCTTCCAGGGCCTCGCCGCGTGCGGCGGCTTCTCGTATGGCGACGTGCTGGGCGCGGGGCAGGGCTGGGCCAAGTCTATCCTCTTCAACGAAGCGCTGCGCGAAGCCTTCTCGCGTTTCTTCACGCGCCAGGACACCTTCGCGCTGGGCGTCTGCAATGGCTGCCAGATGATGAGCCATCTCGCGGAAATCATTCCGGGCGCCAGCCACTGGCCGCGTTTCGCACGCAACCGCAGCGAGCAGTTCGAAGCGCGCACCGCAATGGTCGAAGTGCTGGAGTCGCCCTCCATCCTGCTCGCCGGCATGGCCGGCAGCCGCATGCCCATCGTGGTGAGCCACGGCGAAGGGCGCGCGGTGTTCCAGCAGCCCGGCGACCAGCAGAGCGCGCTCGTGGCGCTGCGCTACGTGGATCACCACGGCGCGCCCGCCACGCAATACCCGGCCAACCCGAACGGCTCGCCGGCTGGCATCACCGGCCTGACCACGGCGGACGGACGCTTCACCATCATGATGCCGCACCCCGAACGCTGCCGCCGCACGGTACAGATGAGCTGGGCGCCGGCCACGCTGGGCGAGGATTCGCCCTGGATGCGCATGTTCCGCAACGCACGCGTCTGGCTCGGCTGAACGCGGCTTCCGCATGTTCCTGAAAAACCCGGCCCTGCCGGGTTTTTTTGTTTCACGATGACCCCAATACCGCAATTTGCTGGACTACGCCAAGGCTCGATACAGCAGGTTCATCAATAACTTAGGCTAGTTCAACATATGCCGGTGCTTTCCGAAACTTGACCCGGCTTCCCCTCGCGTGGCTCCCATGCGGCTCTTGGAAACCGGGCTTTCCGAGGAGTCATCATGGCGAAGATCAAGCTCACCAAGTCCGCAGTCGATGCGGCACAACCTCAAGATAAGGCCATCGAACTGCGGGATACCGTGGTGCCGGGCTTCCTGTGCAAGATCACCCCGGCGGGTCGCAAGGTGTTCATGCTCCAGTACCGCACGAATGCCGGCGAGCGCCGCAAGCCCGCCTTGGGCCAGTACGGGGAACTGACGGTCGATCAGGCGCGCACAATGGCGCAGGAGTGGCTGGCCGAGGTGCGCAAGGGTGGCGACCCCAGCGCAGCCAAGAACGCCGCCCGCAAGGCACCGACCATGAAGGAGTTTTGCCACACCTTCATGGAGGACTATTCCAAGCAGCGCAACAAGCCCAGCACACAGCGTGGCTATCAGGGCGTGATTGACCGCTGCATCATCCCGATCATGGGCCGGATGAAGGTGCAGGACGTGAAGCGCCCGGACGTGGCCGCGCTGATGAAGAAGCTGGCCTACAAGCAAGCCGAGGCCAACCGCACCTTCGGCGTGCTGCGCAAGATGTTCAACCTGGCCGAAGTGTGGGGGCTACGCTCTGACGGCACCAATCCGTGCCGTCACGTCCCGATGTACCCGCCCGGCAAGGAAACCCGGCTCATCGTGGATGACGAGCTGGTGCGGATCTTCCGCCAGTTGGAGCATCTGGAGGCGGAAGGACTGGAGAACTACGTCATCCCGCTGGCGATCCGCCTGCAATTCGAGTTCGCCGCCCGCCGCTCCGAAATCTGCCCGCTCGAATGGGATTGGATTGATCTGGAAAACCGCCGCGTCGTCTGGCCCGACAGCAAGACTGGCGGTATCTCCAAGCCCATGAGTGAGGAAGCCTATCGGCTGCTGTCCACCGCACCGCGCCGGGAAGGCTGCTCCTATGTCCTGCCGTCGCCGAACGACCCGACCCGGCACATGACCCACGGTGAGCACTATGGTGGCTGGACGCGCGTGCTCAAGGCCGCTGGTGTGCCGCACGTCGGCACGCATGGCATCCGCCACCGGGCGACCACCGATATTGCCAACTCGGGCGTGCCGACCAAGGTGGGCATGAAGCTCACAGGCCACAAGACCGTGGCGATGTTTATGCACTATGTTCATACCGAGGACAAGCCAGTGCGGGATGCGGCCGAACTGGTGGCGAGTCGGCGGCTGGCGATTACCGGGGCATCCCGCTCTATGGAGGTGACAGCATGACAAGGAAGACGCCTGTGGCAGCGGGGAAACGCACCGCCTTACCGGCTGGCTATGCCGGCATCCACGGCGGCATCGTGGAACTGCTGGATGCGGCGCGCCAAGCAGCGGCACGCAGTGTCAATGCGCTGATGACGGCCAGCTATTGGGAGATTGGCCGCCGGATCGTCGAAGCCGAGCAGAAAGGCAGGCGACGGGCCGGTTACGGCGAGCAGTTGATGGCACGGTTGTCCGCCGATCTGACGGCGCGATTCGGGCGTGGGTTCAGCCCGGACAACCTGGAGAACATGCGGCGCTTCTTCGCCGCTTACCCCTTTGAGGCAATTTCCGAGACACTGTCTCGGAAATCTGGTGAAGGGCTGCCCATCGAGAACTCCGAGACGGTGCCTCGGAAATTCGACCTCTCCGAACTGGCCCAGGTCTTCACGCTGCCGTGGTCGGCCTATGTCCGGCTGCTGTCGGTCAAGGATGACCATGCACGCCAGTTCTACGAGACCGAGGCGCTGCGCGGGGGCTGGAGCGTGCGCCAGCTCGATCGGCAGATTGGAAGCCAGTTCTACGAGCGCACGGCCTTGTCCAAAGACAAGGCGGCGATGCTGGTCAAGGGGTCGGTGGCCAAGCCCGAGGATGCCGTCACGCCCAATGACGCCATCAAAGACCCATATGTGCTGGAATTCCTCGACCTCAAAGACGAGTATTCAGAATCTGATCTCGAAGCGGCCTTGATCCAGCGCCTGGAAGACTTCCTGCTGGAACTGGGTGAAGGCTTCACCTTCGTAGGGCGGCAACGTCGGCTGCGCATCGACCAGACCTGGTATCGGGTCGATCTGCTGTTCTTCCATCGCAAGCTGCGCTGCTTGGTCATCATTGACCTGAAGTTGGGCAGCTTGACCCATGCCGATGTGGGGCAGATGCACATGTACTGCAACTATGCCAAGGAACATTGGGCCTACCCGGACGAGAACCCGCCGGTGGGTCTGATCCTGTGTGCCGACAAGGGCCATGCTTTGGCGCGGTATGCGCTGGATGGCTTGCCGACCAAGGTGATGGCGGCGAACTACCGCACCGTGCTGCCGGATGCCGAGTTGCTGCAAAAAGAGCTGGAGAACACGCGGCGTCTGCTTGAATCTCGCGGAACGCTGTCGCTCAAGAGCGACAAACCATAGTCGTGCTTCCCGGCGTACCGCCGTCGGGCTCGCGGGCTGCGCCCCGTGCTTCGTGCCGAATCACAGCCATTCGGCGCAGATCCCTGACGCCTTCGGCCTGGATCGTTGATCCGGGCCTGCGCGTGCTGCGCACTTGCCAACGGCGGGTGTGTGGCTGAGTGGGGTGTAGGCGGTCTTGCTGTTCCCTTCACCGTATCACGGCGTTCTCGCCGTCAATGACTGCGCGTGCTTGCACGCTTGCGGCCTGTCGGCCGTCTTCGATCCCTGACTGCTTGCGCTGCGCCGTGCTGGCCACGGTTCCGGGCAATTCCGCCCGAGCAACCGGAGCACGATCATGTCGCAACTGTCCTTTTCCTCGTTCGATGACGCTTTGCTGGTGCGTGACGCCCAGGGACGCTACCTGCCGGCATCGGTGGATCAAATTCTTGAAGCGGCACGCCAGGCCATCGAGCTGAAGATGCAGCGTGGGGCTGAGTTCACTTCGCCGGCGCTGGTCAAGGAGTACCTGCGCAATAAGCTGGCAGGTTTTGAGCATGAAGTCTTTGCGGTGCTGTTTTTGGATACGCGCCACCGGCTGATCGAGTATCGGGAGATGTTCCACGGCACCATCGACAGTGCATCTGTATATCCGCGTGAAGTGGTCAAGGAAGCCCTACGGCTCAATGCAGCGGCGGTGATCCTCTCGCATAACCATCCGAGCGGGAATCCCGAGCCGTCGCAGGCCGACAAGGTATTAACGAAGCGGCTCAAGGACGCGCTGGGGTTGGTGGAGGTGCGCACGCTGGATCACGTTATCGTGGCGGGGAAGGTAGCAACTTCGTTTATCGAAGAAAATTTACTATGATATTTTGCGACGCTGACATGATTTTCTATTACTATGACTGGCATCAGCGAAGATCAAGTTGGCTGCAGTTTCCCGAATAAATCGGATTGAAAGCCATGTGATTTATATAGTTAATCATTTCATCAAAGATGAGGAGCGTATGGAGAATATTAATTTCAATGGCAAAAAAACAGATCATCTTGAATTTGTGCTGGAAAAAATATCCTCTGGCAATGCCATTCTATTTCTTGGCTCTGGGTTTTCAGCCTCCTCTCACGGTTTGGATGGTGAGACTATGCCAATGGCTGAAATTCTTGCTCAAAGAATTGCTGATCTGCAAGGTTTTGATGCAGAAAAAGATCTTCGCTATGCGTCATCTCGCTACTTGGCAAAAGGCGGGGACAGACTTGATCTTATAAAAATGTTACGCGAAACATTTACGGTCAAAGAGGTGAAAGATCATCATAAGGCTATTGCCTCTGCTCCTTGGAGGCGGGTTTACACAACAAACTATGACCTATGTTACGAAAAAGCTTCGGAACAGATTGGAATTTTAGTTGATACAGTAGACATTGAGGATAGGCCATCTGATTTTCAAGGAAAAAATAGAATTTGCGTGCATCTCAATGGATCTTTAAAGAATTTAAAACCAGAATCATTGGATAATGAATTTAAGTTAACGACATCATCATACTTGTCGCCAGACTCATTCTTGAATTCGGCTTGGGCATATCCTTTTCAGCGTGACCTGGAATTCTCATCAGCTATCGTTTTTGCCGGCTATTCAATGTATGACATTGAAGTTCAAAAAATACTTCATGAAAACCCGGAATACACTTCAAAAACCTTCTTTATCACAAAATCCCTGAAGGGCGGGAGGAGTCAGTTTGTTTTAGAGCAGTTTGGAAGCATTGTTCCCGTAGGGGTTGAGTTATTTGGCGAGAAAATAAAAAATAGGAGTGCCGATTTTTACTCAGAACCAGATGAACTGCTTCTGGCAAGCCTGTGGGAGTATCAAGTGCGAGAAACGGAGTCCAGCATCCGGGATGCTGATGTTGACGCATTCTTGATGAGAGGAGATGTATCTGATGAATTAATTGATGCGGCAGTAACTGGTGCCAAGGGAGCTCCCTTGATGATTAATCGAGAGGATATATTATATGCAAGTGAATTGATAAGAGCGAAGAGCAATATAGTAATTGCTGCAGATTTCGGAAATGGGAAGTCTATATTTTCTCGTGCTCTGCGGACACGCCTTACGCTAGAAGGCATAAGAGTTTTTACGGCTGATCAGGCTGACCTTCGCCAGCATGATGATCTGGAGAGCATCGTAAGAACTGGAGCAAAAGGCTGCTTGCTAATTGATTCATACGAACAAAACATTGGCTTAATTAAGCATTATGCAGAATTAAATCCCGCAGACCTTACTCTTATTATTTGCGCCAGAACAAGCGTTCACGAAAGACATCGCTCCCTACTGCTTAATTTCGGCTTGAAGTTGAATGAGATTGTCATAGATGATTTGGCCGAAAGAGAGATTGGCGAGTTCATTGATATCATTGACAACATCGGATATTGGGGCGAAAAAGCGGCTCTCCCTGAACACACCAAACGATCTCTAATAAAATATGATCATCGAGGTCAAATATCCCTTAATTTATTGTCACTGTTGTCGGCTCCTCACATTGTGGAGCGCATTCGAAAAATTATGGGCGAGCTTTTGTCTCAGCCTGAATATAGGGATACAATCTTTGCTATAGCATTGCTTTCGGCCAACGATATGCCGTTAAGTTCAAGCCTTATATCGGAAATCGCCTTAAATGACAGAATTTATTCTTCAGACCTTCGTGGCAACGAAGGTTTTAGGCAAATCTTTAAGGTTGAGGGGACAAAGATATCATCAAAATCAAGTATCTTTGCTGTTTCTCTGATTTCTCACGGGTTTGCCTCTACGTACATAGTGGATCAGCTGTTGAAGATAGTTTCATCAATAGATGATGGGGATGAAGATCTGAAAAATATCCAAAAAAGCTTGCTTAGGTTTTCAGTTATTGAAAGACTTCTACCAGAAAAGAATCGGATGCAAAGCTTGGTCAGATACTATGAAAACTTGAAGAGGGAAGTTTTATGGCTAAGAAGGGATCCGCATTTCTGGCTGCAATATGGTATGGCTCAGCTTACATATAGGCACTATGATAAAGCACAAGGGTATTTTGATCAGGCATATTCTCTTGCAGAGAAAAAGCATAACTACCACACTGATCACATTGACACTCAGCAGGCCAGATTATATTTGCTGCAGTCCACATCGGTTCTCGACTCAAGCAAATCATTTCAGTTATTTTATGATGCACATAAGCTCCTCTCAGGGTTGCCAGACGACTTTCATAAATATCGCCAAGTCGAGAACTATAAAGATGTTTTTGAAAAGAAATTCTCAAACTTCTCAAAATCCAATAAATCTCAGTTTGAAATCTCCTGCAGAGGAATGCTTCAAAGCATGAAGAGATTTATTGAGGATGGGGTTGCTTACCGTTCACGCTCCACTGGACGGATCGCAGATATGCTTGAAGGCATTCTTGATAAAATAAAAAATTCAAAATAAAACCTGATTTATTGGGATTATTATTAGATGATATTTAACAGTTCGTTGAAACAATCCCGAGTGACTACCGATCACCATAAGCTGTCCTCTCAGAACGGCTTGCAAGCGATCTTTCTAGGTGATGCAAGGAGTTAGCCTCCCCCGAAACTACCATTTTTCGACCCCGTGCCGATTTTTCTAAAGGCGTGTTAAGGCGGATTCGCATGTGCGTCTCCGCTTAGCGGATCGCGCTGTTCCAGGTTCGATACTCGCTCATCCCTGACGGGACTGGCATTCGCCAGCCTTCCACATCCCTGACGCCTACGGCCCGGCTTCCAGCTTCGGGCCTGCGCGCTTCGCTTGCGTGCAGTTTGCACATCGCGGCGGCCGTTGCCATGTCCAGCCGTCTCTCCTGACTCCATCACCTTGCTCGCGACTGTAGCCCGTGGCCGCGCGCCATCAAGGCGCGCCAGGCCGTGTCCTCGGCTGCGCCTGCGGGCCGCACCACCCTGACGCTTTTCTCCTTGACGGCCCACGTCCGTGGGCTCCTGACCGTCGCGGGCGATGAACTCAGGAAAGACGGTGGCAACAGGGCCAACCGGGTTCCTCGTGCCAACCGCACAGAACAGCCGAAAGGCTGGGCTCCGAATCTAGGAATCCGGTGTGCGGTTTGAACAGCAAACCCTTTTCGTCAGGAGAAAGACCATGCTTGCATCCCGTTTTGCTTCCCGTTCCCCGGTACTGCGCAGCGACTCCCCGCTGTCCGATGACCAGATTCACCGCGTGGCCCCGTCCATCTTTGCGGAAGCACCCCACGAAAGCCGTTCCCAGCGTTATGCCTATATCCCCACCGCGACGGTGCTGACCGAACTGCGCAAGGAAGGGTTTCAGCCTTTCATGGTGACGCAGACCCGCACCCGCCACGAAGACCGGCGCGACTACACCAAGCACATGATCCGGCTACGCCACGCCAGCCAGATCAACGCCCGAGGCGAGGCCAACGAAATCATTCTGCTGAACTCGCACGATGGCACCAGCAGCTACCAGATGCTGGCCGGCATGTTCCGTTTCGTGTGCAGCAATGGTAATCCCCCCTTTTTTGGTGGCCGGCAGAAGTAGAGCTATTTGGCTTGCGCC
>JAVHXQ010000022.1 GCA_031119555.1 Candidatus Dactylopiibacterium sp.
ACCCGCGACCCCCGGCGTGACAGGCCGGTATTCTAACCGACTGAACTACCACTCCATGGTCACGGCCAAGGCCATGACCCATGCACTGCTGAGACGTTGCGGGGTCAGTGCAACGCTCTCGAATCCTGGCGTCCCCACGGGGATTCGAACCCCGGTTATCGCCGTGAAAGGGCGGTGTCCTAGGCCTCTAGACGATGGGGACCTGCGTACTGCATTGCCTTGTCGCGTGGTGGAGGTAAGCGGGATCGAACCGCTGACCTCTTGCATGCCATGCAAGCGCTCTCCCAGCTGAGCTATACCCCCGTCCAGCGAAGAAGCCGAATTTTAGACAACGATCCGCAAACGGTCAAGGGAATCTGCGGATTTTTTCACCAGATACGCCGCTTAAAAAACCTTGCCCGGATTCATGAGGCCATGCGGGTCGAGAGCCTTCTTGATGGCACGCATCATGTCGAGTTCCAGTGCGCTCTTGTAGCGACGGATTTCCTCTCGCTTGAGCTGCCCCAGCCCGTGCTCCGCCGAAATCGAACCGCCGAGTTCGTCCACGATGTCGTGCACGACGCGATTGACCTCGGATGAACGTGCGATGAAAGCGGCGTTCTCCGCCCCGCCCGCCGGCATGGACGGGTTGTAGTGCAGGTTGCCGTCGCCCGCGTGGCCGAAAGCAACGACGCGCACGCCGGGAAACCTCTGCGCGAGCGCGGCATCGGCGCGCGCCAGGAACTCCGGAATGCGGCTCACGGGCACGGAGACATCGTGCTTGACGCTGAAGCCCTCTTTCTTCTGGGCTTCCGAGATGTTCTCGCGCAGTGCCCACAACGCATCGGCCTGCGCCTCGTTCGCGGCCACCACGCCATCCAGCACCAGGCCGGCCTCGAAAGCCTCTTCCAGCACGCGGGTCATGAGCCCGTCGAGGTCATCCTGGCGGGCGCCATCGGTCAGTTCCATCAGCGCGTACCAGGGCGCGGCAACCTCCAGCGGACGCCGCACGCCCGGCAGATTGCGCAGCACGATCTCGTGCGCGCTCGCAGCCACGATCTCGAACGCACTCAGACGCTCGCCCGCCACCTGACGCAAGCGCCCCAGCAACCCGATCGCCGAGGCGGGATCGGGAAGCGCGATCCAGGCCACCGCCCGCGCGGCCGGGAGGGGGAACAGCTTGAGCACCGCCGCCGTGATGATGCCCAGCGTGCCCTCGGACCCGACGAAGAGTTGCTTCAGATCGTAGCCGGTGTTGTCCTTGCGCAGCCCGCGCAGGCCGCTCCAGATCTGGCCATCGGCGAGCACGACCTCCAGCCCCAGGGTGAGCTCGCGCGTGTTGCCGTAGCGCAGCACCTGCACACCGCCGGCATTGCTCGCCAGGTTGCCGCCGATCTGGCAGCTGCCTTCGGACGCAAGCGACAGCGGAAACAGCCGGTCATGCGCCGCGGCGGCGTCCTGCACCGCCGCCAGCGTGCAGCCGGCTTCGACCGTGATCGTGGCGTTATCGACGTCGATGGCGCGCACGCGATTGAGCCGCGCCAGCGAGATCACCACTTCGCTGGCATCGGGGTGCGGCACGCTGCCCCCGACCAGCCCGGTGTTGCCGCCCTGCGGCACCATGGGAACGCCGGCGGCCGCGCAGGCGCGCACCACCGCCGCGACCTCGGCCGTGTCGGCGGGGCGCACCACGCAGCGCGCACGGCCCCGATAGCGCCCGCGCCAGTCTTCCTCGAAGGGCGCACAGCCGGCCGCATCGCAGAGCACGTGGGGCGCGCCCACGATCGCGCGCAGGGCGTCGACGAGTTCATCCATGGGAAGTCTTCCGGGCCAGTTTGTGGAGGTACTCGGGCGGAATCGCCAGACTCGGGCGCCCGCTCTCGGCCAGCATGAGATTCAGACGGTTGAGCCGCCCCAGCAGGGTGTCGCGCGCGGGCGGCCCGCCAGCGCCAGCGCCGCCGTCGGCATCCAGCGCCGCGAGCTGCAGCGCGAGACCGACGGCCTCCTTGTGCAACTCCAGCTCGGGCGGCAGATAGCCCGCGTTGCGCAACAGGCGGTAACCCGCGCGCAACTCTTCGGGGACGAAACAGAGGTCTTCTTCAGGCAGGGGTTGCCCGGCCCCCGCCAGCGCGTCGAACTCGCCGGCCTCCATGGCCCGCTCGATGCGTTGTTCGGCGAGACGGTCGAGCAACAGCATCGCCCTGCCCTTATTCGTCGGCCCAGACCGGCTCGGCGTAGAGATCGTGCACGTCGCAATCGGTCACGCGGACCTGGTAGAACTTGCCGACTTCCATGTCGCCCCCCTCGGGCACGATCACGAGGCCGTCGATATCCGGCGCATCGCCCTCGGAACGGCAGATCGCCCCTTCCTCCGGATCGATTTCATCCACGATCACCACGATCTCGCGTCCGATCTTGGCTTCGAGCCGTTGCGTCGAGATGTCTTCCTGAAACTCCATGAGGCGGCGCTTGCGCTCCTCGCGCACTTCGGCCGGCACCGCGCCGGGCAGGGCATTGGCCGCCGCGCCTTCGACCGGCGAGAAGGCGAAGGCGCCGACGCGATCGAGGCGGGCCTCTTCGAGAAAACCGAGAAGCTCTTCGAAATCTTCCTCGGTCTCGCCCGGGAAGCCGGTGATGAAAGTCGACCGGATCGTCAGATCGGGGCAGATCTCGCGCCAGCGGCGGATGCGTTCGAGGTTGTTCTCGGCGCTCGCGGGTCGCTTCATGGCTTTCAGGATGCGCGGGCTGGCATGCTGGAAGGGCACGTCGAGGTAGGGCAGGATGCGGCCTTCGGCCATCAGCGGAATGATGTCGTCCACACTCGGGTACGGATACACGTAGTGCAGGCGGACCCACACATCCAGCTCGGACAGCTCGCGGCAAAGATCGTAGAGCTTGGTCTTGACCGGCCGGCCATTCACGAACCCCGTCCGGTACCGGGTATCCACGCCATAGGCGCTGGTGTCCTGCGAGATCACCAGCAGTTCGTTGACGCCAGCCTTCACGAGCGTCTCGGCTTCGCGCAGCACGTCATGAATGGGGCGCGAAAGCAGATCGCCACGCAGCGACGGGATGATGCAGAAGGTGCAGCGGTGGTTACAGCCTTCGGATATCTTCAGGTAGGCGTAGTGGTCGGGCGTGAGACGCACCCCCTGCGGCGGGACGAGATCCGTGAAGGGATCGTGCGGGCGGGGCAGATGCTGGTGCACGGCATCCATGACCTCTTCGGCGGCATGCGGGCCGGTCACCGCGAGCACCTTGGGATGCACCTGTTCGACGACGCCACGCCCGGCGCTGTCTTTCTTGGCGCCCAGGCATCCGGTCACGATGACCTTGCCGTTCTCGGCGAGCGCTTCGCCGATGGCATCCAGGGATTCTTCCACCGCGGCGTCGATGAAGCCGCAGGTATTCACGACCACGAGGTCGGCACCGTCGTATTGCGACGCGACTTCGTAGCCCTCCGCGCGCAGGCGGGTGAGGATGTTTTCGGCGTCGGAGGAGGCTTTCGGGCAGCCAAGGCTGACGAAGCCCACGCGGGGCACAGCAGGTCTGTTCATGAGGGGGCTTTCTCGGATACGGAAGACGCCCCCGCGAACGGGGTGCGCGCAAAATCAGCGCGCATTCTAGCAGCGGCCGTCAGCCGTCGATGCAAGAGAAGCGAGGCCGCCCCCCGCCCACCGCCGGTGGGGCCGGGGCCGGCACGTGCGCGGCCCTACTTGCGTTCGTTGTCGCTGCCGGGGAAGGGGAAATTCGAGAACATCGTGCGGGTCTGGCTTTCGATCTGTTCCTGCATCTGCTGGAACATGCGCTTGCTCTGCTCCATGTAGGCACCCATCATGCTTTGCATGGCCGGGCCCTGGAAGTTCAGGAACTGCGTCCAGAGATCGCGATTGACCGGGCTGTTTTCGCCGTAGAGGCTCTTCGACTGCTCCTGCAGCTTGGCCTGCATCTCGGCGAAAGCCTTAATGTTGTTCTCAAGGTAACGCCCCATGAAGCCCTGCATCGCGTTGCCATAGAACCGGATCATCTGCGCCAGCAGGTCGCTCGTGAACATCGGCGCGCCGCCGCTTTCCTCCTCGAGGATGATCTGCAGCAGGATGCTGCGCGTGATGTCCTCGCCGCTCTTGGCGTCGACCACCTGGAAGCTGTCCTGGGCGAGCACCAGATCGCGCACGTCGGCCAGCGTGATGTAACAGCTGGACGCCGTATCGTAGAGACGGCGGTTCGGGTACTTCTTGATGAGGCGGATCTGCTCGGTCATGAAATGGTATCCCCAGCGTGTCGGATGGGCGGGTCTTCACGGGCTGCGGCGCCAATTATAGCAGTGCACAAAATGACAACCCCGCATCGGGCTGCGGGGCTGTTGTGCAAAATACGACGACCCTGTGCCGCAGCGCAGCAAACAGGTGCCGCAAGACGTCAGCACATATGCAGGCCACCGTTGATGTTGATCGTCGCTCCGGTGATGAACCCGGCCTTGTCCGACGCCAGGTAGGCACACAGGTCGCCGATCTCGTCGGGGCGGCCAAGGCGTCCCACGGGGATCGTCGCCACGATCTGCTCGCGCACGTCCTCCTTGATCGCCATCACCATGTCGGTGCCGATGTAGCCGGGCGCAATCGCGTTGACGGTCACCCCCTTCTTGGCCACTTCCTGCGCCAGCGCTTTCGTAACCCCCAGGATGCCGGCCTTGGCGGCCGAATAGTTGGCCTGACCGAACTGGCCCTTGACGCCATTCACCGAGGAGATGTTGATGACGCGGCCGAAGCCGCGCTCGGCCATCAACGGCAGCAGCGGATGCGTGACGTTGAAAACCGAATCCAGATTGGTCGCCAGCACGGCGTCCCACTGGCCCTTGTCCATCTTGCGGAAAACGGCGTCGCGCGTGATGCCCGCGTTATTCACGAGCACATCGATGGGGCCGATCTCCGCCTCGATCTTGCGGATCATGGCGGCACACTGCTCGTAATCGGTCACGTCGGCTTCGCCGATCGCGAAGTCGAACCCCTCTTCCTTGCAACGCGCCTGCCACTGCGCTGCGGGAGGGAAATCCGGCAGGCAGTTCGCCACCACTTTCCAGCCTTCCCGCGCCAGCGACTTGCAGATTGCCGTGCCCAGCCCACCCATGCCGCCCGTCACCAGAGCCACGTTCTTGCCCATGTCCGTCTCCTTGATGTGTTGCGCGCCGCCAGCGGCAGCGTGCGTTGAGCCCCTGCGCGCCCTGCTCACGCCGGGCGCGCGCCCTCAGGCTGAAACCTTCACGTAACTGCCCGGTGCTGCATCGCGCGGCGGATAGGTGCGCGACCCGGGTTCGCGCGCCTTGACCTGTGCGCCGCTGCGCGCCCGCAGCCAGGCGGCCCAGTGCGGCCACCAGCTGCCGCGCGTCTCGCTGGCACCGGCGAACCACTCTTCGCTGGAAGCCGGATCGGCGTCGTTCGTCCAGTAGCTGCGTTTCATCTTGGCGGGCGGATTCACGACGCCCGCGATGTGCCCGCTGGCGCCCAGCACGAAAATCGTGTCGCCCCCGAGCAGACGCCGGCCAAGGTAAGAGGTCCGCCACGGCACGATGTGATCCTCGCGGGCGGCGACGAAATAGGCCGGGCAATCGACAAGCCCCAGATCGACCGGCTCGCCCAGCATGGTGAGCGCACCAGGCTCGCGCAGGCGGTTCTCCAGGTAGGTGTTGCGCAGGTAGTAGGCGGCGAACGGGCCCGGCAGGTTGGTGCTGTCGGCGTTCCAGTACAGCAGGTCGAAAGGCGCGGGCTTGTTGCCCTTGAGGTAGTTGTCGACGACGTAGTTCCAGACCAGATCGTTGGGGCGCAGGCTGGAAAACACCTGCGAGAACTCACGCCCGGCCATCAACCCGCCACGCCCGATGCCCGCCTCTTGCGCACTCACGCTGGTTTCGTCCACGTAGCAGGCGATATCGCCGGTCTCGGAAAAATCGAGCATGGTGGTCAGGAAGGTCACGCTTTCGACGGGGTCCTCCCCGCGTGCCCGCAACACCGCGAGGGCGGCGGCGAGCAGCGTGCCGCCGATGCAGAATCCGAGCACGTTGGGCTTCTTCACGCGCGTCACGGCGCGCACGACCTTCAGCGCAGAAAGGATGCCCTGGTCGAGGTAATCGTCCCAGCCCAGATGCGACTGCCCGGCCTGGGGATTGCGCCAGGACACGAGAAACACCGTGATGCCCTGCTCGACCGCATGGCGTACGAAGGAATTCTCGGCCTGCAGATCGAGGATGTAGAACTTGTTGATGCACGGGGGAACGATCAGAAGCGGCGTCTTGCAGACCGTGGCGGTCTGCGGCGCGTACTGCAGGAGCTGCATGACTTCGTTCTCGAAGATCACCGCGCCGGGCGTGGTGGCCAGGTTGCGGCCGACCTCGAACGCCGCTTCATCGGTCATCGAGATGCGCCCCTTCTCCACGTCGCCGATGAGGTTCAGAAGCCCCTGCGTCAGGCTTTCGCCCTGGGTGTCGAGCGCCTTGCGCACGACCTCCGGATTCGTCGCCGCGAAGTTGGAGGGCGCCATCGCATCAATGCACTGACGCATCATGAACTGCAGCCGGTTGCGCTGGGCGGCGTCGGAGACCGGCAGCCGCTCGGCCACCTGGCCGAGAAAACCGGCGTTGAGCAGATAGGCCTGGCGGATGTAGTCGAACACCGGGCTCTCGGCCCATTCCGGTGCGTTGAACCGGCGATCCGTGGCGGCCGAGGGCACCACCGGCGCGACCGCCTCGCCGGGCTTGCGCTGGGCAATGCTCTGCCACAGCTCGGTGTGCCGGCGGGCATGTTCCTGCTGCAGCGCCAGCCAGGCGGCATCCTCGCGGGAAAGCGCCGGCAAGGCAGGCATCGTGCCGTCCGGAAACGGCCCCTTCTGCCCGAACTGCCTGAAAAAACCTTCCATGAACTGCTGGCCGGCCTGCATCCAGCCGTCGAGGACAGCCTGGGACTGCTCGGAGCTCATCATCAGGGAATCTCTCCTGGGGGCGCGCGGGGTGAGCCACGGCGCGATGTACGTTAGAGTAAGACGCAAGCCGCCCGGCGTGAACCGGGCTAGCAGAATTTTTGCGTCGCACAAAAGAAAGCGTCAACGCACTGCCCTAATGTACATAGTCGCCCTTGCCTGGCTCTTCGTGGCCTGCCTGCTCAGCGCGGGCCAGACTTCGCTGATCGCCGCCTTCCTGACCTTTTTCTTCTGGGGGGTGTTGCCGCTTGCGCTGGTGCTATGGATCGTTGGCACCCCGCGCCGGCGGCGGCGCCTGGCGCGCGAGGCGGAACGGGACGATCCCCCGCCGCCCTAGGCGCGGGGAAAGGCGCGCAGACGTTCGAGCAGGGCCTGGAAATCGGCCGCGAGCGGCACCTTCCACAGCATGTCGAGACGGCTTTGCGGATGGACGAGGCCGAGCTGGAAAGCATGCAACGCCTGGCGCGCGAAGCCTTCGGCGGCAGGCAGCGGGCGCCGCTGGCCATAGACCGGATCGCCGATCAGCGGGTGCCCCAGATGCGCCATGTGCACGCGGATCTGATGCGTGCGCCCCGTATCGAGCACGCACTCGACCCAGGCCGCGCCCGCGAAACGCTCCACCACCCGGAAATGCGTGCGCGCTTCGCGTCCGCCCTGCACCACCGCCATCTTCGTGCGCTGCACGGGGTGGCGGTCGATCGGCGCATCGATCGTGCCGCTCTGGGGCGGGAGCCCCGTCACGAGCGCGGCGTAGTGGCGCTTCACGCTGCGGGCCTGCAGCTGGCGCACGAGGTCGGTCTGCGCCTCCAGCGTCTTGGCGACGACCATGAGGCCGGAAGTCTCCTTGTCGAGCCGATGCACGATGCCGGCTCGCGGAATCGCCGCCTGCCCGGGCGCATGCGCGAGCAGCGCGTTGAGCAGGGTGCCGCTCCAGTTTCCGCTGCCCGGGTGCACGACGAGTCCGGCCGGCTTGTCGAGCACGAGGATGTGTTCGTCCTCGAACACGACGGACAGGGGGATCTCTTCGGCCACGTCGGCCAGGGCCTCGGGGCTTGGCGCGGGCGCGACGCTGAGCGCCTCGCCGCCGCGCAGGCGCGTTTTGGGGTCCAGCATGGCGCGGCCGTCCGCCGCCACGAGCCCGTCGCGAATCCAGCCCTGCAAGCGGCTGCGCGAGAACTCCGGCAGCAGGGAGGCCAGCGTTGCGTCGAGGCGCTGCCCGCCGGCATTCTCGGGTACGATCAGAATCCGGCTGTCGCTCACGGCCCTTCCGCTATAATCGCGGCCATTGTTTTCGGATGGTGTCGGAATGTTCAAGTCCACCCTGCGTAGTCTACCGGTTGTTGCCGCGCTGTGCTTCCTTGCCGCCTGCGGATACACGCCCACCAAGCCCGGCTCCACGGCCAAGGATCCGCAATCGGCCTACAAGGAAGGCAAGGATCTGCTCGACAACGGCTCCTACGATTCCGCGATCACCGCCTACGAACAGCTCGAAGCGCGTTTCCCCTACGGCAATTACGCGCAGCAGGCGCAGATCGACACGATCTATGCGCACTACAAGCTCGGCGAAATGGAATCCGTGGTGACCTCCGCCGACCGCTTCATCCGCATGCATCCGAACCACCCGGCCGTCGATTACGCGTACTACCTCAAGGGCCTCGCCTACGAGAACGCGAAGACCGACGAGTGGCTGCCCTTCCTGCCCCGCCAGCCGCTCTCCGAGCGCGATGCCCGTGGCGCCCAGAACGCCTTCGACACCTTCCGCCAGATCGTCACGCGCTTCCCCGACAGCCGCTACGCCGAAGATGCCCGCAACCGCATGCACGAACTCGTCGAAGCGCTCGCCACGCACGAACTCAACGCGGCGCGTTACTACCTGCAGCGCCGCGCGCCGCTGGCGGCCGTGAACCGCGCCCAGTACATCGTGTCGCACTACGGCGAATCGAGCGCGGTCGAAGAGGCCCTGGGGCTCATGATGCAAGGCTACAAGGCCATGCAGATGGACAGCCTCGCCGCCGATGCCGAGCGCGTGCTGCGCCAGAACTACCCAGCGAGCCGCTTCCTGAGCGCATCGGCACGCTGAGCGCGGCGGCACGATGACGGCGGGTCAGCTCGCGCTCTTCCTGCCGGTGGCGCTGCTGCTCGCCCTCATACCGGGGCCGGACAACCTCGCCGTGCTCGCGCTGTCGATTTCGCGCGGACGTCGTCTGGGCCTGGGCTTCGCACTGGGCTGCGCGGCCGGCTGCCTCAACCACACGGTGCTCTCGATGATAGGCGTGGCGGCCTTGCTGAGCGCCTCCCCCGCCGCGCTGTGGCTGCTCAAGACGGGCGGCGCGCTGTATCTGGCGTGGATAGGCTGGCAGAGCCTGCGGGCGGCAGGCGCCGCGCCGCATGACGAGACCGCCCCGGCGCCCGCCCTCGCCCCCGCCGCGGAGCGCTTCGCAACAGGCTTCCGGCGCGGTCTGTTCGCCAATGCCCTGAACCCCAAGGTCGGGCTCTTCTTCCTGGCTTTCCTGCCGCAGTTCGTCTCACCTCAAGGCTGGCCCGCGCCGTGGCAGCTCGGCGTGCTGGGCGTGTGCTTCACGCTCTGTTCCGCGCTCGTTTTCGTGCTCATCGCACTCGCCGCGAGCGGGCTGGGCGGCGTTCTGCGCCAGCGCCCGGGGGTTCGCCGCGCGCTCGATGCCGTCGCGGGCTGCGTGTTCGTCGGACTGGCCCTGCGCCTGCTGGCGAGCGACCTCCCCGCGCGCGGCTGAACCGGAGGCGGCCCCCCGCCGACCGCGCACGGGCGCCCGCTCCGTCCCGGCGCGTGCATTTGCGCTCACCGCGCGGGTGGTGGCATCCTGCGCGCCTCGATATCGCCTCATCCGCGCTTTCATGCAGATCCATACCACCATCGCCAGTCTCCGGGCGGCGCTCGCCCCCGTCGCCCGCGTCGCCTTCGTGCCCACCATGGGCAATCTCCACGAGGGTCACGCGAGCCTCATGCGCCAGGCGCGCGGCCACGCCGACGTGGTCGTCGCAAGCGTGTTCGTCAATCGCACGCAGTTCGGCCCCAACGAAGACTTCGACCGCTACCCGCGCACCTTCGCGGCAGACTGTGCGCGCCTGGAGGCCGCGGGCGTAGCCCATCTCTTCGCACCCGACGAAGCCGAGCTTTATCCCCAGCCGCAACAGTACTTCGTGACGCCCGCGGCGGCTCACGACACGATCCTCGAGGGCGCGACGCGGCCGGGGCACTTCCGTGGCGTGACGACCGTGGTCAGCAAGCTTTTCAACATCGTGCAGCCGCAGGTCGCACTGTTCGGCAAGAAGGATTACCAGCAGCTCATGGTGCTGCGGAACATGGCGGCCGAACTCAACATGCCGGTCGAAATCGTCGGATGCGAGATCGTGCGCGCCGAGGACGGCCTCGCGCTCTCGTCGCGCAACGGCTATCTCACGGCGGCGGAGCGCGCCGAGGCGCCTCGCCTCGCGGCCACCCTGCGCACTTTGGCGGCCGCCGTCAGGCCAGGCCAGAGCGATTTTTCAGCGCTCGAGGCCGCCGCCGCACAGACCCTTGCCGCGCACGGCTGGCAACCCGATTACGTCGCCGTGCGCCGCCGCGCCGACCTGCTCGCCCCCGCCCCCGGCGATGCGCTGGTGGTGCTGGCGGCCGCGCGCCTGGGCAGCACGCGCCTCATCGACAATCTCGAAATCGGCTGAGCCGCCGCGCCGCGCGCCGGCCCATCCCGGCGCGACGGCACAGCGCGGGCTCAGCAGTCGAACACCGTCGCACCTTGCTCCGCGCCGCTCACGCTGCGCCGCAGCCCCGCGAAAAGCTCGCGCCCGCAGCCGCTCTGCTCGGCGCCGGGGAAAGGCGCGGGCGTCCGCGCCGCGAACGCCACATCGTCGACCTCGATGCGCAGCACGCCGGCCTCGGCATCGAGTTCGATGATGTCGCCGTCCTGGATGCGGGCGATCGCTCCACCCGACAAGGCCTCGGGCGTGAGATGGATGGCGGCCGGCACCTTGCCGGACGCGCCCGACATGCGCCCGTCGGTCACGAGCGCCAGATGAAAGCCCTTGTCCTGCAGGTTGGCGAGGGTGGGCGTGAGCTTGTGCAGCTCGGGCATGCCGATCGCCGCCGGGCCCTGATAGCGCACCACGACCACGCAATCGCGCTCGAGCCGGCCGGCCTTGGCGGCGGCGAGCACGTCCGCCTGACTGTCGAAGACGAGCGCGGGCGCGCGCACGATGCGATGCGCGGGCTTGACGGCCGAAACCTTGATGACCGCGCGGCCGAGGTTGCCCGTCAGCAGGCGCAGGCCGCCATCGGCGCTGAACGGCTGCTCCAGTGTGGCGAGGACGGCGGCATCGCCGCTCGCGGCCGCAAGCTCGCGCCACACCAGCGCGCCGCCCGCATCCAGCGCGGGGGCCTTCGTGTAGGCCTCCATCCCCTCGCCCGCCACCGTGCGCACATCGTCATGCAGCAGCCCGCCACGCAGCAGCTCGCGCACGATCCAGGCCATGCCGCCCGCGGCGTGGAACTGGTTCACGTCGGCCGCGCCGTTCGGATACACGCGCGCCAGGAGCGGCACGGCGTGCGAGAGCGCCTCGAAGTCACCCCAGTCGATCGTGATGCCCGCCATGCGCGCCATCGCCACGAGGTGCATGGTGTGGTTCGTCGAGCCTCCCGTGGCCAGCAGGCCGACCACCGCATTCACGATGCTGCGGGCATCGATCATGCGGCCCAGCGGGGTGAAGGCCGGGCCGTTCGCGCTGAGGTCCAGCGCGCGCAGCGTGGCCGCGCGCGTGAGGGCCTCGCGCAGCGGCGTGCCGGGCGGCACGAACGCCGCGCCGGGCAGATGCAGGCCCATCATCTCCATCATCATCTGGTTGGAGTTGGCCGTGCCGTAGAAGGTACAGGTGCCGGGCGCATGATAGGAGCGCGCCTCGCTCTCGAGCAGCGCCTCCTGGCCAACCTCGCCCGCCGCGTACTGCTGGCGCACGTGGGCTTTCTCGTCGTTGGAGATTCCCGTCGGCATGGGGCCGGCCGGCACGAACACGAAGGGCAGGTGACCGAAGCGCAGCGCCCCCATCACCAGGCCGGGCACGATCTTGTCGCAGATGCCCAGGCACAGGCCGGCGTCGAACATGTTGTGCGACAGCGCGATCGCCGTGCTCATCGCGATCACGTCGCGCGAGAACAGTGACAGGTCCATGCCCGCCTGGCCCTGCGTGATGCCGTCGCACATCGCGGGCACGCCGCCCGCCACCTGCGCGGTGGCGCCGGCGCCGCGCGCCGCATCCTTGATGACGTCGGGATACGTGCCATACGGCTGGTGCGCCGAGAGCATGTCGTTGTAGGCCGTGATGATGCCGATGTTGGGTGCCCGCACGGCCATGATGCGCAGCTTGTCGTCGGCCGGACTCGCCGCGAAGCCGTGCGCGAGGTTCGTGCAGCCGAGCTGACCACGGTAGGGGGAGCCCGGAATCGCGGCCTCGATGGCGGCCAGATAGCGGCTGCGCGTCGCTTCGGAGCGCTCTTCGATGCGTTGCGTCACTTCGGACAGGATGGGGTGAAGAGCCATGATCGGGGCGCCTCTCGGGGAATCGGACAGGCCTCGAAAGTAGTCCAATGCGCGGGCCGGCACAAGCGCCCGACCTTCCGCCGGATAGCCAGGGCGCGCCCATTTACCTACACTCGCAGGCCATACCACGCGCCCTGGAGATCCCCGTGAAGATCGACCTGCAGGCTTTCGCAGACACCACGCGTCTTGACCGCGCGCTGGCCCAGGCCGTGGCCCGCGCGCTGGCCGACGGCATAGACAGCCGCGGCAACGCAGCGCTGGCCGTGTCGGGCGGGCGCACCCCGGCCGGCTTCTTCCGCGAGCTCGCGGCACAGGAACTGGACTGGTCGCGCGTGACGCTCACGCTCGCCGACGAGCGCCGCGTATCCGACGACGACCCCGCCAGCAACGCCCGCTGCGTGGCCGAACACCTGCTGCGGGGCCCCGCCGCGGCCGCCGATTTCCTGCCGCTGCATCTGGCCGGCGAGGACGCCGCCTCGCTCAACACGCGGCTGGCCGTGCTGCCCGTGCGCTTCGATGCCGTGATCCTCGGCATGGGCGAGGATGCCCACACGGCCTCCATCTTTCCCGACAGCCCGCAGCGCGACGAAGCGCTGGCCGCGCATGCGCTCGACGCGCTGTTCGTCGAGGGCGCGGCCCCCGTGCGCGAACGCATCACGCTCAGCGCGCGGCGGCTCCTCGCCACCCGCCAGCTGTTCCTGCACATCACGGGCGAGCGCAAGTGGCAGGTGCTCGCCAATGCGCTCGTCATGCCCGGCCCCGCGCGCCCGATCAGCCATTTCCTGCACTATCCGGACACCCTGCCCCATGTATTCTGGACCCGCTGAAACCTTTCCCCGCCTGCTCGGCGACATCGGCGGCACCAACGCCCGCTTCGCGCTCGTGCGCGAGGCCGGCGCCCCCGTCTCCGACATCCGCCAGCTCGCTGCCGCCGACTTCGCAGGCCCCTTCGAAGCCGTGCAGGCCTATCTGGCGGGGCTTGACGTCGCGTCGCCGCGCCGCGCCGCGATCGGTATCGCCAACCCGATCACGGGCGACTGGCTGCAGATGACCAACCACTCGTGGGCGTTTTCCATCGAGGCCCTGCGCCAGCAGCTCGGGCTGGACCGCCTGCGCTTCCTCAACGATTTCACGGCCCTGGCCCTGGCCCTGCCGCACCTCGCCGCCGACGAGCGCGAGCAGGTCGGCGGCGGCGCGCCCGCGCACGATTGCGCGATCGGCGTCATCGGGCCCGGCACCGGCCTCGGCGTGTCCTCGCTGGCGCCCGACGACGGGCAGTGGATTCCGCTGCCGGGCGAAGGCGGCCACGTCACGCTCGCCGCCCAGACCGACGAGGAAATGGCCGTCGTGCGCGTGTTCGCGCGCGCGTTCGGGCACGTCTCGGCCGAGCGCGTGCTGTCCGGGCCCGGTCTCGTCGCGCTGCATCAGGCGCTCGCCGAAGTCCGCGGGATCACCGCCGCTCCCCTCGAAGCCGCCGAGATCACGCGCGCCGCGCTCGCGGGCAGCGACGCGCTCTGCCTGGCTACGCTGCAAACCTTCTGCGCGCTGCTCGGCGGCACCGCCGGCAACCTTGCCCTCACGCTGGGCGCGCGTGGCGGCATCTACATCGGCGGAGGCATCGTGCCGCGCCTGGGCAGCTTCTTCGCGGCCAGCCCTTTCCGGGAGCGCTTCGAAGCCAAGGGACGCTTCCGCGGCTACCTCGCCGCCATTCCCACCTACGTCATCCAGGCCGCCGCGCCCGCCCTTACAGGCGCCGCCGCGGCGCTCCAGGCGGAGGTTTCACGCGAGGCGCGCCACTTCCCGACAATTTCTTCGAAATAATTCTTGACTCGAACCAATGGTTCCGACATAATTCTTCTTCTCCGACGCGGGGTGGAGCAGTCTGGCAGCTCGTCGGGCTCATAACCCGAAGGTCACAGGTTCAAATCCTGTCCCCGCAACCCAATCCTTCAGCAGAACGCCTGGTCGAAAGACCGGGCGTTTTGTTTTGTGCGTCCGGAACGAAGCGTTGGCGGGCAGCGCACCCTGAGGCCGCGCGCCCACACGGGCACGGCGGGTTTGCTGGCCGGCCCGGTGCACTTCACGCGTGCGCCCCGCCACCGGGCCACCGCTCCACGGCATGCCGGCTTGACGCATTCCCCCGGGGCGCCGCCGCCCTTCCCGAACCTTCACCGCGCGCCTCGGCGCCTGGGTATTCCTGCGACGCCCACGCGCGCTTGCCCCGCCTCTGCCTGCCCGCACGCACACCCAGCCCGCGCCACGGCAATGACGCTGGCCGTTACGGGCTGCCTTGCCCGGACGCCTGCCCGCCAGGAACGGGCGACGGCGGACGCTGCTTAGCCACAGGGCCGCACCCGCGCACAGCGGCCGCGGAGTCCGCCATCCAACGCGCGCGCTTCGCTCTTTTTCGTACGCGCCCCTGTGCCCGGAATAGCCGGGCGGACGTGACAACACCCTCCACGCGACGTGGCGCGGCGCCCCGGACACCTTCTTCCGACCGCGCAGCCCCGGGCCGGCACTTGACGCCCGTCAAACGCGCCGCGCGCCAGGCGCCGCGTCAGCGGGCCTGCGTGCCGGCCCGCGCGGATCTCGCGCGCACGCGGCGGAGCCCTTGCGGCACGGGGCTTCCGGGCGCTCGCCCGGGGCGTCGCGGGGGCACCCGGCAGGCGGCGGCACGCATTTGCATATCCAGATTGCTTCGTTCCCGGCGACGCGGAATCACGTCGGAATAGACAGACACGCAGGGGCGACCGCGCTCCTGCCCTTCGTCTGACTGCCCGGAGAATCCCCATGAATCCTCTTCGCCGCCTGCTCGGTTCCAGCGCCCTGCTCGCCCTGCTGCTCGCCGTCTCGCCCCAGGCTTTCGCCGCCGACAGGACGCTGGTCTTCGGCGTGGCCCCCGGCCCCTATGGCGATCTCATCAAGCAGGCCATCCAGCCCGGTCTCGAGAAGCGCGGCTACAAGGTCGAGATCCGCGAATTCAGCGATTACGTGCAGCCGAACATCGCGCTGGCCAATGGCGCGCTCGACGCGAACCTTTTCCAGCACCGCCCCTACCTTGAGAAGTTCTCGGCCGACAAGGGCCTCAAGCTCTCGCCGCTCATCACGGTGCCGACGGCGGGCCTGGGCCTGTACTCGCACAAGCTGAAGTCCATCGACGCGCTGAAGAAGGGCGACGTGGTCACGCTTGCCAACGACCCGACCAACCTTGCGCGCGCCCTGCGCTTCCTTGCGCGGCTCGACCTGCTGACCTTCCGCAAGGACATCGATCCGGCCACCGCCTCGGAGAAGGACATCGAGGGCAATCCGAAGGGGCTGGTGTTCAAGCCGCTGGAAGCCGCGCAGCTGCCGCGCACGCTGGACTCCGCCGCGGCTTCGGTCGTGAATGGCAACTTCGCGATCGCGGCCGGGCTCCAGCTCTCCAGCGCGCTGCGGCTCGAAGAGCTCGACGAGAACCTCAAGAACCTCATCGCGGTGCGCACGGAGGATCTCTCCAAGCCCTTCGTGAAGGACATCCGCGAAGTCGTGGAGTCCGACGCCTTCCTCGCCGTGGTGAATGATCCCAAGCGCGTATTCCACGCCTTCCAGCGCCCCGAGTGGGTGCGCAGCCGGCTCGCCACGCGGCTGGCCGCCAAGCCCTGACCGTTCCCCCACCACCCTCACAGGAAGCCGGGGCCCGTCGCGGCGCCGGCGCAGCCAAGCCATGTCCGAACCCATCCTCTTCGAAGAACTCACGCTGGACGCCGCCGTCGATCTGGCCCGCACGCGTGGCATCATCATCTTTCCGGTGGCTACCACCGAGGCCCACGGCGACCATCTGCCGCTGTCGACCGACACCATCACGGCCGAGTGGATCGCGCTGGAACTGAGCCGCCGCAGCGGCCTGCCGGTGCTCGCGCCCACGCCGATCCGCGCGGGCACCTCGCCGACCTTCCATTACGACACGCAGGGCGACCCGATCCCCGGCACGCTCGCGATCTCGCACCAGACGATGTTCCTGCTCATCAAGGACATCCTGCGCGGCCTGTGGGCGACGGGCTTCCGCAAGATCATCATCGTGCAGGGGCATGGCCAGGAGCCGAACTTCCAGGTGATCGCCCACGAAACCGCGAGCGAGCTGCGCCGCGAGGGCAAGAATCTGTTCATCGCCGCCGCCACCTACTGGGAGCTGGCCGCCGAGACGCTGCGCCGCGAGGTCAGCACGCCCTTCTACCATTCGGGCGAGGAAGAGACGAGCAACGTGCTCTTCACGCGCCCCGATCTCGTCAAGCTCGACAAGGTGAGCGGCAAGCCCTTCCGCCCGCTGATCGACAAATCGCTGCTCAAGCGCTCGATCACGCAGGACGAGACCGAGACCTTCCAGGTCTTCGACATCGCCCAGGTGATTCCCGTGCCCGAGCCGGGCCACCTCTCGCGCGGCGGCATCGGCAGCACGGAGGAGATCCTCACCGCCAGCGCCGAGAAGGGCCGCAAGGTGCTGGAGCGCGCCACCGAGCGCTACCTCGACCTGATCCGCGACCTCGAGCGCCACTACGCCCCGCACGAGGTGCCCGGCATCGACGTGCGCAGCCGCCCCGAGGCGCCGCGCTTCGAGGTGAGCTACTGAGATGATCGAACTGCATGACATCAGCGTGCGCTATGCCGGCAAGGGACGCGCGGTGCTGGCCGTGGATCGCGTGTCGCTGAGCATCGCGGCGGGCAGCATCCACGGCATCGTCGGCACCAGCGGCGCGGGCAAGAGCTCGCTGCTGCGCACCATCAACCTGCTCGAACGCCCCACCACCGGTCGCGTGCGCATCGGCGGCCGCGACATCACGGGCCTGGGCGGCGCGGCGCTGCGCGAAGCGCGGCGGCGCATCGGCATGGTGTTCCAGCATTTCAACCTCATGCACACCAGCACCGTGTTCGAGAACGCGGCCTTCGCGCTGCGCGCCGCCGGCCGGCCCGACGCCGAGGTGCGCGCACGCGTCGCCGAGGTGCTCGAACTCGTGGGCCTGTCCGACAAGGCAGGCGCCTATCCGGCCCAGCTTTCGGGGGGGCAGAAGCAGCGCGTGGGCATCGCCCGCGCCATCGCCAACCACCCCGAGGTGCTGCTCTGCGACGAGCCGACCTCGGCGCTGGACCTGGACACCGCGGCGTCCATCCTCGAACTGCTGGCCCAGATCAACCAGCGCCTGGGCATCACCATGGTGCTGATCTCGCACGAGATGAACGTCATCAAGAAGGTCTGCTCGCGCGTGGCGGTCATGGACGCCGGCCGGATCGTGGAAGAAGGCGACGTCTACGACATCTTCGCCACGCCGCAGCACCCCTTCACGCGCCAGCTCGTCGAGCACACGCAGCGCCTCGACCTGCCCGCGCGTCTCACCGAAGGCCTGCGCGGCACGCTGGTGAAGATCCGCTTCCTCGGCGAACGCGCCGAGACGCCCGTGCTGTCGGAGGCGAGCGTGCGCTTCGGCGTCTCCGCCAACATCCTGCACGGCAAGATCGAGTACATCGGCAACCGCGCCCTGGGCCTGCTCGTGGTGCTGCTCGACGCGCGCGGCAACGACGCCGGCGGCAGCGTCGCGGCGGCCGTCGATTACCTTCGCCAGCACACCGCGCGCGTGGACGTGCTGCACAGCGGACACGAGGAGGCGCGCCATGCCGCATGAATGGATCTCCCTGCTCGAAGACCTCTACAAGGCCTTCGGCGAAACCGCGCTGATGGTCGGCGTATCCAGCGTCTTCGCCATTCTCGGCGGCCTCCCGCTGGGCTTCCTGCTCTACGTCTCGGACCGGCGCCTGTTCTGGCACAGCCCCGCGCTCTACCGCGTCGGCGGCTTCATCGTGAACGTGATCCGCTCGGTGCCCTTCGTGATCCTGCTCGTCGTGCTGCTGCCATTCACGCAGTTCGTCCTGGGCACCACCATCGGCCCGGCCGCCGCCTCGGTACCGCTGTCGGTGGCGGCCATCGCCTTCTACGCGCGGCTCGTGCAGAGCGCGCTGTATGAAGTCGACCCCGGCATCATCGAGGCGGCCGAAGCCTTTGGCGCCAGCCCGGCGCGCATCCTGGGCGTGGTGCTGTTCCGCGAAGCCCTGCCGGGCTTCCTGCGCGGGCTCACCGTCACGCTCGTGAGCCTGATCGGCTACTCGGCCATGGCGGGCATCGTGGGCGGCGGCGGCGTGGGCGATCTCGCGATCCGCTTCGGCTACTACCGCTACCAGACCGACATCATGCTCGTCACGGTGCTGGTGCTGATCGTGCTCGTGCAGCTCGTGCAATCCGGTGGCGACCGCCTCGCCGAACGCTCCGACCGGAAAGGGTCCTGACATGGGCATCCTCGAATCGCCCCCCATCGCCGCCGCGCCCGCCGCCGAGGCCGGCCGCTACTGGAACGCGGCCATCGAAACCCTTCCCCGCCCGCAGCTCGAGGCGCTGCAGCTCGCGCGCCTGCGTAGCCACCTGGATTTCGCCTACCGCCATTCGCCGTACTACCGGCAGGCGTTCGACGCGGCCGGGGTGGGTCCGGAGACGCTGCGCAGCCTCGCCGACCTGCGTCACTTCCCCTTCGTGAACAAGGCCATCGAACGCGAACGCCAGGCCGCCGCACCGCTGCTGGGCGACATGCTGGCGGTGCCCGAGCGCGACGTGGTGTTCGTCTCGGCCTCGTCGGGATCAACCGGCGTGCCGACCCTGAGCCCCTTCACGGCGGCCGATTTCGAGACCTTCCAGGACAACCAGGCCCGCCTCTTCCGCGCGGCCGGCGTCACCGCCGACGACCGTTACGTGCACGCCCTGAATTTCACGCTGTTCGTGGGCGGCCCCGACGTGATCGGCGCGCAGAAACTCGGCGCGCTGTGCTTCTGGGCCGGCGCCGTGCCCTCCGACCGCCTGCTCTACATCCTGCAGACCTTCCGCCCCACGGTGACCTGGACCACGCCGTCCTACGCCTGGCACCTGGGCGAAACGGCGCGCGCCCAGGGCATCGATCCGGCGCGCGACCTGGCGATCCGCAAGATCATCGTGGCCGGCGAGCCGGGCGGCTCGATTCCCGCCACGCGCGCAGCGATCGAGCGGATCTGGGATGCCCAGCTCTTCGATTTCTACGGCATCTCCGACATCTACGGCGCCTGCGCGGGCATGTGCGAAGCCCGCGATGGCCTGCACCTCGTCGAAGACGACATCCTGCTCGAAGTGCTGGACCCCGCCACGCTGGAGCCCGTGCCCGACGGCACGCCCGGCGAGATGGTGCTGACCACGCTGACCAAGGCCGCGCGGCCGATGATCCGCTTCCGCACCGGCGACATCGTGACCGCCGACCGCTCGCCCTGCCGCTGCGGGCGCACCCACGCGCGCATCCGGGTCACGGGGCGCATCGACGACATGTTCATCGTCAATGGCGTGAATGTCTTCCCCAGCGACATCGAGTTCGTGATCCGCAGCCTCCCCGGGCTGAACGGCGAGTTCCGCATCACGGTGGCCGACGAGCGCCACCTCACGCGCTACAGCCTGGAAGTGGAGCGCGGCGAAAGCACCGAGTCCGACGCCGCACTCGCCGAACGCATCGCGCACGACGCCAAGACGCGCCTGGGCGTGCGCCCCCGCGCCGTGACCATCCTCGCGCCCGGCAGCCTGCCGCGCACCACCCACAAGGCGCGGCGCGTCGTGGATCTGCGGGGCCAGGCATGAGCACCGCCACGCACGACACCGTGTGGCTCGGGCGCGGCGGGCAAGGCGCCTTCACCGCGGCGCGCCTGCTCGGCCTTGCCGCCGCGCGCTTCGGTCGCCGCCACGCGCTGGCCTTTCCCTCCTTCGGCCCGGAGCGGCGCGGCGCGCCCGTGTTCGCCTACACGCGCCTGGCCGACACGCCGCTCGAAGACCGCAGCCCGGTCGCGCGCGCCGACGCCGTGGTGGTCATGGACACCAGCCTGCTCGCCCAGGTGCCCACGCCCTTCATCCACGCCGGCACGCTGGTGCTCCTGAATGCCGCCGCGCCGCGCGCGCGCCCGCCGCTGCCGGGCCGCGTGCGCCACTTCGACGCGCATGCGCTGGCACTCGAAGTGCTCGGCAGCGCGCATGCCAACACCGCCCTGCTGGGCTACCTCACCGGTCTGACCGGGGTGGTCGCGGCGAGCGCGCTGGAAGCCGCCATCCGCAGCGAATTCGGCGAAGGCCTGCGGTGCGCGCGCAACCTCGAAGCCTTCCGCCGCGCCCGCGCCCTGGCGCTCGACAGCCTGGAGCGCGCGGCATGAGCGGCGCCCCCGTCACGGCGCCGCCCTGCGCGCTGCGCCCCTTCGCGCGCGAGACGCAGCTCGCCGCCTGGCCCGCCACACCGCAGGCGGACGCCGGCCAGCTCGTCGCCTCCAACGGCGGCTGGCGCAGCCTGTGGCCCGCCATCGCGCTCGACGCCTGCAACGGCTGCGGCCTGTGCCTGCTCTTCTGCCCCGACGGCGCCATGGTCTGGAATGCCCACGGCCTGCCCGAAGTGGCCGCCGACTGGTGCAAGGGCTGCGGCCTCTGCGCGCGCGAATGCCCCAAGGACCTGATCGTCATGCAGGCCGAACCCACGCCATGAACCCCGGCCCGGCCGGCGCCTCGCGGCGGCCGCCCCACCCCTCCGCAGACCCCTCATGAATACGCCTGAATTCCTGGCCGGCAACGAAGCCGTCGCGCAGGCCGTGCGCCTGTGCCGGCCGCGCGTGATCGCGGCCTACCCCATCACCCCGCAGACCACGGTGGTCGAGCGCCTGTCCGAGATCGTCGAGGCCGGCGAACTGGACGCCGAGTTCGTGCACGTCGAATCCGAACATTCCGCGCTGGCGCTGCTCATGGGCAGCGCCGCGATGGGCTCGCGCACCTTCACCGCCACCTCGTCGCAAGGCCTGCTGTACATGGCCGAATGCCTCTATTACGCCTCGGGCGGGCGCTGGCCGCTGGTCATGATGAACGCCAACCGCGCGCTCGCCCTGCCGTGGAACATCTACGGCGACCAGAGCGACTCGCTGGCGCTCGTCTCGGCGGGCTGGGTCCAGGCCTACGCGGAGAACGCGCAGGAAGCGCTCGACATGATCATCCAGGCCTACGCGGTGGCCGAAGACCCCGCGATCCGCACGCCGGTGCTGGTGAATCTCGATGGCTTCGTGCTCACCCACACCTACGAGCCCGTCAGCGTGCCCGAACAGGCCGAGGTGGACGCCTTCCTGCCGCCGCGCGACCTGCCCGACGGCTTTCCCGGCACCTTCCGCGCCGACGCGCCGCAAAGCCTCGCCATCACGGCCGGGCCGGGCGACTACACGGTATTCAAGTACCAGCAGCACGCCGCCCTGCTCGCCGCCGCCGCCGCCATCCGCGCCACCGCCGAGCGCTTTCGCGCACGCTTCGGGCGCGGCGCGCAGGGGCTCGTGGAAGCGTGGCAGGCCGACGACGCGGAGTTCGTGCTCATCACGCTGGGCAGCATCGCGGGCAGCGTGCGCAGCGCGATCCGCGCGCTGCGCGAGCAAGGCGTGCGCGCCGGGCTGCTGCGCCTGCGCTACCTGCGCCCCTTCCCCGCCGAGGAACTCGGCGCGGCCCTGTTCGGCTCGCAGCGCAGCCTGCCGGTACGCGCCGTGGGCGTGCTCGAGAAAGACATCTCCTTCGGCCACCAGGGCAGCGTGAGCCTGGAAGTGAAGGCCGCGCTCTACGAGCACGCGAGCCGCCATCGCGCGCCCGCGCCGCCGGTGCTGAACTTCGTGGCCGGCCTGGGCGGCCAGGAGATCGCCCTGACGGATCTGCACGCCATGTTCGCCGACCTGCAGGGTCTGGCCCATTCCCCTTCCGACGACCGCCGCCATCTCGCCGCACCGGGCTTCACCGATGTGCGCTTTGCCGGCATGGAGCGATTCCTTGAAGAAAATCAGCATCAAGACGCTGCCTGACGAAGAGTTCTTCGTCGGCCACAAAGGCTGCAGCGGCTGCGGCGGCACCCTCATCCTGCGCTGGACGCTCAAGGCGCTGGGCGATCGCTGCTACGTGGTCGTGCCCGCCGGCTGCATGTCGGCCATCAGCTTCATCTATCCGCAGATGGCCTTCGGCGTGAACGCCATGATCGCGCCCTTCGCCGCCACCGGCGCGGTGCTCTCGGGCATCGCCGCCACGATCCGCGCGCGCGGCATCCGCGACGTGCACGTCGTGGGCTTCGCCGGCGATGGCGCCACCGCCGACATCGGGCTGCAGTCGCTCTCCGGCGCGCTGGACCGGCGCGAACGCATCCTCTACATCTGCTACGACAACGAGGCCTACATGAACACCGGCGTGCAGCGCAGCGGCGCCACGCCGCGCGGAGCGCGCACCACCACCTCGCCTTCGGGCCAGGTGCGCTTCGCGGCAGCCAAGAAAGACCTCGTGCGCATCGCCGCCGCGCACGGCATCCCGTATGCGGCAAGTGCCACGACCGGCCACCCGGCGGATTTCCTGCGCAAGCTCGATCGCGCGCGCCAGGTGGACGGCCCGGCCTTCCTGCACGTCTTCGCGCCCTGCCCGCCGGGCTGGGGCTGCGCCACCGACGCCGCCGCCGACCTGGGCCGCAGCGTGGTCGAAACCGGCCTGTGGCCGCTCGTGGAATGGGATCACGGCGAAGTGCGCATCAACCGCGAGCCGCGCAGCTTCGCGCCCCTGGCGGACTATCTGGGCGCCCAGGCACGCTTTCGCGCGCTGGGCGAGGAAGACCTCGCCGCCATCGCCGCCGCCCGCGACCACCACTGGCAGGCGCTGCGCGCCTGGGCGCGCGAGTGCGCCGCCGCCGCGCCGGCGGCACACCCCGCCTGAGCAAGATGCGGCCCGCCGCATGACCTTCATGCGGGCCCGCTCCGGCCCCGACTTGATGCGGGGCAAGCCCGCGAGCGGCGCGGGGGTCTAGAGTCGGGCCATGACTTTGTCGTACGGATCGCGCGAAGGGTGTGCCGGAGTCGGGCACGCCCTTCTGCTTTTCGGGCGCGGCTGGCGTGAAGGAGCGTGAAGTGAAGGTATTCAAGGCAGATGTGGTCATCGTCGGCGCGGGCGGTGCCGGCTTGCGGGCGGCCATCGCGGCCGCCGAGGCGGACGCGGCGCAGACCGTGGCGCTGGTCTCCAAGGTGTATCCGATGCGCAGCCACACCTGCGCGGCCGAGGGCGGCGCGGCGGGCGTGGTGGACGCGCGCGACAGCCTCGACGCCCATTTTCACGACACCGTGGCCGGCGGCGACTGGCTGTGCGAGCAGGATGTCGTCGACGGCTTCGTCGCCGAATGCACGCGCGAGCTCACGCGCATCGAGCACTGGGGCTGTCCGTGGAGCCGTCGCGAAGACGGCCGCGTGAACGTGCGCCCGTTCGGGGGCATGAAGAACGAACGCACCTGGTTCGCGGCCGACCGCACGGGCATGCACCTGCTGCACACGCTGTTCCAGACCTCACTCAAATACCCGGCCATCCGGCGCTTCGACGAATACTTCCTGATCGACCTCATCGTCGTCGACGGCCAGGCGCGCGGCGTGCTGGTGGTCGAGATCGCCAGCGGCGAATACACGCTGATCGAAGCCGGCGCGGTGATCCTCGCCACCGGCGGCGCGGCACGCGTGTTCCGCGAAAACACCAACGGCGGCATCGTGACGGGCGACGGCATGGCCGTGGCCTACCGCCACGGCGTGGCGCTGCGCGACATGGAGTTCGTGCAGTACCACCCCACCTGCATGCCGGGCACGGGCCTGCTCTTCACCGAAGCCTGCCGGGGCGAAGGCGGACTGCTCATGAACCGCGACGGCTACCGCTACCTGCAGGATTACGGCCTGGGCCCGGTGCAGGACGCGCCGCGCAACAAGTTCATGGAACTGGGGCCGCGCGACCGGCTCTCGCAGGCGTTCTGGCACGAGATGCAGAAGGGCCGCACGATAGACGGGCCCTACGGCCCCGTCGTGCATCTCGACCTGCGTCACCTGGGCGCGGCGCGGCTGGCCGAGCGCCTGCCGCAGATCTGCGAACTCGCGCGCGAGTTCATGGGCATCGATCCGGTGAGCGCGCCCATCCCGGTGCGCCCGGCCGTGCATTACACGATGGGGGGCATCAGCGCGGGCGCCGAGGGCGACACGGCGCTGGGCGGCCTCTTCGCGGTCGGCGAATGCTCCAGCGTGGGCATTCACGGCGCCAACCGCCTGGGCTCCAACTCGCTCTCGGAACTGCTGGTGTTCGGCCGCCGCGCGGGCGAAGCCGCCACCCGCGCCGCGCGTGAAGCCACGCCAGCCCCGGCCGGCACCCTGCTCGCGCTGGCCGAGGCCGCCGCCCGCCCCTCGCAGGCACTGCTGCGCGGCACCGGCGGCGAGCGCATCGCCGAGCTGCGCCGCGCCATGGCCCAGACCATGGAGGACGGCTGCGGCATCTACCGCACCGAAGCCAGCATGCAGACCACTTGCGACACCCTGGCCGGCTTGCGCGAGCGCTTCACGCGGGTCGCCGTCACCGACCGCTCCACGGTCTGGAACAGCGAGTGGTTCGCGGCCATCGAACTGGGCTACCAGCTCGAAGTCGCCGAGGCCATGGCGCATTCCGCGCTGGAACGGCGCGAGTCGCGCGGCGCGCACCAGCGGCTGGATTTCGAAGCCCGCGACGACGCGCGCTTCCTGCGCCATTCGCTGGCGCTGCGCAGCGCCACGGGCGCGCCCCGGATCACGTATCAGGACGTGAAGATCACCCGCCTGCCGCCCGCGGTGCGCGCCTATGGCGCCGCCGGGCTCGCGGCGGAAGCAGGAGAGAAGGCATGAAGCCGCAAACGAAAACCGTGGCGGTGCTGCGCTACCGCCCCGAGCAGGACACCGAGCCGTTCTGGCAGGAGTACGAAGTCCCCTTCGCCGACGACACCTCGGTGCTCGCCGCGCTGAACTACATCAAGGACGAACTGGACGGCACGCTGAGCTTCCGCTGGTCGTGCCGGCAGGCCATCTGCGGCAGCTGCGGCTTCATGATCGCCGGCAAGCCGCGACTGGCCTGCAAGAGCTTCCTGCGCGAGTTCCCCGGCAAGGTCACGGTGGAAGCGCTCGCGCACTTTCCCATCGAGCGCGATCTGGTGGTGGTGATGGACGACTTCATCGCCAAGATCGAGCGCGTGAAGCCCTGGCTGATGCCGCGCGAGGAGCGCAGCCCCGACGCAGGCGAGTACCGCCAGACGCCGCAGGAAATGTCGCTCTACGAGCAGTTCGCGGGATGCATCAATTGCGGCCTGTGCTACGCCGCCTGCCCGCAGGTGGGGCTGAACCCGGACTTTCTCGGCCCCGCCGCGATCGCCCTGCTGCACCGCTACAACCTCGACAGCCGCGATGGCGGCAGCGAAGCGCGCAAGCAGCTCATCAACGCCGAAGTGGGCGTGTTCAACTGCACGGCCGTGGGCTATTGCTCGGCGGTGTGCCCCAAGATGGTCGATCCGGCCAACGCGGTGAACGTGAACAAGATGAACAGCGCGCGCGACTATTTCTTCCGCTTCCTGCCCCGCCCCGGCAACAAGGGAGACTGCCAATGAACGCGCGCCGCCCCTACATCCGCCCGATGACGCGCTGGTACCTGCGCGACCCGTTCTTCATCGAGTACATGGCGCACGAGGGCACGGCCGTGTTCGTCTGGCTCTTCGCGCTCGAACTGCTCGCCGGGCTCGTCTGCCTCGCGCTCGGCGAAGCGGCCTGGAACGGCTTCCTCGCCTGGCTGGGCTGGCTGCCCGCCCGGCTCGCCAATGGCCTGATCCTGCTGATGCTGCTCTACCACGGCATCACATGGTTCCTGATCCTGCCGCGCACCATCCCGCCCGTGCGCGTCGGCCACGCGCGGGTGCCCGGCTGGGTGCTCAGCGGCGCCGGCATGCTGGCCATGGTGGCCGCCAGCGCGGCGCTCGCGGTGGGCGCGGCATGGCTCGCGCAGGGAGGTCTGTGATGAAGGATTCACTCAAGCGCAGTCACGAACCCGTCTTCTGGCTGCTGTTCGGCGCGGGCGGCATGCTGGCGGCGCTGGCCGGCGCGATGCTGGTCTTCCTGCTCGCCTTCGGCGTGCCCGCCGGGCTGCTGCCGGCCGGAGCGCTCTCCTACGCCTCGATGCACGCGCTGGCCACCCACGTGCTAGGCAAGGGCGCCCTGTTCGCGGTGGTGGCGCTGTTCTTCTGGCATGCCGTGCACCGGATCTTCCACAGCCTGCACGACATCGGCATCCACGCCACGCTGCGCGCGCGCCTGCTCGTCTACGGCAGCGCCGCCGCCGGCACCCTGGTCGCCGCCTGGGCGCTGCTCGCACTGGGCTTCTGAGGCCGCGCGCGCCAGCCCGCGCACGTAACCCCGGGCGGCCGCGCGCGCCCGGGCTTGCGCCCGGCGCCGCTCACCCCGGCGTGCGCGTGGCGCGCCACGCCTGCTTGCCATTGACGGTGCCCTGCATCACGTTGCCTTCCACGCGCCCCGTGTAGTGCTGCTGGCCGACCGAGAAGCGGATCTGCGCGCCGTCCAGGCGCGCGTCGGAGATGGGCTGCGGGGTGGCGCCCTCGCGCAGGCTGCCGTCCAGATTCTGGTATTTCTGGTTCAGCACCAGCGGCTTGCCATCCAGCGACCACCTGCCGTGCACCCTGGCGGGCACGATCCACTTGTACGCATTGCAGTAGCTGGAGCAGCCCTCCGTGACGTGCGCCGTTTCGTCGGGGCGCCAGTCGCCCATGTCGAAGGAGTTGGACACCACGCGCGTGCCGGGCCTCATGTCGAGCAGGATGGGACGCAGGCGCAGGTTGAGGTCGGGCAGCAGGAACAGCGTGATGACGGTGGCGTTGGAGAAATCCGACTTGAAGATGTCTCCGTGTTCGAACAGGGCCTTGTCGCCCACGCCCTCGGCCTGCGCCGCGCGCCTGGAGAGCGCGACCAGGTCGGGGTTGAACTCGATGCCGCGCGCGCTGGCACCGCGCTTGGCCGCCGTGATGACGGTGCGCCCGTCGCCGGAGCCCAGGTCCACGAGACGGTCGGTGGGCGCCAGCTCGGCCATTTCCAGCATGCGATCGACGAGCGCCTGCGAGGTCGGCACCCACACCACGTCCTTGCCGGCCTGCCCGACCGAGGGGGTGTAGGGCTCGGAAGCGGCGCGCGTATCGGTCTGGGCACAGGCGGTGCCGCTCAGGAACACGGCGCACAGCGTGGCGGCAACGAGGTGATGCGAGCGGGTCATCGACGTTCTCCTAGCAGGTGGGGGTGGGAAGCGGTGGATTCCGTGGCGCCCGTGCGCGCCGCCGGGTCGTGCGATCGGCGCCGGAAAAAGATCAGCGGCAGGCCCGCCACGAGCACGGCCAGCCCCACCAGCGCGGCGGTGCCGGTATAGGCCACGCTGGCGTAGAACATGTAGGCGCACATCAGACAGAACACGACCGGCGTGAGCGGATACAGCGGCACGCGGTAGGGCAGCGCGCGATGCGGCTGACGCCAGCGCAGCACGAACAGGGCACAGCCGGTGAGCAGCAGGAATCCCCAGAACACGGGGGCCGTGTAATCGACCATGGCCTTGAAGCCGTCGCGGCTCACCGCGCCCATCGCGATCAGCGCCAGCGCGATCAGCGCCTGCACGATCTGGCCGTGCGCGGGCGTGCTGCCACGCGCCTTCCAGATGCCGACCCAGCGCATGAAGGTCAGGTCGCGCCCCATCGCGTAAAAGAGGCGCGACCCCGTGAAGATGGTGGCGTTGAGCGTCGATACGGCGGCCACCACGACGGCCAGCGTCACCATCACGCCGCCGCCCGGCCCGGCCACCCGGCGCATCATGTCGGCGGCCACGGCCTCGGAGTTGCGCAGGCCCTCCAGCCCCAGCACCGACAGCAGCGCCACGTTGGTCAGCGTGTAGAGCACCACGAGGATCAGCGTGCCCAGCGCGAGCACCTTCGCCGCGTTGCGGCGCGCCTCCTTGAGTTCGCCCGTCAGGTAGGCCGCCTCGTTCCAGCCGCCGTAGGTCAGCAGCACGAAGATCATCGCCATGCCGAGCATGGCGGTGGCCGGCGCCGGCACGTCGCCCGGCATCGCCTCGGGCGGCGCGGCCGGGCCGAACAGCCCGAACAGGATGATGGCCGCCACCGCGGCGACCTCGACGAAGGTCACGGCGATCTGCAGGTTCTTGCCTTCGGCCGTGCCGCGGATATTCACGGCCGTGAACACCACCACCGAGCCCGCCGCATAGAGCGCCGGCCCATAGGGCCCGAGCGGGGCGAGCTGCGACAGATAGTCGCCGAGCACGAAGGCCACGGCCGCGATGGCGCCGGTCTGGATCACGGTGCAGCGCGCCCAGCCGAAGAGGATGGCGACGGGGCGGCCGTAAGCCCGCGAGAGGAAGTGGTATTCGCCTCCGGCGTGCGGATGCGCGGCGGAAAGCTCGGCATAGCACAGCGCGCCGATCAGGGTGATGAAGCCGCCCAGGATCCAGACCCCGATGAACATCCACTCCGAATCCACCGCGCCGGCCACGATGGAGGGCGTGCGGAAGATGCCCACCCCCAGCACCAGCCCCACCATGATCGTGACGGCATCGAAGACCGACAGCATGGCCTGGGGCTTTGAAGTGTTCTGATCGTCCATTCCCGTCCTTCCGCAAGCGTGGCAAGAGAGGCGGGAACGGGCCGCGCGCCTGGCGGCACCGCTGCGCCCGGAGATCCGGCAGGGCGGCACACGCCCCGCGCAACGCGCCAGCCGCCGGCGCTCCGGGGGGGAGAAGCGACAGGCCGATCTGTTGACCATATAGGGGTTTCTGATAAGTGCCAGCGGCGACATGGGCATTCCGCCGGGATGATGCCGGCGGGGTGACGGACATGGCCCGGTAACTCGACAACACAGTGCGGCCGGGTTGGCGCACACTGGCGGCCTTTTGCGGATCGGGGCAGGCGGGCATGTGGTCAGGGATCGGATTTGCGCTCGCCGCGGGCATGCTGTGGGGGCTGGTATTCGTGTGCCCCCTGCTGCTGGATGACTACCCCGCCCTGATGCTGGCCTTCGCGCGCCACGTGGCCTTCGGCGCCATCGCACTGCCGCTGGCGTGGCACAACCGCGCCGCCCTGGCGGGCCTGCGCCGGGCCGACTGGCTCGAAGCCCTGGGCCTCGCCCTCGTCGGCAACCTGCTCTATTACGGCCTGCTGGCCGGCGCCATCCAGCGCTCGGGCGCGCCGCTGCCGAGCGTCATCATCGGCACCCTGCCCGTGGTGCTGCCTGTGGTGGCCAACCTCTTCAACCACCGCGCCGATGGCCGCGTCACCTGGCGCAGCCTGGCCCCCTCGCTGGCGCTCATGTGCGCGGGCCTGCTGTGCGTGAACCAGGGCGAACTCGAACACCTCGCGCACGAAAGCCGCGCCGGGCTGCTGCGCCACGGCGCCGGCGCGCTGCTCACGCTGGGGGCGCTGGCCTGCTGGATCTGGTATGCCATCCGCAACACCCGCTGGCTGCGCGCGAACCCGCGCTTTCCGCCGCAGGCCTGGGCCACGGCCTATGGCTTATGCACCCTGCCCGCCGCGCTGGCCTGCTTTGCCGGGCTGTGGATCAGCGACGCCGCCGCGGGTGGCGCCCTGCAGATGCCGCTGGGCCCGCGCCCCCTGCTGTTCGCGGCACTGATGCTGGGCATGGCGCTGCTGCCTTCGTGGCTGGGCAACGCCTGCTGGAACCTCGCGAGCCAACGCCTGCCCACCGCGCTGATGGGGCAGCTGACGATCTTCGAAGCCCTCTCGGGGCTGGGCTACGCGTTCATGTTGCGCGGCATCTGGCCACCCGCGCTCACGCTGGCCGGCGTGGGCCTGCTGCTGGCGGGCGTGCTGGCCGGCACGCGCATCCGCTTCGTCGCGCCGGGGCCGGCGTGCGCTGGCCGGGGCAACGCACCCCGGCGTGCGTGATGCCGCTTCGCCCGCGCCCATCCATCTGGAGCCCGTCCGCATGAAACCCCGTCTGCCGTGCCTCGCGCCCTTCCTCGTCCTGCTCCTGCTGCCCGCCGCCGCACTCGCCAACGGGCGCCAGCCCTGCGACCGTGGCGCGGGCGGCATCGCTTATTGCGAGGGTGAGCGCTTCATCTGCCACAACGGCTCGGTCAGCCGTTCGAAGCGTCGCTGCGAAGCGGCGATTCACGGCCGTGCCGGTCAGCCCGGCACGCCGCCGCGCGAGGCGCCGCGCGTGCCTCGCGCGGCGCCCTGAGCACGCCTCAGGCCAGCCGGAAGTGGCTGACCGAACCCAGCATGTCGCCCGCGATGTCCTGCAGGCGGCGCGCGGCGGTGCCGGTCTGCGAGGTGGAGGAGTTGAGTTCCTCGGCATGCACGGCGATCTGCTCCACGCGGTTGGCCACGTCGGTGGAGGCGGCCGACTGCTCGCGCATGCCTTCGGCGATGCGGGCCACGAGATCCGCCACCTGGTGCGCGAGGGTCCGGATCTCACCCACCGCCTGGCCGGCGTCGCTGATCAGGCGCTCGCCGCTGCCCACCGATTCGACGCCGCTTTCGATGCCTTCCACGGCTTCGCGCGTGGAGCGCTGGATGGTGGAGATCATCTCGGTGATCTCGGCAGTGGACGCGGTGGTGCGTTCGGCGAGCTTGCGCACCTCGTCGGCCACCACCGCGAAGCCGCGCCCCTGCTCGCCGGCGCGCGCCGCTTCGATGGCGGCGTTGAGCGCGAGCAGGTTGGTCTGGGCGGCGATCTCCTTGATCACGGTGACGATGCCCGAAATGCGCCCGGCCTCGGTTTCGAGCACCTCGATGCGCTGCGAGGCTTCGCGCACGGTCTGCGCCACCTGCACCATCTCACGCACGGCTTCATCCAGCCGCTCGGTGCTCACGCGGGCCTGGGTATCGGTCGCGCTGGCGAGCTGGCTCGCTTCGTCGGTGCCCTGCGAGACGTGCGCGATGGATACCGTGAGTTCCTCGATGTTGGCCGCGATCGCGGAAGCCGCTTCGCTCTGCGTGCTGCTCGAAAGCTCGGTCTGACGGGCGGCCTCGGCCAGTTCGCTGGACGCGTGCGAGACGCTCTGCGCCTGATCGCGCATCTGGCTCACGGTGCGATGCAACGCGGCGCGCATGTCGTCCATGGTGCCGAGCAGGCGCCCCACTTCGTCACGCGCGCGCGCCTCCACGCGCAGGTGCAGCTCCCCGTGCGCGATGCGCTGGGCCACGCGAACCAGCGCGCCCAGCGCGTTCGAGACGTAACCCGAGAACCACCATGAGAAAGCCACCGCGACCAGGATCGTCACCGCCAGCGTCGCCCACACCAGGGTGCGCGCTTGACGGGCCTGCGCCGTGGAGCGCTGGCCCTCGGCGTGCGCGGTATCCAGCACGTGGGTGGCGAGCGCGTCAGTCCTGTCGCGCAGGGCGTTGGCCTTGGTCACCCAGTCGGTACGACGCAGGCCCTGGGCGCCGTCCTCGTCGCCCGCCTTGAGAAGCGCGACGGCGGCTTCGACGGTCTCGCGATAGGCCGTGGCTCCCGCGCGCACTTCGTCGAGCAGGCGCCGCTCGGCTTCGCCCTGGCTCAGCGCGGCATGGGTCGCGATGGCCTTGAGCACGTCGGCATCCAGCGCGTGCAGCGATTGCTCGAGCTTGGCGCGCTCCTCGGCGGAGTTCGGCAGCATGTATTCCAGGCTGCGCACGCGATAGCGCAGGCGCAGTTCGCTGATCTTGCCGGCCGACTGCATGGCCGGTACCGAGGTGTCGGCAAAGTGCTGCACGTCCTCGGCCAGGTCGCCGATGCGCAGCGTCGCGAGCAACAGCGCAACGGCCAGAATGCCGCTGCTGACGAAGAAATTCACCGCAAGCTTGCCGCGGAACGGCAGGTTCTCGAACCATTTCATGTTGTTCCCCTCTTCTGCGCTGTGCGTCTGACCATCAGGCGGTTCAGGAGTCTTTACGGTCTTTCTGCGTCAAGCTTGATGGAGCGCACGCCCAATAGGCGAAAGCCCCTATCCTGCAGCGTGGGGCGACGGCCCCGGGGCGCGCCCGCGGCGGTGCGCGACTTGGCACGGATCAAGGCGCCGCCAGGCGATCTTGCGCAGGCTTCGCCAGATTCACCCCGCCAACACGGCGACGACGCGGGCGACCCGCGCGAGCGCCTCCGGACAGGATCTTCTGCATGCTGGAACTGTATCCCCAGATCAAACTCACCCACATCACGCTGGCGCTGCTGTCGGGCTCGCTGTTTCTGCTGCGCGGCGGCGCCGGCCTGCTCGGCATGCGCTGGCCCTACCACATGGCCGTGAAGCTCGCGAGCTACACGATAGACACCGCGCTGCTCACGGTGGCGATGCTGCTGTTGAGCATCCTGCCGTCGGCGTACTTCGCGAATGGCTGGCTCGTTGCCAAGCTCGGCTGCATCGTGATCTACATCGCGTTCGGATTCCTCGCGCTGGGCCGCTCGCGCGGCCTGCGCACGCGCGCGCTCTGCTACGCCGCCGCCATCGCGACCTACGGCATGATCTACAGCATTGCGCGCTACCACCATCCGCTGGGCATCTTCCAGTAAGGCCCCGGCGGGCGTCACGCCGGGACGATCCGGTTCGAAGAGGCGCAGAGGCGTCCTGCGTCACCCTGGCGGGCGACGTCTTCAGCGGGCGGCGGGCGCCACCACGGGAATGACCAGCGCGAAGAGCGTTCCCCCCTGTTCGCCGCTGTCTTCGAGTTTCAGCACGCCACCCAGGATGTCGTGGGTAATCTGATGCGCCAGGAACAGGCCCAGGCCAGTGCCGCCAGCGTGACGTCGCGTGGTGAAGAACAGATCGAACACGCGCGGCCGGACCTCTTCCGGAATGCCGCGCCCGGTGTCGTGAACCGTCAGCGTGACCGTGTCGCGCGTGGCATCCAGCCGGGCGGAAAGCGTGACCACGCCGGCAAATCCGTCGGGAAACGCGTGCGTGAATGCATTGCCGACCAGGTTGTCGACGACTTGCCCCAGCGGGCCGGGATAGCTGTCCAGCGTCAGGTCCTCGGGAATCTCCAGGACCAGTTTCTGGTGCTGGCCCGCTTGCCGCCGGATGATCAGGTGCAGGGAATCGCGAACGACCTCATGCAGCGCGAACGTGCGCCGCTCCTCGGTCTCGCGGTCGACCGCGAGCTGCTTGAAGCGCTGCACCAGCGTGGCGGCGCGTTCCAGCGCGTGCTGCACCATGGGAAGCCCGTCTTGCTGACGCCGCAGGAACGCCTCCAGGTCCGAGCGCCGCAGGCCATCCTTGACCAGGGCCTCCAGTTGCGAAACCGCGCGCGCGAGACTGCTGATGGTGACCAGGGCGCTGCCCAGCGGCGTATTCAGTTCATGCGCGACACCGGCCACCATCAGCCCCAGGGACGAGAGTCGTTCCGCCCGGACCAGCTCGCGCTGCATGGCGCGCTGGGTCTCGAAAGCCTTGAGCAAGGCGTCATGCGCCGCCGTGAGTTCGGTGGTGCGGCGTTGCAGCTCGGCGAAGGCATGCTCACGATCCTGCTGGGTCAGCGCCAGGCGCGCCATCACCCAGAGGGCCAGCAGGACGGCCAGCCCGGCCAGCAGCGCGGTCGCCAGATGGATAGGCAGCTCGCGCTGGCGCAGCTCGCCCGCGGGAAGATGCACGAGGACGGACCAGTTGAGCGCGGCCTTTTCTCCGAACGTCGCGTCGGTACCGGATTCATCGGTCTTCAGCTTGGCGCTGACCCAGGCGCCCTGAGCGTCCTGATAGACGCCGCCGGCATCGCTGTTGAGCCATTTCCAGCGTGCCGGATGGCGTTGCGCCAGGGTGTGCTCGGGATGCCCCAGCATGAAGCCCCATTCGTCCTCCGGCGTGGGCCCCATGATCCAGAAGCCCGCGCCATCGAGCAGCTCGAGGCGCGAGCCCGGCATGCCGCCGACGTCGCTGAGCAACTTGAGAATGTCGGCCCCGACCACGTTGAGGACGATGACCCCCCGGCGCACGCCCTGGGAATCGAAAACGGCAGCCGCGACACGGAAGGTGGGGTTGTACGGCACTTCGATCTGGTCGTTCTCGATGTTCAGATCGAAGCGGGACAGGAAAGTCCCCTCGCGGGGCATCGCGTGCGCGCTCTGGAAGTACGGGCGATTCGACTTGTCCTGCAACTGCGACACGGGAACGAGGAAGGTGCCGTTCTTGCCGCGATCGACACGAATCCGCTCCCACCCCGTTTCGTCGAGCCAGCGGATCTGGCTGTAACGGGCATTCAGGCGCGAGTAGTGCTGGAATATCTCGGTGACTTGCGAGCGGGCCGTGGCATCGCCATCGAGCAGGCGCGTCAGCGCGGGCAAGGTGGCAAGAAAGCGGACGTCCTGAAACGTGACGGCCAGCCGACGCGACAGCACCTGGCGCCCCCGCACGACCTGGTCATGCAGGGCGTCTTCGATCGGCTGGCGCATGTTGTGGATGGCGATCTGGTCGACGGCGAGCGCCAGCACGATCAGCAGCACGACCCAGGGCAGGGACAGCAGCACAATCTTCCTGCGAACGCCATGCAGGCGTGACAGGAACGGGGTCGTCATGCCGCCCGGAAGACGGGCAGGCTCACTCACTTGCGGACCCCGCGCGCAGGCGGGATATCAGCGCATCCAGCGGCATGGGGCGCGCGAAGTGGTATCCCTGGGCAAGCTCGCAGCCCTCTTGCCGCAGCCAGTCGGCCTGCGCTTGCGTCTCGACCCCCTCCGCCACGCAGCGCAACCCCATGCGCTGCGCCAGATGCAGCACCGTGCTGACGATGATGGGTTCGCGGTCGGAATCGATTTCCGCCACGAAACAGCGGTCGATCTTGAGGATATTGACCGGCAGCGAACGCAGGGTGGCGAGGGACGAGTAACCGGTGCCGAAGTCATCGATGGCGATGGAAAAGCCGGCTTGCTGCAACGCCGTCAGACGCTCGAGGATGCCTTGATCTCCCAGCATGGCGACCGATTCTGTCACCTCGATCTCCAGATGCTCAGGCTTCAGGCCGGCCGCGGCCAGCTCACCGAGCATTCCGCGCATCAGCCCGGCCTGAACGAGCTGGAGCATGGAAACGTTCATCGCCAGCTTGAACGCCGGAAAGCCCGCATCCACGATCTCCCGCGCCGCGCGAACGCTCAGCTGCATGACCCGGCTGCCTATCCGCGCGATGTCCCCGGTCGCCTCCGCAATGGGGATGAAGGTGGCGGGCGGTATGAACTGACCATCGCTCCCGCGCCAGCGGGCAAGCACCTCGGCCGACACGACGGCGCCATCCGTCAGCGAGACCTGGGGCTGCAGCGCGATCTCGATCTCGCCGTTCTCCAGTGCCTTGTGGAGCGCATGGGAAATCGAAAACCGCTTCTTCGCCTCCTCGCTCATGTGAGGCTCGTAGGTCTGTTTCTGCCCGTGCCCTTTCTGCTTTGCCGATTTGAGCATCAGGGCGGCGATGGCCATGGCCTCCTCCGCGCTGCCCGAAAACAGGTCCAGCTCCAGCCGGGCCTGCCCGAAACTGATGAACTTCCTCGCGGCGGGCGTCTGGGCCGCGTCGTCGATCACGCTCAACTGACTCTCGGAGATCAGCTCCGATGGCCCCAGCAGCGCGAACACGTCATCGTGCAGCCGGGCGTACAGCACCGGAGGCGGAAACTGCTGCCGCAACCGGGCGAGAAGCTCCTCCAGTATCTGGTTGCCATACTCGTAACCCAGCGCGAAGTTGGCGGACGAGAAATCGTCGATGTCCAGCAGCACCAGCGCATGCGATACGGTCGGGCGGTGTTCCAGCAGGGCGGTCAGCTGGCGGACCAGCGCATTGCGGTTCGGAATGCCCAGCTGCGGGTCCAGATAGGCCATCTTGTCCAGCCGGCTGATCAGCGCCACGTTGACCAGCGCCGAATTGATGTTCGAGCTGAACACCCGGAGCAGATCCTGCTGGGTCGGGTCCAGCGCCTCCACGCCGGCAACGTAGGCGGCACACCGCAACCCTTCCATCTCACACTGGAAATGCAGGGTGATGCCGTGCGGAAATGCCAGATCGCGCCGCTCGGCAAGGCATTGCGCCAGGGCGGCACGGATGTCGGAGTGCGGCAGGGCCTGCAGCGTCACCCCCAGCGAAGAATAGAAGCCGCCCGCGGCGGCAACGATGCGCGCATCCAGTGGCGTGCCATCCACGTGTTCCATGGCACACACGATGCCCTCCTCCGGCACGCTCAGCAGCCGCGCGAGATCCTGCACGACCCGGGCCGAGAACGCATTCAGGTCGCGCGCCTCGGCAAAGGCGTTGCTGCCTTCCACGATCATGCGCAGGCCTCTGCGGGCGCGGTTCAGCGCGGTCAGGCGCTGCCAGTCGCGCAGCCGGGTGGTCAGCAGCCCATGCAGGCGCTCCTCCGAGAGGTCGGTCTTTACCCAGTAATCATCGATGTCGTAATCGGTCACCGCCTTGCCCAGCGGGGCCATGCCGGGTTGCCCGGTGACCAGGGCAATCCTCGTCTCCACGTTGCCCAGTATCTCGCGCACGCTCTTGACGAGGCGCAGCCCTGCGTCATCCGTCTCCATCACGACGTCGAGCAAGGCGACGGCAATGTCCGGCTCGTTGGCGAAGCGCAATGCCGCCTCCTGGCCGGAGTAGGCGCGTATCAGCTTGAGCGGCAGGCCCTGGTAATGAAAATCCCGCAGGGCGAAGGCAATCGATTCCTGGAAGCTCAGATCGTCGTCGACGCAGAGCACTTTCCAGGTATGGGAACTTGACGACGGGAGCGTCGTCGTTTCCTCCGGGGCAAAGATCATCGGATCGTCATTGCCAGAGGAGTGCAAGCCGGATTCCACCGCCATCACCAGTCCCTTGTCATCGGCGAGCGAATTCGCCTTGTTGGTCAGCTTGCACAGGCTGTCATGGATTTCGCCATTCAATCTAGACGACCCCGCGCCATTTGTCTTTCCAGGACGCGGCGCGCCGTGATGAGCCGCCAGCAAGCAACATGCAGCCACAGCCACAGCGACCTTACCCGATAGTCATATCGATGCGGCGCCCCCCGCCTCTAAGTCGCGCCCGCGCATGAAAAAGAAAGAAACGCCGCCGGCGGCATCGCGAACGCCGGGACGATCGGAACCCCGGCAGACACAACGCGCCGGCCCGGCTCGTCCGCCCCCACGCGTGAATCGCGCAAGCCCGGCTTCGGTGAAAAGCTGCCTTCCCCTTCTTTCGGAGCAGGACCATGCTCTCGCGTGGCACGCGGGTCTATTACGCCGACCTCACGCTACGGGACGACGACGGCCCGACCAAAGCGGTGCGATGCGATGCGATGAAGTTGGAGCGAGTCGCCGCGCAGCGCATGACGGTTTCGCCGTCGATGACGTCGGTGTGGGTGTGGGTGCCGGCGGCGCTGGAGTGCTTGCGCGCAGCGGGTTGCCGTAGCTCTCGACGAGGAAGCCGGCTGTGCCGCAGGCGGGATCGCAGATGCGTCCGGTGAGCAGCGGGCCCATCGCCTCGACGATAGTGCGGCTGATGTGGCGCGGAGGGGGGAGCTGTCCTCCGTGGTGTACAGGGAGCGCAGGCCTTGGGGCTAGTCCTCGAGCGTGGCGTGCGCCCGCTTCTTGACGGCTTGGCAGCTCCGCCCCGCCAGCATGGCGACGCACGCCAGCCCGCAACCCGTGGGGTCCTCCTGCAAGACGCTCTCCAGGGGGCGGGGGCGCTTCGGTTAGGTCGCGGTCATGTCAGTGAGTGCTTGCCCTATGCGTCGCCAAGGGCTGCGCGTAGATCGGTGAAAGTGATCATGAGGGTCATGGGGTCGAGTGGTGAAGCTTCGAGCCCTAGCTGCTGGTAAAAGGCGCGGGCACTGTCGCTGAGGGCATGCACGATGAGGCCACGCACACCGATGGCATCGGCCGCGAAGAGGGCACGCCGAGCGGCGTCCCGGAACAGCGCGCGGCCGAGGCCTTGGCCTTGATGCATGGTTGCCACCGCAAGGCGGGCGAGTACGACGACGGGAATCGGGTCGGGCATATTGCGGCGAAAGCGACCCGGCGCGGCGGCGGGGGCCACGGCGCTGGCGGCTAGCGCGTAGTAGGCCACCACGGTGTAGCCTTCGCAGCACACGAAAGTACGCGAGGCGCCGCTGGCCTGGTTCTGCGCGGCGCGGCGGCGTAGCCAGTCATTGAGTGCGGGCTCGCCACAGTCGAAGGCGCTGAGGTCGTGGTGCGCAGCAAGCGGTGCGGGTGCAGTGAGCATCAGCCTGGTCAGTCCTTCTTCCAGGGCGCCGGGGTTTGCATGGTCTTGCGCAGGCGTTCGTTGGGCTGGGCCGGCGCATCGAGACGTGCAAGGAATTCGGCGTAAGCCTCGGGGCTGACGGAGAGGACAGCGCGATCCAGCAGCGCGTCTTCCGCAGCACGGCGCGCGGCACCGAGGATGAACTCGGTGCGGGTCTTGCCGGCTGCTTCGGCGGCGCGGTCGATGAGGTTGCGCTCTTCGACCGGGATGCGCAGGTTGAGCGTGTCGCGGCGCGGGGCTTCAGTGGAGGGTGTGGATCGCATGGTGCGGCTTCTGTCGGGGTGGTTTGCGTAGTCTAGCACTCCGTAACGTCAATGGCGTTACACACCTGCTTCGATCTGTCCGGACGTGGGTGTCGGGGCTCACCGAAGCTGCGTACGATGCCAATAAGTCCATCGAGCTGGCCGTCCAGTGCAAACACGCCGGTGATACGGGATCGAGCACGCTGCAGCTGCTCGACGGCGCGACGATTGTGGCGCGCGGGACTACGGTGCCCGTGGGCAACAAGGCATTCGTGCGGGCGGGGTTGGTGGAGGGCCCGGCCCCGAACCTTCCGCTGGTGGAGGTTGAAATCTAGCCGGGAGCTCGTCTTTGCGACCGGGGATACGGCAGCGCAAGGAGCACTTTCAGGGCGGCAAAGTTGGGTGTCAAACCCGCCTCGCGCAGCGCGAAAGTAACGCCTCGTTTCTAACTCAGCAAAAAGCAAAGAGGCGCGATTCTACTGGTGCCATTAGTTTCGCAAAACGGTGCCAAAAGTCGCGCGCGCTTACAGCCCCCAAATCCAAAACCGTGGGACAGAAAGCAAAAAAGCCACTCCTCGGAGTGGCTTAAGTGCTTGTTTCTGTTGGTCGGGGCGGCGGGATTCGAACTCGCGACCCCTTGCACCCCATGCAAGTGCGCTACCAGGCTGCGCTACGCCCCGACACAGAAAAAGCATTATAGCAGGCTTTCAGCGAAACACCAGAACCTGCGGGATTTTTTGCGTGCTTTCAGGCTCTCAGGATTTCGAGAATGGCTTCCAGTTCGCCGCGTATCTGCGCGGTATCGCTACGGCCGCGTTCGACGATCTCGTCGGTTTCGCGGCGCAGGATCTGGTATTCCTCGAGCCGGTTGCGCGCGCCGCTGATCGTGAAGCCTTCGCTGTAGAGAAGCTCGCGGATCCGGCGCACGAGCAGCACTTCGTGCCGCTGGTAGTAGCGTCGGTTGCCGCGCCGCTTCACGGGCTTGAGCTGGGTGAATTCCTGCTCCCAATAGCGCAGCACATGCGGCTTCACGCCGCACAGCTCGGCCACCTCGCCGATCGTGAAGTAGCGCTTGGCCGGAATGGGCGGCAGGTCTGCGGGTTCTTCAAGCGGTTTGCTGTTGTCCATCGCTGAGTTGTTCCACGGCTGTCTTGAGCTTCTGACTGGCGTGGAAGGTCACGACCCGCCTTGCGGTGATCGGGATCTCCTCGCCGGTTTTCGGGTTCCGGCCCGGGCGTTGCGGCTTGTCGCGCAGCTGGAAGTTGCCGAAGCCGGAGAGCTTCACTTCCTCGCCACGCTCGAGCGCATTGCGGATTTCCTCGAAAAAACCTTCGACCATGTCCTTGGACTCACGCTTGTTGAGCCCCACGCGGTCGAACAGGATGTCGGCCAGCTCTGCCTTGGTCAGCGTGGCGCCGCTGCCGTTCTTGATGACGTCAGGCACGCAACTGCCCTCCCAGCTCACGCTCGGCGGCGCTGACGAGCGCGCGCATCGCATTGTCGATTTCCGCCTCTTCGAGAGTGCGGTCAGGATGCTGCAGCGTGGCGCGCAGCGCAATACTCTTGTGCTCGGGCGCGACGCCCTTGCCGGCGTAGACGTCGAAGAGTTCGATGCCCCGCACGACGCTTCCGCCCGCGGCGCGCAGCACGCGCAGCAGCTCGTCCGCGGTCACGCGGTTGGCCACCACGATGGCAAGGTCGCGCTGCACGGCAGGATGACGCGGCAACTCGGCAAAAGCCGGCACGCCGGCGGCAAGCACGGCATCGAGTTCGAGCTCGAACGCCACCGGGGCGCTGCCGAGGTCGTAGCGCTGCACGAGGGCGGGATGCAGCTCGCCCATGTAGCCCACGAGCGCACCGTCGCGCCGGATCTCGGCCGAACGCCCCGGATGCAGGCCCGGGTGCTTGGCGGCGCAGAAGGTGGCGGAGCGGCCGAGCAGCAGCTCGACGTCGCGCTTGACGTCGAAGAAGTCGACCTTGCGCGAAGCCAGGCCCCATTGCTCGGGCTCGGCGAGCCCCCACGCCAGCCCTGCCACGCGCACGGGTTGGGAAGCTGCCTGGACCGGTGCCTGCGCGGCATCGGGCGCAAAGCAGCGGCCGACTTCGAACAGGCGCACGCGGTTGGCACGGCGGCGCAGGTTGGTGTTGAGCGCGCCGACCAGCCCGCCCAGCAGCGTGGAGCGCATCACGCTCATCTGGCTGGCAATCGGATTGGCGAGCCGGACAGGGTTCTCATTGCCTGCGAAGTCGCGTTCCCACGCCGCTTCGACGAAGGCGTAAGAGATGATTTCCTGGTAATCCAGCCCGGCAAGCTGACGCCGCGCCCGGTGTACGGGGCGCAGGGTCTCGGTGGAGGGCAGCATCGTGACCGGCGCCTTGGGCGGCAGCGGCTCGATATTGTCGTAGCCATACACGCGTGCGACTTCCTCGATGAGGTCTTCCTCAATCGCGATGTCGAAGCGATAGCTCGGCGGCGTGACGCGAAGCGCCGCGCCCTCGCCTTCCACGCGCATGCCCAGCCGCTCCAGCGAGGCGCGCATGACGGCGTCGCTCACATCGAAGCCCAGCACCTTGCGCGCGCGCGCGGGGCGGAAGTCCACGCCCGCCCGCTGCGGCAGGTGGGCAGAAGAAACCGCCTCCACGACGGGGCCGGCGGCAGCGCCGCAGATATCCACCAGCAGCTGGCTGGCGCGCGCCATGGCGCGCGCGGCGAGTTCGAAATCGACCCCGCGCTCGAAGCGATGGGACGCGTCCGACGAGAAGCCCAGCTCACGCGCGCGCCCCACGATGGCATCGGGGGCAAAGAACGCGGACTCCAGGAAGACGCGAGTCGTGTCGTCGGTCACGCCACTGTGTTCGCCGCCCATGATGCCGGCAAGCGCCAGCGGGCCGGTATCGTCGCTGATCAGCAGCGTGCCGGCCACGGGCGAGAGCTGCTGACCGTTGAGCAGGGTGATCCCGTCGCCGGCACGCGCGAGGCGTACGCGAATGGGGCCTTGCAGCCGCGCATCGTCGAAGGCATGCAGCGGCTGGCCAAGTTCGAGCATCACGTAGTTGGTGATGTCGACCACCGCGCTGATGGCACGCACACCGCAGCGCTCGAGGCGGGCCTTCATCCAGTCGGGCGTGCTTGCACGCGCGTTGACGTTGGTGAAAACGCGTCCGAGGTAACGCGGACAGGCCTCGGGGGACTCCAGCCGCACTTCGCGCTGCTGCGCATGTGAAACCGCGACTTCGCGAGGTTCCACGAGCTGCGCGGCAGTACCGGTGAGCGCGGCCAGCTCGCGCGCCACGCCGACAAGGCTGAGACAGTCGGCGCGGTTCGGCGTGAGCTTGATCGTGATCTTGCGGTCGTCCAGCGCAAGGTATTCGCGCAGGTTGGCGCCGACCGGCGCGTCATCGGGCAGTACGAGCAGGCCGTCGTGGTCCTGGCTCATGCCCAGTTCGTCGGCCGAGCACATCATGCCGGCGGATTCCACGCCGCGCAGTCTGGCCGCCTTGATGGCGAAGCCGGGCAGCCGGGCGCCCACGATGGCGCACGGCGCCTTCATGCCGGCCACCACGTTGGGCGCGCCGCACACGATCTGCAGAGGCTCGCCCTGACCGACGTCCACGCGACACACCTTGAGCTTGTCGGCGTCGGGATGCTTTTCAAACGAGAGGATGCGGGCCACCACCACGCCCGTGAAGGGCGGCGCGACGGGCTCGACTTCCTCGACTTCTAGGCCGGCCATGGTCAGCAGGTGGCACAGGGCCTCCGAATCCATGGCGGGGTTGCACAAGGCACGCAGCCAGCTTTCAGAAAACTGCATGATCGATCAATCCTGGAATTGGGCAAGAAAGCGCAGGTCGTTCTCGAAGAACAGGCGCAGGTCATTGACGCCGTAGCGCAGCATGGTGAGGCGATCCAGCCCCATCCCGAAGGCAAAGCCGGTGTAGCGCGCGGGGTCGATGCCGCCATTACGCAGAACGTTCGGGTGGACCATGCCGCAGCCGGCGATCTCGAGCCAGCGGCCCTTGTTCGGCCCGCTCATGAAGGCGAAGTCGATCTCGGCGGAGGGCTCGGTGAAGGGGAAAAATGACGGACGGAAACGCACCTGCAGCGCATCGGTCTCGAAGAAGCGCTGCAGGAAATCGATGATCACGCCCTTGAGCGCGGCCAGGGAGATATCCTCTCCGACCCACAGACCTTCAACCTGGTGGAACATCGGCGAGTGCGTGGCGTCGGAATCGACGCGATATACACGCCCCGGCGCGATGATGCGCAGCTCGGGCATGGTGGCGGCATCACGATGTCGCGCGGCGTGCGCCTGCATCGTGCGGATCTGCACGGGGCTGGTGTGCGTGCGCAGCAGCACGTCCTTGGCCCCCTCGATATAGAAGGTGTCGTGCATCGAACGCGCGGGGTGGTTGTCCGGCGTGTTCAGGGCGGTGAAGTTGAACCAGTCTTCCTCGATCTCGGGGCCGTCGGCCACTTCGAATCCGATCGAACGGAACAGGGTCTCGAAACGCTCCTGGGTGCGCACCACGGGATGCAGACCACCCCGTCCCCGGCCGCGTCCCGGCAAGGTCACGTCCAGCGCCTCGGCGGCGAGCTGGGCTTCGAGTTGCGCATTGCGCAGCGCTTCACGGCGGGCTTCGAGCGCCTGTTCGACGGCACTCTTGGTGCGGTTGATGGCGGCCCCGGCGCTCTTGCGCGCTTCCGGATCAAGCTTGCCGAGCCCCTTGAGCAACTCGGTCAGGCTGCCGCTCTTGCCAAGGAAAACCGCCTTGGCCTGTTCCAGTGCATTCACGTCCGCGGCCGCGGCGAATGCCGTCTGCGCGTCCTTGAGCAATTGATCGAGGTTATCCACACCTGCACCCGCAATCTGGTTGTGGCCCGCCAGCGCGAGCCGGAAATGAAAAAAGGAGGCTTGCGCCTCCTTTCTTTACTGCTGCGCAGCTCAGGCGCCGAGCTGTGCCTTGGCCTGATTGGCCAGCGCCGCGAAAGCGGGCTTGTCAAACACGGCCAGGTCAGCCAGCACCTTGCGGTCGACTTCAATCGCAGCCTTCTTCAGACCGTTCATGAAACGGCTGTAGGTCAGGCCGACTTCACGCGCGGCGGCATTGATACGGGCAATCCAGAGGGCGCGGAACTGACGCTTGCGCTGACGACGGTCGCGGTAAGCGTACTGACCGGCCTTCATCACCGCTTCCTTGGCGATGCGATATACGTTCTTGCGGCGGCCGCGGTAACCCTTGGCCTTGTCGAGGACTTTCTTGTGGCGGGCGCGAGCCGTTACACCACGTTTGACGCGAGGCATGTTCTATCTCCTTCCTGATCAGGCGTAGGGCATCATGGCGTGGATGCGGGCGGTATCGGTGTCATGGACACCGGTCATGCCGCGCAGCTGACGCTTTGCCTTGGTGGTTTTCTTGGTCAGGATGTGGCGCTTGAACGCCTGCGAGCGCTTGATGCTTCCACCCGCGCGAACCTTGAAGCGCTTGGCGGCGCCGCTCTTGGTCTTCATCTTGGGCATCGAAATACTCCAACGATTTTAGATGTGACACCTGGTGGCTCCGATCCGGAACGCTTCAACTACCAGGACACCACTTGTTTTGCAGCAGCGACCGTGACCGGCCGGGCTGCTGCGCCCCTTTTGCCACCTCTCGGCGGCAGATCCGTTTCTCTCCGCCTTGCAGCGGCGGCTCACTCAAGCCTTCTTCTTGGGCGCGATGACCATGATCAGCTGACGGCCTTCGAGCTTGGGAAACTGCTCGACGACGGCCAGCTCGGCCAGATCAGCCTTGATGCGCTCGAGCTGGCGGATGCCGAACTCCTGGTGAGCCATCTCGCGACCGCGGTAACGCAGGGTCACCTTGATCTTGTCGCCTTCTTCCAGGAAGCGAACCATGTTGCGCATCTTGATCTGGTAGTCGTTCTCGTCCGTCTGGGGACGCAGCTTGACTTCCTTGACCTGGATCTGCTTCTGCTTCTGCTTCGCTTCGTGGGCGCGCTTCTGCTCCTGGTACTTGAACTTGCCGTAATCCATCAGCCGGCAAACGGGCGGACGGGCCTGCGGGGCGATCTCGACAAGGTCCACTTCGGCTTCTTCGGCCATCGCCAACGCCTGCTGCGTCGGGAAAATACCGAGTTGTTCGCCGTCTTCACCTACCAGTCGCACCTCGGAAACACCGATTTCCCGATTGACGCGATGCGCGTTCTTTTCCTGAGCTATGGCTGCAGCCTCCAAAAAGACAAAAAACTAAGCCTCGGCGCCGCGAGCCCTGAGCTCGGCCTGCCAACGCTCGACCAATTCCGTGATGGACATTTGCCCCAGATCCTGACCGCCGCGCATGCGCACGGCGAGCTTTCCGGCTTCTTTCTCCTTGTCGCCTACGACAAGCAGGTAGGGCAGCTTTTGCAAGCTATGTTCGCGGATTTTATAGGTAATTTTTTCGTTTCGCAAATCGGCTTCAACACGGAAGCCTGCGGCACGCAGTTCGGCGGCCACGGATTCCACGTATTCCGCCTGCCCTTCCGAGATGTTCATCACGACGGCCTGGGCAGGCGCGAGCCACAGCGGGAAGGCGCCCCCGAAGTTCTCGATGAGGATGCCCAGGAAGCGCTCGAGCGAACCGAGAATCGCACGATGCAGCATGACGGGGCGGCGGCGCGAGTTGTCTTCGGCCACGTACTCCGCCCCCAGACGCTCGGGCAACACGAAGTCGAGCTGGATGGTGCCGCACTGCCAGGAGCGGCCAAGCGCGTCCTTGATGTGGTACTCGACCTTGGGACCATAGAAGGCGCCTTCGCCGGGAAGCTCCTCCCACTCCTTGCCCGAGGCGCGAAGCGCCGCACGCAGGCCCGCTTCGGCCTTGTCCCAGATTTCGTCGGAGCCCGCGCGCTTCTCGGGGCGCAGCGCCAGCTTGACGGCCACGTCGTGGAAGCCGAAATCCTTGTAGACGCTCATCAGCAGCGCGTCGAAGGCCATCGCCTCGGATTCGATCTGGTCTTCGGTGGCGAAGATGTGGGCATCGTCCTGCACGAAACCGCGCACGCGCATGAGGCCATGCAGCGCTCCCGACGGCTCGTTGCGGTGACAGGAGCCGAACTCGGCCAGGCGCAGCGGCAGATCGCGATAGGAACGCAGGCCGTTGTTGAAGATCTGTACGTGCCCGGGGCAGTTCATGGGCTTCACCGCGTAGTCGCGCTTCTCGGACTCGGTGGTGAACATGTTGTCGCGATAGTTGTCCCAGTGGCCGGACTTTTCCCACAGCGAGCGATCCATGACCATGGGGGTGCGCACTTCCTGGTAGCCCGCCACGTTGAGCCGGGCGCGCATGTACTGCTCGACCTGCTGCCATAGCGTCCAGCCCTTGGGGTGCCAGAACACCATGCCCGGAGCCTCGTCCTGCAGGTGAAAAAGATCGAGCTGCCTGCCCAGGCGACGGTGGTCGCGTTTTTCGGCCTCTTCGAGCATGTGCAGGTAGGCGTCGAGCTCTTCCTTCTTCGCCCAGGCCGTGCCATAGATGCGCTGCAGCTGTTCGTTCCTGGCGTCGCCGCGCCAGTAGGCGCCTGCCACCTTCATGAGCTTGAAGAACTTGAGCTTGCCGGTCGAGGGCACGTGCGGACCGCGACAGAGGTCGATGAAATCGCCCTCGCGATACAGCGAAATGGTCTGTCCGGCCGGAATCGCCGCGATGAGTTCGGCCTTGTACTTCTCGCCCAGTCCCAGGAAAAACTTCACGGCCTCGTCCCGATCCCATTCCTCGCGGCTCACGGCGATGTCCTTGCGCGCGAGTTCGCTCATGCGCTTTTCGATCGCGGCGAGATCCTCGGGCGTAAAGGGGCGCGAATAGGCAAAGTCATAGTAGAAGCCGTTCTCGACGACCGGGCCGATCGTGACCTGGGCTTCGGGGAACAGCTCCTTGACCGCATAGGCCAGCAGGTGGGCCGTGGAATGGCGGATGACTTCGAGCCCGTCGGCATCCTTGTCGGTCACGATCGCGAGCCGGGCGTCGGCGTCGATCACGCAGGAAGTATCCACCAGGCGCCCGTCGATCTTGCCCGCGATGGCTGCCTTGGCAAGCCCCGTGCCGATCGAGGCCGCCACCTGGGCAACGGAAACCGGGGATTCGAAACTGCGGACGGAGCCGTCTGGAAGCGTGATATTCGGCATGAAAGGCCTCGCGAAATCGGGGAGCGGAATCTGTGGACGAAAAAAAAGTGCGGGGGTGAGCCGCACTTTTTCTTTTCTACCAAGGAATGCGCGACTCGTTGCGCCTTACGCTGCAATCAGAGCCGGAGTAGTTCGAAACATCTCTGCATTCCCCTTCAGGAATTTGGTAGGCGCGATTGGACTCGAACCAACGACCCCCACCATGTCAAGGTGGTGCTCTAACCAGCTGAGCTACGCGCCTGAAGAGCTGCGCATTATAGAGAGTTTTTCTGGCATGTCAAAGCTTTTGTGCCGCTCGCTCCAAGATGCCGGCCCTCGCCCGTCACTGCGGACTCAAGCGGGCAGGCGCAGGAAGTTGTCGCGGTAGTAGCGCAACTCTTCCACCGACTCGCGGATGTCGGCCAGCGCGGTATGCGCCTCGCTCTTCTTCACGCCCGCAAACAACGCCGGGTGCCAGCGCCGCGCCAGTTCCTTGAGCGTGGAGACGTCGAGATTGCGGTAATGGAAATAGGCTTCCAGCGTGGGCATGTAGCGCGCCAGGAAGCGGCGGTCCTGTCCGATGGTGTTGCCGCACATCGGCGTGGTGCGCGCCGGCACGTATTGCGCCATCCAGTCCAGATAGAGCCGCTCGGCCGCTGCTTCATCCACGGACGAAGCGCGCACGCGTTCGATGAGGCCGGACTTGCCGTGCGTGTTCTTGTTCCAGTCGTCCATCGCGTCGAGCACGGAACCGGGCTGATGCACGGCCACGACCGGGCTCTCCGCCACGACCTCCAGATTCACGTCGGTCACGATCATCGCGATCTCGATGATGCGGTCGCGGTCGGGCTCCAGCCCCGTCATCTCCATGTCCAGCCAGACCAGGTGCGTGGCGTCCTGTGCCATATAATTCTCCTGCGCGTGCAAAGCCCGGATTCTCTCATGTCTGCGCGCGCCGCCCACTCCCCCGCCTCTTTCTCCCCGATCCGATGACCCCTGCCCTGATGACCGCCCTTTTCCTGCTGGCCCTGCTGCTTTCAAGCACGGTCCGCCTGTGGCTCAACCTGCGCCAGGCCGCGCACGTGCGCGCCCATCGCGACGCCGTGCCGGCGGCATTCGCCGCGAGCATTCCGCTCGAAGCGCATCGCAAGGCGGCCGACTACACGCTGGCCAAGGGGCGTTACGGCCGCGTCGATCTCGCGCTCGGGCTGATCTGGGTTCTGCTTCTCACACTGGGAGGGGGTCTCCAGTTCATGCATGAGACGCTCTCCCACTGGCTTGCGCCCGACAGCCTCTGGCACGGCCTGGCGCTCTTCGCGCTGCTGTCGGTGGCGGGCTTCCTGTGGGAGCTGCCGGGCACGCTGTATTACACCTTCGTGCTCGAGGCACGCTTCGGATTCAACCGCACCACGCTCGCCACCTTCGCGGGCGATCTTCTCAAGAGCACGCTGGTCTCCATCGTGCTCGGCGTGCCCTTGTTGCTGTGCGCGCTGTGGCTCATGCGCAGCATGGGCAGCCTGTGGTGGGTATGGACGTGGGCGCTGCTGATCGCCTTCAACCTCGCGGCGATGGTGATCTACCCGCTGTTCGTCGCCCCCTTGTTCAACAAGTTCGAGCCGCTCAAGGACGACGCGCTGGCAGCCCGCATCAACGGCCTGCTGGCGCGCTGCGGCTTTCGCGCCAAGGGGCTTTTCGTGATGGATGGCTCCCGCCGCAGCGCGCATGGCAACGCCTACTTCACGGGGTTCGGCGCGGCCAAGCGCATCGTCTTCTATGACACGCTGCTATCCACGCTCAGCGCGGACGAGGTCGAAGCCGTGCTCGCGCACGAGCTCGGCCACTTCAAGCACCGCCATATCGCACAACGCATCGCCCTGTTCGCGGCGCTGTCGCTGGCCTTCTTCGCGCTGCTGGGGTGGCTGGCCCAGCAGCCCGCGTTCTTCGCCGGACTGGGCGTGAGCGCGCAGACGGAAGCGATGACGCTGATCCTCTTCTCGCTGGTGCTTGCGCCCTTCACTTTCCCGCTCACGCCGCTGATGAGCTACTGGTCGCGCAAGCATGAGTTCGAGGCCGACGCCTATGCGGTGAGCCAGGCGGGCGCCGCCGATCTGGTGTCGGCGCTGGTGAAGCTCTACCGCGACAACGCGGCCACGCTCACGCCCGATCCGCTGCACTCGCTTTTTTACGATTCACACCCGCCCGCGGCAATCCGCATCGGCCGCCTGAAAGGCGAGGCATGAGCGCGCGACTGGAAGGCATCGTCGTCGCCGCCTTCGGCCGCCAGTATGCGGTCCGCCTGCCCGACGGGCGCGAGCTGCCCTGCGTGCCGCGCGCCAAGAAAAGCGAAGTCGCGTGCGGGGATCAGGTCGAGATCGCCATGACCAGCGCCGATCAGGGCGTGATCGAGCGCATCGGCGCGCGCAGCAGCCTCTTCTACCGTGCCGACCAGTGGAAGGAGAAGCTCATCGCGGCCAACGTGAGCCAGGTGGTGGTGGTCGTGGCGACGGAGCCGGGCTTTTCCGACGAGCTCATCACGCGTTGCCTGGTCGCGGCCGACGCTCAGGACATCCCCGCGCTGATCCTGCTCAACAAGTGCGACCTCGTTGCCCAGCGCGACGCTGCGCGCGCCCAGCTGGAAGTATTCCGCGCCGCCGGGCACGACGTGCTCGAACTGAGCGCCCGGGGCGACGTTGCGCCGCTCGCCGCGCGCCTCGCGGGGCATGTGAGCCTGCTCGTGGGGCAGTCCGGGATGGGCAAATCCACGCTCACCAACGCACTGGTGCCCGACGCCGACGCGCGCACGCGCGAGATCTCCGCGGTGCTCGATTCGGGCAAGCACACCACAACCCACGCCCGGCTGTATGCGCTGCCGGGCGGCGGACAGCTCATCGACAGCCCCGGCCTGCAGAGTTTCGGCCTCGCCCATCTGACGCAGAACGAGATCGAGTGCGGCTTCCCGGAAATCCGCGCGAAGCTGGGCGAATGCCGCTTCCGCGACTGTCAGCATCTCAAGGAGCCCGACTGCGCCTTGCGCGCGGCACGCGATGCGGGCCAGTTCCATGCGCGGCGCTATGCGACCCTGCTGCAACTGCTCGACGAGCACCGCGTGGCCGTGCGCCACCGCCTGGAACACTGACGGCCTCCTCGCTCCGCGCGCCATGCCCTCCCGCCCCCGCATCCCGATCCACGCCCGTCGCGTCCCCGCCCGCCACGGAGTCGCCTGGCTGCGGGGGGGCTGGACGCTTTTCCGGCAGCAGCCGCTCGCCTGGCTGCTGATCATGGCGGCGTGCTTCCTGAGCGGGCTGCTGATCTCCCTGCTGCCGGTCGTCAATCTGCTGTCTGGCGTGCTCTATCCGGTCTTCTGGGGCGGCCTCATGTTCGCCGCGCACCGCCAGCATCACACCGGCAAGCTGACGCCGCGAGACCTCTTCGCGGGCTTTCGCGCGCGCTTCGCCTCGCTCGCCCTGCTGGGCCTGCTCGCGATGGCCGCCATGCTGCTGACCGTGCTGCCCTTGATTGTCACCGGCGGCGCAAGCCTTCTCGCGCACCCCTTCGCTTACGGCGACGCACTCGCCGCCTGGAACGGTCTGTCGCTGGCCGGTCTGTTCGTGGCGTGCGTCGCGGGGCTCCTGGTGTGGCTCACGATGGGCGCGGCCCTGTGGTTCGCGCCCGCGCTCGTGATGCTCGCAGAGCTCGAGCCGCTCGCGGCCCTGCGCGCGAGCCTGTCGGCCTGTCTGCGCAACCCGCTGGCCGGACTCGTCTACGGAGCCCTCTCGGGGGTGCTGCTCGTGCTGGGCTGCCTGCCCCTGCTGACGGGCCTGGTGTTCGTCGTCCCGGTGCTCACCGCCTCGGCCTACGTCAGTTACCGCGACCTCTTCATCGACGCCTGAAGGCCCCCGTCGTCGTCGGCCAGCACCGCGTTGAGCCGTTTCATCACGGCCGCGCTGTGCAGCACGCTGCGGTGTGTTTCGGCGAAGGCCTCGCGATGACATGCTCCTGCCAGCGCGCGGGCATCCAGCAAGCTCGCGAGCGAAACGGAACCGTCGGAGCCCGGCAGGAACAACGGCCACCCCGTGCGCTCGCCATAGAACAACACATGGCAGACGCCCGCCGGCATGTCGCGGGCATAGAGCGCGCGCAGGAACTCGCCGCGCGGCGCGAAATCTGCCCAGGCCGGCACCACCACGGGCGAGGCCACCAGGCCCCAGCCCGCCATGCGCTCACCGCCCCAGGGCGTGGCAACGGACACGAAGCGCTCGACATATGCGTGGCGCGCGCCTTCGCGTATCAGCATCTCACGCACCAGCAGACCGCCCACGCTATGCGCCACCACATGCAGGCGCGCAAAGCCAAGGCGCGCGTGCAGGCTGGCCAGGCGCCGTCCCAGCAGGCGGCTCGCCAGCGCCGTGGGCATGCCCGTGGGGTACTGATAGAACCAGGCCTGGAAGCGCTTACGGTCGAGCGCGGCATAGGCCGTCTGCCAGTCGCGCGGCCCGCCGCGCGCACCGTGCACGAACAGCACCGGAATGCGGGCGGGATCGTAGGCTTCGAGCAGATAGACGTTGGCGCCCGTCTCGCGCAGGAAGCGCAGGCTCGCCCAGTAGCCCGGCACCAGCGCGTAGTCGTCGGCAAACTGCGGTGCCGCGAGATCCGCGCGCGCCCCGGCGAGCGCATCGATACCCGAAGCCAGCGCGGCGGTCGCCGGCCAGCCGGCCAGCGGTGCGGCGCGCAGCGTGAGCGTGGGACCGTCGGACCAGTCGCCCGCCGCGACCTCGAGCACCGCCGAGCCCGCAACCGCTTCGCCCGCCCCCGCGAGACCATCCTCGTCGGCATCCGCGAACGCGAATACGCGGTAACGCCCCGCAGGCACGAACAGCTCGAAATCACCCGCCTCGCGCAGGCGCAGCGCGTGCGCCGGCACGCGGGCGCCCTCGGCCAGCGCGAACACGCGCAGCGGCCCCGCGCCGAGCGCGGCCGGGTCCGCCACGCGGCCGGCGATCACGGCCTGATGCCGGACCTCGGTCACGTCGCGGCGCAGCTGCAGGAACCCGCATCCGCCGAGCAGCGCGGTCAGCAGCAGGCCACGGAGCAGACGCAAGGCATATGACAGCATGGGCAGGGGCTCCTGAACCGGTGACTCCGTTCAGAGTAGAAGCTGCACGGCCCTTCGCGCAGGCATGAAAAAGGGCGGCCCCCGGCCGCCCTCGTTCCCCGCGCGCGACTCAGGCGCGCAGATGCAGTTCGTCGGCCGCGTAGGTCAGGTCCAGCGGCTCGATCACGACCTGCTTGGGCCCGCTCTCGACGCGCCCCGCCACCCAGGCCTTCACGCCCTGGGCGCGCGCGATGCGGACCACGTCCTCGGCCTGCTCCGCCGCCACGAAGAAGGCAAAACCCGCCCCCATGTTGAGACTGCCGTAGGCTTCGCGGTCGTCGATGCCGGCCTGCTCCTGCATGAAGGCCAGCACGGGCGGCACGTCGGGCAGCGTGTGGATGCGGTAGGTGAATTCGGCGCCGTGACGCATGATCTTGCGCCAGCCATGGCCCGTGATGTTGGCCGAGTAGTGCGGCACGATGCCGGCCGCGAACAGCGCCTCGGTCACCGGCACGTAGAGCGTGGTGGGGTCGAGCAGCGCTTCGCCGTAGCGGCGGCCGTCGGAGATCCGCGTGGCATAGCCCTCCGGCAGACGCTCGACGAGCTTGCGCGCCAGGCTCACGCCATTGGCATGGATGCCCGAGGAGGCGAGCAGCACGATCGCGTCGCCATCCTGCAGCTTGTGTCCCAGCGTCAGGCGGTCGCGCGAGGGGATGATGCCCACCGAGGACGCGGCCAGATCGATGCGGCCAGCCTCGACCACGCCCGCGAGCGCCGGCGTCTCGCCGCCGCCCCAGCTCACCTTGCAGACGTCGCAGGCCTTCTGCCAGCCCTCGACGAGATCGCGCATGCGCGCTTCGTCGGCGAACCACTCGCTGCCGCCGGCCGACCAGTAGGCATGCACCGACAGCGGCGTGGCGCCCACCGTGATGAGGTCATTGACGGCCATCGCGATGGTGTCCTGCGCGATCGAGTCATAGTGCGTGCGGCCGCTGATGGGGCGCACCGCATCGGCCACCAGCGCCTTGGTTCCCAGGCATTCGGTGATCGAGGCCACGAGCGTGCCGCAGATGTCCATCACATACGCCGACTCCCCGCGCGACCCTGGGATTTCCGACACACCGTGCGCGGGCAGGTTGCCCGCGGTGGCCGCGGCGGCCTTCTGCGCGAGGATCTTGAGCGGGTCGATCTTGCTGTAATCGACGCCTGCGGCGGTGTAGTCGAGGGGGGTCTGGGCCATGGTGAAAGACTCTGGAACGGTTCGGAATGGAACGAAGCCCGGCATTTTAACCGCAGCGGGCGCTCGCCGCCCGGAATCCTGCCGGCGCGCGCAAGCGCCGGGCACGCGGCCCCGC
>JAVHXQ010000023.1 GCA_031119555.1 Candidatus Dactylopiibacterium sp.
CGTGGCCGCCTGCGCGGAGCGCGCGGCGGGCGGCCGCGCGGGGCCGGCACGGCGCGCGGCGCGCGGAGGGGAAAATACGTCGCTGGACATGGCTCTCTCCCGGGGTGCCGCCTTGCGCGCGCCGGGGGCGCGCCGGAGCAGGGCGGCACGACGACGGATCGGCTGTCCGTCTTCGGCAGAAAATTAACAAAAACGCCGAAGCTGAAATATCCCCCGAACGAGTGACGCGCTACGCCCCGCCGGCGCCCGTCTGCGCAAGGAAGTACGCGGGGCTCGCGAACAGCAGGGAGACCAGCTCGGACTGGCGGCGTGTGCCGGTCTTGGCGAACACGTTCTTGAGCTGGCTCTTGATGGTATGGATGGAGGTGCCGCGCGCGCGGGCGATGTCGTCCAGCGTGTGGCCGCTGCACAGCCCGACGGCGAGTTCGCTTTCGGCCCGCGAGAGGCCGAAGAGCTGGCGCACGCGCTCCACGGTCACGCCCGGCGTGCTGTCCGGATCGAAGGCGAAGACCAAGGCCGCGCCGCACCCGCGCGCCGTGGCGCCCAGCGGCAGCGGCGCGACCATGAGCATCAGCGGCAGGCGCTGGCCGCGCGCGATGCGCAGGGCCGTGTCGCGCGCGGCCACGCCCGCTTCGCCGCGACTGGCGCGCACGGCGTTGGCGATCTCGAAGCCCAGGCGCCGCGTGCTGGCGGTCTCGCCGGTGCGCAGGTGGCCGTCGTGCAGGGACAGCACGCCTTCCTCGAGCAGCCGCGCGGCGGCGAGGTTGTGATGGACGAGACGGCCGCGCTCGTCGAACAGGAAGGTGGGCATGGCCAGCACGTCCAGCCCGCCGACCAGGAAGACCTGCCCCAGCTGCAGTTCGGTGAAGCGCTGGCGCATCTGGATGGCGCGCTGCAGATGCGGCACGAGGGCGTCGAGGGCCTGCATCTCGGCCCGCGTGAAGGCGGCCTGGCTGGCGCCACGCTGCAGGATCATCTGGGTCGCCCACGGGCCTTCCTGCAGCACCACCGCGCCCGCCGCGCAGGCCACGCCCTGCGGAGCCAGCCATTCGCTGTAGAAGCGCGTGGCCGCGAACCGCTCGGGGTGCGGCACGTCGAGGTTGCTGGCGTAGAAGCTGGCGATCGGCGAGCGGCTGATGTGCTCGGCGAGCACGTCCTGCGTGGCGTAGGTCAGCGCGTAGCGCTCCAGCCAGGTCTGCGACAGCCCGTGCAGCCAGAGCCCGCGCACCTCGCCGCTTTCGACGTGGCGGATGATGAGGGTGACCGCCTTGAGCGCGAAGCACTCCGCCAGCCCTTCGATGAAGCGCTGGAAGCCCCCGGCGGCCATCACGCCGTCGTAGAGCCCGGCGAACAATGCGTCGTGGCGGGCCAGCGCCCCGCCTTCCCCCGTCGGCTGCGTCTCGTCCATGTGCTCTCCCCGTGCGATCCCGGCGGGCCGGGCCGCAAGGCCCGGTTCCCCGTCCCACCGTGTCGGCCAGCTTACCCGTAAGTCATCCGTAAGTTGCGCCGTGGTGGAGTGCGACCGTGCACTCGTCCCGCCCCCGGGGCAAAGCGGGTGCCGATCACATCCCGCACCGTCCAACGGAGAAACCCGACATGAGATCCAGTCAGAGAGATGCGCTGCCGTTCGCGGCGCTGAGCCTTGCGCTCGTCCTCGCCGCCTGCGGCGGCGGTGGCGGCGGCAACGACGACCCCGCGCCCGCCTCGTCGAGCGCCGCCAGCTCCAGCGTGGCGGCGGCGGTCGTGATCAGCGGCACGGCCGCCACCGGCGCGCCCATCGTGGGCAGCCTGACCGTCAAGGACGCGACCGGCGCGACGCGCAGCCAGCCGCTCGCGCTGGCCGACAACGGCAAGTTCTCGCTCGACGTCAGCGGCCTCACGCCGCCGCTGCTGCTGCGCGCCACGAGTGCCACGGGCGGCGAGACGCTGGACGTGCACTCGGCGCTGGCCACCGTGAGCCCGGGCGCGACCGTCAACGTGACGCCGCTGACCGACCTCATCGTCTCCAACGCGCTGGGCACCGTGGCAGGCACGGCCTTCGACAGCGGCAGCTTCGCGAGCCTGTCGGCGAGCGACCTGAACGCCGAGACGACGCGGCTCACCGCGCGCCTGCAACCGGTGCTGGGCGCGCTCGCCGTGAGCAGCGGCACCCACCTGCTGACCACCCCCTTCACGCCGCAGAGCGACCCCATCGACAAGGTGCTGGACATCCTCAAGCTCAGCTACAGCGGCAACACCGCCACGCTGACCAACATCGCCACCACCCAGGCCATCACCGACGACGTGACGGTCAAGGCCGCCGCCGAAAGCAGCGCGCCCGCGATGGACAACACCACGAACCTGGCCACCGGGGCCGCCGACGTGAGCGCGATCATCGACGCCCTCAAGAGCTATGCCGCCCTGTTCGTCAACGGCCAGCCCACGACCTCCGCCGTGAGGGCCAGGCTCACCACCAATTTCATCTCGTGGGATCTGGTGGCCGCCGATTTCGCCGCCGAGGACGCCGCCAACACGAAGAATGCCGGCATGCGTTTCGACAATTTCGAGGTGCTCGGGCTGAACTACACGCAGGACTCGGCCGTGCCGCGCGCGAACGTTTCGTTCAGCGTGATCGGCAGCAACGGCAAGGAGTTCGACCGGGTGCGCAACATGCGGATGCGCAAGGTGGCGGGCACCTGGCTGCTGCACGGCAACCGTCAATGCGTGGAGATGAACGCGCGCAAGCGCATCTTCACCAACACCGACCTCAACGGCACGCGCTACACCACCGGCATCGACTTCACGCTCTCCGACAACACGCCGGCCAACTGCGGCACGGCGCGCAACGTCGCGGTGGGCTACGCCATCATCAAGGGGCCGGGGCTGCCGGCCGAAGGGGTGCGTTACAACTCGCCGGCCAGCGCGGGCGACCACTTCACGAACGGCGCCGGCAAGGTCTTCCATCAGCTCAGCGACAGCTACGACCGCAAGCTCATCGACGGCATCCCCGCCAACGCGCCCTACACCGTGACGCTCTACGACACGACGGGCCACACCTTCGCCGACGACTACAACAGCTTCGTCAATATCGGCGGCGTCGCCTCGGGCGGCGACACCATCCGCCTCTCGCCCTACGAGTAGGCCCGCGCGCGCGCCATCCGCAAGCCCCCGGCCAGCCGGCCGCGGGGCTTTTTGTCGTGACGGCGGGTGGCAGGCATCCCGGCGGGCTGCGACAATACCCCCTTCCCCGCACGACAGAGGCGCGGCCATGTGACCCGCCCGCCAGAACCATGTACAACCTGTTCGAGAAGCTCCTCAACCCCTACCCCGCCCATGCGCCGGGCGCGCAACCCCGGCATTTCACGCGCTTCCTGTGGCTGGGCACCGAGGGCCTGCGCGGCTTCGTGTTCGCGATGGCGCTGTGTACGGCGGCCATCGGCGCCTTCGAGGCGCTGCTCTACAGCGTGCTCGCGCGGCTCGTCGACTGGCTCGGCAAGCTCCAGCCCGAAAGCCTCTGGGCCGACGAGGGCCGCACCCTCGCCGTGCTCGCGCTGATCCTGCTCGCCAGCCCGGCGGTGGTGGCGCTGCAGACCTTCCTCAAGCACCAGACGCTGGCGGGCAACTTCCCGATGCGCCTGCGCTGGAACTTCCACCGCCTCATGCTCGACCAGAGCATGAGCTTCTACCAGGACGAGTTCGCCGGGCGCATCGCCACCAAGGTCATGCAGACCGCGCTGGCGGTGCGTGACACGGTGCTGATCCTGGCCGACATCCTGGTGTACGTGGTGATCTACTTCGTCACCATGATCGTCGTGGTGGGCAGCTTCGACCTCTGGCTGCTGCCGCCCTTCCTGGGCTGGCTCGTGCTCTACATGGGCGCGATGCGGTACTTCGTGCCGCGCCTGGGCGCGGCCGCGCGCAACCAGGCCGACGCGCGCTCGCTGATGACGGGACGCATCACCGATGCCTACACCAACATCGCCACCGTGAAGCTGTTTTCGCACGGGCGCCGCGAAGCGGGTTACGCGCGCGCCGCGATGCAGGAGTTCCTCGTCACCGTGCACGGCCAAATGCGCCTCGTGAGCGCCTTCCAGATCGTCAATCACACGCTCAACATCCTGCTCGTGCTGTCCACCACCGGGCTCGCGCTGTGGCTCTGGAGCCGGGGCCAGCTCGGCGTCGGCGCGGTGGCGGCGGCCACCGCCCTGGCGCTGCGCCTCAACGGCATCGCGCACTGGATCATGTGGGAAATGGCGATGCTCTTCGAGCACATCGGCACCGTGCAGGACGGCATGAACACGCTCTCGCGCCCGCACGCCATCACCGACGCCCGTGGCGCGCGCGCGCTCGAAGTGCGTCAGGGCGAGATCCGTTTCGAGGACGTGAGCTTCAACTACGGCACGGAACGCACCGTGATCGATCGGCTTTCGCTGACCATCCGGCCCGGTGAGAAGATCGGCCTCGTGGGCCGCTCGGGCGCCGGCAAGTCGACGATCGTGAATCTGCTGCTGCGCTTCTACGACGTGCAGGGCGGACGCGTGCTGATCGACGGCCAGGATGTCTCCGGGGTCACGCAGGACAGCCTGCGCGCGCAGATCGGCATGGTCACGCAGGACACCTCGCTGCTGCACCGCTCGGTGCGCGAGAACATCCTCTACGGCCGCCCCGACGCCAGCGACGAGGCCATGATCGCCGCCGCGCGGCGTGCCGAGGCGCACGACTTCATCCAGACGCTGACCGACCCCAAGGGCCGTCGCGGCTACGATGCGCACGTCGGCGAGCGCGGCGTGAAGCTCTCGGGCGGCCAGCGCCAGCGCGTGGCGATCGCGCGCGTGATGCTCAAGGACGCGCCCATCCTGCTGCTCGACGAAGCCACCAGCGCGCTCGACTCCGAGGTCGAGGCGGCCATCCAGGGCAGCCTCTACCGCCTCATGGAAGGCAAGACGGTGGTGGCCATCGCGCACCGCCTGTCCACCATCGCCGCGATGGACCGCCTCATCGTGCTCGATCAGGGCCGCATCGTGGAAGAAGGCGACCACCACACGCTGCTCGCCGCCGGCGGCCTCTACGCCCGCCTGTGGGCCCACCAGAGCGGCGGCTTCCTCGGCGAGGAAGACTGAGCCCCCGCGCGGGGCGGCTGCCGCTCCGCGCGCCCACCCTGCCCGGCGGCACCGCCCGCCGCCCGTCCGCCTCCCTCCGCACCCCATGCCTTCATCCGCCCCCGCCGCCACGCCGCAAACCTCCCGCAACCGCTACATGGTGTGGCTGGTGGCGGGCGCGTTCTTCATGGAGCTGCTCGACTCCACCATCATCACCACCGCGATGCCGCAGATGGCGGCCAGCTTCGGCACCGATCCGCTGCACCTGTCGGCGGGCATGAGCGCCTACCTGCTGGCGCTGGCGGTGTTCATCCCGCTGTCGGGCTGGATGGCCGACCGCTTCGGCGCGCGTCAGGTGTTCGGCGGCGCGATCCTGGTGTTCACGCTGGCCTCGCTGCTGTGCAGCGTGTCGGGCTCGCTCGCGCAGTTCACGGCGGCGCGCATCCTGCAGGGTTTCGGCGGCGCCATGATGGTGCCCGTGGGGCGCATGGTGGTGCTGCGCGCGACCCCCAAGGACAAGCTCGTGACGGCGATCGCGATGCTGACCTGGCCCGCGCTGGGCGCGCCCGTGCTGGGGCCGGTGCTGGGCGGGTGGATCACGACCCACCTGTCGTGGCACTGGATCTTCCTCATCAACATTCCGCTCGGCCTGATCGGCTTCGGACTCACGCTGTGGCTCATCGACGGCCAGCCCGGCGGGCGCCGCCCGTTCGACACGCCGGGCTTCTTCCTGAGCGGCATCGGCTGCAGCGCCATCATGTACGCCTGCGAACTCGCCAGCCACACGCCCTTCTCGCCCACGCGCGTGGCGCTGTCGGCGCTCGTCGGGAGCGTGGCGCTGTGGGCCGGGGTGCGTCACTTCCGGCGCTGCGCGCACCCCCTCGTCGATCTGTCGGCCTTCCAGGTCGTCACCTTCCGCGCCACGATGCGCAGCGGCTCGCTGTTCCGCATGACGATCAATGCCGCGCCCTTCCTGATGCCCATGATGTTCCAGCTCGCCTTCGGCTTCTCGGCGACCGAGGCGGGCCTGATGCTGCTGGCGCTGTTCGCGGGCAACATCGCGATGAAGCCGCTGACCACGCCGTGGATGCGCGCCTGGGGCTTTCGCCGCGTGCTGATCGTCAATGGCCTGCTCGTGGTGGCGGGCTTCCTGCTGTGCATTCCGCTCGCCGCCGACACGCCCCGCTGGCTCATCATGGCGGTGCTGTTCTTCACGGGTCTGTCGCGCTCGATGCAATTCACGGCGCTGTCGACCTTCAGCTTCTGCGACATCACGCCCGAGCGCATGAGCGGCGCGTCCACGCTGTCGAGCATCCTGGTGCAGATGAGCGCGGGCCTGGGCGTGGCGCTCGCGGCCGTGATCCTGCGCGTGGCGCAGATCGGGTTCCCCGCCGAAGCGGGCCTGGCGATGTCGCCAGACGCCTTCCGCGTGGCCTTCGTGCTGATGGCGCTGGTCTCGCTCGCGGGCCTGCGCGATCTGCTGCCGCTGCCCGCCAACGCGGGCGCGGCGGTCAGCGGCCAGCGCGGCTGACCGGACGCGGGCCCCGCGGCGCGGCGCCCGCCCCCCCCTCGGGTTACTGGAAAGCGACCTCGGCGAAGCTGCGCAGCTTGCGGCTGTGCAGTGAATCGGGGCCGCGCTCGCGCAGGATCTCCAGGGCGCGGATACCGATGCGCAGGTGCTGATCGACGCGCTCGCGATAGAAGTTGTTGGCCATGCCCGGCAGCTTGATCTCGCCATGCAGCGGCTTGTCCGACACGCACAGCAGGGTGCCGTAGGGCACCCGGAAGCGGAAGCCGTTGGCGGCGATGGTGGCCGACTCCATGTCGAGCGCGATCGCGCGGCTCTGGCTGAAGCGGCGCTGCGGCGTGCTGTGCGGCAGCAGCTCCCAGTTGCGGTTGTCGGTGGTGGCGACGGTGCCGGTGCGCAGCACGCCCTTCAGCGCCAGGCCCGTGAGCCCCGTGACGTCGGCCACGGCCGTGGCGAGCGCGACCTGGATCTCGGCCAGCGCCGGGATCGGCACCCACACCGGCAGCTCTTCGTCGAGCACGTGGTCCTCGCGCACGTAGGCATGCGCCAGCACGTAGTCGCCCAGCTCCTGCGTGGTGCGCAGGCCCGCGCAGTGGCCCAGCATGAGCCAGGCATGCGGACGCAGCACGGCGATGTGGTCGGTGATGGTCTTGGCGTTGGCGGGCCCGACGCCGATGTTGACCATCGTGATGCCGGCGCCGTCGGCGCGCACGAGGTGGTAGGCGGGCATCTGCGGCAGGCGCGGCGGCACGCGGCCGAGCGCGTCCAGCTCGCCCGCGGGCAGGCCGGCGCGGCGCGTGACGACGTTGCCGGGCTCGACGAAGGCGGTGTAGCCGCTGGACGCGTCCTGCATGAGTTCGTGGCCCATGCGCACGAACTCGTCGATGTAGAACTGGTAGTTCGTGAAGAGCACGAAATTCTGGAAGTGCTCGGGCGAGGTGCCGGTGTAGTGACGCAGCCGCTGCAGCGAGTAATCCACGCGCGGGGCGGTGAACAGCGCGAGCGGATGCGCGTCGCCGGGCGGGGTGTCGTGCGTGCCGTTGGCGATGCCGTCATCCATCACCGACAGGTCGGGCAGATCGAACACGTCGCGCATCAGCAGACGCCGCTCGGCGCTCAGGCTGCCCTCGATGTGGTCGTAGTCGCCGAAGGAGAAATGCACCGGAATGGGCTGCGAGCTCATGCCGACCTCGATCTCCAGCTCGTGGTTCTGCAGCAGCAGGCGGAACTGCTCGTGGAAGTAGTCGGCGAACAGGTCGGGCCGCGTGAGGGTGGTCTCGTAATGCCCCGGGCCGGCCAGGAAGCCATACGAGAGGCGCTTCTCCGCGCCGCGCGAGCGCGCCACGGTGCTGGTCTGCACGCGCACGAAGGGATAGCAGGCGCGCACGTGCAGCGGCTGGCGCGACTCCTCGGCGGCGAAGGCCTCGCCCGCGACGAAGCGCTGCAGCGCTTCGCGCAGGTGCTGGATGCCCGTGTCGTAGATGTGGCGCACCTGGGCCAGCGCCGCGTCGGCGTCGGTGAAGCGCATGGGGGCAATGAAGGGTGGGCGCAGGGGCATGACGTGCTCCGTTCTCGTTATGTTCGAAGGGACGGCGCGGGCGCCGTCGTCCGGGGGGGGGCGGTCAGCGCTCGGGGCGGCGCCACAGCCACAGCGCCACCGCCAGCAGGAACAGCGGCAGCGCGACTTTCAGGACCAGCGGCAGCGGGCTGGCGAGCGTGATCGCGGCACTCAGGCCCATCATCAGCGTGGCGGTCTGCTTGGCCCGCCGCGACACCGCGCCGTGGGCGCGCCAGTCGCGGATCGGCGGGCCCCACTTCGGATGCGCGAGCAGCCAGGCTTCCAGCCCGGGCCACCCCCGCCCCGCCGCCCACGCCGCGAGCAGCACGAAAGGCACCGTGGGCAGCACCGGCAGGAACGCGCCGATCACGCCGAGCAGCAGGGAGACGATGGCCAGCAGGCGCCACAGGTAACGGGTCATGGTCGCATTATCCATGCACGAGACATGCCCGTCGCGCACCGCGCGGCGCCGGGCCCGATGTTGCGGCGCAGCGTCCGCGCGTGATGAAATCTTCTCCTGCCGCCCGCCTCCGGCGGCGGAACCAGAAGAAAAGGAAAGTCCCATGATCAGAAAGAACCCCAGCGGCGATCTGCCCCGGATCGCGGAATCCGCCTTCGTCGACCCCACCGCCATCCTCTGCGGCAAGGTCATCGTCGGCGAAAACGTCTTCATCGGCCCCTACGCCGTGATCCGCGCCGACGAACTCGACGCCGCCGGCCACATGGAGCCCATCGTCATCGGCGCCCACTCCAACATCCAGGACGGCGTGGTGATCCACTCCAAATCGGGCGCGGCGGTGACCATCGGCGAGCACAGCTCGATCGCCCACCGCAGCATCGTGCACGGCCCCTGCGAGATCGGCGCACGCGTGTTCATCGGCTTCAACAGCGTGGTGTTCAACTGCCGCGTCGGCGAAGGCTGCGTGGTGCGCCACAACTCGGTGGTCGACGGCTGCGACCTGCCCGCCGGTTTCTACGTGCCGTCCACCACGCACATCCATCCGGACACCGATCTCGCCACCATTCCCAAGGTGACGGCTTCGGCCACCGAATTCTCGGAAGACGTGGCGCGCACCAACAACGAGCTCGTGGCGGGCTACAAGAAGCTGCAGAACGAGTTCTGAGGCCGCGCGGGGCGGGCCCGGCAAGCCGCCCGCCCCCACCGCAAGGGCATATGCAACACGGTTGCATATGACGTCCTGAGCGTGCAAAAATGCAACCCGGTTGCATTTACCCCCTCTCAGGACGCCTCCCATGCCTCATCCCGCCTGCCGGCTTTCTCTGCTTTCCCTCTCGCTCGCCGCCGCGCTGCCCGCGCTGGCCCAGACGCCCGCTTCCGCCCCCGCCGCCACCCTGCCCGCCGTGACCGTCTCGGCGCATCCGCTCGGAGCCGATGCGCGCGAGCTGGCCGCCCCGGTCAGCGTGATCGAGGGCGACGACTTCACGCGCCAGCGCGGCACCAGCCTCGGCGAAAGCCTGGCGAACGAGCCCGGCGTGACCACCAGCCACTTCGGCACCGCCGCCAGCCGCCCCATCCTGCGCGGCATGGAAGGCCCGCGCGTGCGCATCATGGCCGACGGCGCCGAGGTCATGGACGCCTCCACGATCAGCCCCGACCACGCCCCCGCCGTCGACCCCATGCTGTCGACGGGCATCGAGATCCTGCGCGGGCCGTCCGCGCTCGCCTACGGCGGCGGCGCCATCGGCGGCGTACTCAACGTGCTCGACGCGCGCATCCCCACGGCCGTACCGGCGCGGGGCGCGACGGGCCACGTGGAACTGCGCGGCGGCACCGCGGCGCGCGACTTCGCCTCGGCCTTCGGCGTCACCACCGGCGCCGGCCAGCTCGCGCTGCGCGCCGAGGGTCTGGTCCATCACGCCGGCGACTACACCGCCGGCAGCGACTGGGCCGGCGGCACGCGCGTGGCCGGCACCCAGTCGCGCGGCCAGAGCGGCAGCCTGGGCGCCGCGTGGATCACCGACCGGGGCTACTTCGGCCTCGCCTTCACGAGCCAGCACCGCACCTACGGCCTGCCCGGCCACTCGCACGACCTCGAAGGCTGCCACCCCCACGACGACCACCTGCACTGCGGCAGCCACGGCCACGGCCACGACGAAGACGGGCACGACGAAGATCACGATCACGAACACGAACACGAGCATGCCGAAGCACCGCCCACGCTCGCCATGCGCCTCGAGCGCTGGGACCTGCGCGGCGAGCGGCGCGACCCGTTCGCGGGCTTCTCGCGTCTGCGCCTGCGCGGCAGCTTCACGCAGTACCGCCATGACGAAATCGAGGGCGGCGACGTAGCCACCACCTTCCGCAACCGCGCGGGCGACGGCCGCATCGAACTGCAGCACAAGCCCATCGCGGGCTGGAGCGGCGTGATCGGCAGCCAGATCACGCGCCGCCGCTTTGCCGCCGTGGGCGAGGAAGCCTACGTGGCGCCCACCGATACGCGGCGCGAAGCGCTCTTCGTGCACGAGGCCTACCGTCTGGGCGACTGGAATTTCGAAGCCGCCGCGCGGCGCGAATGGCAGCGCATCGAGACTGCCTCCGACGCCGGGCGGCGCGGCCATGACGGCAACTCCGTCTCGGCGGGCGCCACCTGGAAGTTCCTGCCCGGCTGGCAGGCCGGCGCCAGCCTCACGCGCGCCCAGCGCCTGCCCAGCGCAGAGGAGCTCTACGCCGACGGCCTGCATCTGGCCACGCGCACCTGGGAGCGCGGCAACGCCGAACTCAAGCGCGAGACCTCGCACAACCTCGACCTCACGCTGCGCAAGACCGCCGGCCCCACCACGTTCAAGCTCGGCCTCTATCACAACCGCGTGCACAACTACATTCACGCCCTCACGCTCGACGAACTCGAAGGCCTGCAGCTCATCGAGTACAGCCAGCGCGACGCACGCTTCACGGGGGTGGAAGGCGAGATCCGCCAGGCCCTCGGCCAGCACTACGGCGTCAGCCTGCTGGGCGACTACGTGCGCGCCGAACTCGCCGGCAACGGCGGCCACCTCGCGCGCATTCCGGCCGCGCGCGCCGGCCTGCGCGGCGATTACCAGGGCGATGCGTTCGACGCCCGCGCGGAAGTCTTCCGCGTCGCGAGCCAGCGCCGCGTGGCCGAGCATGAAACCCCCACGCCGGGCTACACGCTGGTGAATCTGGGCGCCACCTACCGCCTGCGCCAGGGTGCGCTGGGCTACCAGCTCTACGCCCGGCTCGACAACCTGACCAACCGCGTGGCCTACGCGCACACCAGCTTCATCAAGGACGCCGCGCCGCTCATGGGGCGCAATCTCGTGGTGGGCGTGCGCATGGACTTCTAAGCCCGCGCCAGGGGCTGCGGGCCACCGCAGCCCCCCCGTACATGTCATGCAGAATGCCTTGAACGAGTCATAGGCGCGTTCGCACCCGACGGATAACTTCCCCGCTCCTTTCACCGTTCGAGGAAGCCCTCCGTGTTACCGATCCCAGCGTTCGCCCGCATCGCCGACATCCGCTTCACCCGAGTGCTCAGAGCCTTGTGCGCCGGCACCTTCGTCTTCACCCTGGCCGCCTGCGGCGGCGGGGGGGGTGGCGGCGGCGCAAGTACCGACGCGGGGGGAAGCTCCTCCAGTGAGCGCCCGGGCGAAAACCCCGCCGGCCCGCTCACGCTGCGCGTCGAACCCGCCGCGGCCAGCGTGCCGGCGGGCTTCTCGCGCCCCTACACCGCCGTGGCGACCTGGGCCGACGGCCGCACGCGCGACGTGACCGCCGAGGTGGTCTGGCAGACCGCCGACGCCGACCTGGCGACCCCCCTCGCGCCGGCCCGCATCGAAGGCCGGCGCCCCGGCACGACGACCGTCAGCGCCGCCTTGCAGGGCGTGCAGAGCCCGCCCGCCACGCTCAGCGTCACGACCGCGCAGTTGCGGACCCTGCTGATCACCGCCGACGACCCCGTCGTGCTGCCCCTGGAACTCACGCTGCCGCTCACCGCCGTGGGTCATTTCGACGATGGCAGCGAACTCGAGATCACGCCCCACGTGAGCTGGCAGAGCGCCGATCCCGCCGTGGCCAGCATGGCCGCCGGAGGCTTGCTCAGCGCGCGGGCCGCCGGCAGCACCACGCTCACCGCCTCGCACGGCGCGGTGCGCAGCGCCGCCACCGGCGTGATCGTGCCGGCCTCGCCGCTGCAATCGATCAGCGTGAGACCGGCCACCGTGTATCACAACCTGGAACTCAGCGAAGGCAGCGTCACGGCGCGCACCACCGTCACGCTCACCGACGGCAGCACGCTGAGCCTGCCGGCGAATGCCTTCGCCTGGCGCAGCAGCGACCCCGCCGTGGCGAGCGTGGATGCGCGGGGCACGCTGGCGTTTCACGGCGTGGGCAAGGCCCGCGTGATCGCCCGCCTGGGCGGCAAGGAAGCCGAGGCGCAGGTGTCGGTGAGCGACACGATCACGGAAGTCGCGACCTGGGGCGTCCCGGGCGTTGGGGGCGACAGCAGCAGCGTGGCCAGCCAGCTCACCGGTCTCAAGGCCCTGTACTCGAACGCGTCGGCGTTCGCCGCGGTGAGAACGGACGGCTCGGTGCTGAGCTGGGGTGTGAGCGGGAGCGGCGGCGACAGCAGTGGCGTCGCCAGCCGCCTGACGAATGTACAGACCATCCAGGCGACGTCGGGCGCGTTTGCCGCCCTGAAGAGCGATGGCTCGGTCGTCACCTGGGGGGATGCAACTCTCGGGGGTGACAGCAGTGCAGTCGCCCACACGCTGGTCGGGGTGACGACGATCCGTGCCAACGATTACGCTTTTGCCGCACTGCGCCAGGATGGCACGGTGGGGACCTGGGGCCGCCCCGCCTACGGCGGCGATAGCACGGGCGTAACCGGGGGGCTCGTCAATGTGCAGGCGCTGTATGCCAACCCTTCGGCTTTTGCCGCCCTGCGGGCCGACGGCACCGTCGTGACCTGGGGTGACGTCTTGCGCGGCGGCAACAGCAGCCCGGTCACGAACCAGCTTGTGGGCGTGAAAGCGATCTACTCGAACGACCACAGCTTTGCCGCGCTGCGCACCGACGGCACCGTGGTCGCCTGGGGCGATTCAGACTACGGCGGCAACGCCGGCGCGGTCGCCAGCCAGCTGACCGGCGTGAAGAGCATTCATGCCACCACCTACGCCTTTGCGGCCGTGCGCAACGATGGCTCGGTGGTCACCTGGGGGCTCGCCAGCTCGGGCGGAGACAGCAACGCCGTCGCCAGCAAGCTCGTCGGCGTAAAAACGATCTATGCCAATGGGGGAGCTTTTGCCGCGCTGCGCAATGACGGCAGCGTGGTGACCTGGGGGAGCGCCACCTTCGGGGGCGACAGTCACGCGGTAGAGAACCAGCTGACCCGCGTGACGACGATCCAGGCCACCGGCGAAGCCTTCGCGGCCCTGCGTGAGGACGGCTCCGTCGTGGTCTGGGGAGACCCCTCCTACGGCGGCAACACGACCGCCGTCGCGAGCCAGCTGACCGGGGTCCGCGCGATCGCCGCCACGCCCAACGCATTTGCCGCGCTGCACGACGATGGCACGGTCGTCACGTGGGGCGCGACCCTGCCGGTCGACAGCCATCTGGTCACGGATCGCCTGACGGGGGTCACGAAGATCTACGCCACGCCGGGGAACGCCTTCGCCGCCGTGAAGTAAGCACGGCAGCCCGCTGGCCGCAGCAAAAAGCCCGCCACATGGCGGGCTTTTTTTCGTGCCGGGGCGCCGGCGCGGCCGGCACCGGGGGGCGGCCGGCCGCGCGTTCAGTCGCGGCCGAGGAAGTCCTGCTTGCCGAGTTCGACGCCGTTGTGCCGCAGGATGCCGTAGGCCGTGGCGAGGTGGAAATAGAAGTTCGGCAGCGCGAAACCGGTGAGGTATTGCGCCCCCGTGAAGCTCAGGTCGTGAGGCCCCAGGCGGAACGCGATCTCGCGCGCCTCGGCGCCTTCGAAGCCGGCGGGAGTGGCGGCGGCGATCAGTTGCAGTGTCTTCGCCACGCGCGCGCGCAGCTCGGCGAAGCTCTGCTCGTCGTCGGCAAAGCGTGGCACCTCGGTGGCGGTCAGCCGCGCGACGGCGCCCTTGGCGTGGTCGGTCGCGATCTGCACCTGACGCGTGAGGGGCAGCATGTCGGGGAACAGGCGCGCGCCCAGCAGCACGGCGGGGTCTATCTTGCGGGCCACGGCATGGGCCTCGGCCCTGGCGAGGATCGCTTCCAGCGCGCGCAGGCTGCGCGAAAACGCGGGCACGCTCGCGTCGAACATCGAGAAACTCATGCAACACCTCCGGTCGGTGGGCGGCGCGGGATGCGCCGCCCGGCAGGCTGGCGGGCGCTGCGCTCAGGGAAGATCCACCCGCGCGGGGGTGACCTCGCGGAAGGTGATGCCGATGGAATCGGTGATCGTGCCCCAGGGCGTGCTGCCCGAGTTGGTGAAGCTTACCTTGCTGAAGCCGCTGTCGCGCAGCCGCGCGATGCTTGCCGGTTTCACGGCGTTGAACTTCACGCTGTCGAAGCGGATCTGCGCGTGCCAGTTGGCGCCGAAGGCCAGCTGTGAGTCGCCGCCGGCATAGGCGTCGCTCAGGATCACGGCGCCGCCGGTGGCCGCGTTGCCGTTGTCGACGGTGACGTTATGCACCGTGATCTCGCGGAACTGGGCCGCCACGCTGGCGTTGTCGAACACGTTGCTGCCAGCCGAATAGGCGAGCGTGAAGATGAAGGGATTGCCGTTGGTGTTGTTGACGAAGTCGCGCCCGCCCGCGCGCGCCGTGTTGCGCGTGCCGATCTCGCGCATGGCGTTGTCGCGGAACACCACGCGGCGCGCGCCGCCCCCGGTGGCCGGCGTGCTCTTCATGCGCAGGCCGTTGTCGGTGAGGAACATGACGTTGTCTTCGGCCAGGATGTCCTGGATCCACGCCCCCGTGTGGCTGCCGGCCACCACGCCGCCGTGCCCCTCGCGCAGGTAGTTGTTGAAGATCCAGGCGTTCTGCTGCGGCGCGACGTTCTCGTAGTTGCGCCCCTGCCCGGCCGCGAAGTTGATGTTGTCGTCGCCGCTGTCGATGAAGTTGTTGAACACGAAGGCGTTGTCGCTGTTGCCGAACTCCACGCCGTCTGCATTGTTGATGTCGAAGGTCTGGGTCACGGTGCCGGCGAAGGTCATGTTCTCGCTTTCGAGGAACATCACGCCGTGATAGGCCGGGTTGGTGAGCCGGAGCTTGCCGACGTAGAGGTTGCGCACGCCACGGAAGGTGGCGAGGCTGGAGCGGCGGTTGCTGTAGTAGTTGCCGTGCGCGGTGGTGCCCGCCGCGGCGCCCGTCGCCGCGAGCTGGCTGGCGGCCAGGACGCCCTGGCTGGCCACCAGGTTCGCGCTGCCGGCCGCGAATTGCGCGAGCGGGTTGCCGAGTTCGTCGATGAGGTCGGCGGGCTTGCGCGTCCAGCCGTTGCCGTCGAGCGTGCCCTTGCCGGTAACGCGGATGTTCTGGAACACCGCGCGGGTCTCGTCGTAGCCCTGGTGGTCGGTCAGCGCCACCGGCCCGTTGCGGTGCGCGGGGTTGAGCGCGTTGAGCAGCGAGGGCGGGCGGCGGTCGTCGGTGCTGTTGGTGAAGTAGCTGTAGAGCTGATAGCCCTGGTCGAGGGGGTAGTCCGCCGCCTGCGCGGAGCCCTTGAGCGTGGCGCCCTCGGCGATCTCCAGGGTCATGTTGCTGCGCAGGAAGAGCGCGCCGGTCACGAAGACCTTGCCGCTCGCGTGATCGGCGGGCACGAGCACCTTGCAGCCCCAGGCCGAGGTCGAGCCCGCCGCGCAGCTGTCGATGGCGTTCTGGAGGAGGGAGGTGTTGAGCGTGCTGCCGTCGCCCAGCGCGCCCAGCGTGGCCACGTTCACGACGCGCGCATAGGCCGGCGCGGTGCGGTGCGTGAGCGGCAGGCTGTCGGCCGACTCGGTGCCGTCGCGATACACCGCGCGCACCGTGAAGGTGTAGGCGGTGTCGGGCGCGAGCCCCGTGACCGTGAAATTGTGAAATCGCACGCGCGTGTGGAAGCCGGCCGCGTCGTCGGCGTAGAACTGGTCGATGTAGGGCTTGGCCGGCGAATGCAGGGTGTTGTTGGCGGCCGCGCCGCCGAGCCGCACGCCATCGCGGTACACGTTGAAGTCCACCACGTCGGCATCGTCGGCGGGCTTGCGCCAGACGAGCGCGATCTCGCTGTCGTCGTAGGCAAGCGGCGGCACCTGCAGGCCGAGGTCGATGCCGCTCACGCTGGAAGCCGAGGAGGCGGCGGCGGACGACGCGCTGGAGGCGGACTCCGCCGAGACGCTCCCGCCGCCTCCGCAGGCGGTGGCGGCCACGGCGACGAACAGGACGGACAGGGCGGGGCGAAGCCCCTGGCGGATGCGATGCATGCGAGTCTCCAGATTGTTTTGGCGTGGACCGGCACGGCCCGTGAGTGGCGTGTGACCGGTCACCACGACTCTATCCCATCACGCCACCGGCATATCGCCGGCCACGCCACGGTGTTGCCCGCGCGCGACCCCGGCGCACCGCGACGCACGCGGGCCTTGCCGCGAGGGGCCCGCATATGCCCATCCGTTATGAGCCAAGTGCCGGCGCACGCGGACGCGCGAAGCGTGGCGGCGCGATAATCGCGTCCCGGCGCCGCCCCGGGGCCGCGCATCCTGCGCATCCGACCGTTCTGGAGTTTTCCGATGAATACCCTCGCTTCCACCTTGCCGGGCGCGGCGAACGCCCCCTCGCCCGAGCGCCGGCCCCTGATCGCCGCGCTGACACTGATCGCCGTCGGCGCGCTGTTCCTGTGGCTGCAGGTGGGCTGGCGCCAGGCCGCGTTGTGGGGCGTGGGCGCCGCGCTGGGGGTGGCGCTGTACCACGCCGCCTTCGGTTTCACGCGCGGCTGGCGCTGGTTCGTGGCCGACCGCCGGGGCGACGGCCTGCGTGCGCAGATGCTGATCCTGGCGCTGGGCGTGCTGCTGTTCTTTCCCGTACTGGCCGCCGGCAGCTTCCTGGGCATGCCCGTGAAGGGGCTGGTGTCGCCCGTGGGCGTGTCGGTGGTGCTGGGCGCCTTCCTGTTCGGCGTGGGCATGCAGCTCGGCGGCGGGTGCGCGTCGGGCACGCTGTTCGCCGTGGGCGGCGGCAACACGCGCATGGTGGTGACGCTGCTGTTCTTCATCGTGGGCTCGGTGATCGCCACCGCGAACTACGGCTGGTGGTCGAACCTGCCCCAGTTCAAGCCGACCTCGGTGATCGATCTGTGGGGCGTGCTCCCGGCGCTCGCGCTCAACCTTGCCGTCTTCGGGCTCATCGCGTGGGGCGTGACCGTGGCCGAGAAGCGGCGCCACGGCCGCATCGTGGCGAGCGCCCGGGGCACCGACGCGCCGGCGCGCCTGCTGCGCGGTCCGTGGCCGCTGGTCTGGGGCGGCGTGGCGCTGGTGCTGCTGAACTTCGCGACGCTGCTGCTGGCCGGCCGCCCCTGGGGCATCACCTCGGCCTTTGCGCTGTGGGGCGCCAAGACGCTGGCCGCGACGGGCCTCGCCGAGCCGGCGGGCTGGGCCTTCTGGCAAGTGCCCGCGCAGGCGAAGGCGCTGGCCGCGCCGGTGTATGCCGACGTGACCTCGGTGATGGACATCGGCCTCGTGCTCGGTGCGCTGGCCGCCGCGAGCGCGGCCGGCAAGTTCGCGCCCGTGTGGCAGATTCCGCGCCGCCAGCTCGTGGCGGCCATCGTGGGCGGCCTGCTGCTGGGGTATGGCTCGCGCCTGGCTTACGGCTGCAACATCGGCGCGTACTTCAGCGGCATTCTCTCGGGCAGCCTGCACGGCTGGCTGTGGCTGGTGTGCGCCTACGCCGGCAGCGTGATCGGGGTGCGCCTGCGCCCGGCCTTCGGACTCGAGAACGAACGGGTGGCCGACAGCCGCGGTTGCTGAATGCGGGGCGCGGGCGGCTAGACTGAAGACCCCGTCCCGCCGCCCGCGCCATGAACCTGCCCGCCGATCTTGCCCGCCTGCGCTTCGACGCACGCTTCACCGAAGCCCTGCCCGCCGATCCGCTGACCCTCGCGCAGCCGCGCATCGTGCAGGGCGCGGCGTATTCCTTCTGTGCCCCCACGCCGGTGCCCGCGCCGCGCCTGCTCGCCTGGTCGGCCGATTGCGCATGGCTGCTGGGCCTGCCAGCGCAGCCCGACGATGCCGACGCGGCGGCCGGCATATTCGCGGGGAACCGCCTGCTGCCGGGCAGCCAGCCCTATGCCACCTGTTATGGCGGCCATCAGTTCGGCCAGTGGGCGGGGCAGCTCGGCGACGGCCGCGCGCTGATGCTGGGAACCGTGATCGGGCCGGCGGGGCTGCGCCAGGAGGTCCAGCTCAAGGGCGCGGGCCTGACGCCTTACTCGCGCCACGCCGACGGCCGCGCGGTGCTGCGCTCGTCGCTGCGCGAGTATCTGTGTTCCGAGGCCATGCACCATCTGGGCGTGCCGACGACGCGCGCGCTGTGCCTCGTGGCCACCGGGGAGCCGGTGGTGCGCGACATGTTCTACGACGGCCATCCGCAGGCCGAGCCGGGGGCGATCGTGACGCGCGTGGCCGAGAGCTTTCTGCGCTTCGGCCACTTCGAGCTGCCCGCCGCGCGCGGCGATACCGCCCTGCTCAAGGCGCTGCTCGATCATGCGCTCACGACGCACTTCCCCACCCTTGGCGCGCCCTCGCGCGACGCTTACGTGGCGCTCTTCCGCGAAGTCTGCCGGCGCACCGCCGGGCTCGTCGCCCACTGGCTGCGCGTGGGCTTCGTGCACGGCGTGATGAACACCGACAATCTGTCGCTGCTGGGACTCACGATCGATTACGGCCCGTATGGCTGGCTGGACGCGTTCGACCCCGGCTTCACGCCCAACACGACCGATCGCGGCGGGCGCTACGCCTACGCCGAACAGGCACGCGTGGCGGGCTGGAACCTGGCCTGCCTCGCCAACGCGCTGCTGCCGCTGGTGGAGGACGCATCCGCGCTGGAAGCGGCGCTGGAGACGTACTCCGACCATTTCGAGCGCAGCTACCTTGGCGTGCTGCGCGACAAGCTCGGTCTGCCGGCGCAGGCCGGCGACGCCGCCGCGCAGGCCGATTTCGGGCTTGCAAGCGCGCTCTTCGCCTGCTTCGCGGAGGTGGAGACCGACATGACGATCTTCTATCGCCGCCTCGCGCGCATCGCGCCCGGGGCATCGCCGCAGGCCGCGCTGGAGGAGATCGCGCCGGCGTTCTACGCCGCGCCGACGGAGGCTGCGCGCGCGCGTTTCGCGGAGTGGCTGACGCACTGGCAGGCCCGCCTCGCCTCGTCGCCCGAAGACCCGGCGGCACGGCGCGCGCGCATGGACGCCGCCAACCCGTGGCTGATCCCGCGCAACTGGCTCGCCCAGCAGGCCATAGACGCCGCCAGCGCGGGCGACATGCAGCCGCTGGAACGCCTCATGCGGGCGCTGCGCGAGCCTTACCGCGAACAACCCGACCACGCCGACCTCGCCGCCCGCCGCCCCGACTGGGCACGCCACGCGCCCGGCTGCGCGGCGCTGTCGTGCAGCTCGTAGGCCGCGCTCAGCCGGCCTGCGCGGCGATCACGCTCGCCAGCTCGGGGTTGGCCTCGCGCGGAATCACGCGCGGGCGCTTGGAGGCGTCGATGGCGACGTAGCTGAACGTGGCCTCGGTCACGCAGTAGCGCTCGCCGATGGGTTCGCTGGTCACCTTCTTGACCCACACCTCGACCTTCACCTTGATCGAGGTGCGGCCGACATGGACGCATTCGCCATAGCAGCACACGACATCGCCGATGGCGACCGGAAGGTGGAAACTCATGCCGTCCACGGCCACCGTCACGACGCGGCCGCGCGTGAGTTCCTTGGCGAGGATCGCGCCGCCAAGGTCCATCTGCGACATGATCCAGCCGCCGAAGATGTCGCCGCTGGGGTTGGTGTCGGCCGGCATGGCCAGCGTGCGCAGCAGCATGGTGCCGCGCGGGCTGCGAGACGAGGTGTCGTTCATTGTTGTATCCCTTGGGTGGATGGGGCTCTGAGGGCTAGCACGCATTATGCCCGGGCGCGCCGCTCGCCCGCGCGCGCGGACTTGCTGCCACAATATGCGCCCGCTCGTAGCCCGCCATCCGGAGTTCCCGTCATGAGTCTGCCCGTCCGCACCCAGCCGTCCACCACCGCCCTGCGCGTTCACGGCCTTGCCGGCCTCGAACCCGGCCCCCGGCTGCTCGTGCTCGGCGCGGTGCATGGCAACGAGGTATGCGGCACGCAGGCCATCGCGCGCGTGCTGGCCGAGTTCGACGCCGGCGAGCTGAACCTCGTGCGCGGCCAGGTCACCTTTGTACCGGTCACCAACCCGCTCGCCTATCACCTGCGCCAGCGCATGGGCGACCGCAACCTCAACCGCAACCTGCGGCCGACCGACACGCCGGTCGATTTCGAAGACCACATCGCCAACGCGCTGTGCCCGCTGCTGGAAGCGCACGACGTACTGCTCGACCTGCATTCCTTCCATACCGGCGGCGAACCCTTCGCGATGCTGGGCCCGCAGGACAACACCGGCACGCTGGAGCCCTTCGCCCACGCGGCGGCCGAGCAGGCCCTCGTGCAGCGCCTGGGCGTGCGCCGCATCGTGGAAGGCTGGCTGGACACCTACGCGCGCGGCGTGGCGCGCCGCCTGGCCTACCCCGATGCCAGCCTGCGCGCGCAGATGCTGTCCACCGACCCGAGCTACGGCGTGGGCACCACCGAATACATGCGCGCCCACGGCGGCTGCGCGATCACGCTCGAGTGCGGCCAGCACGACGATCCGGCCGGCCCGGAGGTGGCGTACCGGGCGATCCGCAACACCCTCGCGCAGCTGGGCCTGGTGGACGCCCCCGCGCCCGCGCCGCATCCGGCGCCCGAACTGTTGAAGCTCGTCGAGGTGATCGACCGCCTGCACCCCGAAGACCGCTTCGTGCGCGAATGGAAGAGTTTCGACGCGCTGGAAGCCGGCGACGTGATCGGCCTGCGCCACGACGGCGCCGAAGTCCGCGCGCCCGCCCGGGGCTTCATCGTGTTCCCCAACCCCCGCTCGTTGCCGGGCAACGAGTGGTTCTATTTCGCGCAGCCGTCCGAACGCACGCTCTGAACGCCACCGCGCGGCCACAAGGCACACGGGGCGCCTCCGCGCCCCGTGTGGTGTGGAACAGGCCGGCCCGCGCGCCTCAGGGCATGTTGCCCAGGCCCGACGAGGTCGTGAGGATGGACAGCGTGGTTTGCGCGTGCTCGGCCGCATCGCGCCCCAGCGGCGTGAGATAGCCACCGTCGATCTGCGTGATCAGGCCCTTGCCGTGCAGGCGCGCGGCAGCCCGGATCAGCGCCGGATCGGCATCGCTGTGCACCTTGATGCCTTGCTGGCTGGTCGCGAGATCGAAGCGCAGCAGGGTGTTGATCTCGTGCACCAGGTCGGTGGTGAATGGCATGAACGTCTCCTTGAAAGCTATGGCGGCATCTTAGCCTGCGGCCACGCCGCCCCGCTCGGGCTTCTGGTGGCCCGACCCGCCGTGGCGCCCGGCGCGTCACTTCCGCGCACCAGCGGCTCGCGGTATGGACCCGCCGCGGCCACGGGCGTTCCGCGCGCCCATCGCGGCGCCGGATCGCGCCGCGCGGGCTGGCGTGGTGCGCGCACCACGGCAGCGGAGAGGCCAATCAGGCCGATAGAAGCAAAAAGCGGATTTTGCCTCCACAATCGAAGCGGTTCAGCACATGCGCCACCGCACGGCCAATCAGGAGACCCCATGCCCATCGCCCCCGCCACGACCGCCCTGCCCCAGGCCTGGCTCAACCAGCTGCGGCTCCACCCGGTCGCGGCCGGCGGGCTGGCGCTGTCCGTCATCGCGATCGCGGTGCTGTTCGCGCAAAGCCTGGCGAGCGTGTTCAGCGGCGTGGCCGGCACGGGCCTGCGCTACGGGCTGCTGGCCGGCCTGGCGGGCTTCGGCGCCACCGCGGTCGGCGCGCTGGGCGGCCTCGTGCTGCGCGGCGTGAGCCAGAAGGCGGAAGACAGCATGCTCGGCTTCGCGGCCGGCATGATGCTGGCCGCGAGTTCGTTCTCGCTGATCCTGCCCGGCATCGAGGCCGGCGAAAGGCTGACCGGCAGCGGGCCGCTGGGGGCGCTCACGGTGGTCGCCGGGCTGGGCCTGGGCGTGCTGCTGATGCTGGGGCTGGACCAATTCACCCCCCACACGCACGACAGCACGGGCAATCTCGGCCCCGGCGCCGACCGCTTCAACCGGGTGTGGCTCTTCGTGTTCGCGATCACGTTGCACAACCTGCCCGAGGGCATGGCGATGGGCGTGAGCTTTTCGCAGGGCGACATGAGCGTGGGGCTGCCGTTGTCCACCGCGATCGCCATTCAGGACATTCCCGAGGGCCTGGCGGTGGTGATGGCCTTGCGCGCGGTCGGCGTGCGCATGGCGAACGCGGTGCTGCTCGCCGCGCTCTCGGGCTTCATGGAGCCGCTCGGCGCGCTGCTGGGGCTGGGGCTCGTGGGGGGCTTCGCGCTGGCCTATCCGATCGGGCTGGGCCTGGCGGCGGGCGCGATGATCTTCGTGGTGTCGCACGAGGTGATCCCCGAGACCCATCGCAACGGCCACCAGACGCCCGCCACGCTGGGCCTGATGGCGGGCTTCGCGCTCATGATGCTGCTCGATACGGCGCTGGGCTGAACGCCGCCAGATGCAACCGCATTGCAGGAGCGTGGGGCTTGTGCTGAAATCAGGGCATGAGTGCCCCCGCAACTGATTCCTCGCCCTGGGCCGGGCGCATCCACGCCCTCGGCGCGCGCGTCACGCCCGCGCGCGTGGCGGTGCTGCAACTGCTCGAGCATGCCGAGCGCGCGCTCTCGCACCGCGAGATCGAAGAGGCGCTGGCCGCCGGCTTCGACCGCGTGACCCTCTACCGCGTGCTCGACTGGCTCGTGGACAGCGGCCTGGGCCATCGCGTGACCGACGCCGAGCGCGTCTTCCGCTTCAGCCTCGCGCAAGCGGAGACGCGCGCGCACGGGCTGCATGCGCATTTCCGCTGCGAAGACTGCGGCAAGGTGTTCTGCCTCGACGAGGTGCCCGCCCCGGCGCCGCCTCTGCCGGCGGGCTTTTCGAGCCACACCGTGGAATACACCATCACCGGCCACTGCGCGCGCTGCGAGCCGGACGAAAAACCCCGCTGACCCCGCATGAACGACCGGCGCATCCCCGTCATCCTGCTCACGGGTTTCCTGGGCAGCGGCAAGACCAGCCTGCTCGCGCGCCTGCTCGCCGATCCCGGCATGGCGGGCTGCGCGGTGCTCATCAACGAAGTCGGCGCGGTCGGGCTCGATCACCTGCTCGTCAAGGAAGTCGCCGAGGACATCACGCTGCTCGAGTCCGGCTGCCTGTGCTGCGCCGTGCGCGGCGACCTCACGCGCAGCCTGCGCGAGCTGTTCATGCGCCGCCTGCAGCGCGAGATCGGCGCGCTGGATCGCGTGGTGATCGAGACCACGGGTCTTGCCGATCCGGCGCCGGTCATCCATACGCTCACGCGCGATTTCTTTCTCGCCGAGCGTTTCCGGCTCGAAGGCGTGATCGCCACCGTCGACGTGCGCCACGCGCACTGGCAGCTCGGCCAGCACCCGGAAGCGGTCAAGCAGGTGGCGATGGCCGACCGCATCGTGCTCACCAAGTGTGATCTGGCGGACAGCCTGCAGATCGCGGAGGCCGAAGAGCGCGTGGCGGCGCTCAACCCCGGCGCCACGCGGCTGCAGGCCGAGCCCGCGCGCGCCCCGGCCGGCCTGCTCGATGGCCTGGGCCTCTACCAGCCGGACGGCAAGACCCCGGACGTGGCGCGCTGGCTAGGCGAGGCGGCGATTCTGGAACAGCAGCGCCTGGCCGCGCGGCAGGGGGTGTTCGGGCGCGCCGCGCCGGCCGCGCTGCACGACGAGGCGGTGAAGAGCCACGTCCTGCATTTCGACGAGCCGCTGCGCGCGGGCGATTTCTCGCGGGCGCTGGATACGCTGCAGTCCGTGGTCGGCGACCGCCTGCTGCGCGTCAAGGGCCTGCTGGCGGTCGAAGGCGAAGCCGCGCCGCGCGTGATCCACGCCGTGCAGCACGAGCGCTACCCCGACACGCACCTGCCGGCCTGGCCCGACGACGATCGTCGCAGCCGCCTGGTGTTCATCGTGAACGACCTGCCGCGCGAACTCTTCGAGAAAACCTTCTCCGCCTTCTGCGAAGTCGGCGCCGGCTGAGCCGTCGCCCACGGCCGGGCAGCGTGACGATTTTCACGCTTTTGGCGGTTTGGTCTTGGGCATGGCGCGAACCGCGTCCGATACTGCCTCCAGGCCCCGCAGAGGGCCGAGGCAGGGGGCCCGCCCGCGACCTCGCACGCAATGCCGGCCCGATCCGCACGGGCCGCGCTTCCCCGCGACATCAAGACAAGGACGCGGCACATGAACCTCATGGCCACTCGGATTCCGGGCAACACCGATTTCAACCAGGCCCTGCAATGCCAGGCCCTGCTCGAACGCATCAACGTGACCGATCTGGGCGCCGCCCGCGAGCGTCTGCAGGAACTGCTCGAAGGCATGGCCATCGCGGCACTCGCGCCCGCCCAGCACCTTGAGGTGATCGAGAACGCGCGCGCCACGCTGCATTACGTGCTGGGCGAACTCGCCCGCCGGTACGCCTCGCGGCCGCTGCCACCGACCGGCGCGGAATCCGGTGCGCTGGAGCAGGTGGTGCGCCTGTGGCAGCTCATGGGCAGCAACTACAGCTTCATCGCCCAGCGCGCGGCGGACGCCGGCCTCGAGGATCGTCACGCGCTGTTCGCGCAGCGCCGCCTGAGCTACCAGGCGCTCGCGATGAGCGAATACCTGCGCGCGCGCCAGGAGATCCCGCCCGATTTCTGGCTTGAACTGCACCGCCTCTTCGTGGCCGCCGAGCGCGCGGGCGTCGTGCAGATCCGCGTACCCGACGCGCTCAACGAAACCTGGGGCGCGCAAAGCCCGCTGGAGGCCTACGTCGCGATGCTGCTGCTCGACGTCTCCAGCCCCTACGGACGCAGCCCGCGCGAGCTGCACTGGACGATGCGCTGGGCGCAGCGGTTCGCCCCCTACTGCAGCCTGCGGACCGGCGAGGCGGAAACGCCCGGGCAGGTCTATGTGCTCGACACGGACGCCGACCACGGCTTGCGCCCGGACGATGCGCCGGCGCGCCGCCCCGACCTGCGCACGCTGCAGAACGCGCGCCTGGCCTCGCATATCCAGGGCGTCGTGGCCCAGCTCAAGGAAGGCATCTCGCCGACCTCGCTGGGGCTGGGCGACGACTGCGTGCAGCCCGCCAGCGCGCGCCTGCTCGTCTCGCTGTATCGCCCCTGGGGCCGCGCCGCCACCGGGCGCAAGTTTCCGCGCCGGGCCGCGCAGGGCCGCGTGCGTCTCTGCACCGACCCGGGCGGGATCGCGTTTTTCCTGACCGGCCGGCCGTTCACGCAGCCCGACGAGGCGCAGGCACGCTTCAACGACTTCAGCCGCACGATGGCCATCCTCACGCTGGGCGAACGCGTCGAGCGCGTCGGCAACGACACCGCCGAGCTCGAAGAGCAGGCCCTGCAGCTGGGGTACGTGCTGGAACCGTGGGAGGTGCGCGACCAGTCGGTCACCGGCTTCCGCCTCGTGCGCCAGGAAGGCACGGCGCGGCTCGAGCACCGCCAGCTGGTCGGCGTGCATGCGGGCCGCAGCGAGCGCATGCGGCTCGCCGAGATCAGCTGGATCAAGTATCGCCGCTCCGGCGAGCTGGCCTGCGGCCTGGCACTGCTGCCGGGCCCGCCGACCGTGCTGCCGGTGCGTCTGGCCGATCCGCAGCGCGGCGGCAACGAGCGCTACCGGCTGGGCTTCCTGGTGCCCGGCGTGGCCGCGCTCAAGACCGAGCCGACGCTGATCCTGCCGGCCGGCTGGTACGTGGCGGGGCGGCGCGTGGAAGTGCGCGGGGAACAACCCTGGCAGGCGCGCCTTGCGCGGCTGGTTTCGCGGGGCGCGAATTTCGACCGCGTCGTGTTCGAGCGCGAGGACGCCGCCTGATTCAGGCGCGCTCGCGCACGCGGCGCGGCGGAAAGCGCGCCGTGAAGCTGGAGCCCTCGCCGGGCTGGCTCGTGATCGAGAGCTGGGCTCCATGGCGCGTGAGCACATGCTTGACGATCGCGAGCCCCAGCCCCGTTCCGCCCGAGTTGCGCGAACGTCCCTGGTCGACGCGGTAGAAGCGCTCGGTCAGCCGCCCCAGATGCTGCGGCTCGATGCCGATACCGTCGTCCTGCACGCTGAAACTCGCGCCGCCATCGGCATCCGCCGCCCAGCACAGCGCCACCTTGCCGCCCTCGGGCGTGTAGCGCACGGCATTGCTGACCAGATTCGAGAACGCGCTGTAGAGCTCGCGCTGGCTGCCCACGAGCAGCGCCGGCCCGCTGCTGGCGAGCGTGAGGCGGTGACGCCCGGCGGAGAGCGCCTCGCCCTCTTCGAGCACGCTCGCGAGCAGCGCGGCGGAATCGACGACTTCCTCCCCGCGCGGCAGCTCGGCGGCCTGCAGCGAAGACAGCGTGAGCAGGTCGTCGACAAGACGCTGCATGCGCAGCGACTGCTCGAGCATGAGCGAGAGGAAGTGCTGGCGGTCGGCCGCCGAGAACTCCTCGCCGGCGTCGAGCAGCGTCTCGACGAAGCCATTGACAACGGTCAGCGGCGTCTTGAGCTCGTGCGACACGTTGGCGACGAAATCGCGCCGCATCATGTCCAGGCGCTCGAGCTGCGTGATGTCGCGCGCCAGCACGAGTTCCTGGCCCTCGCCGAAGGGGATCACCTGCACCTCGAGCGTGAGCCCTTCATGATGGCCTCCGCGCAGCACGACGGGCTCCCGGATGCCGTGGTCCAGACAATGGACGAAGGCCGGCTCGCGCACCAGCGACGTCACGGCGCGGCCCAGGTCGCGCTCGGCATCGAGATTGAAATAGCTCGCGGCGGCCGCGTTCACCCATTCGATGGTGCGCTGGCGCGTGAGGTAGATCACGCCGTCGGGCAGCGCCTGGGTGGCTTCGCGGAACCGCTTGAGATTGCGCGTGAGCCGCGCGTGCTGTTCGAGCGACTCGCGCTCGCGCCGCGCCAGACTCGCGAAAAGATAATCCCAGGCGCCGAAGCTGCGCGGCACCGGCGCGCCGGCCGGCTCGCGCGCCCAGCTTGCGACGCGGCCCATGTTGCGATGGTGATGCAGGAGGAGCAGCAGCAGCACGACCAGCAGACCGCCCAGCGCCTCTTCCACGCCGACCACGAACGCCGCCAGGCCGCCGGCCACGCACAGGCCCGTGAGCGTCAGGCCGGTGGCGACCCTGATATATCTTCCGGGAAAAATACGCGATCTCCTCAGTCCGCGGCCACGGCCGGCACTTCGGTCGAAAGGCGGTAACCACTGCCGCGCACGGTCTGGATCAGGCGATCGTGCCGGCTGGCTTCCAGCGCGCTGCGCAGACGACGGATGTGCACATCCACGGTACGTTCCTCGACGAACACATGATCGCCCCACACCTGGTCCAGCAACTGCGCGCGCGAGTGCACGCGCTCCGCGTGGGTCATCAGGAAATGCAGGAGGCGGAACTCGGTCGGGCCCAGGCTCACGGACTCGCCGCCCGCCGTGACGCGGTGCGTGGCCGGATCGAGGCGCAGCCCGCCGACCTCCACCACGTCTTCGGTGGCCTGCGGCGCGCGACGGCGCAGCACGGCCTTGATGCGCGCGACCAGCTCGCGGGGCGAGAACGGCTTGGTCACGTAATCGTCGGCGCCAATGTCCAGCCCCATGACCTTGTCCTGTTCCTCGCTGCGGGCCGTCAGCATGATGACGGGAATGCCGCGCGTGCGTTCCTCGGCGCGCAGACGGCGCGCGAATTCTACACCCGAGGCTCCGGGCAGCATCCAGTCCAGCAGGATCAGGTCGGGCAGTGCGTCACGCACGAGCCGCTGCGCGGTCTCGGCGTCGGAAGCACGCATCACGGCGTGTCCGGCACGGGTCAGGTTGGCGGCAATGAGCTCCTGGATGGCCGGCTCGTCTTCCACGATCAGGATGTTGGCGGGCATATGCGTTCCGTGCGGGTTCGTCTGGGCGAGGCTGAAGTGTATTGCGAGGAGGTGACCGTTTCATGACACGTAAGCTGGCTGCAACATGCCCGCTCGGGAGAAGGCCCCGCGCGCGGCCCCGGCGGGTATCATCCCACCTCACCCCCGCAACCGCCGCTGAACCCGCCATGGCCGGCCTGACGCCCTCCACGCCCCTGCCCCTAGAGATCACGCTGCACGAACGCCGCCGCACGCTGGGCCTGCGTTTCGACGATGGACTCGAGGCCGAGCTCACGCACGAGTTCCTGCGCGTGTTCTCGCCTTCCGCCGAAGTGCGCGGCCATGGCCCCGGCCAGGAAGTCCTGCAGACCGGCAAGCGGGACGTCAGCCTCACCGCCATCGAGCCCGTCGGGCAATACGCCGTGAAGCTGGTGTTCTCCGACGGCCACGACAGCGGTCTGTACTCCTGGGATCACCTCTACACGCTCGCGCGCGACCATGACACGCTGTGGGCCGACTACCTCGCGCGGCTGGCGGCCGAAGGCGCGCACCGCGACCCCGCCGCGCCCGTTCCCGAACACCTTCGCCCGGCCCCGCGCCAGGGCTGCGGCAAACACTGAAAGCCACTTCCATGAACGACAAGACGACCCACTTCGGCTACGAACAGGTGGCCGAAAACGAAAAGGCCGGCCGCGTGCGCGGCGTGTTCTCTTCGGTGGCCGGCAATTACGACGTGATGAACGACCTCATGTCGGCGGGCATGCACCGGCTGTGGAAGCGTTTCACCGTCGAACTCGCCAACGTGCGCCCCGGCGAGCGCGTGCTCGACGTGGCCGGCGGCACGGCGGACCTCTCGCTCGCCTTCGCGCGGCGCGCCGGCCGGACGGGCCAGGTCTGGCTCACCGACATCAATCACGCGATGCTCTCGGTGGGGCGCGACCGCACCGTTGACCACGGCCTGCTGCTGCCGGTGGCGCAGTGCGACGCCGAGAAGCTGCCGTTCCCGGACAACCACTTCGACCTCGTCACGGTCGCCTTCGGCCTGCGCAACATGACCCACAAGGACGCGGCGCTGGCCGAGATGCGCCGCGTGCTGCGCCCGGGCGGACGGCTGCTGGTGCTCGAGTTCTCCAGGATCTGGCAGCCCCTTTCGAAGGCCTACGATCTGTACTCCTTCAAGGTGCTGCCGTGGCTGGGCGAGAAAGTGGCGAAGGACGCCGCAAGCTATCGCTACCTGGCCGAATCGATCCGCATGCACCCGGACCAGCCCACGCTGGCGGCCATGCTCGAAGCGGCCGGACTGGAGCGCGTGGAGTACTTCAACCTCGCCGCCGGCGCAGTGGCGCTGCATCGCGGCTACAAGCTGCGTCCCTGAAGACCGTGCGGGCAGGTCCGCACGGACCGCCCTCCCCGCCGCGCGCCCCCTGAAACTTTCGGCACGCGCGGCGTTCAAAGCTCTGCCCGCGCCGATTCCGTGCGCGTACACCGAGAAGAGTCGCCCCATGATCAAGAAATTCCTTCTGTCCATCGCCGTCGTGTCGGCGCTGACCGGCATGAGCATCGAGTTCGCCGAGGCCAAGCGCATCGGTGGCGGTCGCAGCACCGGCATCCAGCGTCAGGTTCCGATGCAGCGTCAGGCCACGCCGCCGGCCGCCACGCCGCAGCAACAGGCCGCACCGGCCGCTGCCGCGCGTCAGGGCGCCCCCGGCGCAGCCGCCGCGCAGCAAGCCAGCGGCTGGCGCAAATGGGCCGCGCCGCTCGCCGGCCTCGCCGCCGGGCTGGGCATCGCCGCGCTGCTTTCGCACCTGGGCGTGGGCGCCGAGTTCGCCGGCATCCTGCTCGCCATTCTCGCCGTGGTCGTCGTGATCGCGCTGCTGCGCCGCTTCATGGGTGGCGCCCGCCCCGCGCAATCCCAACCGGCCTACGCCGGCGCGGGTCATGACAACGTGCGTCCGATGGCTCGCGAGCAGGCCGCTCCGCAGGCTTACGGCACAACCGCCAGCGCGGCGGCGGCCGAAGACGGGCATTTCCCGGCCGGCTTCGACATCGCTTCGTTCGAGCGTCAGGCCAAGCTTAATTTCATCCGCCTCCAGGCGGCGAACGATGCCGGCGATCTGGCGGACATCCGCGACTTCACCTCGCCCGAGGTGTTCGCGGAGATCAAGCTGGGCATCGACGAGCGGGGTGGGCACAAGCAGAAGACCGACGTGATCGTGCTCAACGCCGAAGTGCTGGAAGTCGTCGAGGAGCGCGGCCAGTACATCGCCAGCGTGCGTTACTCCGGCTCCCTGCGTGAAGAGGCGGGCTCCGCCCCCGAAGCCTTCGACGAAGTGTGGCACCTCGCCAAGCCCGTCGACGGCAACCGCGGCTGGGTGCTCGCGGGAATCCAGCAGGTCTCCTGACCTCCGCCTGACCGATTGTTCGGGCAATGGCCACCAGAGTATTCTGGTGGCCATTTTGCTTTCCGGGCCCGCCATGTTCGCCGACCTGACCCTCGCCCTGCTCAACCGCCTGCTCGCCGCCGAACCGTGGGCGGGGGCCCTGCTGCGGCCCCACGCGGGGCAGACCGCGCTGCTGGAGCTCGCGGGCTGGCCGCTGCGCTTCACGGTGTCAGCCGAAGGACGCCTGCTCGCGACGGCCCCCACGGTGCGGCCCGACGTTTCCATCCGGGTACCCGCCGAAGCGCTGGGGCGGCTCTCCGCGGGCCCCGAGGCCCTGCGCCACGCCGCACGCATCGAAGGACATGCGGGCTTCGCCGAAACCCTGGCAACGCTCATCGAGCACCTGCGCCCTGATCTTGCCGCCTGGCTCGCGCCGCGTCTGGGCGACGTACTCGCACACCGCCTTGCCCGAGGACTGGGACAGGCGGGCCGGCAGGGGCTGGTCTCGGGCCGGCGTCTGGCAGAGGCCGCCGCCGAACGCCTGCGCGGCCCCTCGGCGCCGCTGGTCGGCCGCGACGAGGTCGCGCGCTTCGCCGCGCTGCGCGCCCGCCTGGAAGCGCGTCTCGACGCGCTGGAGCGGCACGTGAGCCGTTGAGCGCCCCGGCACGGATAACACTATATGTAGTGGTGTATATGCGATTTGCCACTACGGGTAGGGGCTCGAAACTTGCGCCAGATCAAATCCGGGGTTAGAGTTCAGCTCACGATGGTTCCCCGCCGGGGATTCACAGAGCCGCCACCCGCGCATCGTCCGCTCCGCAGCGAGCCAGGGTTGGCGCCCCGCCATCGCGATGAAACCGATGCCGCCAGCCCGTCCGGGCGAGGCGGCATTCTCAACCCGGAGCGGGGTGCTTCCAGGCTGTTCGTGAAAGCGGGCCCGTCAGGGTCTGACGCTGCGGAGTCTTCCGCCGCCCCTGCTTTCCTGCCGCCATCCCGCGCCAGCAACAGGGAGCCCAGCATGCAAGTCCTCAGCCGTCCGGAAGACAGCCTCGTCACCGCCACCCCGACGCAATCCTTCGAAGTCATCCGCCGCGATGGCAGCATTGCCATCTTCACCCCGGAGAAGATCGCGATCGCGCTCGGCAAGGCTTTCATCGCGGTCGAGGGCAGCGAGAGCCAGACTTCCGCACGCCAGCGCGATCTCGTCGCGCGCCTCACGCAGAACGTGATCGAGGCCTTCACGCGCCGTCTGCCGGGCGGCGGCACGCTGCATATCGAAGACATCCAGGATCAGGTCGAGCTGGCGCTCATGCGCGCTGGCCAGCATGACGTGGCGCGGGCCTACGTGCTCTACCGCGAGAAGCGCGCGGCCGAGCGCGCGGCGACCCAGGCCGCAAGCCCGGCCGGCAGCCCGGCGCGCCTCACCGTGACCGACGGCGGCGTGTCGCGCCCGCTCGACGAAGCCGGCCTGCTCGAACAGATCCGCGAAGCCTGTCATGGCCTCGCCGACGTGTCCGCGCAGACGGTGCTCGAACACGCGCTGCACAACCTCTACGACGGCGTCGCGCTGAATGCCGTGCGCCAGTCGCTGATCCTGGCGGCACGCACGCTGATCGAGCAGGACCCGGCCTACAGCAAGGTCGCCGCGCGCCTGCTGCTGCGCAGCGTGAGCGTGGAGGTGCTGGGCGACGATCTCGGCCTGACCGCGCAGGGCGAACGCCTGACGGAAGCCTTCCCGGACCTGATCCGCGAAGGCGTGAAGGCCGGCCTGCTGGACCCGCGACTCGCCGAATACGACCTGCCCCGGCTGGCCGCCGCCCTGCGCTCGGACAATGACCTGCGCTTTGACTACCTGGGCCTGCAGACCCTGTACGACCGCTACTTCCTGCACATCGACGAGCGCCGCATCGAGCTGCCGCAGAGCTTCTTCATGCGCGTGGCGATGGGTCTCGCGCTCAACGAGATCGACCGCGAGGCGCGCGCCATCGAGTTCTACGAGCTGCTGGCGAGTTTCGACTTCATGAGCAGCACGCCCACGCTGTTCAACAGCGGCACGCGCCACTCCCAGCTTTCGTCGTGCTACCTCACGACGGTGGAGGACGATCTCGACGGCATCTACCAGGCCGTCAAGGAGAACGCCCTGCTGCAGAAGTACGCCGGCGGGCTCGGCAACGACTGGACGCCCGTGCGCTCGCTCGGTGCGCGCATCCGGGGCACCAACGGCAAGAGCCAGGGCGTGATCCCCTTCCTGAAGGTCGTCAACGACACGGCGCTGGCCGTGAATCAGGGCGGCAAGCGCAAGGGGGCGGTGTGCGCCTACCTGGAGAGCTGGCACCTCGACATCGAAGAGTTCCTCGAGCTGCGCAAGAACACCGGCGACGAGCGCCGCCGCACGCACGACATGAACACGGCCAACTGGATTCCCGACCTGTTCATGCAGCGCGTCATCGCCGGCGAGGACTGGACGCTGTTCTCGCCCTCCGACGTGCCCGATCTGCACGACAAGTTCGGCGCCGAGTTCCGCACGGCCTACGTGGCGTACGAAGAGAAGGCCGCGCGCGGCGAGCTCAAGCTGCACAAGCGCATCCCGGCCGTGCAGCTGTGGCGCAAGATGCTCACCATGCTGTTCGAGACGGGCCACCCCTGGATCACCTTCAAGGACGCCTGCAACCTGCGCTCGCCGCAGCAGCACGTGGGCGTGGTGCATAGCTCCAACCTCTGCACCGAGATCACGCTCAATACGTCCGATAGCGAAACCGCGGTCTGCAACCTCGGTTCCGTGAACCTGCCCGCGCACCTCGTGCCCGTCGAAGGCCAGCCGGGGCAATGGGCGCTCGACCAGGCCAAGCTTGCGCGCACCATCGGCACCGCCATGCGCATGCTCGACAACGTCGTCGACATCAACTTCTACGCCACGCCCAAGGCACGCAATTCCAACCTGCGCCACCGCCCGGTCGGCATGGGCATCATGGGCTACACCGACTGCCTGCACCGCATGGGTCTGCCGTTCGCCTCCAACGAGGCGGTCGCCTTCGCCGACCGCTCGATGGAAGCCGTCTGCTACCTCGCCTACGAAGCCTCCAGCAAGCTGGCCGAGGAACGCGGCGTGTATTCCAGCTACCAGGGCAGCCTGTGGGACCGCGGCATCCTGCCGCTCGATTCGGTCGGCCTGCTCGAGCAGGGACGCGGCGAGGCCGTGGAGGTCGACCGCCGCAGCACCCTCGACTGGGACGCCCTGCGCGACCGCATCGCGCGCCATGGCATGCGCAACTCCAATTGCGTGGCGATCGCCCCCACGGCCACGATCTCGAACATCATCGGCGTCTCCGCCTGCATCGAGCCCGACTACCAGAACCTTTACGTCAAATCCAACCTCTCGGGCGAGTTCACGGTCGTCAACGAATACCTCGTGCAAGACCTCAAGGCGCTCGGCCTGTGGGATTCGGTCATGATCGCCGACCTCAAGTACTTCGACGGCTCGCTCTCGCGCATCGACCGCATCCCGGCCGAAATCCAGGCGCGCTACGCCACCGCCTTCGAGATCGATCCGGTGTGGCTCATCGAAGCCGCGGCGCGGCGCCAGAAATGGATTGACCAGGCCCAGTCGCTGAACCTGTATCTGGCCGCGCCGTCGGGCCGCAAGCTCGACGAGATCTACAAGCTCGCCTGGAAGCGCGGCCTCAAGACCACCTACTACCTGCGCACGCTGGGTGCGACCGCGATGGAAAAAACCAGCGCCCCGGTCGAAGCCGTCACCGCGCCCGCGCCGGAGCCCAAGTTCTGCTCCATCGACAACCCCGATTGCGAGGCCTGCCAGTAATGAACGCACCGCTCGATTTTTCCGACGCGCCGCTGGCCAGCGCACACGCCGGCACGGCCGCGCGCCCCGCGCTCGCGCCCGTGCGCGCCGAGGACAAGCGCATCGTCGGCGGCCAGGCCGACATCAACCAGCTCGCGCCCTTCAAGTACCCGTGGGCGTGGGAATTCTTCCTCAATGCCAACCGCAACCACTGGACGCCGCTCGAAATCTCGATGGCCCAGGACGTGCACGATTACAACCACAAGCTCACGAGCGCCGAGCGTCACGTGTTCGAGAACGTGCTCGCCTACCTGACCACCTCGGACATCCTCGCCATGCGCAACATCGGCCTGGCGGTCATGGAAAAGATGAGCGCACCCGAACTGCAGATCTACCAGGCGCGTCAGGTCTATGAAGAAGCCCTGCACACCTGGACCTACCAGCACTGCATCGAAACCCTGGGCATCGATCAGCAGGAGATCTACAACCGCTACCGCGTGGTGCCCGAGATCCACGCCAAGATCGCGCTCGCCAATCGCCGGCTCGAGCGCGTGCTGCGTTCGGATTTCGACCTCACGAACCGCGACAACCTGCACGAGTTCGCGCTCTCCTACCTCTTCTTCGGCGGCATCTTCGAAGGCTGCTGGTTCTACAACGGCTTCACGCCCATCTTCGCCCTGCAGCGCCGCGGCCTCATGAAGGGCACCGCCGAGCAGCTCCAGTACATCATGCGTGACGAGGTGCTGCACTGCGCCTTCGGCATCCGCGTGGTGCGCGAACTGCTCAAGGAAGAAAACCTCAAGCTCGACCCGCGCGTCGTGCAGGACCTCTGGGAAGAAGCCGAGGCCGCCGAATCCGGCTATGCCGGCTACATCCTGCGCGAACCCATCCTCGGCTACTCGGCCGATCTGCACCGCAAGCAGTTCCGCTTCATCGCCAACCGCCGCGCGCGTCAGCTGAGCGTGGCCGAGCCCTTCCCCGGCGCCGAGAACGTGCTGCCCTGGCTCGACGAGCAGGCCAACCTGCGCAAGGAGAAGAACTTCTTCGAAACGCGCGTCACCGAGTATCAGACGGGGGGCGCCCTGAGCTGGGACTGAGCCCTCAGCGCGCGCCGCGGCGGCTCACGAGCTGACGCGCGCGCGCCTCCAGCGCCAGGAACAGCCAGCCCTCCCCTTCGTGCGGGCGGCCCGCACCGCGCCACAAGGCCCACGCGGTCAGCACGTAAAGCCCCACGCAGACGGCGCCCTTCAGAATCAACGCCGGCCACAGCGCCAGGCCGCGCGCGGGCAGCACCGCCTCGAGCGCGATCGCCGCCAGCGCGAGCGGCAGCAGGGCCAGCGCCGTGCGGGCGTACAGACGCAGCTGACGGAAGACGCCGATGCCGATCAGGTTGCGCACGTTGCCCAGCGCGATCGCCGTGCCCACGAACGTACCCAGGGCATGCGCCACCAGCGCACCCTGCACCTGCCACTGCGGCACCAGGATCAGCATCAGCGGCAGCTTCACGAGCGCCTCGCCCGCCACGCGCAGCGTATTGAGCCGCATGCGGTCATGCACCATCGCCAGCGGCGCGGAAGGTGCCACCACCAGCCCCAGGATCGCGATCAGCGCCAGATAGTGCAGCAGCTCCGCAGCCGGCAGCCACGGCTCACCCAGCAGGGCGAGCACGGCGGGCTCGGCGAAAGCCGCCAGGCAGGCCAGCATGGGCGCCACCGCGAACAACAGGCTGGCCGCCGCCTTGGCGTAGGCCTGACGCGCGCGCTCGGGTTCCTTGATCTGCACGAGCGCGACCGCGAGCGGCCGCATGACCTGCTGCCCGATGGCCTGCATCGGCAGGTTCGCCAGATCGCTCGCGATGCCGTAACGCCCCAGCACCGCGGGGCTGGTGTAGCGCCCCAGCACGATGCGGTCCGCCTGCCAGCACACCACCGCGAAGATCTGCGAAAGCGTGTTCCAGCCCGTCATGTCGGCGAAGACCCGCCATTCCGACAGGCACCAGCGCGGTCGCTGCGGGGCCATGAACTGCGAGACGATCATCATCACGAGCGGCGTGGTCACCGTTCCCAGCGCGAGCGCCCAGTAGCTGCCCGTGCGCCACGCGACCCCGACCGCGATCACGAAGGCCAGGCTCTTGCCCGCCAGCTCCATGACGAACTCGCGGCGGAAGTCGAAACGCAGCGCGTAGATGACCATGCGCGGGCTGACGAGTCCGCGCATGACGGGCGCCAGGGCCAGCGTGCAGATCAGCGCGAACAGGCGGGGCTCATGATAGAAGCGGGTCAGCCCCCAGGCCGCGGCCAGCAGCAGCAGAGCCACGAGAGCGCCTCGCAGCAGGCTCAGTGTGAAGGCCGTGTCGAACATCGCCTCGGTGGGCGTGCGCACACGCACCAGCGCCGTGCTCAGGGGGAGTTCCAGCACCGCTTCGACGACCAGCACCGCCGTCATGGCCATGGCCACGAGCCCGAACTGTTCGGGCCCCAGCAAGCGCGCGAGGATCAGCAGACTGCAGAAGTCGATGCCCTTGGTGGCGAGCCGCGTGCCGATGACCCATGCGCTCGCCTGAGCGGTACGCGCCGTGAGGCCCGTGGCGGAAGCATCGTCTGCGCCGGTCTTGTCGCCCGGCGCGTCCGCGCCCTTGCTGCCGTCATGGTGTGTCATGAACCGTCCTGGCGTTGCGGAGCATGCGGAATCATGGACCGGGCCCGGGCTTCGCGCTCGCGGGCCCTGCCGCGGGGCGCGAGGCATGGCATGCGCGCGGGCGCCGGCTGCTATCGAGCGACCTCAGGATATCCCGTATGTCATTCCCGCCCGCACGGCCTGCCCCTTCGACGCGCCGCTCGCCGCCGTAAACGCAGGAAAGGCGCCTTGCGGCGCCTTTCTGCAATGCATTGCCCCGCCCGGACTCAGTGCGAACGATGACGATAGCGGTCGATCGCGGAGAGCTGCGCAATGGCTTCGGCCAGCTCGGCCTGCGCGGATGCGTAATTCACGCTCTCCTGGCGCGTGGCCATGAGTTCCTCGGCGTGACGCTTGGCGGCGAGCGCCTTGGCTTCGTCCAGGTCCTTGCCGCGAATCGCGGTGTCGGCCAGCACGGTCACCAGATGCGGCTGCACTTCGAGCATGCCGCCCGCGACGAAGATCACTTCCTCTTCGTTCTTGTTCGGCAGGCGGATGCGCACCGTGCCCGGACGAATCCGCGTCATCAGCGGCGCGTGACCCGGCAGGATGCCCAGCTCGCCGGCTTCGCCAGGCAGCGAGACGAGCTCGGCCAGGCCCGAGAAGATTTCCTCTTCCGCGCTGACGACGTCGACATGTACGGTCATTGCCATGTGTTATCCCTTAGCTGAAGGGGCAAGGGTGAAGGCCCGGCGGCGCCCGGCGGCATGACCTCCGGGTATTGCCTGGCCTTCCACCTCTTCCCGTTTTACTGCAGCGTCTTGGCCTTCTCGACGGCTTCCTCGATGGTGCCGACCATGTAGAAGGCCTGCTCGGGCAGGTGGTCGTACTCGCCGGCCACGATGCCCTTGAAGCCCTTGATGGTGTCCTTGAGCGTGACGTACTTGCCGGGCGAGCCCGTGAAGACTTCGGCCACGTGGAACGGCTGCGAAAGGAAACGCTGGATCTTGCGGGCGCGCGCCACGACGAGCTTGTCGTCCGGAGCGAGTTCGTCCATGCCGAGAATGGCGATGATGTCGCGCAGTTCCTTGTAGCGCTGCAGCGTCTGCTGCACGCCACGCGCCACCGAGTAGTGCTCTTCACCCACGACCAGCGGATCGAGCTGGCGGCTCGTGGAATCGAGCGGATCGACGGCGGGGTAGATCCCCAGCGCGGCGATGTCGCGCGAGAGCACCACGGTCGAATCGAGGTGGAGGAAGGTGGTGGCGGGCGACGGGTCGGTCAAGTCATCCGCAGGCACGTACACGGCCTGGATGGAGGTGATCGAACCCACCTTGGTGGACGTGATGCGCTCCTGCAGCTTGCCCATTTCCTCGGCCAGCGTGGGCTGATAACCCACGGCCGACGGCATGCGGCCCAGCAGCGCGGACACTTCGGTGCCGGCCAGGGTGTAACGGTAGATGTTGTCGATGAAGAGCAGGATGTCGCGGCCTTCGTCGCGGAACTTCTCGGCCATGGTGAGGCCGGTCAGCGCCACGCGCAGACGGTTGCCCGGGGGCTCGTTCATCTGGCCGAACACCATCGCGACCTTGTCGAGAACGTTGGACTCCTTCATCTCATGATAGAAGTCGTTGCCTTCCCGCGTGCGCTCGCCCACGCCGGCAAACACCGACAGGCCCGAGTGCTGCTTGGCGATGTTGTTGATGAGTTCCATCATGTTCACGGTCTTGCCCACGCCGGCCCCACCGAACAGGCCGACCTTGCCGCCCTTCGCGAACGGGCAGATCAGGTCGATCACCTTGATGCCGGTCTCGAGCAGTTCGACGGAAGGCGAGAGTTCGTCGAAGCGCGGCGCGGCGGCGTGGATGGGACGCAGCTCGTCGCTGGCGATGGCGCCGGCTTCGTCGATGGGACGACCCAGCACATCCATGATGCGGCCCAGCGTGCCGTGACCGACGGGGACGGAGATCGCGCGGCCCGTGCCGTTGACCTTCATGCCGCGACGCAGGCCGTCGGAGGAACCCATGGCGATGGTGCGGACGACGCCGTCGCCCAGTTGCTGCTGCACCTCGAAGGTCAGGCCCTTTTCGACCAGCTCGTTCTCTTCGGCGGCGTCGAGCACCAGCGCCTCGTACACCTTGGGCATGGCTTCACGCGGGAACTGGATGTCCACCACGGCGCCGATACACTGAACAACGGATCCTTGACTCATTGTCATATCCTCAAAAACTAGATTCAAACCGCGGCGGCGCCACTGACGATCTCGGAAATCTCCGTGGTGATCGCAGCCTGGCGGGTCTTGTTGTAGACCAGCTGGAGTTCCTTGATGACGTTGCCTGCATTGTCGGAAGCGGCCTTCATGGCCACCATTCGCGCGCTCTGCTCCGACGCCATGTTTTCGGCGACCGCCTGATACACGAGCGCTTCCACGTAGCGCAGCAGCAGCTCGTCGATGACGGTCTGCGGATTGGGCTCGTAGAAGTAATCCCAAGTGTGCGACGGCGCGCCCATGATCTCGCCCGACAGCGGCAGCAACTGCTCGACCACCGGCTCCTGGCGCATGGTGTTGACGAAGCGCGTGTAGGCCACATAGACGCGATCGATCTCGCCCGCGAGGTACTTGTCGATCATGACCTTGACGGGCCCGATCAGCTTTTCCAGGTGCGGCGTGTCGCCGATCTGCGTGACGCGCGAAACGACGTTGGCGCCCATGCGCTGCATGAAGGAAAGGCCCTTGGCCCCCACCGCCGTGACGGCGATCTGGGCGGCGCCTTCGTCCTGCCACTTGCGCATGCTGTTGACGACCACCCGCAGGATGTTGGTGTTCATGCCACCGCACAAGCCCTTGTCGGTCGTCACCAGAACCAGGCCGATACCCTTGACCTCGGAGCGGGCTTCGAGGAAAGGGTGCCGGTAGTCGGTCTGGTTGGCGTGCGAAAGGTTGGCGGCCAGGCGACGCACCTTCTCGGCATAGGGACGAGCCTGCCGCATCTTTTCCTGCGCCTTGCGGCGCTTGGATGCGGCGACCATCTCCATGGCCTTGGTGATCTTGCGCGTGTTCTGGACGCTCTTGATCTTGGTCCGGATTTCTTTTCCGCCAGCCATGATGTCTTCCCGCTTACGCCCAGCTCTTCTTGAACTCGACGATCGCGGCCTTCAGCGCGGTTTCGCCATCAGCATCCAGATCCTTGGTCGAATCGATCTTGCTCATCAATTCGGCATGGCTGGTGCGCAGGTACTGGTGCAGACCCGTTTCGAAGGCCAGGATGCGCTTGACGTCGACGTCATCGGCATACCCGCGCGTGACGGCGTAAAGCGTGACGGCCATCTCGGCCACCGGCAGCGGCGCGTATTGCGGCTGCTTGAGCACTTCCACGACGCGACGGCCGCGCTCGAGCTGCTTGCGCGTGGCGTCATCGAGGTCGGACGCGAACTGGGCGAACGCGGCCAGCTCGCGATACTGCGCGAGGTCGGTACGGATACCGCCGGAAAGCTTCTTGATGACCTTGCTCTGGGCCGCGCCACCGACGCGCGACACCGAGATGCCCGCGTTGATGGCGGGGCGCACGCCGGCGTTGAAGAGGTCGGTCTCCAGGAAGATCTGGCCGTCGGTGATCGAGATCACGTTGGTCGGCACGAACGCGGACACGTCGCCGGCCTGCGTCTCGATGACGGGCAGCGCGGTCAGCGAGCCGGTCTTGCCCTTGACTTCACCCTGGGTGAATTTCTCGACATATTCCTCGTTGACGCGCGCGGCGCGCTCGAGCAGACGGCTGTGCAGGTAGAACACGTCGCCCGGGTAGGCTTCACGGCCCGGCGGACGGCGCAGCAGCAGCGAAATCTGGCGATAGGCCCAGGCCTGCTTGGTCAGATCGTCATAGACGATCAGCGCGTCCTGGCCGCGGTCGCGGAAATATTCACCCATCGTGCAGCCGGCGTAGGCGGCGATGTACTGCATCGCGGCGGAGTCGGAGGCCGAGGCCGCGACGACGATGGTGTAATCCATCGCGCCGTGTTCCTGCAGCTTGCGCACGACGTTGTTGATCGTCGAAGCCTTCTGGCCGATCGCGACATACACGCAGATGAGGTCCTTGCCCTTCTGGTTGATGATCGCGTCGATGGCCACCGCAGTCTTGCCGGTCTGGCGGTCGCCGATGATGAGTTCGCGCTGGCCGCGGCCGACGGGAACCATCGAGTCGATGGCCTTCAGGCCCGTCTGCACGGGTTGCGACACCGACTTGCGCCAGATCACGCCAGGCGCGACCTTCTCGATCTTGTCGGTCAGCTTGGCGTTGATCGGGCCCTTGCCGTCAATGGGCTGGCCCAGCGAGTCGACCACGCGGCCGATGAGTTCCGGGCCCACGGGGACTTCGAGGATGCGGCCGGTGCACTTGACCGTGTCGCCTTCGGAGATGTTGGTGTAGTCGCCCAGCACCACCGCGCCGACCGAATCACGCTCGAGGTTGAGCGCAAGGCCGAAGGTGTTGTTCGGGAACTCCAGCATTTCGCCCTGCATGACGTCGGTCAGGCCATGAACGCGACAGATGCCGTCGGTCACGGTCACGACAGTGCCTTCGTTGCGTGCGGTGGCCGACAGTTGCAGGTTCTGAATGCGACTCTTGATCAGATCGCTGATTTCAGAAGGATTGAGTTGCATGAATGTGCTCCTAGTTCTGTAGCGCAGCGGCCAGTGAGTCGAGCTTGCCGCGAACCGAGGCGTCGATCACCTCGTCGCCCACGGCGATGCGCACACCGCCGATGAGTTCGGGCGCCAGCACGACGCTCACGCGGACCTTCGACTTGAAGAAGGCCTCGATGTCGGAGGTCAGGGTGGCGAGGGCATCGGCTTCGATCGGGAAGGCAGAGCTCACGACGGCGTTACGCACGCCCTCGTGTTCGCTGCGCAGTTCCTCGAACATCGTGCGGATTTCGGGCAGCACCTGGGCGCGGTCGTTCTCGACCAGCAGCTGCACGAAATTGTCCGCCTCGGCCGACACCTCCAGGCCCGTGCTCTCCACCAGCAGGCGGGTGATTTGTTGCGAGCTCAGCAGGGGATTGCCAAAACAGGCCTGGACTTGCGCATCGGCGACGACGTCGGCGAGGCGCCCGAGCAGCCCGGACCAGGTTTCGAGCGCGCCAGCCTCGCGAGCCAGCGCGAAGACGGCCTCGGCATAGGGGCGCGCAAGCGTGACGTTCTCGGCCATGGTCAGCTCAGTTCCTGTTTCAGGTTGGACAGCAGCTCGGCATGGACCTGGGCATTGATCTCGCGGCGCAGGATGCGCTCGGCACCCGAGACGGCCAGCTGGGCCACCTGGGCGCGCAGCTCTTCCTTGGCGCGCTGCGAAACGGCCGCGGCTTCGTCCTCGGCGGCCTCGCGCGCGGCGGCCACGATGGCGGCAGCCTGGGTGCGGGCTTCGTCGACGATCTGGGCGGCCTGCTTCTCGGCCGCGCCGCGCACGTCGGACGCAGATTCGCGCGCCCGGCGCAGCTCTTCGCCAACGCGCTTCTCGGCCAGTGAGAGGTCCGTCTTTGCCTTGTCTGCTGCCGCCAGTCCTTCGGTGATCTTGCGGGCACGCTCATCGAGCGCCTTGGTGATCGGCGGCCACACGAACTTCATGGTGAACAGCACGAACAACAGGAACACGACGAGCTGCGCAATTAGCGTAGCGTTCAGATTCACGGCACTAGCCTTTCTTGATGATGAATTGCGATATCGCTCAGGAAAGGCTTACTTCAGGAAGGTCGAGGTGGCGAACCAGAGGGCGATACCGGTACCGATGATGAAGGCCGCGTCGATCAGGCCGGCGAGCAGGAACATCTTGACCTGCAGCGCGTTCATCAGCTCGGGCTGACGGGCCGACGATTCGAGGTACTTGCCACCCATCAGGGCGATACCAATACAAGCGCCGACAGCGCCCAGACCGATGATCAGACCGCAAGCCAGAGCGATGAGGCCAAACTGTTGTTCCATGACAGCTCCTAGTTAATGTAATGGTGGGTGAAACACAAAGGTGGGTGAAAAGCCGGAAAGCCGGGCCCGCAGCCGCGCCGCGGGCCCCGCGGGATCAGTGGCCTTCGTGAGCCTGGCCCACGTAGACGAGGGTCAGCATCATGAAGATGAAGGCCTGCAGCGTCACCACGAGGATGTGGAACACTGCCCAGGCGAAGCCCGCGACGATATGGCCCAGCCACATGAACACGCTGGGAGCGTTCAGGCCCGTCCAGGTCGCGCCCATGAGCGCGATGAGCATGAAGATCAGTTCGCCCGCGAACATGTTGCCGAACAGCCGCATGCCGTGCGAAAGGGTCTTCGCGCAGAACTCGATGAGCTGCATGGCGAGGTTGACGAAACCCAGCAGCAACGCGAACAGCGGATTCCGGCTGGTGCCGAACGGCGCGGAGACGAGTTCGTGCGCCCAGCCGCCGAGGCCCTTGATCTTCACGTTGTAATAGAGACAGATCAGCAGCACCGTGAGGGCCATGCCCATCGTGGCGTTGATGTCGGCCGTGGGGACGGCGCGCAGATAGGCGTGATGGGGATCATGCCCCGCCGCGGCATAGGCCCCCGCCCAGAGGTTGGGCAGCAGGTCGAGCGGCAGGAAGTCCATGGCGTTCATCAGGAACACCCAGACGAAGATGGTCAGCGCGAGCGGGGCGACGAAACGGCGCGATTCGGCGCTGTGGATCAGCCCCTTGGCCTGGTCGGCGACCATCTCGATGAGCATTTCGATGGCGCCCACGAAGCGCCCCGGGGTGGCCGCGGTCGCGCGCCGCGCGGCAAGCCACAGCACGAAGCCGCCGAGCACCGCCAGCACGACCGAGAAGAAGAGCGTGTCGTAATTGATGACGCCCCAGTCGATGAGGGCCTGCTGCTTGCCGCCCGTGCCGTTGAAGTAAGTCAGGTGGTGGGAGATGTATTCACCGGCGCTCATGCCATGCTGAGCGGCTTCGTTTTCTGCAGCCATGTCAGGATCTCACCAATAACGCAAAAAAATTCGCCTGCAAAGTCACGATCAGTCCCGCGATGAACGCGGGCCAGCTGACACCCGGGAACTTCGCGCTGACGATCATCATCGCCGCCAGCGCGAGGGCGATCTTGATCGCCTCCCCGACAAAAACATGATGGGCTTTCGCCCCTCCCGGACGACGGCTGCCGCGTGCGAGGTAGAGCACGCACACGAGCGTCGGCAGGCAGTAGACGGCGGCGCCGAGGCCGGCCGATACGCCGGCTATCCACCCCGACAGGCTGAAGCCCACGAACATGCAGAGGATGGCCAGCAGGAATTGCAATCCGACAAGCTTGAACATCTTTTGCGATGAAGGGGGATGGCGCCGAATTAACTGCACCATGTTAGGAGCCCCCCCTGCGCAAGTCAATTGTGGTGCGCCGCGACAAACCCCTATGCCAGTCGCCTAGCAAAGTGCCTGCAAGGCCCGTGCCATGCGACATCCGGGTTTTCGCCCAGCACGCCTGTCACGCCGGATTTTGCGCCGCGCCGTTGCGCCAGAACAACACACCATCACATTTCGGATTGAGCCACATCAACCCTCCTCCGCTTTGAGACACACGCCGGGATAGCGGCCCGGCCTTTGCGCCGGCATTTCTCCCGTTCCGGCACCGCCATGACGCGGCAACGCACGCTGTTTGCCCCGGTCGGATGCGGAACGATTTGCAACGTTTTTCCCTCACCCCAGCCCACGGGCATGCAATTCGTTGCGCCAGCCAGGGGTCCCGCCACGCGGATTGCGCTAAAGTCCGCCCCTTGTCCGCGTCCCGCCCGGCGGGGGCCGCCGAATCACCATAGGATGGAAACCATGAGCCCAGCGAAACGCATCGGACTCATCGCCCTGCGCCTGATCTGCCGCGTCCTGTTCCGCATCGAAGTGCGGGGCAATGCCAACGTGGCTTCGAGCAGGCTGCTGATCATCGCCAATCACGAGTCCTTCCTGGACGGCCTGCTGCTGGGCATCACGCTGCCCATGGAGCCGGTCTTCGTCGTGCATACGGGCACCACGCGCAGTCTGTTCTTCCGCGTGCTGCTGCGCACGGTAGATCACCTGACGGTGGATCCGACGAGCCCGATGGGCATGAAATCGGTGATCCGCCTCATCAACAGCGGCCGCCCGGTCGTGATCTTCCCCGAGGGGCGCATCACCACCACGGGCAGCCTCATGAAGACCTACGACGGGCCGGCCTTCGTGGCCGCGCGCACGGGCGCCACGATCCTTCCGGTACGCATCGACGGCGCCGCGCGGACGTACTTCTCGCGCCTGTCCGGTCAGCATCCGCACCAACTGTTTCCGCGCATCACGATCAGCGTGCAGCCCACGACGCGCATCGACTGGCCCGCCGAGGGCAGCGCGCGCGAACGGCGCCGCCGCCTGGGCGAATCGATGCGCCGGCTGATGCAGGAGATGATCTTCGCGAGCGACCCGAAGCAGACGCTGTTCGAGGCGCTGTGCTCGGCGATCTCCATCCACGGCCGCCGCTGGCATCTGGTCGAGGACATCAAGCAGATCGAGTACACCTATGGCGACCTGCTCAAGATGGCGCTCGCGCTGGGCCGCCTCGTCAGCCGCAAGTGCGCCGAGGGCGAGCGCGTGGGGGTGCTGCTGCCCAATCTGGCGCCCACGCTGGGCCTGATCTTCGGCCTCTCGGCCTTCCGCCGCGTGCCGGCCATGATGAATTACACCTCGGGCGCGGAAGGCATGCTCGCGGCCTGCGAGGCAGCCACGCTGCGCCGCATCGTCACCTCGCGGGCCTTCGTCGAGCAGGCCAAGCTCGAGGACAAGCTCGCGGTGCTCGCCGAGCGGCACGAGATCATCTATCTGGAAGACCTGCGCGGCGAGATGAGCGCCTGGGACAAGGCCTGGCTGATGCTCTGGGCCCTGCGCTTCCCCAGCCTGGCGGTGCCTTCGGCGCACGCCGAGGACCCGGCCGCGGTGCTGTTCACCTCGGGCTCCGAAGGCAAGCCGAAGGGCGTGGTGCTGTCGCATCGCGCCTTGCTCGCAAACATTTCGCAGATCCGCGCGGTGGTGGATTTTTCCACCGAGGACAAGCTCCTCAACGCCTTGCCGCTGTTCCACTGTTTCGGCCTCACGGCGGGCGGCCTGCTGCCGGCGATCACGGGCGCAAAGGTGTTCCTGTATACGTCGCCGCTGCACTACCGCGTGATCCCGGAGCTGGTCTATGACCGCAACTGCACGATCCTGCTGGGCACGAGCACCTTCCTCTCGAATTACGCCAAGCACGCCCACCCCTACGATTTCTACCGCCTGCGCTATGTCATCGCCGGCGCCGAGAAACTGGCCCAGAGCGTGCGCAGCACCTGGTTCGAGAAGTTCGGCATCCGCATCCTCGAAGGCTACGGCGCCACCGAGACCGCACCCGTGCTGGCCGTGAACACGCGCATGGCCTACCGCACCGGATCGGTCGGCCAGCTCCTGCCGGGCATGCAGGCCCGCCTCGTGCCCGTGCCCGGCGTGGCCACGGGCGGCGCGCTGCACGTGACCGGCCCCAACCTCATGAGCGGTTATCTGCGCGCGGAGAAGCCCGGCGCGCTCGAGCCGCCGGCCTCGGAAGTGGGGCGTGGCTGGTATTCCACGGGCGACATCGTGGACATCGACGACGACGGTTTCCTCTACATCGTCGGCCGCCTCAAGCGCTTCGCCAAGGTGGCCGGCGAGATGATCTCGCTCGAAGTCGTCGAGCGCATGGCCACGCAGGCCTCCGAACAGGGCCTGCACGCGGCCACGAGCCAGCCCGACGTGTCGCGCGGCGAGAACATCCTGCTCTACACCACCGATGCCACGCTCACGCGCGATCGCCTGCTGGCGGCCGCGCGCGCGAGCGGCTGGCCCGAGATCGCCGTGCCGCGCAAGCTCATCGTCGTCGACGAGCTGCCGGTGCTGGGCTCGGGCAAGACCGACTACGTGACCCTCAAGCAGTGGGCCGAGCAGGCATGACCGCCGAGGCGCCGGACCGTGGAGACTCCATGCTGAAACCCTTCCTCAAGGCGTGCCTGCGCGTCGCGCTGCGCCTCGTGTTCCGCCTGCGCATCCACGGCAACCCGCAGGTGCGGGCCGAACGCCTGCTGATCGTCGCCAACCATGAGTCCTTCCTGGACGAACTGCTGCTGAGTCTTTTCCTGCCGCAGCGCCCGCTGGTGGTCGTCTATGCGTCGGCCACGCACAACCGCCTGTTCCGGCTGCTCGTGCTCCGCCTGATCGACTACGTGGCCATCGACCAGAACAACCCGATGGAACTCAAGTCGGTGATCCGCCTGCTCGAGACCGGGCGCCCCGTGCTGATCTTCCCCGAGGGCCGCGTCACCACGACGGGCAACCTCATGAAGACCTACGACGGCCCGGGCTTCATCGCCGCGAAGGCCGCCGCCACGATCCTGCCGGTCCGCATCGAAGGCGCGGCGCGCAGCTATTTCTCGCTGCTGCGCGGCAACTTCCAGCGCCATCTGTTCCCCGCGATCCGCCTGTGCGTGCAGGAGCCGACGCGCATCGAGACGCAGAAGGCCCCCCACGGCGAGCAGCACGAACTCGCCGCGCAGAGCATGCACCGCGTCATGACCGGCCTGATGTTCGCCGGCCGCGCCGAGCAGACGCTGTTCGCCGCGCTCGTCGAAGCCGCCGGCATCCAGGGCCGCCACTGGCGCCTGCTCGGCGACGTGGAGCGCGTCGATTTCGCTTACGCCGACCTCCTGCGCAGCGCGATGGTGCTCGGACGCCTGCTCGCCGCGCGCGTGGCGGAGGGAGAGCGCGTCGGCCTGCTGCTGCCCAACACCGCCGCCCAGCTCGCGCTGGTGTTCGGCCTGGGCGCCTGGCGGCGCACGCCCACGCTGCTCAACGCGGGCGTGAGCGCCGGCGTGCTGCAGGTGGCGTGCGAAGCCGCCGCGCTGCGTCGCATCGTGACCTCGCGCGCCTTCGTCGAGCAGGCCCGCCTGCAGGACAAGCTCGCCGCGCTGAGTGGCATCGAGTGGATCTACCTCGAAGACCTGCATGGCGCGATCCGCTTCACCGACCGCGCCTGGTGGCTGCTCTGGGCGCGCTACAGGCCGCTGCGCGTGCTGCCCGCGACACGCCCCGAAGACCCCGCGCTCGTGATGTTCACCTCCGGCTCCGAGCACAAGTGCAAAGGCGTCCAGCTCTCGCACCGCGCGCTGCTTTCCAACGTGTCGCAACTGCGCTCGGTGCTGGACTTCTCGGTCAATGACGTGGTCGTGAACGCGCTGCCGCTGTCCAATCCCTTCGGCCTCACCTGCGGCGCGCTGATCCCGCTGCTGTGCGGCGCGCGCGTGTTCCTGCATCCCTCCCAGCATTACCGCGTGATCCCCGAGATGGCTTCGCACGCCGCCTGCACCATCCTCGTCGGCACCAACGCCTTCCTCGGCCACTTCGGCCAGAACGCGCATCCGTTCGACCTGCACAAGCTGCGCTACGTGATCGCCGGCGGCGACCGCGTGAGCGAGGAAGTCCGCCAGCTCTGGTTCGAGCGCTTCGGCGTGCGCATTTTCGAAGGCTATGGCACGACCGAGACCGCGCCGGTCATCAGCCTCAACACGCAGATGGCCTACCGGGGCGGCAGCGTGGGCCAGTTCCTGCCCAGCATCCGTCACCGCCTCACGCCGCTGGTGGGCATGGCGGCGCGCTTCGGCGGCACCTGCGGCCAGCTGCACGTGAGCGGCCCCAATCTCATGGAAGGCTACCTGCGCCACCAGGCGCCGGGGCAACTGCAGCCTCCGTTCTCGCCGGTCGGCGCGGGCTGGCACGATACCGGCGACATCGTGGAAGTGGACGCCGACGGCTTCGTGTACGTGCGCGGCCGCGTCAAGCGCTTCCATGACGCCGGCGGTGTGGAAGTGTCGCTGGGCGCCCTCGAACTCGCGGTCGAGGCGGCGCTGGGCGAGCCCGGCGCGCTGCTGCCCGATCCGCTCGCGCCCGGTGAGCTGGTGCTCATCACGACGCAGCCGGTGGGCGACCCGGCCGCGCTGCGCACCGCGATCCTCGCGGCGGGCTTTCCGGCAGCCGCCGTGCCGGGGCGCCACGTGGTCACGCCACGCTTGCCGGCCAGCCCCGAACGTGCCCGTCCCGACTATGCCGCGCTGCGCGCTATTGCACTCGCACAATGAGGCGCCGCCCGTCGGCATCAGCCCGCCCAGACGGGCATCGCTGCGCTGCAGCACGAGAGGGCAAGGCGCGGCCCGCAGCGTGAATTAGTTCCTGAAAGCCGCCGTGGCCCTTCCGGGCAGACCAAGAAGGCGGATACGCGTGAACCCTAGTTGCAGCGGCACTGACACGCTATTCCGACGGAATTTTCACGGCGGGCTGGCGTAAAGCTTGCTATCCCGCCGGACGTCGAATACCCGAGCCGGTGGAGGGGTTTTGCAAAAAAGCACCTCAACTATGCTGGAGTCCTGACCCCTTTCCGGGATGCCCAGCATGAGCACGACCGCTTCACCCATCTCCTGGTCGGGAAACACCGACAACCTGCGCTCGCGGTTCCCGCTCGTCGGCATCGTCGAGACGCTGCTCGGCCCGACCCTGGCGGTGGTGACGCTCTACGCCGCCACGCTGCTGCACGGGGTGCCGTTCGAGCGCCAGTACTTCGCGCTCGGGCTGCTGACCTTCCTGCTGCTCTTCCCAGGCATCCTGCGCATCTCCGAGAACCCCTGGCGCATGGCCGCCAAGGCCACGCTGGCGTGGCTGCTGCTGTGCCTCACGCTGACGCTGATCGGCCACGTCACGCATTACGCCGAATACTTCGACCGGCGCGTCATCCTGACCTGGCAGCTGTCCACCCTGGGCGTGCTGCTGCTGGCGCACGAGGGTGCGCGCCAGTGGCTGCACCGCCTGCTCTGGCAAGACCCCTCGCGCGTGGTGATCGTGGGCGCCAACGACACCGGCGTGGAACTCGCCACGCACTTCGATCACAACCGCTTCACGGGTTCGCGCTTCCTCGGTTTCTTCGACGACCGCCCGCGCGAGCGCATGGGCCAGCGGATCGGCGAACGCACCGTGCTGGGCCCCATCGGCGACGTCGCCACCTACGCCAAGCGCAACGCCGTCAGCCACATCTACATCGCCCTGCCGATGGCCTCGCAGCCGCGCATCCTGGCGCTGCTGGAACAGCTGCGCGACACCACGGCCTCGGTGTATTTCGTGCCCGACCTGTTCGTCACCGAACTGATCCAGGGGCGCGTCGAGCATGTTGCCGGCATGCCCGCGGTCGCCGTCTGCGAAAGCCCCTTCACGGGCATCAACGGCCTCGTCAAGCGCGCCGAGGATCTGGTGCTGGGCAGCCTCATCGTGCTGCTGATCTCGCCGCTGCTGATCGGCGTCGCGCTCGCCGTGCGCCTCAGTTCGCCGGGTCCGGTGATCTTCAGCCAGCGCCGCTACGGCCTCGACGGCAAGGAAGTCGTGGTCTACAAGTTCCGCTCCATGACCGTCACCGAGGACGGCGACAAGGCCTACACCCAGGTCGCCAAGGGCGACGCGCGCGTGACCCGCGTGGGCGCCTTCATCCGCAAGACCTCGCTCGACGAGCTGCCGCAGTTCATCAACGTGCTGCAGGGCCGCATGAGCATCGTCGGCCCGCGCCCGCACGCGGTGGCCGTGAACGAGAAATACCGTCCGCAGATCCCCGGCTACATGGTCCGCCACAAGGTGCGCCCGGGCATCACGGGCTGGGCGCAGGTCAACGGGTATCGCGGCGGCGACGACCTCGAACACATGACCAAGCGCATCTACTTCGACCTGCAATACCTGCGCAACTGGTCCCTCGCGCTCGACCTTCGCATCATCCTGCGCACCGTGGGCCTGGTCGCGCGCGACAGCTCGGCCTACTGAACGGCCCGGGCGAGGACTGCTTCACGATCGCCGCCAGTTCTTCCGCGTAACTGGCGGGCGAAGTGGCTAATGTGGGAACACGCGTCTGCTGCACCGCACAAATCCAGCCCCGGCCCATGAGCCGGGCGCGAAAACCCCGGACGCCACGGCAGGCCGCCGTGCCCGCCGGCCCCGAACCGAGAGAAACGGAGGAATCCGCATGAGCCTCATCGTTCGTTGCCTAGTCGCCTGCGTAGCCAGCATCGGCTTCCTGGCCATCACCAGCCTGGACGGCGGCACCGCCGCCCCCGTGGCCCCGGGCGCCGCCCAGCCCACCCTCACCAACACCGCGATGGCCGGCCAGGCCGTCAAGCCGCGCTGAAGCGCCCGCGCACGATGCCGGCCCTCCGCCTCCTCCGCCTCGCGCGGCATGCCATCGCCCCCAGCCGCTGGGGTGCCGCGCTGGCACTCGCCGCGTTCGCCGCCGCCGCGCAGGCCGCGCCGCGTTTCGGCGACAGCCTGTGCGTGAACGTGAAGTTCGCCCAGGGCCAGCCCATGAGCGATCTGCCACTGCTCCGGACGCTGGGCGTGAGCTGGGTGCGCGACACCATCCCGTGGTTCGACGTGGAGACCGCGGCGGGCCGCTTCGATCCCTTCCCGGCCGATTTCCAGCGCCGTCTCGATTACTACCGCGACAACAACATCGGCCTCGTGATGATGCTCGCCTACGAAAACCGGCGCGCCTATCCCGACACCCCCGCCAACCCCCACCACTCCATCACGCCCGAGTACTACGGCCGCTACGCGGGCGAGATCGCGCGCCGGCTCAAGGCGCACGGCGTGCGCTTCGTGATGGAACTGTGGAACGAGCCGCACAACTCCCTGCAGCCGCGCGTGGGGGGCAAATGGAACGGCGCGCCGCCCTCGCCCTGGGTCGATCACTACCTGGCGATGGTCGACGCCGCCACCACGCGCATCAAGGCCGTGGACCCGGCGATCAAGGTGCTCAACGACGACGACATGTGGGTGATCCACTACCACTTCCTCGAACGCGGCATGAACCGCCAGGTCGACGGCCTGGGCGTGCACCCCTATACCGGCGGCGGCATTCCCGAGCGCACGGCGGTCGCCCACGACACCGACTGGACACGCCCCTACACCGTCGTGGACCGCGACCGCTCCTTCGGTTCCGCGATGCGCCGGCTGTACGAGTTCGGCGAGCAGAAGCTCGGCCGCCGGCCCGAGATCTGGCTCACCGAATGGGGCTGGGGCATCGGCGAGAAGACCGCCCTCGGCCCGCTCGACGAAGACGCCGTGGCCACCTACCTGCCGCGCGCCTTCATCAGCGCGGCCGCCGCCGGCGCCACCGCCACCTGCTGGTTCTCTATCCGCGATTCGGTCGACGGCGAAATGGGCCTCACCGACAACAGCGGCCGCCGCCGCAAGGCCTTCGCCGCCTTCGAGGGCCTCTCGCGCCAGCTCGGCAACGCCGAGTACGTGTGCCCGCTGCCGGCCGTGGCGAGCACCGACACCGTGGTCCAGCACCGCCATCTGTTCCGCGACGCGCAAGGCCCGCTGATCGCCGCGTGGCTCGCCGAACCCGCCTTCAACGGGCGCGGCCGCGTCGAATACAGCCGCCCCGCGACGGCCCCCGCCTGCACGGGCGCGGCACGCTCGCCCGCGCCCGGCGCGGCG
>JAVHXQ010000095.1 GCA_031119555.1 Candidatus Dactylopiibacterium sp.
GCGAGTCGATGCAGTTCGGTGCGCACGGCACCACGTTCGGCGGCAACCCGCTGGCGGCGGCGGTTGCGCGCGCGGCACTGCGCGAGATCTCCTCGCCGCAGGTGCTGGCCAATGTCGAACGTCAGTCGCTGGCGATCCGCGACGCACTGGTCGCGCTCGACACCGAACTGGGCCTGTTTTCCGAGATCCGCGGATGCGGCCTGATGCTGGGCGCGCAGCTGCGTGACACGCACGCCGGAAAGGCCGGACTGATCCTCGACCTGTGCGTGGAGCAGGGCCTGCTGCTGCTGCAGGCCGGCCCCGACGTGCTGCGCTTCGTGCCGGCCTTGAACATCAGCGATGAAGACGTGGCTGAAGGCCTGAAGCGCCTGCGCGCCGCGCTGACGGCATTCGTCAACGCCTGATCCTGCCTCGAGCCCTCTCCCGCGAGGCGGGAGAGGGTTGGCTGAGGGCGCGCTTAAAGCGTCGCGAACGACGCCCGCGCAGCGTCGATGGTCGCGGCGATTTCCGCCTCACCATGCGCGCTCGACACAAAGCCGGCTTCGAACGCCGACGGCGCCAGGTACACGCCGCGCTCGAGCATCGCGTGGAAGAAGCGATTGAAGCGCGCCGAGTCCGAGCCCTTCGCATCCTCGAACGTTTCCACCGGACCTTCGCGGAAGTACAGACCGAACATGCCCGGCGCACGCGTCGTGTGGAAGGCGATGCCCGCATCGCGCGCGGCCGCTTCCAGCCCGTCGCACAGCACGTTCGTGGTGCGCTCGAGCGCCTCGTGGAAGCCCGGTGCCTGGATCAGCTCCAGCGTCGCCAGGCCCGCGGCCATCGCCACCGGATTGCCGCTGAGCGTGCCCGCCTGGTAGATCGGACCGCTCGGCGCGACCTGCGCCATCAGTTCGCGACGGCCGCCGTAGGCGCCCACCGGCATGCCGCCGCCGATGATCTTGCCGAAGGTGGAAAGGTCGGGGGTGATGCCGTAACGCTGCTGCGCGCCCCCCAGGGCGACGCGGAAACCGGTCATCACTTCGTCGAAGATCAGCAGTGCGCCGTGCTTCGTGCACAGCTCGCGCAGGTGCTGCAGGTAGCCGTCGCGCGGCAGGATGCAGTTGGCGTTGCCGACGATCGGTTCGATGATCAGGCCGGCGATCTCGCCGCCGATCTCTTCGAACAGCTTCGTCGCCGCATCGAAATCGTTGTAGGCGATCGTCATCGTCAGGTCGGCGAGTGCCGACGGCACGCCCGGCGAGTTCGGCAGGCCCAGCGTCATCACGCCGCTGCCGGCCTTCACCAGGAAGCTGTCGCCGTGGCCGTGGTAGCAGCCTTCGAACTTGACGATGCGGTTGCGCCCGGTGGCGCCGCGCGCGACGCGGATCGCCGACAGCGTCGCCTCGGTGCCGGAGTTCACCATGCGCACCATCTCGCAGCTGGGCACGATCGCGGTGATCGCTTCGGCCATCGTCACTTCCAGCGCGTTGGGCACGCCGAAGCTGAGGCCATCGCGCATGGTCTTCTCGACTGCCGCGAGCACCTTGGGGTGGGCGTGGCCGGCGATCATCGGGCCCCACGATCCGACGTAGTCGATGTAGCGGTTGCCATCGACGTCCTGCAGGTAGGCACCTTCCGCGCGCTGGGCGAAGAACGGCTCGCCGCCGACGGATTTGAACGCACGGACCGGTGAATTGACGCCGCCGGGGATGAGTTCGAGGGCGCGGGTGAACAGGTCGTGCGATTGCGTGTGATTCATGGGGGACTCGTTTGGCTCGCTCTTCCGCTTGCGGGAGAGGATTGGGGGATTGTCAGATTGAAGCAGGCATGTCGAAGCAGGCGAGATAACGCCGCACCGCAGTCGCGGGATCGGCGGCATCGAACACGCCGCTGATCACGGCGAGCAGGTCGGCGCCGGCTTCGACCAGGGGACGTGCATTGTCCGGGGTGATGCCGCCGATGGCCACCCGCGGCACGCCGAGCGATGCCGAGTCCCGCAGCAGGTCGAGGCCGGCGCGGCGGGCATTGGGCTTGGTCGGCGAGGGGAAAAAGGCCCCGAAGGCGATGTAGTCGGCGCCCGCGGCAACAGCGCGCCGGGCCAGGGCGAGGTCGGCGTAGCACGACGCTCCCAGGATGGCGCCAGCCGGCAGGGCGGCGCGGGCGCAGGCGAGTTCGCCGTCGTCCTCACCCAGGTGGGCGCCGTCGGCACCGATCGCCGCCGCCAGGCGCCAATCGTCGTTGACGATCAGGGCAACGCCGTGGCGCCGGCACAGGGGCAGGATGGCCCGGGCCTGCGATTCGCGCAGGTCCGGGTCGGCGGCCTTGTTGCGGTACTGCAACCAGGCGGCGCCGGCGGCCAGCACGGTTTCCACCCGCGCCAGCAGGCGGGCGGTGTCGGTGTCATCGGGGGTGATGGCGTAGACGCCAGTCCGCGCGAGCAGCGGATTCATCCTGGAAGCTTCCGTGGGCGCGGGCGCGGTGGGACAATGCGCATTCCGCAATCCCGCATTATCCGTCCAATTTCCCCGGGTCCGATCCTTCCATGTCCGAGCTTGCCGCCGCCACCACCTACCGCACCTGGATGTGCGTCGTCTGCGGCTTCATCTACGACGAGGCCCAGGGCCTGCCGGAAGAGGGCATTGCGCCGGGCACGCGCTGGGAAGACGTGCCCGATACCTGGACCTGCCCGGACTGCGGCGTGACCAAGGACGATTTCGAGATGATGGTGCTCTGAAGCGCGCCGGCCGCCTTGGCGGCCTGGTCGTTCAGGGTGTCCCCACCGTGGTTGAGGGCAGGCCCGGGCCGAACTTGATTTCGGCGCCGTCCTTCAGGCCCAGCTTGGCCGCTTCGCCGGCATTGAGTTCCAGCACATAGCGGGCGGGCACGTTGCTCGGGTAGGGCGGGCAGTTGTCGCCCAGCGAGCACGGCGGGGTGTCGCGACGCTGCGACACGAGCTTGCGGTCGTTGTCGAAGTACAGGATGTCCAGCGGGATCTTGGTGTTCTTCATCCAGTAGGCGAGCGGTTCCTGGCTTTCGTGGATGAACAGCATGCCGGCGTCGTCGGCCATTTCCTCGCGGAACATCAGGCCGCGTGCGCGCTCGGCGTCGTCGTCGGCCACTTCCACCTTGAAGCGCTGTCCGCCCAGTTCGACCCAGGGACCCGAGCCCATGGCGCATCCGGACAGGGCAAGGCCGCAGCAGGCCAGCAAAAGACGGGGCAGGAACATGGTGGAGCTCCTTTGAGCGTTGATCCGGGGCCTTGGCGGCCATTGCGGCGAAACATCGTGCAGTGGAGAAGGCGAGTCAAGCGGCGTTGAGCCCGTCATCCCCGCGCATGCAGGGGTCCAGAGACGTTGGGCACCGGCCCGGAAGGCCCCGAACGTGCCGACTCGGCAAAGATGTAAAAAAACTTTAACGAACCCCTTCCAATCCCGGTTGTGCATGTGCACAATGCGCGCCCCGCCACGGTGAACATCACTTCGGCGGGACGC
>JAVHXQ010000024.1 GCA_031119555.1 Candidatus Dactylopiibacterium sp.
CCCTGGCACTGTGGGACCGGATGCTCGCCTCGCTCAAGCTGAGGCAATGAGCATGTCGATGATCCAGAAAGCAGCAGGAGTAATCCTTTCAAGCCTGATGGCTTTTTCGCACGCGCAACAAACTCCCCCCGTCGCACAGACTGCGTGTGCGGGACGCTTCCAGATCGATCTTCCACCACGAAGCATTGTGGTCAGTGAACGTTCGGAGTTTGGTTATGCGGGGATGAATGACGCTTTGTTGAGCAGCAGGCCCAGTAGCAAGGAGAATTTTCTTGCTGGAGTAGAGAGAATTGAAAAATCCATGGAGAAAGAAAAATTCAATGGATTTGAGAGTTCTCTCATGGGTGTGTATCCCATACGCGAGGGGAAGGTTCTGATGCATTGGGTTACAAAGGAACGGAGTTTCTCATCAAGGGATACCCTTCGCGTTATTACAAACTTCTGGCGGAATGGGCGTTGGTTTAATTTTGATGGCGAGTTCGAGGGGTGGCGTCCGGAGAGTACGCCTGAGCCTGATCGCTCGGTTCTCAAGAATGTGGCCGATGAGGTGGCGGCTATCGTTGATAATTTCGAGTTTCTTTCCTGGAAAGATTTTCCGCCTGAAAACTATGATCTGTATGAAAGCATATTTCCATATCTGAGGAGTTACGATCATGTTTCTCCTTTTTTTGAGACCATGCCGGGCCCAGGGTTTTGTGCGGGGGGTGGGTATGTCCGGAATCTGAAGGGGCGCGGCGAGAAATCGTGGGTTTCCTTTGTTGATATGGATCACGTGGATGTGCGTTTTAGCGTCATAACCGAGGCGGGTTCCGCTGCGCAGATTGGCGGTTTCAAATTTCCGAAGACTTCGGATAGTTGCAAGAGAAATGATCCTGATTATTTGTGCAGTTTCGAGGTTTTGCGCAGGGGGAGGCGAACTGTCGATGGGATGAGCGGTGATGAGCTGTTTTATATCGAGCCGGGCGATGTCCGTGGTGAATTCCTGCATCGGTTTGTCTGGATATATGCTGGCGTGCCTGGAGACGTACTTCGCCCTGCCGTGATGATCCAGATGAATACTGGCGCCCTGAAATACGCCAGGCCATCCGTTTCCAACAAAGAGGCGATGGCGCTGTGGGAAGCGGCCATCAGTTCATTCAAATTTCGGAAATGAACTTTGCTCCGCAGTACACGGGTCTCCGGTCCGGAGAGCCGTTCGAATATCTGCGGAAAGGGGGTATGGAATGCGGGATGTGGTTCTGGTTGGAGACATGACGACGCATGGCGGCCAGGTTCTCACCGGCTCGGGCCGGATGAGAATCAATGGCAAGGGGGTGGTGCGCAAGGGGGATCGGGTGTCGTGCCCGCGAGATGGGCACGAGGACTGCACTGTGATTGAGGGCGATGAGGGCCTGACCGACCAGGGGGTGCCGATCGCCCTTCACGGGCATCGCTGTTCGTGCGGTTGCACATTGATCGCATCCGGCCACCACGTGGGCAGATCGTGATGCCCGTGGATCTGACAGGGTTTCCTGCCCCGCGTGAATGTACGGACAAAGCCCCGTCGGTGGTCGTCTGGCTGTCGCTGCTGCTGCTGTTCATGCTAGGCGGGACACTCATCGCGGTGCTTGTCTGGCCTCGTGACGGTGCCACACACGGTGGCTGGTTCTGGGCCTGCGCTCTGGTGCTGCCTATGGGGCTGTGGAGTTGCGCACTCGGCGTCCGGCTTGGGAAATACCTGCAGGCCAGGGCAGATACCGATGCCGTGAATGCCGCGCTTGCCGAACGGCGCGATGAGTTCATCTGTCGCGGGCAACGGCCGGCATTTGTTCACGCATCGAGTTGCACGGGGCAGTGGGGCGGGTCATTCCTTCCGCTTGTCATGGGGCGGAACCGGGGTGATCAGGAGACCGGCCCGAAATCTCTGGTCCGGCCAGAAGACGCTGCGGACGAAGCAAGGCTGGCGCTTGCGTGTGAAGCAGCGTTGCGCCCCATGCTGCCCGATCTGCAACGTGGGACGGCGCAGGGGCAGCTGGTGGTCTGGTTGCTGGTTGATTTTCCGGGCCTCGACGAGATGGCGGAAAGGAATGCGTGGGATGCCACGTGGCAGAAGCTGGAACTGCCGGGGCAGCCGTCGGTCGCGGCCGTTGAGAGGGTACCTCCCTCTGCCGGGCTGGCCTGGCTGGAGGCCTGGCTGGATGACGATGACGTCGATAGAAGCAGGGCATTGCATCTGCTGGTGGTGGTGCGATTGGGACATGCATATGCCGCCACGCACTCTGAATGGACGGGCGCGTTTCTGCTTGGCCGCACTCTCCATCAAAGGGGCGAGGGGACGGGGGCGGTTCGTATCCACCGCCCCGTGACGGGCCCGGTCGCCAGTCTGGGACAGACCCTGACAACCGCGCAGGAGTGGGCATGCTGCCGGCCTGAGGACCTGCACTGGATGTGGTACTGCGGCGATGGCTCGGGCCATTCAGAGGCGCTTGCCGAGCTGGACGGACAGGGCCGCCGGTTTGCGGTCGACCAGGGGGAAGGGGAGGTCGTGCTCGAGCGCTTTGTCTCCCCCTGTAGCGCTGCTTCGGTGTGGATGCTGATTGCGTTTGCGGTGGAGAGGGCGGCGCAAGCCAATGGAGCGCAACTGGTTTGTGCAGGTAGCGCGGGGTGGTGCAGTGCGGCGCTTGTCGTGTCCACCGGAGCGCCGGGAGCGCCTGATGTGGCGGAGGCGCCGCAGTCTGCCTCCGGAGTCTGACGCCACTCCGATGACTTTTGCGAATGCGGTTACAGGAGCAAGACTGTCGTGACCATCAATGCCCAGGCGTTACTCACCCGCTTCTTTGTGCTGGTCGTTGTCCTTGCGATCTGCAGTGTGTTCGTTTATCTCAAGGGAGACGTACTCGGGCTCGACCACATGCAATCAAGGATGTGGTTCATCGTGGCGATCTGCGCGAGCGGATTACTGATTTCGTTTGCTTTCGCCACCCGGCGGGATCGCGTTGTGAAGGCAACACAATCTTCTCTCGACAGGCTTGGGTGGCGGATCGATGTTCCATCCGCTCCATCCGCTGCACCCACAGCGATCACCCATCTGCATCGTCATCTCCAGCACCGCCACACCTGGCTCGAGCGGCGTCGCCTGCCGTGGCTGCTGGTGCTGGGGGACGAGGCGGGATTGGCGCGACAGTTTCCGGGGCTGGTGGCCCAGGGGTGGCTGCTGACCGCGCAGGCGGTGCTGGTCTGGGCGGGGGAGGGGGCGGTTGCGCCGGCGTCGGGGTGGTCGGCGTTGCGTGGGCGCTGGCGTCGCCCGGCCGATGGCATCGTGCTGGTCAGCGATGGCGCCACCTCGCACGGCGCCGGGCTGGCCCGGCTGACGCAGGCCTGCGGGTACGCGCTGCCCGTGCAGGTGCTGCTCGTGCCCGCGCTGCCGGGTGAGCGCGCGGCGCAGGCCGGGCCGGTACAGGTGAGTTTTCGTGGCGGGGTTCGCGCTGGCGCCGGGGCGTTGCGCGGCCTGCTCGCGGAACTGGTCGCGCCGCTGGCCGCTTCGGGGGTGGCGGCGATGATGCAGACCCGCCCGGCATACTTCGACGCCGTGCTGTCGCAGTGGATCGAGCTGCGCGCGGAGCACATCGTCCGCTGGGCCGACCAGTTGTGCGCCCACCTGCACCGCCGCCAGACGCTCGTGGGCATCGCGTTCGCGCCCGCGTCTGGCGTGGCCGGGGTTCAGGGCGAGGGCTCCGGCCCGGGAGCGGGGCGGGGCGCGGTGGACGAGCAGGCGGGCGCGGGGGACGCGTATCGCATCAACGGCCTGTTCGAGCTTCCCCGTGCCGCCGCCCTGGCGGCCGACGACAGCGCCCGTGCGCTGGAGGGGGCGGAGGGTGACGCATTGCCCGGCGCGGCGGGCGCCGCTCCCGGGCGCGCCACCTCCCCCGCGCTGGCGGCCCCGGCCGACCAGCGGAACGCGCCCCTTGCATCCCCCGCCGGCTTGCCGCACGTTTGGCTGCGGGCCCTGCGCCGCGCGCGCGCGGGCAAGCTGCGCTGGACACGCACCGACCGTGTCTGCGCCGTGCTCACCGTGGGCGTGTTCGGCGCGGCGCTGTGTCTGGCGGTGTCCTACCACGTCAATCGCGCGCGCACCGAGCAGCTGCGCGGCGTGCTCGCCGCGCAAGGGGCGGCGACTTCCGCGCAGCAGGCTTTCGCGGCGCTGGGCGGGCTGCAGGACGCCATCGCCCGCCTCGAGCACGAAGCCAGCCACGGCGCGCCGTGGCGCGCCCGCTTCGGTCTGGACCAGGGCCCGGCCCTGCGCGAGGCCGCGTGGCCCGTGTATGAGCAGGCCGTGGGGCACTGGCTCATCGCGCGTGCGCACGCCCTGCTGAGCGCGCAACTGCATGCCCTCAACACCCTGCCGCTGGACGGCACTTCCGCCGGCGGAGAGGCTCCCGCTGATGTCGACCCGGGGCAGGCCGGTTACGACACCCTCAAGGCGTGGCTGATGCTTGCGCGGCCCGCGCGTGCCCGGGAGGGGGCGCAGGCCGACTTTCTCGGCACCCGCCTGACACAGGCCGGCGAGCAGCTCTGGCCGCAGGTGCCCCAGGGGCACATCCGCCCGGTGGCGCAGTTCTATGCGCACCACCTGGCCGCCCGCCCGCACTGGGCGCAGCCTGCGGACGAAGATACGCTGTTCGCCGCGCGCCAGACCCTGGCCGGGCTGATCGACCTCCAGCAAGCCGAAGACACCCTGTACGCCCAGTTGCTGGCCGATGCTCGCGGCCGTTATGCCGACCTCACGCTGAGCGCGCTGCTGGGCGGGCGTGATGCGCGTGCCCTGTGGCAGGGGCCCGAGCGCTTGCCCGGCGTCTTCACGCGGCAAGCCTACGAAGGCTACGTGCGTGAAGCCATCGTGCAGCGTGCACGGCAGACGGCGAGCCACGGCGACTGGGTGCTGGGGGATGCGCCCGAGGCCACGGCGCAGGCCGCCGCGCAGGCCACGCGGCAGATGCAGCAACGGCTCACGCAGCGCTATTTCACCGATTTCGCGCATGCCTGGCAGCGGTACCTGAACCGGCTTGCCTGGGTGCCGGAGCGCACGCTTGCAGGGGCGGCCGAGCAGTTGCGCCTGTATGCCGATGCCCAGCAAAGCCCGCTGACGGCGCTGATGCGCACGCTGGTGTGGCAGTCGCAGACGGGCGCGGCCGAGCGCACGCTGGCCGGGGTCCTGCAAGAGAAAGCGCGTGCGCTGCTGGGCCGTCTGGAGGTGCCCGGCGCGGCGGGCGCGTCCGATGCGGCGGGGAGTGCTGCGCCCGGAGGCAACGGCGGGCGGGTAAACGGCGGCGGGCCAGCCTTGGGCCATGGGGAAGATGCCGCCGGGGACGAAGACGATGCACCCGGGGCCGGCCCCGTGAACGCACCGCTGCTCGAAGCCTTTGCGCCCCTGCTGCGCCTGGCCGGGCCGGTGGAGCAGGTCGAGGGCCCCGGCGGCGCGGCAACGGGGGCGGAGGCGGGCAGGGCCGCGACGGGCGAACTGAGCCTGCTGCGCTATCTGGAACGCGTGAGCGCTTCGCGCCTGAAGCTCGACCAGGTCAATGCGGCCGCCGACCCGCCCGCGTTCGCTCGCCAGTTGGCCCAGGATCTCTACCAGGGCCGCGCCAGCGACCTGCTCGACGCACGGGACTACGCCGAGCAGGTCGCGGCCAGCCTGGGCAGCGGCTTCGCGGGCATGGGGCAGAACCTCTTTCTGCGGCCGCTCGACCAGAGCTGGCGCATGCTCATGCAGCCAGCCGCCGCGAATCTGGACACGCTCTGGCAAGCCAGCGTGCTGGCGCCCTGGAACGATGCCTTTGGCGGGCGTTACCCCTTCGATCCCGCCGAGGCGGACGCGAGCCTCGCCGAACTTGCGCGCTTCCTGGGGCCGCAGGGGCTCATCCACCGGTTCGTGCGCACGCAGCTCGCGGGGCTGCTGGAGCAGCAGGGCGATCAATGGGTGCCCAACCCCGTATACGTGCAGTCGCTGCGCTTCGATCTGGATTTTCTCAACGCGCTCAACCGTCTGTCCTGGCTGTCGGCGCGTCTCTACGCGGAAGGGGATGCGCGCACGCGCTTTGAACTCATGTCTCTGGGCAATCCGCAACTGACCGAGAGCGAACTCCTCATCGACGGCCAGCGCCTGCACGACTTCAACCAGAAACCGCGCTGGGAGCGCTTCGTATGGCCGGGAGCCCCCGAAGCGGCGCGCGCGAGCCTGAGCTGGAGCACGCTGGCCACCGGGTTGCGCCAGCAGGACGGTTTCGAGGGGCCCTGGGCGATGTTGCGCCTGCTCGCCCAGGCACACGCCGAGCCGGTGGACCGCAGCCAGTGGCGCCTGACCTGGACGCTGGCCGATGGCCAGACCCTGCGCTACGCGTTGCGCACGCAGGTCGGCGCCGGGCCGCTCGACCTGCGCCAGCTCGTGGGTCTGAGGCTGCCCGCGCGCGTGTTCGCGCCCACGCGCGGGCCGGCCTTGCCCGCGTCCCTTGCCGTGCCTCCGGGGGCCAGTGCCCCGGCACCCGCGGCATGAATCCGGCATCTCTCCCCGCCGCGCGCCGCGCGCGCCCCTGACTGGAGCCGAGCACGCCATGTCGCTTTCCGCCTTCCTGATGAACCTGTTCGGCGCCGGTCAGCCCGAGCGTCTGGCGCGTGAGCGTCTGGCCGCGTGGCAGGCGTGGGTCGCGCCCGTGCCCGGTGCGAGCCCGGTGGGAACGGACCCTGCCTACGACGACGATTTCCTGGCCTTGCGTGAAGAGCTTTCCAAGCTGGGCGGGCTCGATGACGCGCGCATCCTCGCGACCAGCGAGCGCTTGCTGCGCGAAGTGTGCAAGGACCTCCGGTGCGCTGCGTACTACGCCTTCGCGCGGCTGCGTACCGACGGCGCGGCGGGCCTGGCGGACGGGCTGGAGCTGGTGGCGGCGCTCATCGAAGCGTATCCGTCCACGATCCTGCCGCACCGCGCCGAGAGCCGCAAAGCGGCGCTGGAGTGGCTCAACGGCGAGCGTTTCCAGATGCCGCTGGAAGGTGCCAGCGTGCCACCGGCCGAACTGCGGCGGGCCTGCTCGGCCCTCGCCCTGATCGAACGGCTGACCGCCGCGTGGGACGAGCCCGCCCGGCCCGTGCTCACGCCCCTGCTGCACCGCTTCGAGGCGCTGGCGAGCGCGGGCGAAGACGGCGCGGCGGTGTCGGCCCCCGCCACGGGCGGGGTCACGCCGGCTTTCGCGCCGAGTGGGCCCGCCGAGATCGCCTCCCACCGCGATCTGCTGGAACGGGCGCGCGAGATGGCGGCTTTCCTGCGGCGTCAGCAGGAGGGCTATCTGCCGGCCTGCCGCCTGCTCCGCTGTGTCCGCTGGGACACGGTGGCCGCGCCGCCGCCGCACGACGGGCAGGGCCGCACCCGTCTCGCCTCGCCACGGCCTGAGCTGCAGCAGCATCTGAGGCGGCTGTTCCTGCAGCAGCAGTGGCACGAACTGCTCGATCGCGTGGAACTGGCCTTCTCGGAAGGCGCCAATCATTTCTGGCTGGATCTGCAGTGCTACGCGTGGCACGCGCAAGGCCACGCCGGGCCGGGGTTCGCCGCGCATCGCGAAGCCCTGCTGACGGACTTCGCGCAGATGCGGTATCGCTTGGGCGGCGTGGAGCGTCTGTGCTTCAGCGATGGCACGCCGTTCTGCGCCGACAGCACGCTGGAATGGATCGCCCGTCACGCGGTGATACGCGACCTGGAGGCGGGCGAGGAGCTTGTGCCGGTTCCGCTGACGGATGCCGGGGCCGACTGGCTCCAGGTGGAGCGGCAGGCCACCGAGCTGGCGACCGGCAGCGGGCTGGAGAGCGCGTTCCAGTGGCTGGCGGCGCTGCCGCCCGTGCCGGGCGAGCATGACCGCTTCATGCGCGCGTTGCTGATGGCGCGTCTGGCGGAAGGGCGCGGTCGCACCGCCATCGCGCTGCACCTGCTCGAAGCGCTGGACGGTGATGTCGACCGCTACCGCCTTGCGCGATGGGCGCCCTCGCTGGCTTGGGAGGTGAGGGCCCAGCAGCTGCGCATCCTGCGTCAGCGGGCCTCGCGCAAGGATGTCGACAGGGCCGCGCTGGGGTTGCGCATCGAGCGGCTGACGGCCGCGCTGCTGGCGCTCGACCCCGTGCGCGCCCTGACGCTGGCGGCGCCCGACCCCTGAGCGCCGCACCGCTGCCGGCGGCAAGCCCGCCGGCGATCTGTTCGACAACGAAACGGACCCTGTTCATGGACGACGAGATCCTCAGGTACTACGAAGCCGAGATGCGCTACCTGCGCGAGGCGGGGCAGGAGTTCGCCCGCGCGCATCCAGACCGGGCGGCGCTGCTGAATCTGGATCGGGTGGGCGAGCGCGATCCTTTCGTGGAGCGGCTCTTCGAGGGCTTCGCGTTCCTGACCGGGAGGCTGCGGCAACGGCTCGACGACGATCTGCCCGAGCTGACCGAGGGGCTGATGACGCTGCTGTGGCCACACTACCTGCGCATGATTCCGTCGCTGACCGTCGTGGAACTCATCCCGCGCATGGAGGCGCTGCAGCACAGCGAGGCCGTGCCGGCCGGGCTGGTGCTGCGCGGCACGCCGGTGGGGCCCGAAGCGACGCGCTGCCTCTACCGCACCACGCAGCCGGTTCCCCTGCTTCCGTTGCGCCTGAGTGACGCGCGCCCGGTCATCCGCCACGATGGCCGCTCGGCCATCCGCCTGCGGCTGGCCCTTGCCTGGCAGGGCAAGCCGGCGCCGCTCGACTTCTCGCGCATCCGCTTCTTCCTCGGTGCGGACGTGCCCGTGGCATCCGCGCTGCGGCTGGCGCTCACGCAGCAAGTGGACCATATCGAGCTTCGCGTGCCCGGCGATGAGGCCGGCCCGGCCGGCGGGCGCCGCCCCGAGGGGCTGCGCATCGAGGCGGGCGGATTCGATCAGCGCCTGTGGCCCAAGGCCGACAACGCATTCGGGGGCTACCAGCTCCTGCTCGAATACTTCACGTTCCGCGAGAAGTTCATGTTCGTCGATCTCTGCGGGCTCGACCCCGCAAGCCTTCCCGAGGGCATGCCGTGGCTGGAGATCGATGTCGTGCTGAACCAGCGCTATCCCGCCGACATGCCGTTCGGGCCTGGCGACATCCGCCTGCACTGCACGCCCGCCATCAATCTGTTCGAGCTGGAGGCCGAGCCGATCCGCCTCGATCACTTCGCGCCCGAGTACCGGGTGACGCCGATGCTGGCGGAGAAGGGGCAGGTGGAAACGTGGTCGGTGGATGCCGTGCAGTCGTTCAGCCACGACGACAACCAGCGCCATGCCTACACGCCTTTCACGAGCTTCCGCCATGGGGGGGGCATGCTCCGGCACGAGGCCCCTGAGCGCTACTACCATGCCCGCGTGCGGCGCGGCGCCTCCGGCCTGTTCGAGACCTGGCTGGTGCTGGGAGGGCACGCCTGGCACGCCGGGCAGGGCTTGCCGCAAGAGACGCTGTCCCTGCGCGTGACCGGCACCAACGGCCTGCTGCCGCGCAAGGCGCTGCGCGAATCGCAGATCCTCGAAATGGTGACGGACTACCCCTGCGTGAGCAGCGTGCGCAACGTCACGGCACCGACCCTGCCGGTCTATCCGCCCACGGAGGATCGCTTCCACTGGCGGGTGCTGTCGCATCTGGCGCCCAACTATCTGTCCCTGATGGATGCGGAAGTGCTGCGCGGCACGCTGGCCCTCTACGACTGGACGGACGACGAAATGAACCGGCGGCGCCTGCGCGGCATCGTGCAGGTGGCGCATCGGCGGCTCGATCGCATCGAGCGTGGCTGCGTGCTGCGCGGCGTGGAGATCACCGTGACGCTGGACAGCCAGTGCTATGCCGGCGAGGGCGATCTGGACCTCTTCGGCGAAATGCTCAACCGCTTCTTCGCGGCCTATGCCGATCTGAATCTGTTCGTGCAGCTCGTGCTGCTGAGTCAGCCCGACGGCCGACGCATCGTGCGCGAGCCCGTGGTGCCGGAGGCCGTTCCGCTATGAGCGCACCCGCCTCGCCCACGCGCGCCGCGGCGGGCGGCGACAACGCCCCGTCCGGGCCGCCGCCCCTGCTGGCGGAACTGCTGCGGCACGCGCCGCGTTTCAACTTCTTCCGCTTCTGCCAGTTGCTGGACGCGATGCGCCCCGACGGCCCGCGCCTGGGCGCCGCGGACACGCCCGCCCACGACCCCGTGCGCTTTCGCCCGCATCCGGCCTTGGGTTTCCCCGCTGCCGAATTCGTGGGCGTGGAGGTCGACACCGGGAGTCCTGCCGCGCCGCCGACCGTGCGCACCACGTTCATGGGCCTGTACGGCGTGGATGCGCGCATGCCCTGGCACGTCGTGGAAGCGATTGCCGGGCGCGGCGAGGGGCACGAAGCGCTGGCGGCTTTTCTCGATCTGTTCAACCACCGCCTGGCGGTGCTTCTGTACCGCTGCTGGCACAAGTACCGTTACCCCGTCGGGTTCGAAGCCGGCGCCCGCGACCGGGTTTCGCGCGCGTTGCTGTGCCTGGTCGGGCTGGGCAACCGGGAGGCCGGAGAGCGCGACGGGCTGCCGGCCGCGGGCTTCCTGACGATGCTGGGGCTGGGTGGGCAGCGGACCCGCACCGCCGAGGGGCTCGCTGCCATCGTGCGGCACGTTTCGCCTTGCGCCCGCGTCGTCGTGCAGGCGCGTCATCCGGTCGTCCATTTCCTGGCGCCCGCCCGCCTGGGGGATGCGGCCGTGGTGCTGCGTCCCGGTGCGCTGGTGCTGGGGCGACGCCTCACGGAGCGCAACAGCACCGTGCGCATCCTCATCGAGCCCGCATCCGACGCCGGGGTCGATGCGATGTTGCCCGGCGGGGAGGATCACGCCGACCTCATGACGCTGCTGCGGATCTACCTCGGCTACCGCTTCGACGCGGAACTCGTGCTGCGGCTCGACCCCGCGCGGCTTCCGGCCACGGTACTGGGGCGCTGCCCGGCGCGCCTCGGCCTGACCGCCATGGCCGGCCGCCCGCCGGACGCCCGGCCTCTGGAGGTGCGCCTGGGGCGCTATCGCGGGCTGCCCTCGCCGCGCGAGCCCGCCGTGGCGCGCCCGGCTCCTTCACGCATGACGAACAGGATTTCCACACCATGACGAATGCATTGCGTTGTTCCGCCGCGCTGTGTCTGGCTGCCGGCCTGCTGCTGGGCTTGGGTGCCTGCGGCGTGGCGCAGACGGTGAAAGAGGCCACCGCCGGGGCCGCGCGGGCCATCTTCGTGGCGCAGCCCGTGCGCCTCAAGCTGGATCTCGTGGCGCGGGAAGGCGTCAACGGCGATGCGCAGAACGCGGCCATGTCGGTGGTGGCGCGCATCTATCAGCTCAAGGACGGCCGCGCTCTCGCGGCGGCGCCCTATGAGCAGGTCCTGTCGGATGACGCGGCGCTGCTCCGCAACGATCTGCTGGTCAGCCGCTCCGTGCTGCTGCGCCCGGGCGCGACGCTGAGCGTGGACGAGCCGCTCGACAAGGCGACACAGGCGGTCGGCGTGGTCGTGTTCTTCCGCAAGGCGGAGCGTGACGGCGAATGGAAACTCATCATTGCGCGGAGCGACATTCCCGACGACAAGCCGATCCGGCTCGACCTGACGGGTTTCACGGTTCAGCGCGCGCCACAGGGCGGGCGCTAGGCCATGCCGGGGCCCTCGCTTTACGAACTGCTCACGGGGCATTTCGCCGATGGCACGCCCGTGGCGGTCTTCGATGACAAGACCCAGACCATCGTCAGCGTCATGGACAACCTCCAGCGCATCCTGAACGCCTGCGAGGGGAGCCTCGCGCATCTGCCCGACTACGGATTGCCCGATCTGACGAGCATCTTCCGCGACCTGCCCGCCAGCGCGCACCGGCTCATGCGCGCCATCGAGCGGACCCTGCTGCGCTACGAGCCGCGCATCGCGCGCATCGAGATCGAGTTGCAGCCTGCGTCGCACGAAGACGTGCTGCGCTACACGCTGGTCTGCCATCTGCGGCAGGCGGGCCTCGTGCGCTTCGGCACCTGGTTCATGCCGGATGGCCGCGTCCAGCTCAAGCGATACCGTTAGACGCGGTGTGCTCGCATCCGGTCGGAGCATGAAGGGCGCGCCCGGGCGGGCCGGGGCGTGTGCCCAAGGCGCGCCCGCGAAGGACGCGGCCCGCAGCCCTCTGCCGCAGCGGGCGTTTTCCGGGGGGGGGGCGGGCGTGCGGCGCGTTAGCGCCGGCGGCGCAGACGGGGCGGAGCGGGTGGCGGCAGGGCTTGCGCGGTGAGCTCGATGAGGTGGGCGAGCCAGCTGCGTTCGTCGAGTTCGGTTTCCACGAGCAGCCATGGCTTGGCGCCCGGAAAAGGCGCCCCCGTGGGCAGCTCGGGCGCGTGGGCGCGGCCCGCCGGCGTCATCTTCACGAACAGCTGATCGTCGCAGATCAGGCCCACGACCTTGCCGTCGCAATAGAGCGCGTACTCGCCGAACATGCGCCGCGTGGCGAGCCGTTCGCCCAGCCCGGCTTGCTCGACGACGTACTCGGCGAACTCCGCGCGCGTGCTCATGGGTGGGGGCTCAGCGCAGCAGCGCGACGAAGGCCACGCCCAGCGCCACCATGGCCACGGCGGCATTGATGAGCGCGAAGGTGCGGAACAGCCGTGCCTTGCGTTCGAGTTCGGCCGCTGCGTCGTCCAGGGTCTGGATCGTCTGCCTGAGCTTCTCGGCCAGGCCGCGTACCGCTTCCGCGTTGTGCGTGGCGGCACGCTGGAGTTCTTCGATCTGCTGGGTGAGAAGGGGATCGTCCTTGGGGTCGTGGCGCGCGGTGAAGGCCGGGATGGCGGCGGTGACCAGTTGCGTGACGTAGGGCAGGGAGGCTTTGAGCAGGGGGAGCCAGGCGGGCATGGGACGGGATGTGCTTGAGGGGAGTCTGGAGTGTAGCCCGCGTGGGGGCGGACGTCAGCGTGCCCGGGCGCGTCAGCCTTCTCCGGAACGCGTTGTCGTCCGGGCGCGGATGGGCACGGAGCCCGGCGGCCAGCCTGCCCGTGCGTGGCCGGCAGCCGGGCGATCCGCTCGGCAGGGCGGCAGGGGGGCGGGCGGAGCCGACAAGGGGATGGCGGCGGCTTCGTGGAATCGCGTGCGCGGGCGCCGGTGCGGGCGCGGGCCCAGGCGTTCGCCTGGCTGGCGGGAGGGGCGGCGCCAGCGGGCTCGCCGCTCCGTGGCAAGGATGAGCGCTGGCGGATGTCGCGGATCCGCCGCAATGGCGGTCGTGCCGCGAACCGATGCCCCGGCCCTCCCTCATGCGGCGGCGGACGTGCGCGGCCAGGGGCGGTCGCGCTGCTGCGGGGCGGCACGGTGGAGTGTGCCGCCGCAGTCGTGGCGGAGGCGGCCTCTTCGATGACGCGGCGGCGTGGTGGCCGGTCGCGTGCCGTTCGGCGGAGGGGGCCGCGCGTACGCGGGGGCCGGGGAGGGGGAAGGGGGCGGCAAAGGCTGTGGCGCGGGGCGGGGCGTGCCGCGCGCCTTGGCGCGGGGGGCGTCAGGCTTTCATGCGGGATTGTTGGGTTTTGGTGTTTTTGTTGTTTTTATAAGACTTCCCTTTCGTACTATTTTTGCATTCTCGCTAGCATGTACGTGACGTGCATCACGGTTCGAAACCCGGGCCGAGGCAGCAAGGCAGGAGACGAGCATGACAGGCGGCAAGAAGGCGGTAGCGTATTTCGCCCGCGAGATCGCAGGCGGCAGCGCCCAGGAAATGTTGTTCGAGGGGCTGCTCGGCGCGGCCGAGCGCGCGGGGCAGGATCTGGTGGTGTTTCGTGGCGGCTATTTCGCGCGTGACCCCGGCGCGCTGATCTATGGCCTGGTGGATGCGCGCTATCACGGCGCGATCTCGTGGGCCGGCGCCGAGGGCGATCAGGCCGCCAATCCGCACTATGCAAGCCTGGGCAAGCTGCCCGTGGTGACGCTCACGCAGCAGATGCCGCCCTGGCCGGTGGTGGTGACCGACAGCCATTCCGGCATGCGCGCGCTCGTCGAGCACCTCGTGGTGCATCACGGCAAGCGGCGGGTGGCCTTCGTGCGCGGCCCCGAAACGCACCCGCTGGCGCGCGAGCGCCATCAGGCGTGGGCCGAGGTGCTGCGCCAGCATGAGCTGACGGCCGACGAGCGCCTGCTCTCGCCCTGCGGGAGCTGGGATAAATCCCGTGGGGCCGACATCGTGCGGCTCTTCCTGGACGAGCGCCGTCTCGTGGCGGGGCGGGATTTCGATGCGCTGGTGTGCGTGAACGACAACCTCGCCATCGGCGCCATCCAGGAGTTCCAGCGCCGTGGCGTGCGGGTGCCCGAGGACGTGGCGGTGACGGGCTGCAACGACGTGTTCGATGCACGCGTGAATACGCCGCCCGTGACCACCGTGGCGCTGCCGGGCGATGAACAGGCGGCGCGCGCGCTGGACGTGCTCAACACGCTGGCGGCGGGGCGTCCGGCGGAGGCGGTGACGCGTCTGCCGGGGCGCCTCGTGGTGGGGCAGTCCTGTGGCTGCCCGTCGCACCAGGCGGCGGTGGCGGCTTCGGGCCTGTCCTTGCTGGAGCCGGGCTTCCGGCCCGGCGCCTGGCTGGGGTGCGTGGTCCGCGCCTTCGGCTTCTTCGGCCGTGGCCGCGCCGTGCGCGCGATGGTGGCGGCAGCGGGCGCCGCGCATGCCTATGCGCAGTCCAAGGAAGAGATGCTGCGCGCGGTGGCGGAACTGATGGTCGAGGGCTTCTGCAACGAGCTGGGCAGCCGGCGCCACGCGGGGGCTTTCCAGGCGGCGCTGCTGGAGGGCGGCAAGCAGCTGGAAGCGGCGCGCCTGCCCGCCGATCTGATGCAGGCGATGCTGTCGGAACTGCGCCGGCGCATGCTGCCCGCGCTGTGGCGGCGTGGCCGCGTGATCCGCGCGGAAGACCTCTGGGGACAGGGCCGGGTGCTGCTCGCCGAGGCGGCGGCGCGTCTGCGCGAGGCGGCGAATCTCAAGGCGCTCGCGCGCGAACGGGCCATCGGCCAGCTCGGCGCGCGTCTGGCGACCACCAGCGAGATCGGCGCGCTGCTGAAAGTGTTGCAGCAGGAGCTGCCCAAGCTCGGCATTCCTTCGCTGGACCTCGCGCTCTACGAGGGCGACCCGGGCTGGGACCGCACCCGCCTGCCGGCGCGCCTGCGCGTGCTCACGAGCTTCAGCGCGGCGGGCGTGCAGCGCGTCGAGGGGCCGGCGGCGACGCTGGAAGTGGGCGAGTTCATTCCGCGCATCCTTGCGCGCGGTGGTCAGCGCCAGACCCTGATCGCGCTGCCGCTGCATTTCAACGAAATCCAGATCGGCATCGCCGTGCTGGGCCTGGGGCCGCGCGAGGGCGCGCTCTACGAGTCGCTGCGCGTGCAGCTGTCGAGTTCGCTGTATGGCGCGCTGCTGGGCCAGACCCTGCAGCAGACGCTCGCGGGCATCGAGCGCAAGGTCAGCGAGGTGTCGGGCAACTCGGAGCAGATCACGCATGCCGTGCAGGGCGGTTCGGCCGCGATGGAAGGCGTGGCCAACAGCATTCACGAAATCTCCGACCACATCCGCGAGGTGGGGCGCGTGATCGACGAGGCCGTGCGGCTGTCGGGCGCGGCGGCGCAGGACATCACGCTGCTCAACGAGCAGTCGGGCGAGATCAGCAAGATCACCGGCTTCATCACCGAGATCGCGCAGCAGACCAACATGCTGTCGCTGAACGCCGCCATCGAGGCGGCGCGCGCGGGCGAGGCGGGGCGCGGCTTCGCGGTGGTGGCGCAGGAGGTGAAGACGCTGGCCGTGAATACCGTCACTTCGTCGGCCAACATCCGCAACATGATCGGCTCGGTGCAGGACAACACGGGCCGCGTGCATCACGCGATGAGTGGCATCAACGAGGTGATGACGCGGCTCGCCGAGCTGTCGTCGGGCATTTCGGCCGCGATCGCCGAGCAGGAACAGTCGAGCAGCGAGATTTCCAGCGTGCTCGTCGAGGCCGCCCGGGGCACGGGCGAGATCGCGGGCGCGCTCGCCGAGCTGGATGCGCTGAGCCGCAACGGCGCGAAGGTCTGAACGCCGCTCAGGGGCGGCGCAGCGGGTTGTGGGCGTCGAGTTCGGCGAGGTAGCGGGTCATGCCTTGCCCCTCGCGGGCGAGGAAATGGCCGACCGCCGCGGCGAAGCGCGGGTCGGCGAGCCAGTGGGCGGAGAAGGTTTCCACCGGCTCCAGCCCGCGCGCGAGCTTGTGCTCGCCCTGCGCGCCGCCTTCGAAGCGCGCGAGGCCTTGCTGGATCGCGTACTCGATGGGCGCGTAGTAGCAGGCTTCGAAGTGCAGGCAGCTTACCTCGGCGAGGCAGCCCCAGTAGCGGCCATACAGCGTGCGGGCGTCGCGCAGGAGCAGGCTCGCCGCGATGTCGCGACGTTGCCGGGCGGCCACGAGCAGCACGCAGTGCGGGGCCAGCGCGCGGCCGATGCGCTGGAAGAACTCCAGGTTGAGATAGGGCTCCGAATGGTGCGCGGCATAGGTGTGCAGGTAGCACTGCGTGAAGAAGGCCCAGTCGGCGTCGGTGATGGCAGCGCCTTCGAGCACGCGCAGTTGCACGCCGGCTTCGCGCACGCGGCGGCGTTCCTGGCGGATCTTCTTGCGCCGGTCGCGGTCGAGCGCGGCGAGAAAGGCCTCGAAATCCGCGTAGCCCGCGTTGTGCCAGTGGAACTGCACGCTGCTGCGCCGCTGCGCGCCCGCCGCCAGCGCCCAGGCGAGTTCGTCCTCCGCCGCGAACAGCAGATGCCATGACGACAGCCCGCTCTCGCGCGCGGCCGCCATCACCGCTTCCAGCAGCGCCTGCCGCAGCGCAGCGCCGCGCCCCAGCACGCGCTGGCCGGGCACTGGCGTGAAGGGAATCGCGGCCAGCCACTTGGGGTAGTACTCCAGCCCGGCACGCGCATGCGCCTCGGCCCACGACCAGTCGAACACGTACTCACCCATCGAATGCTGCTTGAGGTAGAGCGGCATGGCGGCTTCCAGCCGCTCGCCCTCCCACAGCGCGGCATGCGCGGCCTGCCAGCCCGTCGCGGCGGCCACGCAGCCGCTCGCTTCGAGCGCGGCCAGCCAGGCGTGGCGCAGAAAGGGCTGGTCGTCATCGGTCAGGGCGTCCCAGCCGGCGGCGGGAATCTCGTGGATATCGGCGTGAAAGCGGAGCTGCATGGGACGCGCGGGCGGGGCTGAAGAGGGGGCTTCCGATCTTACCGCCCGGACTGTCAGTGCATGACTACATGCCCAGTCGACGCGCGCCGACAGCCGGCGCGGCGGGCGCCGACCATACTGCGGACAGTTCGCGCCGCGATGGCCGGCGCGCGAAACGAGGGGATGCGGATATGGCACATGACAGCGCGAAGGTCGTCTGGCAAGGGCGTGGCAAGCACGGCTCGGGCGAGATCTCCACCGGTTCGGGCACCCTGCGTGACGCCCCCTACGGTTTCGAGAGCCGCTTCGGCGACGCCGTGAATGGCACCAACCCCGAAGAGCTGGTGGGCGCGGCCCATGCCGCGTGCTTCTCAATGGCGATCTCGTTTGCCTGCGATGCGGCGGGGTTCGTGACCGAATCCGTCAAGACCGAGGCGCAGACCACCCTGAGCCGTGACGACACGGGCTTCTTCATCTCCAGGATCGCGCTCACGCTGCGCGCGCGCATTCCCGGCATCACGCCGGAGGATTTCGCCCAGCTCGCCGAGAAGACCAAGCAGACCTGCCCGATCTCGCGTGCGCTGGCTTCGGTGCCGGAGATCACGCTCGACGCGCAGCTGGAATGAGAAGGAGGCGCCGATGGAGAACCGCAAAGTAGAGGTCGCGATCATCGGTGCGGGCACGGCGGGCATGGCCGCCTACCGTGCCGTGCGAGCGCATACCGACAACCTGGTGGTCATCGAGGCGGGCGAGCTGGGCACGACCTGCGCGCGCGTGGGCTGCATGCCCAGCAAGCTGCTGCTGGCCGCTGCCGAGGCGGCGCGCCAGGCGCAGAGCGCCACGCGCTTCGGCGTCGAGGTGGGCTCCGTGCGGGTCGCCGGAGACCGCGTGATGGGCCGTCTGCACAGCGAGCGCGAACGCTTCGTGGCTGGCGTGCTCAGTGAAGTGGCGATGTGGCCGGCCGAGCATCTGCTGCGCGGCACGGCGCGCTTCGTGGCGCCCGGCGTGCTGGAGGTCGACGCGCGAATGCGCGTGGAGGCCGCGCGCATCGTCATCGCCACGGGTTCGCGGCCCGTGCTGCCGCCGGCCTGGCGGCAGGCGCTGGGCAACCGGCTGCTCGTCTCCGACGACGTGTTCGAGTGGCGCACGCTGCCCGCCTCGGTGGCCGTGGCGGGCACGGGCGCGATCGGCCTGGAACTCGCGCTCGCGCTGCATGCGCTGGGCGTGCGGGTCGCGCTCTACGGGCGTGGCGCGAACTTCGGCACGCTCACCGACCCCCTCCTGCAGACCCGCGCGCAGGAGATCTTCGGCGCGACCTTGCCCTTGCACCTGGATGACAGCGACATCGAGCCGGTGCTCGAGGCGGGCGAGGTCGTGATCCGCAAGGGCGGCTCCGAGGAGCGTTTCGAGCTGCTCATCGCCGCCATTGGCCGTGAGCCCGCGCTGGAGGCGCTGGACCTTGCCGCGGGCGGCATTCCCGTCGATGAAAAGGGGCAGATCCCCTTCGACCCCGCCACCTGTCAGGTCGACGGGCTGCCCGTCTTTCTCGCGGGCGACGTCGACAACGCCGCCCCGGTGCTGCACGTGGCCGCCGAAGAGGGGCGCGTCGCCGGGCAGCATGCCGCGCGCTATCCCGAGGTGACGCCGCGCGAGCGCCAGACGCCGATGTCCATCGTGTTCAGCCAGCCGCAGATCGCCACCGCCGGCGCGCGCCACGCGGAACTCGTGGCGCGCGGCGAGGATTTCGTCTGCGGGCAGGTGTCGTTCTCGGAGCAGGGCCGCGCGCGCCTCGCGGGTCAGGCCCAGGGCGCGCTGCGCGTCTATGCCGCGCGCGCCGACGGGCGCTTGCTGGGCGCGGAGATGATCGGCCCCGCGGCGGAGCATTTCGCGCATCTCATCGCGTGGGCCATCGAGGAGGGCAGCAGCGTGCAGGCCCTGCTGCGGCGTCCGTTCTATCACCCCGTCTTCGAGGAGGGGTTGCGCACGGCGCTGGCCGCCGCGCGCGACGCGGGGCTGGCCGAGGCCCACGAGGGATCGGCGTCGCTCAACCGCATGCTGGGCTGAGGCATGCGCGGCCGCCTCGCGTCGCTGCGCGCGCCTGTGTATGCTCACCGACGGAATCTGTCGGGAGCCTGAATGCTGGTCGAACCGCTGGACTGTATCGTGCCTGCCGATGCGCAGGCGGTGGAGGCGCGCGCCGCGGCGCTCGTGGCGGCGGGCGCGCGCTCGCTGCTGATCCTGGCTGGCGAAGGCGCGCTGGTTTCCGATGACGAATGGGACGCCCTCCTGCGTGCGCAGCCCGTGCCGGTCTGCGGCGGCATTTTTCCCAGCGTGCTGGTCGAGGGCGAAGCGCTGGCGCGCGGGGTGCTGGTGATGGGCATGCGTTGCGAGGCGAGCGTGTGCGTGGTACCCGGGCTGGGCGAGGCGCAGACGCCGGACCTCGCCGCGCTGGGGGCCTGTCTGCCAGGGCTGCAGGCCGCGCGCACGGTGCTGCTGTGGGTGGATGGCCTCGCGCACCGGGTGGACGATCTGCTGGGCGAAATCTACGATCAGCTCGGCGCGGAGCCCGCCTTCTTCGGCGCGGGCGCCGGCAGTGCCAGCTTCATGCCGCGCCGCTGCGTGTTCAGCAATGAGGGGCTGCTCGCCGAATCCGCCGTGCTCATGGGCCTGCCGGTGAGCATCGGGCTGGGCTTCGCACACGGCTGCGCGCCCGTGGCGGGGCCCTTCCTGGTGTCCACCGTGACCAGCAACCGCATCGGCCGGCTCGATTTCGCCCCCGCGCTGGAGGTGTATCGCGAGGAAGTCCGGCGCCTCAGCGGGCAGGAGGTCACGCAGCAGAATTTCTTCTCCGTCACCCGCGCCTTCCCCTTCGGGCTCGAGCGCATGGACGGCTCCTTCCTGCTCCGCGAGCCGGTGCAGATCGACGGCGAGCGCATCATCTGCGTGGGCGACGTCAGCGAGCAGAGCACGCTGCACATCCTGCACGGCGGGGTGCGCGAAGTCTTCCGCGCCGCCGAGCAGGCCTGCGAGGAAGCGCTGGCGAGCACGATCCGGCCGGCCGCCGTGCTGCTTATCGACTGCCTCAATCGCGCGCGCTATCTGGGCGCGGCCCATCTGCACCAGGACGCGCGCATCCGCAAGCGGCTCGAAGAGGCCGGCCACGGCGGCACGCCGGTGTTCGGCGTGCTGTCGGTGGGCGAGTTCGCGAGCCAGAGCGGCAACTATCCGGAATTCCACAGCCGCACCTTCGTGCTCGGACTGCTGCCCCATGACGCCGCGTGAATCCCGCCATTCCACGACCTGGATGCTTTCGGTGCAGGGCGACCTGTCGCTGCAGATCGGCGTCTCGCTCGATGCCAGCCGCATGCTGCACCATTTCCTGCGCGCGCTCACGCGACGTCTGCAACTGCGCGCCGCCCAGCTCTGGTGGCGCGACGACGCGGGCGCGCCGGAGCGCTTCGCCTACCCGGCGCGCAGCCTTGTGAGCTGGGCCGCCGAGCCTGCGCGCGAAGCGGCCGGCATGGCCTTCCTCGCGGGCGCGGAGAGTGCCGCCGATGACGGCGTCCTGCGCCTGCGCGTGGGTGACGTGGCGGTGCTGTTCCTGGAAGAAGGGCGCGTGCGCTGCAGCCCCGGCGCGCTGGCGGTCGTCGACGCGCTGATGCCGCGCCTCGCCTTCGCCTGCCGGGCCTGCCTGGACCACAGGCGCAGCGGCGCGCTGCTCGACCTGACGCGCCGGCAGAATCAGGAACTGCAGGAAACCCGTCTGCGCGCCGAGGAGGCGCTGCGCAGCAAGAACGAGTTCCTCGCCGCGATCAGCCACGAGATGCGCACGCCGCTCAACAGCGTGCTGGGTTTCGCCGAGCTGTTGCGCCTGGAGCTTGCCGGCGAGGAGATGGAGGAATATGCCAAGACGATCTATTCGTCGGGGCGGCATCTTCTGGCCATGTTCAACGACCTGCTCGACCTCGCCAAGCTCGACGCGCGCCGTCTCGTGCTGTATCCCGAGGACATCGATCTTGCCCAGCTGTGCACGGACGCATGGGCGCCGATGGCCGCGGATGCGCGCCGCAAGGGCCTGATCGGGCGGCTGGAATTCGCCCCCGGGCTGCCCGCGCGCATCGTCGTCGATCCCGTCCGGTTGCGGCAGATCCTGGGCAACCTGCTGGGCAACGCGCTGAAATTCACGCGCGCGGGCAGCGTGAGCTTCACGGTGATGCCGCGAGAGGGCGCGGTGGAATTCGTGATCGCCGACACCGGCCCCGGCATCCGTCCCGAAGCGAAGGACAAGGTGTTCGAGCGTTTCGTGCAGGCGGGCGACGGCCACTTGCGCAACGCGGAGGGCACGGGCCTGGGGCTGGCGATCGCGAGCGAACTCGCCGAGGCCATGGGCGGCAGCCTGGGCCTGGAGTCGGAGCTGGGGCGCGGGTCGTGCTTCCACCTCTTTCTGCCCGAAGTGGACCCCACGCTCATCCGTGGTGCCGCGCCCGCGTGAGTCGGGTGGCATGCGCGAGCGGCCAATCCGCCGCGCGCGGCGGGCACAAAAAAGCCGACCCGGAGGTCGGCTTTTTATCTCGCTCGGGAAACTTACTGAGCAGCGGAAGCGTCAGCAGCCGGAGCGGAAGCGTCAACCGCGGCGGACGCGTCGGCAGCCGGAGCGGCTTCAGGAGCGGAGGCCTCGACTGCCGGAGCGGCAGGTGCTTCGACAGCCGGAGCTTCGACAGGAGCGGCTTCTTCCTTCTTGCCACATGCGGAAACTGCCAGAGCGATCAGAGCAGCGACGAGGAGAGACTGTTTCATTATTCGATTCCCTTGCGAAATAGAGTGGGCAACACGCCAAATCTGGATCGGCCACCAAGCCGATGCGGTGCATTATAGCAACGACTTGGCGGAGTTTGGAATGTGTGCTGCCGTCAAGTTCCAGTTGTTTTTTTGCGACATCTGATCTGGATCACGGGCTTCTCCTGATAGCTCAAACGCTTGGCCCTGCTTTGCCGTTCGTCGTGTCCAAGCGGGGGCCGCGCGGCTAGAATCGCACCTCGATCGATATGCCCGAGAGTCTGTCATGAATTCTGTCCTCGTCGAGTCCCTGGACCATGAAGGTCGCGGTATTGCCCGGTCCGACGGCAAGACGATCTTCATCGAGGGCGCACTGCCCGGTGAGCGCGTCGAATTCCTGAGCCACCGCCGCAAGCCCACCTTCGAACAGGCCACGATGTCCGCCCTGTTGCGCGCGAGCCCGTTGCGCTGCGCGCCACGCTGCCCCCACTTCGGCGTCTGCGGGGGCTGCAGCATGCAGCATCTCGACACTTCGGCCCAGGTGGCCGTGAAGCAGCGCGTGCTGGAGAACGCGCTGTGGCACCTCGCACGCGTGCGCGCGGAGGTGATCTACCCTGCGCTGCATGGGCCCGATTGGGGCTATCGCTTCCGCGCGCGGCTGGGTGTTATCCAGGTGCCGGGCGAGACCGGCGTGCTTGTCGGCTTCCACGAGAAAAAAAGCAGCTACATCGCCGACATGCAGCGCTGCGAGATCCTGCCGCCCGCGCTTTCCCGCCTGCTGGTGCCCTTGCGCGGGCTCATCGCGGGGCTTTCCATCGCCAACCGCATTCCCCAGATCGAGGTCGCGGTGGGGGAGGAGAAAACCGTTCTCGTCCTGCGCAACCTGCTGCCATTCACGCAGGCCGATATCCGGCACGTGCTCGCGTTCGGCGAAGCGTGGGGCATGCGCATGTGGTATCAGCCGGGCGGCCCCGATACGGCGCGTCCCTTCGATCAGGACGAGACGCCCTGGCTGACGTATTCGCTGCCCGAGTTCGACGTGCGCCTGAAGTTCAAGCCGACCGATTTCACGCAGGTCAACATCCCGATCAACCGCGCGCTGATGCACCGGGCCATGCAGCTGCTCGATCCGCGGCCCGGCGAGCGCATTGCCGACCTGTTCTGCGGGCTGGGTAATTTCAGCCTGCCCATCGCGGCGCGCGGCGCGCGCGTGCACGGCGTGGAAGGCAGCGCGGCGCTGACCGCGCGCGCCGCCGAGAACGCACGGGACAACGGGTTGGGCGAGCGCTGCCGCTTTTCGGTCGCCAATCTTTTCGAGGCCACGCCCGCGAGTCTTGCCAGGCTGGGCCCGCTCGACAAGATGCTGATCGATCCGCCGCGCGACGGGGCCATCGCGGTCTGCAAGGCGCTCGACGACTCGGCGCCGCGACGGATCGTGTATGTCTCGTGCAATCCGGCCACGCTCGCGCGCGACAGCGGCGTGCTGGTGGGCGAGAAGGGCTATCGCCTGCGCGGCGCGGGGGTTGCGAACATGTTCCCGCAGACTTCGCACGTCGAGTCCATCGCGCTGTTCGAGCGCGACTGAGCGGCCGCGGCGCGCTCCGCCGGCCCGAATGAAAAAGCCCGCTTGACGCGGGCTTTTTCGTTGCCGGGGCAGGGGCGGTCAGTCGCGCTCGCCGCCGAAGATGCTGAGGAGCTGGAGCAGGCTCACGAAGATGTTGTAGAGGTCGAGGTAGACCGCCAGCGTGGCGCTCACGTAGCTGGTCTCGCCGCCGTTGATGATGCGGTTCAGGTCGAACAGCAGCCAGGCCGAGAACAGGCCGCAGGTGATGACCGTGAGCGCCAGGTGCAGCATGGGCAGCTGGAAGAACAGGTTGGCGATGCTCGCGGCGATCAGCAGCAGCGTGCCGACGAACAGGAACTGCCCCATGCCGGAGAGGTCGCGCTTGATCGTCGCGGCCAGCGTGGACATGCCGAAGAAGATGATCGCCGTGCCGCCCGCGGCCATTGCGATCAGCGTGCCGCCGTTCGAGAAGCGCAGCGTGCGCTCCAGCGTGACCGACAGCATCAGCCCCATCACGAAGGTGAAGCCGAGCAGCAGCGCGACGCCCAGGCTGCTGTTGCGCTGGCGCTGGATGGCGAACATGAGGCCGATCATGACGCCCAGCATCAGCAGCGGGCCCATGATGGGGCTGCCCGCGAACATGCCGGCGAAGTGCATTTTCATGCCGATCCAGGCGCCGGCCGCCGTGGGCAGCATCGACAGGGCCAGCAGGTTGTAGGTGTTGCGCAGTACCTTGTTGCGGACCTGGCTGCGGCCCAGCGTACTGGTGTTGAGGGCATTGCTGTCCATGCTGAAGCTCTCCGATGCGATGAGTGGGGAAAACACGCGATTGTGGCGTTGCGTCTATTGACCGCGCAAGCCGTGGCTTGTTCCCCGGCGGGGGCCTGTCGCTTCCGCGAAACACCCGTGTGGGTGTCCAGGCGAGAAGCCCGCGTGCCGGCCGCGCCGTTGCGCGGGCCGCGCCCTCCGCCTGGCGTGATGGCGGGGAACAGGACGCAGACCGTGACAATCTCCACGCGCTTCACGGCAAACCCGCCCTTCAGTTTTGCCGGTCGCGGACGTTGGTCAACGCCAGACAGCGAGCGAAGTCTCGCAGAAGACCCAGAGCCCCCGCCCCATGCCCTTCAACGACCCCTCCCTAGACGCGGCGCCTTCCATCCTGAAACGGGGATTGTGGGTGTTCGTCGCGACCACCCTGCTTGTCGTCTGGGGCGCGACGGCGGCCTTCCTGTTCGTGTATCGGGACCGCCTCATCCGCTCGGCGACCGATGAGCTGGTGCAGCTCAACAGCGTCGTGGCCCAGCATACGAGCGCGACCTTCACGCTGCTCGAGACCGATCTGCGCATGGTGGACCGCTGGCTGCAGGCGCACCAGGGAGCCGACCCGCTCAATGACCCGGCCTTCGTCGCCACGCTCGACGAAATGCGCCAGCTCTCGCGCGGCCTCATCGACATCCTCGTGGTGACGACCGACGGCAAGCTGCACGCGATTCCCGACGCCACGCGCCATCCGGTCGCCGACGTGCATGATCGCGAGTACTTCCTGGCGCAGACGGCCCCGCAGACGCAGGACGGCAAGCCCGACCTCTTCGTGGGCGACCCCGTGCTGGGACGCGCGGCCGGCCGCTGGCGCATTCCGGTCTCGCTGCGCACCGGTGCCGACGGCACGGGCTACCGCATGATCCTGGGCGTGATCGAGCTCGAGCGCCTGACCGAGCTGCACGAGCAATGGCGCCTCAAGGAAAAGGGCAGCATCCTGCTGGTGCGCACCGATGGCCACCTGCTCTCGCGCGCGCCGCTGGACCCCCGCCTCATGGGGATGGACCTCTCCAGGCTGCCGAGCTACCCCAAGGGCGAGAACCTGGAGCACGGCACGTATCAGTCCGACAGCCTCGCGAGCGATGGCGCGCGGCGCATCCTCGCCTACGAGCGGATCGCCGGCTATCCGTTGTATACGGTCGTCACGCGCGGGTTCGACGAAGCCCTGGTGCCTTTCCAGCGCCTGCGCTGGATCCTGCTCACCGTGGCCGGCGTGCTCAGTGCCTTGCTGCTCGTGTTCGCCAGCATCATCCGCCGCAACCAGCGCGTGCTCTTCCGCGCCCAGCGCACCTTGCGCCGCATCGCGCTCGTCGACGAACTCACGCAGGTCATGAACCGGCGCGCCTTCATGCTCCAGGCCGACCGCGAATACGCCCGCGCGCGGCGCCAGGGCGAGCCGCTCGCGTTGCTGATGATAGACATCGACCACTTCAAGGACATCAACGACCACCACGGCCACGCCGCCGGCGACGAAGTGCTGCGCGGGGTGGCCGCCGCCTGGGGCGACGCGCTGCGCGGGCACGACCTGCTCGGCCGCCTGGGCGGCGAGGAGTTCGGCGTGCTGCTGCCCAAGACCACGCCCGACGCCGCGGGCCTGATCGCCGAGCGGCTGCGGCAGCTCACCGAGGCCGCCTCGGTCTCGCCCAGCGTGCCCGCGCTGCGCCTGAGCGTCAGCATCGGCGTGGGCTGGCTGGAGGCCGGCGACAAGGGCTGTTCGCCCGTGCTCTCGCGCGCCGATCAGGCGCTCTACCGCGCCAAGGAACAAGGCCGCAACCGCGTCGAACGGCAGCCGTGAGCGCTCAGCGGGGGCGTCTGCCCGCCGCCGTCACGCGGCCGGCGACCCAGCGCGCGATCAGCGGCCCGGTCAGTACCACGATCAGCAGGCGCACCGTCTGGAAAGCCATCACGAAAGGCACGTTCACGCCCGCCCCGGCCGCGATGATCGCCACGCTTTCGAGCCCGCCCGGGCTGGTCGCGAGATAGGCCGTCAGCGGATCGATGCCGGCCAGATGGTGCAGGCCGGCGGCGAGCGCGCCGCACACCGCGAGCAGGCACAGGATGGACAGCACGATGGCCGGCAGCGCCGCCGTGGCGTGGTGCAGCGACTGGCGCGTGAAGCGGATGCCCACGTTCCAGCCCAGCGTCGCGAAGGCCATCGCGAGCAGCCAGGGCGGCAGCACGGGCTCGAAGACCCCGGCCGCGTTGAGCGCCCCCGCCACCATCATCGGGCACAGCATGGGGCCGCCCGGCAGGCGCAGGCGGCCCGACACCCAGGCCCCGCCGCAGCCCAGCAGCAGCGTGAGCGCCAGCCCGGCCGGGCGCAGCGGCGGGAACCAGGCGGCGGCTGCCGCGTCGGGCAGCGCGGGGTCCACATAGACATGCGCGACCAGGGTAGCCGCCAGCGCCACCATCACCACGCGCAGGTACTGCATGAAGGCCACGAGGCTCATGTCGCCCCCGTGCGACTCGGACATCGCCGTCATCACCGCCGCGCCGCCGGGTGACGACCCCCAGACGGCGGTCGTGCCGGGCAGCACGCGGCGCAGCGCGAGCGCCCAGCCCATGGCCGCGCAGAGGCCCACCACGGCGAGGGTCACGAAGACGAAAAGCTTCCAGTCGTGATGCAGCGACCTGAGGATGGGCGGCGTCACCGTGCTCGCCACCATGCAGGCGATCACGCCCTGGGCCAGGATGAATCCCTGGCGCGGCAAGCGGGGGGCGGCGCCAGACAGCGCCAGCGTCATGCTGGCCGCAATGCTTCCCAGCAGCAGCGCGGCAGGCAGGCCGACGAGCCCGCCCAGGCCGCCCAGCGCGGCGGAGAGGGCCAGCAGCGCGAGCCAGCGTCGCCACGTCCGCGCGCCGATCACGGGTGCGAGCGCCCGCAGTGCGTCGCGCCCGGTCATGCGCGCGTGCCCGCGCCGGCATGGGCCGGTCGGGCGGAAGGCTTGCCCGGGCGCGGGAAGAGGGCGCCTGGGCACGGGAAACGTTGCTGCTCGATCATGACGGATGCGGGCCACGCAGGGCCCGGCCGGCGCTAAGAGGGGAGCACGGCGGGCCCGCCGCCGGGCGCGGGGCTGCCGGAATCATGGAACGGAACCGGGGGCCGCAGAGGGAAATCCTGCTCTGGAGGTGGCGCGCCGCAGCGCGGCCCTCGGGCTAACCCTGATGCATCGTAACAGCTGACGGCGGGGTTGAGCCATGACCCGGCGCGGCGGAGCCCCTGGCGCGGCGCGAGGCCGGGCCGGGCTCAGGGCGGCGTCGATTCGGGGCCGACGAAGCGCAGGCCCACGCCGGGCTCGGTCAGGATGTAGCGGGGGAGGGACGCGTCGTCGCCGATCTTGTGGCGCAGCTTGCTGACCAGGATGCGCACGTAATGCGCATCCTCGACGTGGCTCGGCCCCCACATCTCGCGCAGGAGCTGGGTGAGCGTGACGAGCCTGCCCGGCTGCGCCACGAGCAGGGCCAGCAGGGCGAACTCCTTGCGGGTCAGGGTGACGGTCTGCCCCCGCAGCTGCACGACGCGGCGGGCCAGATCGATGCGCAGGTTGCCGTCGTCATAGACCGGGGCGGCGCTCTCGCGCTGGCCCGCCGCGCGCAGCAGCACACGCATGCGCGCCATGAGTTCCTCGATGCCGAAGGGCTTGGTGACGTAGTCGTTGGCGCCGGCGTCGAGCAGGGCGACCTTCTCGTTCTCGCCGGCGCGCACGGTGAGCACGATGACGGGGACGCGCGACCAGCGCCGCAGTTCCGTGAGCACCTCGCGGCCGTCGCGGTCGGGCAGGCCGAGGTCCAGCACCACGATGTCCGCCCCGCGCCCCGCGAGCAGGCTCAGGCCTTCCTGACCGGTCGCGGCCAGCAAGGTGAGGTAGCCCTGCGAGCGCAGGCTGATGTCGATGAGCTTGCGGATCTGCGGCTCGTCGTCGATGACGAGCACGCGTGGCGCCAGCGGCGAGGCGGCGGGGCTGCTCATGCGCGCTCCCGGGGGGCGGGCTGATCGGCCGGCGGCAGCGTGAGGCGGATCGTCGTGCCATGGCCGTCGCGCCCCGCGAGTGCTTGCACCTTGCCCATGTGCGCCGCCACGATGCCCTGCACGATGGTCAGCCCCAGGCCCGTGCCGTGCTGGCCGCGATCGCCGCGTTCGACGCTGTAGAACATGTCGAAGATCCGGCGCCGTTCGTCTTCCGGAATGCCCGGGCCGCGGTCCGAAACGTCGATGCGCAGCGTGCCGTCCGTGCCGCGGCGCGCTTCGACCCGGATCGGCTCGCCCTCGGGCGAGAACTTCGCGGCGTTTTCCAGCACGTTGAAGATCGCCTGCTCGACCAGCGCCGGGTGGACGTGGATCAAGCCGATGTCCGGCGCGATGTCGGTGTCCAGGCGGACCTCCGGCGCATGGCGCCGGAGCCGGCGCGCGGCGGACCCGATCAGCTCGTCGGCGCCTATCCAGTCGCGCGCCAGGGTGAGCCCTTGCTGCCCCAGCCGGGTCATGTCCAGCAGGTTCTGGATGTAGCGGTCCAGGCGTTCGCCTTCCATGCGGATGGCATCGAGCAGGCTGGCCCGGTCCTCGCCGCTCATGTCCTTGCCATAGCGGGCCAGGCTGTCGGCCGCGCCTATCATGGACGACAGCGGTGAGCGCAGGTCGTGCGAGACCGACGACAGCAGCGCGGCGCGCAGGCGCTCGGTCTCGCCCGCCACGCGGGCCGCCTCCAGCTCCGCGACGAGGCGCGCGCGCAGCGCGGCCTGGCCGATGTCCTCCGCCATGCTTTCGGCCAGCCGCCGCTGCTCGAACGACAGCCGTCCCATGGCGGACGGAAAACGCAGCCCCACCACGCCCAGCGTGTCCTGGTCCGAGCGCACGGGCAGGAACCACCAGGCCGAGTGGGCGAGGGTATCGGTATAGCGGCCGCTGGGCTGGCCCTGGCGCGCGGTCCAGTCGGCCGCCGCGCGGTCCTTGTCGGTGAGTCCGCCGGCCGAGGCGAGCGGGCTGGTCTCGGCGCCGATGCGCAGCCAGGCCTGGGCGCCCAGGCTGGCCTGCAGCACGAAGCTGCCGCGCGCGATCACCTGGCCCAGGTCGGCCGCCTTCGACAGCTCGCGCGCGAGGTGCTGCATGGCCGTCGCATGGGCGTTGGCGGTGCGCAGCGCGATCACCTGCATGCGCAGGCGCGAGGCCAGCCGCCCGGCGATGAGCGCGGCCGCCATGAACAGCAGGATGGTGGCCATGCCGCGCTGCGCGCTGATGAAGAACGTGAAGCGCGGCGCGATGAACAGGTAGTCGTAGGCGCAGAAGCACAGCACGGCGGTTACCGCCGCCGCCGCCATGCGCGTGCGCGAGGCCACGAGCAGCACCGCGATCAGGAATACCGTCGACAGATCCTCCAGCCCCAGGAAGCGCTCGGCCAGCGCGGCCGCGGCGATGGCGCCCAGGGTCGCGCCCGCGATCAGCGCGGGTTCGCCGGCCGCGAGCCGCTCGCCCGCCAGGTCCTGCAGGCGGCGCTTGCGCGGTGCCGGCGGCGTGCCCACGATCGTCAGCTCGTAGCGGGCGCCGCGCTGCAGCAGTTGCTGCGTCAGCGTGCGGTTGAAGAGCCGCGCGAAGGGGCGCTCGCGCGTGCGCCCGATCACGATGGCATGCGCGCCGCGCGCCGCCGCCGCATCCACCAGCGCCTGCGCGATGTCGGCGTCGTAGAGCACCGCGGTCTCGCCGCCGAGGCTGCGCGCCAGCGCGAAAGCCTTGTCCAGCTCCCGCTGGCGCTGCTGCTCGGCATGGGCCGGCGAGCGGTCGTGGGGCGCGGCGCGGTCGAGGTCTTCGGGATGCAGCGCGGCCTCCGCGGAGCGCCCGGTGTCCACCGTCACGACCGACCACAGCGCGCCGCGCCGCTCGGCGATGCGGGCGCCCGCGCGCACGAGGTATTCGGAGCGCGCGCCGCCGTCGATCGCGATGAGCACGTGGCGGCGCAGCGGAATGTCCGCCAGGCCGCGCGCCGTGAGGTTCTCGCGCAGGTCGGCATCCACGTGGGCGGCCACCGTCTGCATCGCCAGCTCGCGCAGCGCGGTCAGGTTGGCGGGCGAGAAGAAGGCCTGCAGCGCCTGCGCCGCCTGCTCGGGCAGATAGACCTTGCCCTGGTTCAGGCGCTCGATGAGCTCGCGCGCCGGCAGATCGACGAGGCGGATGTCGCGCAGCCGCTCGAACACCGCGTCGGGCACGGTCTCGCTCACACGCACGCCGGTGATCTGGTGCACCACGTCGTTGAGGCTTTCCAGGTGTTGCACGTTGACCGTCGTGTAAACGTCGATGCCGGCGTCGAGCAGTTCCTGCACGTCCTGCCAGCGCCGCTCGTGACGGCTGCCCGGTGCGTTGCGATGGGCCAGTTCGTCGACGAGCGCGATGGCGGGCTTGCGCGCCAGCAGCGCGTCCAGATCCATCTCGTCGAGCGTGCGGCCCCGGTACGCCACGTGCTTGCGCGGCAGCGCCGCCAGCCCCTCGGCCATGGCCTGGGTCTCCGCGCGGCCATGCGTCTCGACGATGCCGATCACCACGTCCTGCCCCTGCCGGTGCAGCTCGCGCGCGCGCGCCAGCATGGCGAAGGTCTTGCCCACGCCGGGCGCGGCTCCGAGGAAGACGGTGAGCCGGCCGGCGGCCTGCCGCTGCCATTCCCCGATCAGGGCATCGGCCTGCGTCGTGTTTCCAGAGCCCATCGTCGGCGGTCGTCCTGTGGTGGTCATCGGCGGGGCGCGCGGGGCGCCATCAGACGGGCCATTGCGCGAACAGCGCGCGGATGCGCGCCGGGTCGTCGCAGGCCCGCAGCGTCTTCCGGAAGCGCTTGTCGGAGAACAATGAGGCCACATGGGCCAGCACGTCCAGCTGCGTCTGCGTGGCGGGGGCGGGCACCAGCAGCGCGACCACTTCCGACACCGGCTCGCCGCCCGCCGGGTCGAAGGGGACGGCCGGGCTCAGGCGCGCGTAGAGCATGCGGATGCGGTCCAGTTCCTTGACGCGCGCATGGGGGATGGCCACCCCTTGCCCCAGCGCCGTGGAGCCGGCAGCCTCGCGGCGCATCAGCGATGCCGCCACGGCGTCCGCGGGCAAGCCGTGGGCCGCCTGCATGTGCTCGCCGACCGCCTCGAACAGCTGCGCCGTACTCGTCACGCGCAGGTCCAGCAGGATGTCGCCGCCGGCCAGGCAGGATCCGATCGCGCTCATGCCGCGCCCCCTTGCGCGAACACCGGCGGCCGCGCGGGCGGCAGCGCGTCCAGCGCCCGGTTGAGGTTCAGCACGTGCACGCGCGGCTGGCCCAGCCAGCCGAACTGCGCGGCCTCGGTATGGCTCGCCACGAGGCGTTCCACCACGTCGCGCGCGAGTCCGCGTGCGCGCGCCACGCGCGCCACCTGGATGGCCGCCGCCTGCGGGCTGATGTGGGGGTCTATGCCGCTGCCGGACTGCGTCGCCAGATCTGCCGGCACGCTGGCGGCGGGCACGCCCTCGCGCCGCGCGATGGCGTCGCGGGTCTCTTGCAGGCGCGCGCGCAGGTCGGGATGGGTGCGCGCCTGGTTGCTGCCGGCCAGCGCCAGGGGGTCGAAGCCGGCGGCCGAGGGGCGCGGCTGGAAGTAGGCATCGCCGACGAAGGGCTGCGCCACCAGCGCGGAGCCGATCACCACGCCGTCGCGTTCGATGAGGCTGCCGTTCGCCGCGGCGGGGAACAGCAACTGGCCGATGCCCACGCCGGCCAGGGCGTAGAGCGCGCCGAAGCCGGCCAGGGTCAGGACGGTCAGGCCGAGGGCGCCGCGCCAGATTTCGCGCGCACGCGGCGCGGCGCCGGAGGGGGGGCGATATGAAGAGGTCATGGAAGCGTTCCTCAGAAGGTGAAGGCGGCGGCGAGCGCCATGTCGATGAGCTTGATGCCGGCGAAGGGCAGCAGTACCCCGCCGAGGCCGTAGACGAGCATGTTGTTGCGCAGCAGCCGGGTCGCGCTGGTGGGCCTGAAGCGCACGCCGCGCAGGGCCAGCGGGATGAGCGCCGGAATCACCAGCGCATTGAAGATCAGCGCGGAGAGCACGGCGCTGGCGGGGCTGGACAGGCGCATCACGTCGAGGGCGGCGAGCGACGGAATCGCCGCCGCGAACAGCGCGGGCAGGATGGCGAAGTATTTGGAGACGTCGTTGGCGAGGGAGAAGGTGGTCAGCGCGCCGCGCGTGATGAGCTGCTGCTTGCCGATCTCGACCACCGCGAGCAGCTTGGCCGGGTCGGAGTCCAGATCCACCATGTTGCCGGCCTCCTTGGCGGCCTGGGTGCCGGCGTTCATCGCGAGGCCCACGTCGGCCTGGGCGAGCGCGGGCGCGTCGTTGGTGCCGTCGCCCACCATCGCCACCAGGCGGCCGCCGGCCTGTTCGGCGCGGATGCGCGCGAGCTTGTCTTCGGGGCGCGCCTCGGCGATGTAGTCGTCCACGCCCGTGTCCGCCGCGATGTTGGCCGCCGTGAGCGGGTTGTCGCCGGTGATCATGACCGTCCTGACGCCCATTTCGCGCAGCCGCGCGAAGCGCTCCCTGAGACCGTGCTTGATGACGTCGGCAAGCTCCACGACGCCCAGCACGTGGCGGCCGTCGCTGACCACCAGTGGTGTTGCGCCCTTGCGCGCCACGTCGTCCACGCGCGCCTGCAGTTCGGCGGGCACGCGCCCCTGCAGCGCCTGCACGTGACGCGCGATTGCGTCGAGGGCGCCCTTGCGGATCACGCGCCCGTCCGGCAGATCCACGCCCGACATGCGGGTCTGCGCCGTGAAGGCCACGAAATGCGCGGCCGCCGGCGCGGTGGCCGCCGCGCCGTCCTGCTGCGCGAGCCGCACGATGGACTTGCCCTCGGGCGTGGGGTCGGCCAGCGAGGCCAGCAGCGCGGCCTGGCGCAGCACGGCGTCATCCACGCCGGCCAGCGCATGGAAGGCGGTGGCCTGGCGGTCGCCGTGGGTGATGGTGCCGGTCTTGTCCAGCAGCAGCACGTCCACGTCGCCCGCCACTTCGACGGCCTTGCCCGATTTGGCGAGCACGTTGGCCTTCAGCGCGCGGTTCATGCCGGCGATGCCGATGGCCGGCAGCAGGCCGCCTATGGTGGTCGGGATCAGGCACACCAGCAGCGCCACGAGCAGCACCACGTTGATCTGCACGCCCACGAAACCGCCGATGAAGGGCAGGCTGATCACCACGAACAGGAACGTCAGCGTCATGACCGCGAGCACGATGCCCAGCGCGATCTCGTTGGGCGTCTTCTGGCGGCTGGAGCCTTCCACGAGCGCGATCATGCGGTCGAGGAAGCTGTGACCCGGCTCCGCCGTCACGCGCACCACGATGCGGTCGGAGAGCACGCGCGTGCCGCCGATCACGCCCGAGCGGTCGGTGCCGGCCTCGCGCAGCACGGGGGCCGATTCGCCCGTGACCGCCGCCTCGTTGAGCGTGGCCAGCCCCTCGATGATCTCGCCGTCGGCGGGCACCAGCTGGCCTTCGTCGACCACCACGCGGTCGCCGGGGCGCAGCGCGGCGGCGGCGATCGTGGTTTCGCGGCCGGCTGCGTCCAGGCGCCGTGCCACGAGATCCTGGCGGGCGCGCCGCAGCGAGGCCGCCTGGCCGCGTCCGCGTGCCTCGGCCACCGCCTCGGCGAAGTTCGCGAACAGCACGGTGATGAACAGGATCAGCGTCACGGCGGCGCCGAAGCCCGCGCTGGCGTGGCCGGCGAGCGTGGCCCCGGCCGTGACGACGGTGCCCAGCCAGACCACGGCCATGACCGGGTTGCGCACGGCGTGGCGGGGCGCGAGCTTGCGGAAGGCGTCCAGGCTTGCCGGCAGCAGGCCGTGGCCGGCGGGCAGGGCGGCGCGGGTGGAAATGTCTGTCATGGAAAGCTCCCTTAACGCGCGATCAGGCTGCCCAGCGCCAGGTGGTCGGCTACGGGGCCCAGCACCAGTACCGGCATGAACTGCAGCAGCGTGAGGATGATGACGATGCCGATCAGCGTCAGCGCGAAGGTCGGCGTTTCGATGGCGAGCGTGCCCGGCCCCTCGGGGGCGCGGCGCTTGGCCGCGAGCCTGGCCGCAATGGCGAGCGGGATCACCAGCGCCGGGTAGCGGCCGGCGATCAGCGCGACCGTGCAGCTGAGGTTCCACCACACGGTGCCGTCGCCCAGCCCCTCGAAGCCCGAACCGTTGTTCGCGAAGGCCGAGACGTACTCGTAGAACACCTGGCTGAGGCCATGGAAGCCGGGGCTGCTGGTGCCCGCCAGACCCGGGATGGCGAGCGCGGCGGCCGTGAAGCCCAGGATCACCAGCGGCTGCAGCAGGATCAGCACCGCCAGCAGCTTCACCTCCGGCCCTTCGATCTTGCGGCCGAACAGCTCGGGCGTGCGCCCCGTCATGAGCCCCGCCAGGAACACCGCCAGCAGCAGATACACGATGAACTGCTGCAGGCCGCAGCCCACGCCGCCCCAGATCGCATTGATCAGCATGTTGACCATCGCCACCAGACCCGTCAGCGGCGCCGTGGAATCCAGCATCGCATTGACCGAGCCATTGTTGACCTGGGTCGTCAGCGCTGCCCACAGGGCCGAGGCGTCGGTGCCCAGGCGCACTTCCTTGCCCTCCATGAGCGCAAGGTCGGCAGCGCTCGCCGAATGGCCCTCCGACCACAGCGCGAGGCCCGTGGAGATCACCGACATCAGCAGCATGGTGCCGAACACCATCGCGCCGAAGCGGCGCCGCCCCGTGAAGGGGCCGATCATGAACACGATGCTCACGGGGATCAGGCCGATCGCCAGCACTTCCAGGAAGTCCGACAGCGGCGTCGGGTTCTCCAGCGGCACGGCGCTGTTGGGGCCGTACCAGCCGCCGCCGTTGCTGCCGAGCTGCTTGATCGCCACCAGCGGGGCCACGGGCCCGAGCGGAATCTTCTGTTCCTTGAGCGTCGCCGCCGCATCGATGGGCGTGGCCAGCGGGCCCCCCGCGAGCGTGGCGGGCACCCCCTGCCAGGTCAGCAGGGCCGACCACGCGAGGCATAGCGGCAGCACGAAGCGCAGCGTGGCGCGGATCACGTCGGCCCAGTAGTTGCCCACGTCCGCGTGCGCGTCTGCGGGCACGCCGCCGGGCGGGCGACCGGGCGCCTGGCGGCCACCGCACAGGCCGCGCAGCGTGGCGGCCGCCAGCGCCAGCCCCATCACCGGGGTGACCACCTGCAGGCCCACGACGCCCGTCATCTGCGCCAGATACGAAAGCTGCGCCTGGCCCGAGTAATGCTGCTGGTTGGTGTTGGTCAGGAAGGAGACCATGGTGTGCAGGGCCAGATCCCAGCGCATGTTGGGGATCGCGTCCGGATTGAGCGGAAGCCATGCCTGCGTCATGAAGATGATCCACACCACGGTGCCCAGCAGCAGGTTGGAGGCCAGGAAGGCCGCCGCGTAGGCGCGCCAGCCCATGCCGGTTTCGGGCCGGGTGCCGAGCGCGGCGTAGAGCGGGCGCTCCAGCCAGCCGAAGAAGCGGTCGCCGCGCATCGGCTCCGCGCGCATCACGGCCGCCAGATAGCGCCCGAGCGGCCAGCCCAGCGCCACGAGCAGCGCGAGCAGGAGAAACGGTTCAGACATGACGGAATCCTCCGGAAGCCCGCCCGCCGCGCGCCCGCCGGGTGCCACGCCGCGCAGGCTGCGACGGCGCAAGGCGGGGCGGGAAGGCGTGCGGGACGGCGCGGGAAAAGGAATGCGACAAGGGGCACGACAGGGTGCGGGCCCCGTGGTGCGCGGACCGGACCGCGCCGGGGCACGCCACGCGGGCGGCGTGCCGGCCGGGTGCCTCGCGGGCGGGCCGGAGGGGGGCGCGGAGGGGATGACTCAAGGGCCAGGGGCGCATGGTGATGAGGGGCCGGATGGCGACGTTGCCATGCTCGAAGTATTCCCCCCGCCCAGCGGGCCGGTCATAACTTGTGCGTAAATTCAGCGGGGGGCGGCCGCCCCCCGGCGTGCCCGGCGGCCGCGCGCCACGGCCCCGCCCGGGCGGCGGGCGGATGTCGTCCGGCCCGGGGCTCGCGCGCTCAGGCGCGGTGCAGGAAGAGGGTCAGCAGCAGTACGCTGAAGGTGTCGGCGACCACCGCATGGGGTTCGTCGCTGCGCAGGTGCACGAGGTCGCCCGCCGCGAGCTTGCGGTGCTGGCCCTGCGCCGTCAGATCGATGCCGCCCGCCAGGCACTGAATCGTGAGCAGGCCGCTGGCCCGATGCTCCTGCAGGCGGACGCCCGGCTGCAGCACGAGGCGGAAGACCTCGATGTGCGTGTCGCGCACGAGGGTTTCGGATCTCAGGTCTTCGAGGCGCGCATCCGGCGCCAGCGGAAGGCCCACCGCGATGACATCGCCCGAGCGTGCATGAGGGATCGCCATGGTCTGTCTCCGTTGAATGCGTTCGTCATGGCGGCATCCGGCCGGATGCCGCTTCCGGCGCGTGCCGCTTACTGCGGAATCTCCACATGCCCGCCAAAGCCGAAGCGCATGGCCGACAGCAGGCGGTCGCCGAAGGTGGTGTCGGAGCGGCTCCGGTAGCGTGCGAAGAGCGCCGCCGAAAGCACGTGCACGGGCACGGCCTCTTCCATGGCGGCCTCTATGGTCCAGTGGCCCTCGCCGGAGTCGGCCACGCGGCCGCTGTAGGCCTCCAGGTCCTCGTCATGCGAGAGCGCGGCCGCCGACAGGTCGAGCAGCCACGAGGAGATCACGCTGCCGCGCCGCCAGACCTCCGCGATGTCGGTGAGGTTGAGCGCAAAGCGCTCCTGCTCGGGCAGGCGCGGCGAGGCCCGGCTCTTGAGCACGTCGAAGCCTTCGGCATAGGCCTGCATCAGCCCGTACTCGATGCCGTTGTGCACCATCTTCACGAAGTGGCCCGCGCCCGCCGGCCCGGCGTGGATGTAGCCCTTTTCCGCGCGCGGGTCGTGGCCGCGCTCGGGCGCGCGGTGGCGCGTGCGCGAGATGTCGCCGCGCCCGGGCGCGAGGGTTTCCAGCAAGGGGTCGAGCTGCGCCACCGCCGCCGCCGGCCCTCCGACCATCATGCAGTAGCCGCGCTCCAGCCCCCACACGCCGCCCGAGGTGCCCACGTCCACGTAGGCCACGTCGCGCGCGGCGCAGACCTGGGCACGGCGGATGTCGTCCTTGTAGAAGGTGTTGCCGCCGTCGATCAGGATGTCGCCGGGCAGGGCGATGTCGAGCACGCGCGCGACCATCTGTTCCGTTGCCTCGCCGGCCGGCAGCATGAGCCAGAAGATGCGCGGCCCCGTGAAGTGATCCGCGATCGCTTCGACCGAATGCGCGCCGAGCGCGCCCTCGCGCACGAGCGCTTCGATGGCGGCCGGGTCGCGGTCGAACGCCACGATCTCATGCCCGCCCCGCATCAGACGGCGTGCGATGTTGCCCCCCATCCGCCCCAGACCCATCACGGCAATACGCATTGTGGATTCCTCCGCGCGTGTCGAATGTTCGCCCGCCGCGCCGGCTGGCGTGGTAGCCCCGGGACAGATCAGAGCAGACCTGCCGGGCAAAAGCATCCCGTCCAAAGCGCCGGGGTGGGCGCGCCGCGAGGCGCCGGGCCGTGACGCGCCCCGGGGGGCGTGGAGCGGGCGCGGCGGCGCGCCTTGCCATGCCGGCGGCATGGGTGCGGCTCAGGGCGCTTCCTTGATGAGGTAGCCCACGCCGCGCAGCACGTGGATCTCCAGCCCCGCGCCGGAGGTTTCGAGCGCGCGCCGCAGCTTGGAGACGTGCGCGTCCAGCGCGTTTGACTGGATGTCTTCGTCGAAGCCGTACACGGCCTCTTCCAGCGCGCGCCGGCTGACCGTGCGGCCGTGGCGCGAGAGCAGGGCTTCGAGCACCAGCAACTGGCGGCGCGGCAGCAGGAAGGGCTGCCCGGCGATGGTCGCGCTGCGCGCCGAGACGTCGAACTGCAGGGCGCCGAGGCGGATGTTGGGAATGGCGATCTGCGCGGGCCGGCGCGAAATGGCGCGGATGCGCGCCAGCAGCTCTTCGGGGGCGAAGGGCTTGGTGAGGTAATCGTCGGCGCCCACGTCCAGCCCCCTTACGCGGTCTTCGAGCGAGTGCAGCGCGGTCAGCATGATGATGGGCAGCGAGTGGCACAGTGCCCGCGCGCGCGGCACGAAATCCGCCCCGTCGCCGTCGGGCAGGCGTCGGTCGAGCAGCAGCAGCTGGTGCTGCCCTCCCTTGAGGTAGCGCTCGGCCTGCGCGAGGCTGCGCGCCACGTCCACCACCATGCCGTGCGCGCGCAGCAAGGTGCCCAGCGTGCTGGCCATTTCATGGTCGTCCTCGACGAGCATCAGGCGCATGTCAGGCCCCCGTGGCGGGCGTGAGCGGCAGGTGCACCTGGAACACCGCGCCGCCCGAGGCCGCGTCGGCGATCGTGATGCCGCCGCCATGGTGGCGCGCCACTTCGCGCGCCAGGTGCAGGCCCAGCCCGCTGCCGCTGGAGGCCGGCGCGAGCCGGTAGAACGGCTCGAAGACGTTCTCGCGCTCGGCCTGGGGCACGCCGGGGCCTTCGTCGACGATGCTCACCGTGGCGTCCGCGCTCAGCACCATGCGGATCAGGCCGGCGCCGTTGCCGTGGGCCACGGCGTTCTGGATCAGCCCCATGAACATCCGCCGCAGCGAGGCGGGGTCGCCCGTGACGCGCACCGGCACCGGCGGGGCCTCGAACTCGAAGGTGTAGCCGTTGGAGATCACGACCGGTGCCACGTCCTCGGCCACTTCGCGGCAGATCTGGACGAGGTCCAGCGGCTCGGCGTCGCTCATGCTGCGGTTCAGGCGTTCGAGGTCCAGCAACTGCTCGGCAATGCTTTCCAGCCGCGAGGTGTCGTTGATGAGGCGGCTGCGCGTTTCGGTGGGCGGCAGGAAGCTCAGGCGCGTGCGCAGCACGGCAATCGGCATGCGCAGCTCGTGCGCGGCATCGGTCAGGAAACGGTCGCGCGCTTCGTTGGCCTTGCCGATGCGGCGCAGCAGCCCGTTGAAGGCGCTGACCAGCGGGCGCACCTCGTCGGGCACGGAGCGGGCGTCCAGCGTCTGCGTGGCGGTGCTGCCGTCCATGGTGTTGGCCTGCTGCGCGACGCCGCGCAGGCCGCGCAGGCCGCGATGGATGATCAGGGGCGCGACCAGCGCGGTGGTCAGCACCAGCGGCAGCGCCACCCAGCTGCCGAAGAAGCGCACCACCCAGAACAGCGAATGCGCGGGCCCCTCCTTGGGCATGCCGCCGACCAGCACGCGCAGGTCGCCGGCCTCGCGGCTCTGCACGACCAGGCGCGCGGGCAGCGCGGCGCCGGCGCCGGTGGGCGAGAGCGCCTGTGCGGCGTCGTCGCGGATGCTCAGCTCCATGATCTCCATGGCCGGCATCCAGGCGATCAGCGCCGCGTAGGCCGGCGGGACCTGGCCCCGCGTCAGCGAGCGGCCGTCGTGATCCTTCGCCACGAACCAGGCTTCGGCGCTGTCGCGGAACTGGCGCGGTACGCGCGCCTCATCCACGGCCAGCGTCTGCGCGGTGCTGTAGATGGCGCTGGCCACCTTGTCCGCCGTTTCCTTGTCGACGCTGGTGATGTTCCGGTTCGTGTAGGTGACCACCAGCGCCACCATCGTCAGGGGAAAGATCACGAGCTGCGCGAGCCCGATCTGCCACGACAGCTGCGCGCTGAGCGAACGGTTCTTGAACATTTTTCGTAGGCCTGGATTCATCCGGGACAGGCCACCGGCGACGCGGCGCGGCCGGCGGAGGGGCGGAGGTGGAAGTGGGTGAATCCGGCATGCGGATGGCATGACGCGCGGGCTTTCGCCGGGGGCGCGTCGTGGCCCGGTCCGTATGCCGGGTGGATTCTCTCTGGGATGGAAGCGGCCGCGCATTCTGTGTGCGGGGGCGGGTCGGCGCGCGGCGAAGGCCGCCCGGCGACGCGTTGCAGCGTATCACTTTTTGCATAGCGCGCCTGCGCGCAAAGCCCCGTGCAAAGGGGCACGCGACATGCCCTTGGGGAGGTAATGTCCGGGCAATGTTGTCCGACTAAGCTCGCGAATCCTTTTACCTGCGCACGAGGTTGTGATGCCCGTTGGACCCCTGAGGCGAATTGTCGATCTCGCATTGCGCATCGATGCGGATCGGGCCCATGTTCTGCACTGGCTGACGCGAACGAAGCTCAGCGAGTTCGGCGGGCAGACGCCCGTCGACCTCGTGGTGGCGGAGCAGGGCGGCGTGGTGGAAGAGATGCTGCTCGCCATCCTTGCGGGGCAGGCGGGCGAGGGCAAGGCCGGTACGCCGCCCGGCGGCGGGCTGCCGGGTTTCTCGGAATCTCCGGCCTGAAGCCGGCCGTGGGGGAGCAGAATTCCCCCGGCTGGCGCACCACGGCGCGTCCGCAGGGCCCGGGTCCGGGCAGTTGAATCAGCGGTTGAACGAACCAGGAGTTTGCAGCGATGAACCAGAAACGGATGTTTTCGGGCGCGGCCCGTGTGGCGATGGCGCTCGTCGCGGGCGGGGTGGTTTCCCAGGCGGCATTCGCCCAGGCGTCCGCGCCGGCGGCCGAGGCGGATACGTGGCAATTCTCGCTGGGGGCGGGGGCCGTGTCGCGGCCCAAGTACCCGGGCGCGAGCAGCCAGCGCACGCAGTTGCTGCCCGTCATCAGCGCCACCTACGGGCGCTATTTCATTGGCGGCGCCCCCGGCTCGGGCGCCCCGGCGGGCCTGGGCGCCTATCTGTATCGCGGTGAATCGCTGCGCCTGGGCGTGTCGCTGGGGGTGGGCGTTTCCAAGGCCCGCAAGGAGTCGGACGACGACAGCCTGCGCGGGCTGGGCGACATCGATGGCGCCACGCGCGCCGCCGTGTTCGCCAGCCACAACCCGACCAGCTGGCTCACGCTCAGCGGCAGCGTGTCGGCCGACATCAGCGACAACAAGCAGGGCGTGCTCGCCACCTTCGACGCCCAGGGGCGCTATCAGGTGTTCGAGGGCTTCTCGCTGGTGGGCGGGCCGGGCCTGACCTGGGCCAACCGCGAATACACGCAGACCTTCTTCGGCATCGACGGCGACCAGAGCGCGCGCTCGGGCCGCGCGGAGTACCGCGCGGGCAGCGGGCTCAACGCGCTGCGCTTCTCGGTGGGGGCGGATTACGCATTCACCAAGCGCTGGAGCGTGGGCGGCCGGGCGGTGTTCTCCCGCCTCCAGAACGATGCGGCCGACAGCCCCATCACGGCCGAGCGCATGCAGAACACCTACTTCCTCTTTACCGCTTACCGGTTCTGACGCGAACGCTGGCGCGCCACCGCCCACGGGCGCGGTGCGTGCCGGCCGGCATCGCCGCGATGCCACGGCGCGGGCTTGCCACCCCGGGCAAGCCCGTGGCCGGCGCGGACGGCAGCCGCTTGTTGATGACGAAGGACGACAGCCCATGGACATGGCGAGAGCTTTCGAGGGATGGCGCTGGAATGACGGCGCCCCGGCGGCGGCCATCCACCGTGCCGAAGCCGTTCTGAAGTGCGCGTTGCCGGCGGACTACACCGCCTTCCTGCGCATGCACGATGGCGGCGAGGGCTTTCTGGGCAAGGGCTTCCTCATGCTCTGGAGCGTGACCGAGCTCCAGATGCTCAACGACGGCTATGAAGTGCACCTTCATGCGCCCGGCATACTGCTGTTCGGCTCCAGCGGCGAAGGTGCCGCGTATGGATTCGACTTCAGATCGGGCGATGCCTGCGTGGTGCGGGTGCCGTTCGTGGGCCTGGGGCTGGACCGCGTGGAGAAGCTCGCCGACCGCTTCGCGGAATTCCTGACGACGCTGGAGACGCAATGATCGCCGGGCAGGACCGCGCCCTGCGCCCCGCGGGGCTGGAATCCTTTCACATCGTGCCGTGCGTGCTGGGCGGCAGCCCCACCGCGCCGCAGAACCGCGCCTGGCTTACACGCGCGCAGCACGTGCGCGTTGTTCGCTACTGGAATCGCATCCTCCACGCCATGAAGGCGGCGCGCGGCGCGCCCGCGCCCACTGCCGATTCCCCGGCGCAGATCACGCCGGGCCGCTGAGCGCCCGGCGCCGCCCCGACGCCCTGCATGCCCCAGGCCCGGGCCGGGCGGGGCATCGCCCGGAAGACCCCGCCGCGCTCGCGTCACGGCGATGCGAGGGGCGAGGGGCGAGGGGCGAGTGATCCGCCGGTTGCGCCCGGCGCCCCCCGGCACGGGGCCGGACGGCCGCTATACTCGGCGCTTCTGCCCTGCACGGACGCGCCTCCGATGAGCCTTTCAGACACCCTGCGCGCATGGGCCCGTGGCGTGAAGCGCGACGCGGTGACGCTCTGGTTCGCCTGCAGGCACGCCGGCACGCCGTGGGCGCCGCGCGTGCTTTGCGCGCTGGTCGTCGTGTATGCGCTGAGCCCCATCGACCTGATCCCGGATTTCATCCCCATCCTGGGGTATCTGGACGACGTGATCCTGCTGCCCTGCCTGATCTGGATCGCCGTGCGGCTGCTGCCCCCGGACGTGCTCGCCGAATGCCAGGCCCGCGCCGTGGCGTGGATGGCGCGCGAAGGCAGGAAGCCGCGCAGCAACTGGGGAATCCTCTTCGTGGTGCTGGTGTGGCTGCTGGCGCTGTGGGCCGCGTGGACACTGGGTGTTGCGTATTTCACCGCGCGCGGCGCCGCCGTCTAGCGGCCAGCGGCGGGCGATGAATCCACCGCGCCGCCAGCGGGCTATGATTTGCGCACCGGTGGCTGCCAGGCCGCCGCGTTCTTTAGAGGGCCAGGTGGATATGCTGGAGATTGTCGCGATCAGATAACTCCCCCGTGTTTCGGGCAGTGAGTTATCGCAATGCAAAGGGAACGGTGACGACCCCGAGGGTCTGTCGCCTGTCGTGCATTCTGATCGCTGGAGAATCTTCCACATGAACCTTTCAAGACCCGAGCAGAGGACCTTGCACGTCCTCGCCAAGGGCGGCCGCATCGTGCATGCCCGCAATGAAGCGGGCCATATCGCATCGGTAACGTGTTACGGCCGCGACGGCTTCGTACTCACGGACTGCTCGCTTTCCGTCTTTCAGAAACTGCGCAGCAAGCGCCTCATCTGCTCCCGCGATGGTCAGCCCTACCAGATAAACAAGGCCGGCCTGCGCGCGGTGCGTTCGCAAATCGACAACCAGTGACCTCGGCCGGGCAGGGCCATGTGGCGGCTCCTGCCCGGCGCCTGCCAAGCCCCTGGGAATGCCGGCGATGCGCCCCGACGGACCGTGCCGGCCACGCCCCCCAGGCCCTGAGCTGCTGCAACGAAAGGAAACCTTGCAATGGATATTCCACGCATTTTCAACATCACCGAAAGCGCCCACCGCATCCACAACCCCATCACCCCCGCCAAACTTGCCGCGCTGGGCGAGGCCTTGCGCCTGGAGCCCGGCACCCGCGTGCTCGATCTCGCCTGCGGGTCCGGTGAAATGCTGTGCACCTGGGCTCGCGACCATGGCGTGACGGGCCTGGGCATAGACATGAGCGCGCTGTTCGCCGCCCAGGCCGAACGCCGCGCGCGCGAACTCGGCGTTGCGCGGCAGGTGGCGTTCATCCATGGCGACGCGGCAGGCTATGTTTCAGCCGAGAAGGCCGGCGTGGCCGCCTGCGTGGGCGCCACCTGGATCGCGGGCGGCGTCGCGGGCACGGTCGCGCTGCTGGCGCAAAGCCTGCGCGCCGGGGGAATCCTCCTCATCGGCGAGCCCTACTGGCGCCAGATGCCGCCCACCGAAGAAATGGCACGACAATGCCTTGCCCGGTCGATCGCCGATTTTCTCCCGCTGCCGGCGCTGCTCGCCTCGTTTGGCGAATTGGGCTACGACGTGGTGGAAATGATGCTGGCCGACCAGGACGGCTGGGACCGCTACGAAGCCGCCAAATGGCTGACCATGCGCCGCTGGCTGGACGCCCACCCCGACGACGAACTGGCCGCCGAGGTACGCGCACGGCTCACCACCGAGCCCGTGCGCCACGCAACCTGTACGCGTGAATACCTCGGCTGGGGCGTGTTCGCGTTGATGGCGCGCTGAGCTGCCTTGCCTCTCGCCAGCCATGTGGCTGGCGGGGAGGGGCTGCCATCACTAACGCACATGACCTATGCCTGAAAGCTTGGCATAGCTGCAGTAGAGCGAGGTTATCTCTATCTATACATGCACTTATGAACGCCAAAGCGATTAAATTAGCTTTGCATTTCTGATCCCGACGGACCGGAATCACGTGCCCGTTCTGAGATTTCGTCCGACCTCATGTCGTGAAGGGCTGCAAGTATTCGCTGTGACGGTACATTATTTGGGTCGAGAAGAAACCTCCGCATTCTGACTTACGAACGCAGCCTGTGCATTGCGGCAAATACTCGTTTTTCCAATCGGAAATGGATTTTCTGTAAACGTCTTCGACGTCCTGGTTCACGAGGCACAGCTGGTGATTGTATACAGAGCAGTGCATGCCGTAGCTGCGCAGCACATCCACCGCTTCGGATAATGTATCCCGATAGTCGTGCGGATCAGCCCACAGAAAATCCAGGTTGGCACGAGTAAAACCCGTAATCTCAAGCCCCATCAACGCCACGTGGTCGACAAACAGTAGGTTGCGAGCGATGAATTCGCATGTTTGTACGAGCCTTGGAAGTGTTTGCTTGTGCACCACTACGCGAATCTCTACCCGAAGGCCATGGCGTTTAAGATTTAGAATTCCATGAATGGTTTCATCAAACGCTCCTCGAGACTGGACCACATAGTCGTGGCGCACTGGGTCGTCGGAGTAGAGCGGGATGCCCAGTTGCAGGTGAGGATGGCGTACATTTCCAAGCTTGGCGGTAAATGATTCGCTTTTGAATGAACGTCCGTTGGTAAGTACATCAAGCGCCGTGCCGGGTAAGTTGAGTTTAGCCGATGATATAAGTTCAATGAACCTGTCACCATGTAACGTAGGTTCACCTCCGGTAAAACCAATGTTGGCCGTGCCGGGAGGAATCATTCGGATGAGTTCGTAAGCGTCGTCCAGAAGCCAGCTGTCGTCAGCTCGCTTAGGTGGCTGGCTGCACATCAGGCATAGCTGATTGCAACGCTCTGTCAGCAAGAGCGAGTTGTTCGGAGAGTTTTTCCGGAACAGCACCGAGATGTTCTCACCCTCGGGGTTAAGTCGGACGATGTCACCCATTTCAAGATAGACATAGGCTTCGGGGAGCAAATATAGATCTGGAAGGCCTGCCGCTGCCTGCTCAGCGGCTGCCAACGCCGCTTCTGCCCCGCAAAGAAGTACTCCTGCGAAAGGCTTCGCCTCACGCAGGGTGGAAACTAGCTCCTCGGTCAGCTCCGCGAGCTGGTCTCCTTTGATAAGCAAGGCGGTGTTGTGGCGCAAGGCGGACGGTAGCAACGCATTGCTTGTGACATGCACCATACGCGATTGCTTCGTCGATGTATTCCGGGCCTGGATTTTTCCCCGAAGTTTCAGCATGTATGAGCCCACCGGGTAAACAATCGGCGTACGAACGGATCTTGCTCCATCCGGGCAATGAGCCCGCGGAAAATGTGCATATTGCGTTGGCAAAACTCGCTTTCGGGCTTACGTCCGACCATATCCTGATGTTGGCGCCAATGAAACACAGGGTCCGCGCCACACCAAGGCTCGAAGGCGCAGTCCGTGCACATTGGCGCGGAGTATGAAAATGTCTCGTCGATAGCTTGGAGGAACGTCTCGTTGGTGTAGAGCGTCTCAAAACTGTCGTCTACGGTCCCTAGCAAGAACGTGTCGTCTTTCATTTCGGCCAGCATGCGCGATTCATCGCTTGCGTACACCGTGCCGTTGTAATTGTAAATAACTCCGGCCATTCCAATGCCGGCCGGAGAGCGAAGGTCGACATAGCCCGGGTCGCGGCAGGTTAGCATCTTGGTAAGAACCGTGCTGGCGTAATATTCGCGAAAGTCCAGCCCCTGCCGGTTGAGTTCTATGATGTAGTCGAGCGCTTCGTCATAGAACTGGAGCCAGCGCTCTGCATTGTAGGCACGGAAAAATCGGGTTTTTAGTGCGAAACCATAGGGCGACAAAGGGCGCAGGAATATGCCTCCGAACTCCTGTAGCACATACTCATCTACGATCTCGCGGGCCCGTGAAAGACTTGCCTCTGTGGTGGTCATGAGTGCGCTGACCGAACGACGCCCCAATCGCTGCCGAGCTCGAGCGATGCCAGCGATTGTTCTCTCGTAAGAGTCGCCGCCGGGGCGCGGCCTGTTCGCGTTGTGCAGGTCACGCGGACCATCAAGCGAGGTGGACATACCAATCTCATGCTGCGCGCAGAAGTCGAGCATGTCATCCGTCGCCACGGAGAGGTTGGTGGCTACGATGAATTTGAGGTCCTTAGGATCTGCCAGATGTTTATTTGCATCCTTTGCAAACAAGACTACATGCTTGAGCAACTCGAAATTCAGGAAGGACTCTCCGCCCTGAAATTCAATCTTTACTGCGGGATTGGGCGAGCGCAGGGTCAAAGCCACTGCCTTCTCCGCATGCTCTCGACTCATGTCGAAAGCGAGTTTGTCTTCAGACTGACGGGATACTTGGCAGTATGGACAAGAATGGTCACATCGCTGCGTGAGCACAAACATGTGGAGTCCCGTCCAGTTAGCCAAGTGCTCATTTCGCGTGCGCACTTTTATGGCTAACAGATCGGGGGCCATCTTCGAATGCTCGTCCGTCAGGAAATGTCGCGCACGCAAATCGACGTACAGTGGCTCATCCGCGCGGAGCTTACCGCTGACCAAGCGGTGTAGCGGTTCCCGTTCAAGCAGCATGTACTCGCCAGCGATATTGGTCACCACATAGCGTATGGCGTCCAAAGATGTAAAGCTAAAGGGAAGTAGCGAGTACTGCGCGACCTTGCCCGAGGCTTGTTGGTCAAAAAAAGAGATGGGTTCAAATCTGCTCATGGGGCACTCAGCTTGTTACCAGCGTACCGTCTGCTGCGATGAGGCCGGACCGAGAGAACGCATGCGCCAAGATCAGATTTCGTACCCCTTCTGTCTGGGCACGAATCTGCTCGCGGAGCTGCTGGTCTAGTGCTTCGTTATAGAGATGTTGCACTAGTCGAGTCAGCTCAATGTCTGATTTTCCTGCGAGCATGCTTATCGTAACGTGAACGACGCTGGTGTCGTTTTGCGCAACTAGCCGAATTTCAAACGAAGCTTGGTTCGAGAAGCGGTGGCAAGCCTTCTCAACAGTCATGAGCGAGTAGACCCTCGCGTCAAAATCGATGACTCGGGATTCCATCAGGATGCATCCTTGATTGAGCGAACGACCACATGTGGTTGCATGCAACACGAAAACAAACGCCCCGAAAGCCGGGGCGTCTGACAAACTATCCTCACACACCACCTAAGCAAGATACGGTGGCGCGCGTCTTACGACTCAGTAGCCCGAGCGGTGACTGTAGTGACTGGCATGCGAGGCATGCGATGCGTGAGACGCGTGCGAGCGATGGTAGGCAAACAGTTGCCCGGATCCCGTTGGCTTCATCATCAAGGAATGCAACTCTCCTTGCTTGACGTAAAACGATTCGGTAAAGCCGAGCTTGTTGCTGGTGCCCTGTTCCGTCGGCGCTGGTGATCTTTCCGGTGTGAGGGCCGGTGCGGACTGAAGCTTCGCAGGCACTTCGCTGCTCAAGGCTGCTGCCGCCATTGCAACCGGAATCAAAAATGAGAATTTTTTCATGTCGCCCCCTTTTTTCTGACGATTTTGATCATGATCGATTTATAGAGAGAATTGGAGAGTTGTGCTGGTGGGTTGACGTACAGCAAATCGATGTGTCGTTTTTTAACAAAGCTCCCGGAGTAAGGCTGAGTCGCAACGAGCGTTCTAGGCACTACACGTTACTGTGCAAGGGCAGAGGGTATTGAGGGGCTTCGCCGATAGGAGACAGCTTTGTTCAACTATCCCTAATCGCTGCTATGCCGCTTCCTATCGCCGTGCGTTATAACGTCGCCTCCGCTTCGCAGCAGTTGAAAACTAGAACTCGGTCGGATCTGACGCCCCCTCGTTTCTTCATTACTTCGCAGAGTAGGCTCGACCCGAGGCGGTGATGGCGCTCGATGAGCGCCCTCTGCCGATGGGCAGGCAAATTATTGGCCTGCGGTAGCCCACTTGCCGTCTTTCAGGCAGAGCATGATGAAGCGGCTCGTTTCTTCGTCCGACACCGTAATGTTCTCGGGGCTGGTGTAATCACCGTTTCCCCGATGCTGACGAGCTTGAGCGACGTGGTGCCCGAATACAGGCGGCCATTGATCTGGTATCGCCTTGAACGGCGACCACGGTCTGATTGGCCGTTACCCAGGCATTGGCGCGAGGAAACATCCCCCGATGCATTGCGAATACCCACGGTGAGGTCGCGTTCCGGCGTGACGGTGCCTTGGTCGTCAGGCTTCCGCTTCCCGGATTGCCGGGGTGCTGCAGGATGGCACCGGGATGGGCAATGGCCGTATCCGGCGCGAGGGTGACGCCCCCGACGATCTTGCCGATATTGCTGTCACGCGGGGCGCATGCCGGACCAGCCCTGCTTGCCCAGGGGATGTCGTCCATGAACTGCACGCCGTTCTTGAAGATGGCGTTCGGGGCATTGCCTTGGTGGCCGGGCCTGCGCCCCAGGATTGCGGGCGGGAACACGCGGGGTGGGCGGATTAGCAGGCCTGTTGGCCGGGCAGGAATTGCAGGGGGGGCAGGCGCCCGTCTGGCATTTCTGACCGGGGCCGCGCACGCACGGTCGCGATGGGGCGAGAGTCCGGGCCGGGATCAACCAGAGGTGAGCGCGCGCTCTGCCGGCCGGGCGTTACGGGCGAATGCGCGCTGCCCAGCCGTTGGCCTGCAACGTTGCCTGGCAGCTGGGGCAGCCGACCCAGGGCAGGCAATCGCAGGCGAGTGCGACGTAACCCGCACCCGTCACGGACTGCCCGGCGATCAGATTGGTGGGGGAGGGGCGCGGAGCGGAGGGCGCGGCGCGACCCTTGGCCGGTGCGGGTTCGGCCGGCGCGCCGGTCAGCCAGCGCTGGAAGGTGGCGAGGTTGGCGACGTTCTGCACGTACCACACCTTGCGGCTGGCATCCCAGCGGGCGCCCAGGCGCTTGGCTTCGTCCTTCTCTGCAAACGGCACGCGCAGATCCACTCTCATCTTGGCAATACTCCCTGGGGCGCAATTCTGGATACGGGGCGGCAGTCTAGCGCGCGGTCGCGCCATCGTGGCCGGCATCGGGTCCGGGCGGGAAGAAATCGCCTCGGCGGGCGGCGTCGGCACGAGGAAACCAGCCCTCCGCCAAACCCCCGCAGACGATGCCACGCCCGCGCTCGCTTTGCCGCGGGCGGGGGCGCCGATGAGGCGGGCGCGCAAAAGTGGGCAGAGGGATGGGCATAAACAAAAAGCGCCCCGAAAGGCGCTCTGTGTCTATGTTTCTGGCGGAGGCGGTGAGATTCGAACTCACGGATGGCTTTCACCATCGCCGGTTTTCAAGACCGGTGCATTCAACCGCTCTGCCACGCCTCCGGGCTTGCGGAAGGCGCGAATTGTGCCGAAGGCGTCGGTCGCTGTCCAGCCGGGCGCTCAGCGCGGGCGGGCTGCGTCGGCCCAGCAGTTGGGGGTCTCGAAGATGCGCACGTTCTCGAGCGTGAGGGCTTTGTCGCAAAGCGCGTTGATGTGCGGCGCGAGGATCTCGTAGGCCTTGGCGGCGAGGTTCTCGGCGGTGGGCACTACGTCGAGCACGACGGTGCGGTGGTCGGGCAGGGTGTCCAGCATGGCGCGCACGATGCGGTCGCCCTCATAGACGAGGAAGGCGTGGTCCCAGACGTCGACGATGAGCTCGCGCACGAGCGACTTGATTTCGGAGAAGTCGAGCACCATGCCGTTGCGCGGGTCGCCGTCCATGCGCGTGACATCGCCCGAGACGGTGACTTCGATGGCATAGCGATGGCCATGCAGGTGGCGGCAGAGGCTGCGGTGGTCGGGGATGCGGTGGCCGGCATCGAACTCCAGGCGGCGGGTGATGATCAAGGCGGATTCCTGTGGTGGTCGGCTGGGGCGCCGGAGGGCGCAATCCGCAATTGTAGCGGAACCCAAAACAAACCCCGTCGCGGGGAGGCTGACGGGGTTCGCGGTCGAAGCGCCGGGCTTACTTCTCTTTCTTCTTGGCCTTGGCTTCTTTCTTGAGTGTGCGGTAGAGCTCGGCGTTGTGGGCGCGCAGGTACTCGATGACCTCGTAGTCGTCCTTGCGGATCTTGTCGATATCCACGTGCTCGATGTGCACGAGCCGCAGCAGCGCCTGGACGGGGCGGGGGATCGCGCGACCGCTTTCGTAGCGGGAGCCGCCGCTCTGGGTCACGCCGATGCTGGACCAGAACAGGGACTGGTTCAGGCCGAGCTTGCGGCGGAGCTCTCTGACGTCGAGATCGTTGAGGGTTTTCATATGTATCTTCCTTGGTCCGGGAGGTAGGGAGGGTCAGGCTGGTATTCCGCCCGCATGTGCGGGCACGTTGGGGTCAGGCGGGTGAAGACTTTGACGGGATATGCTTTTTAGTATGCGAAAAAATATTGTAGATCAATAATTTTGCGGGACTGATGGGCGCTTTGTGTCCATTGGTGACAGGCTTGGCGGGCCGCTGCACATGCCATCGCACCCTGGCCGGGGGCGGGATGGGGCCTGCATGTGCCGGGGCGTTCGCAGTTGCGATAAAATCGCGGTTTTCCCTCTCAGGCAGCAGAAAGCAAGATGGCGCTGATAGTCCAGAAGTACGGCGGCACGTCGGTGGGGTCTCCCGACAGGATCAAGAACGTTGCCCGGCGTGTGGCGCGTGCCCACGCGGAAGGCCACCAACTGGTGGTCGTGGTGTCTGCGATGAGCGGCGAGACGAACCGGCTCATCGCTCTGGCCAAGGAAGTGCAGGCCCAGCCCGATCCGCGCGAGCTGGACGTGGTGATCTCCACGGGCGAGCAGGTCACGATCGGCCTGCTCAGCATGGCGCTGCAGGCCGAGGGCATCAAGGCGCGCAGTTACACGGGCGCGCAGGTCCGGATCCTGACCGACAGCGCCTTCACCAAGGCGCGCATCCAGAAGATCGACGAGGAACGCATCCGCGCCGACCTGGACGAAGGCTGTGTGGTGGTGGTGGCGGGCTTCCAGGGGGTGGACGACCTGGGCAACATCACGACCCTGGGCCGCGGCGGCTCGGACACCACGGGCGTGGCAATCGCGGCGGCCCTGGGGGCGGACGAGTGCCAGATCTATACCGATGTGGACGGTGTCTATACGACCGACCCGCGCATCGTGCCCGAGGCACGCAAGCTCAATCGCATCACCTTCGAGGAAATGCTCGAGATGGCGAGCCTGGGTTCCAAGGTGCTGCAGAT
>JAVHXQ010000025.1 GCA_031119555.1 Candidatus Dactylopiibacterium sp.
GCCCTGGCGGGCGCGGCGCATCCCCACGCCGGCACGGCCCTGTCCCGGCCCGACTGAACAGACCGCCCGGGCGGCAGCGGCGTCGCGCCCGGCGTCTCGCAGGCGCGCCATGACATGGCCCGGATTCTGCCCGGACCGCCCGCGCACGCCGGCGCGCGGCATGCGCGCGGCATGCACACCGGAGGTCTCAGACCAGGATCGCGCCGGCCTCGATCATGCGCCCGCTGCGCAGGCGGATGCTGCGCTGACAGGCCGCCGCGAGATCGTCGTCGTGCGTCACGAGGATCAGCGTGGTGCCCGCCTCGCGGTTGAGTTCAAACATCAGGTCGATGATGTGCTGACCGGTTTGCGCGTCGAGGTTGCCGGTGGGCTCGTCGGCAAGCAGCAGCGCGGGCTGCATCGCGAAGGCGCGCGCCAGCGCCACGCGTTGCTGCTCACCGCCGGAGAGATGGCGCGGGTAATGCGCGGCGCGCGCCGACAGACCCACGCGCTCCAGCCACTGCCGCGCCAGCGCCAGCGCCTGCGCGCCCGCCCGGCCCGCCAGTTCCAGCGGCATCATGACGTTCTCCAGCGCGGTGAGCGCCGGCAGCAACTGGAAGGACTGGAACACGAAACCCACGTTCTCGCCGCGCAACGCGGCGCGGCCGTCTTCGTCGAGCGCGTAGAGATCCTGCCCGCGCAACAACACCTTGCCCGAGCTGGGAACATCCAGACCCGCGAGCAGTCCGAGCAGCGTCGACTTGCCCGAGCCCGAGGCGCCCACGATCGCGAGCGTCTCCGCCGCCTCGACGGAAAAGCCGATTTCATGCAGGATTTCCAGCTTGCCGCCGTCGGCCAGCGCGACGGTCTTGCCAAGATCCTGCACTTCCAGCACAACTTCCGGGCCCGTAGGCATGATGCGATTCATAGTGATCCTGTTAGCAGTGTTTTCCGCCCAGCTCGCGCACGCCGCGAGCATTCTGGTGTGGGGGGATTCCCTCTCCGCCGGCTACGGCATCCCGCAGGAAAAAGCCTGGCCCAGCCTGCTCGGCAAGCGCCTCGCCGCAGAAGGCTATCGGCATAACGTCAGCAATGCCAGCATCAGCGGAGAAACCTCCGCCGGCGGTCTCGCGCGGCTGCCCGAAGCCCTCGCCCGCACCAAGCCCAGCGTGGTCATCATCGAACTGGGCGCCAACGATGGCCTGCGCGGCCTCTCGCTCGATGCCATGCGCAACAACCTCGATGCCATGGTCAAACTCTCGAGCAATGCCGGCGCGCGCGTGCTGCTCGTCGGCATGCGCATGCCGCCGAACTTCGGCCCGGTGTATACGCAAAAGTTCCAGCAGACCTACGCCGACCTCGCGAAGCAGCATCGCGTCGCGCTCGTGCCGTTCATGATGGAAGGATTCGCCGAGCGCGGCAGCTATTTCCAGGCAGACCACGTGCATCCCACGGTCGAGGCGCAGCCGCTGATCCTCGCCAACATCTGGCCCGCGCTGCGCCCCCTGCTGGGAACGCGTTGAGGTCTCACTCCACCGCGTCGCCGCGCGCCTTGCCGGCGGGAGGCCGAGGCCGCGCCGCCTCGCGCACGGGTTTCTGGCCGTTCGCGGGCTTCGCGGGCGGCTCGGCCTGCGGCGGACGCGGCCGGATGGGCGGACGGCTCCAGCCCGGCACGGGAACATAGACGGTGCCGGGCACGCCATTGAGCCGCGCATCCGCTTCTTCCTCGCACTGGCTGCCCCGACTGGCCAGACACTGCTCGATCAGGCGCGCCCGCTCCGCCGCGCGCGCATCGACCGCAGCCGGGGCGCTGATCGCCGCCGGCGCGGGCGGCGCGGCAGGTACGGGCGGTGCGGGGATGGTCGCGGGTGCGGCCGGGGGTGCCACGGGCGCGGGCGGAGCCTGGAAGGCCGGCATCACGGTCACGCCGCCCGAGATCGGCTGCGCCTTCACGCCCTTGGGTGGCTTGTCGCCGTACTGGACGCTGCCGTCCGCATCCACCCATTTGTATACCTGGGCCAGCGCCGGCAGGCTGGAGCCCAGCAGCGCCAGCACCAGCAGGCCCCGTATCGAACTGCGTATCATGATCCGTCTCCGTCGCCCTGCAAGGCTCCGCCATGCGTCGGTACGCCCCGCAGAATCCGTGCTCGGCGCGAATGCGTCAATGTTTGTGCGACGACAGGCACGCCGCGCGCCAGTTGGCCTATCGTGAGCCCCTCCCCGCCCCGACGTTTCAATCAAGGAATCCAGATGAGCAAAGCCGGCCGTCGCGCCCACCGCCAGAACCGTGTCCGCAACCGCCTCGACAACTACAGCCGGCGCCAGCCCGCGCGCGCGCTCGCCGCCGTGCTGGGCGTACCGATGCTGGTGTGCCTGCTCGCCGCGATCAGCCGCCCCCACTACGGCCTGAGCCTGTGGTTCCTGAGTTCGCTGCTGCTGATCGTGTTCGTGCTGTTCTCGTCGCTGACGGTCGATGTGACGGGCACGCGGCTGGCATGGCGGTTCGGGCCGGGCCTGATCCGCAAGGACGTCGCCCTCGCCGACGTCGCCAGCGCCACCATCATCCGCACGCGCCTGAGCGACGGGCTGGGCATCCATTACACGCGGCACGGCTGGTTCTACAGCGTGTCGGGGCGCGACGCGGTGGCCGTGGTGCTGCGCGATGGCAGCAGCTTCGCGCTGGGCACCAACGACCCGGTGGGCCTCTGGGAAGCCATCCAGCAGCGCATTGCCCCGCCGCCGGCCACCGCGCAGGCCTGAAGGCCGGCGCGCCGCGCGCCCGCCGGGCGGGGCACGCCCGTTCAGTCGAGGCCGGGCGGCAGCGGCTCGATCGCGAGCCAGGCATCGATGCTGGCCCATTGTTCAAGATCGGCCGCCACGCGCGAGGGGGTGACGTCGAACAGCGTGAGCCCCTGTGCCGCGAGGTGCACGTAGTTCTGGGTGTTGCGCAGCCGCCCGACCAGGGGCAGCCCGGTGGTCTCGATGTAGCGCTCGAACTCGTCGGAGGCGCGGCTGCGTTCGTTCATGCGCATGCCGACGAGACCCACGTCCAGCCCGCGCGCGGCCTTCATGCCCGCAAGCTCCTCGAAGAAGGCCTGCGTGGCGAAGATGTCGAACACCGAGGGCTGCACGGGCACCAGCACGCGCTGGGCGAGCTTGAGCGCTTCCTTGAGACGATCGCCGTGCAGTCCGGCCGGGGAGTCCAGCACCGCGTGCGTGGTGCCGCGCGGCGCCTTCAGGCGCTTGCCGTCGGCGGCTTCCCAGGCTTCGATGCGGGGCAGTTCGGGCGGTCGGCGCTCGATCCAGAAGCGCGAGGACTGCTGGCGGTCGATGTCGCCCAGCATGACGCGCGACACGCCGCCGGCCTCGCCTTTCCAGGCCAGCAGGCCGGCCAGGTTGGTGGCGAGCGTGCTCTTGCCCGAGCCGCCCTTGGGATTCGCTACGAGATAGACTTGCATGCGCTCCGCTCCCTTTCCTTGAAACCGCCGGCCGCGGGAAACCTCGCGCCCGCTGCCACCTCTGCGCCAGGCCGCAGCCGGGCGCCTCGTCTTGCTGCGCGCGCGCCCGGCGGACGGACGCGCCGCCAGGTTCAGGCCTTGCGCCAGGTCGTGCCGCCCGCACCGTCCTCGAGAATGACGCCGCGCGCCTTGATCTCGTCGCGGATGCGGTCGGCCTCGGCGAAATCGCGGGCTTTCTTGGCTTGCACGCGCGCGGCGATCAGCGCCTCGATCTCGGCGGCCTCGGAGGCCTGCGCCGCCCCTTGCACGAATGCGGCCGGATCGGCCTGCAGGAAACCCAGGGTGCCGCCGAGCGCGCGCAGCAGCGCCGCGTGCGCGGGCGACCGATGGCGATGGATCTCGCCACGCAGGTCGAACAGCACGGCAAAGGCCATCGCCGTGTTGAAGTCATCGCTCATGGCGTCGTGGAAACGCCTGGCGTGGGGATCGGCCCAGTCGATGCGGTAGTCCGCCGCGCTCACCGCGGGCGGCACGTCGCGCAGCGCCGTGTAGAGCGAGACGAGGGCGCCACGCGCTTCCTGGAGGAGATCCCAGGTGTAGTTGATCTCGCTGCGGTAGTGGCCGCGCAGCAGGAAGAAACGCACGGCTTCGCCGCCCTGCACGGCGTCGAGCTTGTTGAGCACCTCGCGCGTGGTGAACACGTTGCCCAGCGACTTGGACATCTTCTCGTTGTCCATGTTGAGGAACGCCGCGTGCATCCAGTAATTGACGAAAGGCTTGCCCGACGCGCCCTCGCTCTGCGCGATCTCGTTCTCGTGGTGCGGGAACTGCAGATCCCAGCCGCCGCCATGGATGTCCAGCGTGTCGCCCAGCTCCGCGCGGCTCATCGCCGAGCATTCGATGTGCCAGCCCGGACGGCCTTCGCCATAGCACGAGCACCAGTGCGGCTCGTGCGGCTTGGCGGCCTTCCACAGCACGAAGTCGAGCGGATCGCGCTTGTGACCGTCGACCGCGACGCGTTCGCCCGCGCGCAGATCGTCGATGGACTTGCCCGAAAGCTTGCCGTAGCCCGGAAATTCGCGCACGGCGTAATAGACGTCGCCATTCGCGGCGGGATAAGCGCGACCGTTCTTCTCGAGGTCGCCGATCAGGCCCAGCATGTCGTCGATGTGCTGCGTCGCGCGCGGCTCGGCGGAGGGGCGCAGCATCAGCAGGCGGTCGCAGTCCTCGTGCATGGCGTCGATCATGCGCGTCGTGAGCGTCTCGATGGTTTCGCCGTTGCGGTTGGCCCGCTCGATGATCTTGTCGTCGACGTCGGTGATGTTGCGCACGTACTTCACGTCGTAACCGGCGGCCCGAAGCCAGCGGTAGACCATGTCGAACACGGTCAGCGTGCGCGCGTTGCCGATGTGGAAGTAGTCATAGACGGTGAGCCCGCACACGTACATGCGCACCTTGCCGGGTTCAATGGGGGTGAATGCCTGCTTCTCGCGGGCGAGGGAATTGTGGATCCGGAGCATTGTTCGAACTGGAGGGATAACGGGGGGATCGCGTCATTCGTGCGACGAAAGCGACAGGCTCGCCGCACACGGCGGCCTCGCGCGAGGATCTCAAGTAGAATCCTGCCCGTTTGCCGCGCAGACCGACCCGGACAGGCCGACTCTACCATATGTTCGGCGTCGCTTCCGGCGCGCCCGGCGTGCGCCATCCGCGCCCAACCGACCCTGGAGTATCCGCATGAACACCCGCCCGCACACACGCTTTTGCCTGCGTCGTCACCTGCTTGCCCTGGCCTGCGCGCTCGCCGCCTGCCTCGCCCTGCCCGCCCTCGCCCAGGACGCCGCCCCGCGCGTGCGCGTGACGACCAGCCTCGGCGCGATCACGCTGGTGCTCGACCCCGCGCGCGCGCCCGAAACCGTCGCCAACTTCCTCAAGTACGCGCAAGACAAGCACTATGACGGCACCGTGTTTCACCGCGTGATCCGCGACTTCATGATCCAGGGCGGCGGCTTCACCGCCGACATGGCGCAGAAGCCGACGCGCGCACCGATCCGCAACGAGGCCCGCAATGGCCTCAAGAACACGCGCGGCACGATCGCCATGGCCCGCACGGGCGCGCCGCACTCGGCCACCGCGCAGTTCTTCATCAACACCGTCGACAACGACTTCCTCGACTACCCCGGCCAGGACGGCTGGGGCTATTGCGTCTTCGGCCGGGTAGAATCCGGCATGGACGTCGTAGACAAGATCCGCGCCGTCGCCACGCGCAGCGAAGGCATGATGCGCGACGTGCCCGCCACGCCGGTCGTGATCCAGAGCGTGAGCGTGCTGCCCGCGCGCTGACCCCCGTTCCCGTTTGCCGTTTCCCTTTTCAGCCCCGGGCGCCCTCCCTGGCGCCCCCTTCCGGAGAATCCCAGATGATCAAGCTTCACACCAGCCACGGCGTCATCACGCTCGAGCTCGACGCCGAAAAGGCGCCCGAAACCGTCAGGAACTTCATCGCCTACGTCGAAGCCGGCCACTATGACGGCACCATTTTCCACCGCGTCATCAAGGACTTCATGATCCAGGGCGGCGGCATGCTGCCCGACATGAGCCAGAAGGAAACCCAGGCCGCGATCAAGAACGAAGCCAACAACGGCCTCAAGAACGACCGCGGCACGATCGCCATGGCGCGCACTTCGGACCCGCATTCGGCCACCGCGCAGTTCTTCATCAACACCGTGGACAACGACTTCCTCAACTTCCGCGCCGAAAACACGCAAGGCTGGGGCTACGCCGTATTCGGCAAGGTCGTCGAGGGCCTGGAAGTGGTCGACAAGATCCGCGCCGTCAAGACCGGCCGCAGCGGCTATCACTCCGACGTGCCGCTGGAAGCGGTGGTCATCACCAAGGCCGAAGTGGTCTGACCCTCCAGCCCACGCGTGACGCAGGCCTCGGCGCCGGCGTCACGCCGCCGGGAACCGCGCCCTTGATCCTCTTCATCTCGGACCTGCATCTGCAGCCCTCCGCGCCAGCGACTACCCGCGCTTTCCTGGCGTTTCTCGCCGGGCCGGCGCGCCGGGCCAGCGCACTGTGGATCCTGGGCGACCTGTTCGAATTCTGGGTCGGCGACGATGATCTGGGCGACCCCTTTCACGCAGACATCGCCGACGCCCTGGCGGCCTTGGGCCACGCGGGCGTGGCCGTGCACATCGTGCCCGGCAACCGCGACTTCCTGCTCGGCGCGGGCTTCGCGGCACGCACCGGCGCACGCATCGAGAACGAGCCCGTACTGCTGACGGTAGGCACGCACCGGCTGGTGCTCGTGCATGGCGACGCCGAGTGTCTCGACGACGCCGATTATCAGCGCTATCGCCGCCGCATCCGTTCGCCCCTGAGCCGCTTCGTGCTGCGACACCTGCCGCTTTGCGCGCGCCGCGCGCTGGCACGCCGCATCCGCCGCCGCAGCGCCGCGCGTGGCGAAGGCTACGCCCGCACGGCCGATCTGGACGCCGGGGCCATCGCGTCGCTGTTCCGCGATTTCGATGCGGACTGGATGATCCATGGCCACACGCACCGCCCCGCCCTGCACCCACATGCGGTGGACGGCCGCGAGCGGCTGCGCTGGGTGCTGGCCGACTGGCACGACACCGCCACCTGGCTGGAAGTGGAGCCGGACGGGGTCACCGCGCGCGAGGGCGCCGGCTGACGCCAAGCCTGCTCCATGAAAAACGCCGGCTTGCGCCGGCGTTCGCTTTTCAGACCGCGACGCGTCAGACGCGCGCGGTGCCGTCCATCGCCGCGGGTTCGTCCTCGCTCTCATCGTCGGCCGACGCCGCTGTCGAAGCGATGCGACGGTCGTCCTCGATCTGGTCGAGATACTCCGTGGTCACGTCACCCGTCACGTAGATGCCGTCGAAACAGGAACACTCGAAGCGCGGGACGGCCGGATTGAGGTCTCCCACGGCCTTCTTGAGATCTTCGAGATCCTGATAGATCAAGGCGTCGGCGCCGATCTCGGCCCCCACTTCGTCCGCGTTGCGGAAGGCCGCGATGAGTTCGCGCCGGCTCGGCATGTCGATGCCGTAGACGTTGGCGTGTCGCACGGGCGGCGCGGCCGAGGCCATGAACACCTTGGTGGCGCCGGCTTCGCGGGCCATGCTGATGATCTCGCTGCTGGTGGTGCCACGCACGATGGAGTCATCCACGAGCAGCACGTTCTTGCCGACGAACTCCTGGTGCATCGCGTTGAGCTTCTGGCGCACGGATTTCCGGCGCACGGCCTGCCCCGGCATGATGAAGGTGCGGCCGATGTAGCGGTTCTTCACGAAGCCTTCGCGGTAGGGCACGCCCAGATGCAGTGCGAGCTCCATGGCCGAGGGGCGCGAGGAATCGGGAATCGGGATCACCACGTCGATCTTCAGATGGGCGTACTCGCGCTTGATTTTCTCGGCCAGATAGACGCCCATCTTCACGCGGCTTTCATAGACCGAGATGCCGTCGATGATCGAGTCGGGGCGCGCCAGATAAACGTACTCGAACATGCAGGGCGCGAAAGGCTTCGCCTCCGAGCACTGGCGCGTGGCGAGACGGCCTTCCTTGTCGACGAGCACCGCCTCGCCCGGGCCGATGTCGCGCACGGGCTTGAAGCCCAGCACGTCGAGCGCGACGGACTCCGAGGCCACCATGTATTCGGTGCCCTTCTCGGTTTCGTTCTTGCCGAGGATCAGCGGCCGGATGCCGGAGGGATCGCGGAAGGCAAGCAGGCCGTAGCCGGCGATCATCACCACCGCCGCGTAGGCGCCCTTGGCACGCCGGTGCGTGCCGGCAACCGCCGTGAAAATGGTGTCCTCGTCGAGACGGAAGGCGCCGTTGGAGGCCACCTGCAGCTCGTGCGCGAGCACGTTGAGCAGGACTTCCGAATCCGAATTGGTGTTCATGTGGCGCAGGTCGCCCAGATACATCTCGCGCTTGAGCGCCTCGGAATTCGTGAGGTTGCCGTTGTGCGCAAGCATCAGCCCGAAGGGCGAATTCACGTAGAAGGGCTGCGCCTCGGCCGAATTGAACGCCGACCCCGCCGTGGGATAGCGGCAGTGGCCGATGCCCCAGTTGCCGGCGAGGTTGCGCATGTTGCGGGTGCGGAACACTTCGCTGACGAGGCCGGAGCCCTTGTGCATGTGGAAGCGACCGTTTTCGGCGGTTGCGATGCCGGCGGCATCCTGGCCGCGATGCTGGAGCACCAGCAGACCGTCATAGAGCAGCTGGTTAACCGGGGTTTTGGCCATTACGCCGATGATTCCGCACATACATCCTCGCCTGTAATCAATACCTGATCCGCTCCGCCAGCTCCGGGGGAAGCCAGGGCTTCGCAGCCAACACCGCCATCACCAGCGGCGGCGCGAACACCGCCTCGCGCCACCAGGGTTTCTGCGGCAGATCCGAAAGGCCCGCGCCGGCCACGAACAGCACGGCCAGCAGCAGACCTCTCAGAAAACCGAATCCCGCTCCGGCCAGCCTGTCGAAAAAGCTCAGACCGGAAATACTCAACAGACTTCGCAACAGGAAGCGCAGCACCGCCAGCACCACCAGGACGACCACGAAGATCGCGGCGAATGCCAGCGGCCAGTGCAACCACGCCGTCTGTACCGCCACCGCCATCAACGGCGCGCCCAGCGGAGCCAGTTGCCAGGCCAGCCCCAGCGCCACGATCCAGCCCAGCGTGATGAAGATCTCGCTGAGCAGGCCGCGCCAGACGCCAAGCGCCACGCTGACGACCATGAGCGCCAGGAAGACCTGATCGAAAACCGTCACTTGGCCGAGGCGAAAGCCGACAACCCGGCCTTGCGGAGCTTCTCGACCAGCTTGTCGGCCGCGGCCCTGTCGGCCACCGGCGCGGTACGCACGCGCGTGCGGCCGTCACCCATGTTTTCCAGATTCACCTTCACGCCGGCCGCCGCGGCCTTGGCGGCGGTTTCCCGCGCATTCGCGGCGTCCTTGTACACGCCGAGCTGCACGTAGACCTGTCCGCCCGCCAAGGGTTTGGCGGCCGTGGCCGGAGCTTCGCCACGACCTTCCAGGATGTCGCGCGCGCGCTGCGCTTCGCGTTCGGGATGGCGGACGCTGCTCGACTGGCGCGAAGAGGCGCTGCTCGCGCTGGAACTCGCCGCGCGGGGCGCGGCCACGACGGCCGGCGCGGACGGCACCGCGCTCGCGGAAGCCGCCGAGGCCATGTCGTCGGGAGAAGGCGGATCGATCTCGTCGGGCGCGTCGGCCGGCAAGGCGGGCGCGGCGGGGGGCGGAGCATTGCCCTTGATGAGCTGGGAAGCGAGGTTGTCTTCCTGGCTGGGGATGCGGATCGAAAGCTCGTTGCCACCCGGGCGCGGCTCGCTGTCCATCACCATCGGCAGCACGATGGCCGCGACGAGTACCAGCGCGAGCGCGCCTACGAGGCGCCGCCGGGCACGTTTCTTGAGGTCGGTCTGGACGTCGTTTTCTGCGGGCATTGCACTCACCGGGATGCCGCGACCGCGCGCATCACACCGGCCACGGTCAGAAAGGATCCGAAGGCCACGATTCTATCATCCTCGCCGGCCTGCTTTCGCGCATGCGCGAAGGCCGCCTCGGGGTCGGGAAAATGCATGACCGGCGCCACCGAACCGGCCGCGCGCACGGCCGCTTCGAGCCGGGCCGGGTCCGCTGCGCGCGGGCCGGGCAAGGCGCACAGCAGCCAGTGGTCGACACGCGGCGCGAGCAAGGCCAGCGCGCCCGCGATGTCCTTGTCGCCCAGCATGCCGCAGACGGCCCAGGTGTCGGGGAAGAAGCCCATGCTGGCGAGGTTCTCGGCCAGCACGCCGGCCGCCTGGGGATTGTGCGCAACATCCAGCACCACGCTCGGGCGCCCCGGCAGAACCTGGAACCGCGCCGGCAGTTCCACCCGCAGCAGACCTTCGCGCACGGACTGCATCGGCACCGGCAGCGCGTCTTCCAGGGTTTCCAGCGCCGCGAGCACCGTGGCCGCGTTGAGGAGCTGGTTGGCGCCGCGCAGCGCCGGATAGGCCAGGCTGCTGCGCCGCTGCGCGCGTCCCGCGAAATTCCACTGGGTGCGGTCGCCGGAAAAACCGTAGTCACGTCCCTGCAGGCGCAGATCGGCGCCGATGGCGCGCGCGTGCGCCACCAGGCTCTCGGGCGGATCCGGGTCGCCACAGAGCGCAGGCTTGCCTGCGCGATAGATGCCGGCCTTCTCGAAGCCGATGGCCTCGCGCGTGTCGCCCAGGTAATCCATGTGGTCCATGGCCACGCCGGTGACGATGCTGCAGTCGGGCTCGATGGCGTTGACGGCATCCAGCCGCCCTCCCAGCCCGACTTCGAGGATCACCACATCCAGCGGCTGCTGCCCGAACAGGTGCCACGCCGCGAGCGTGCCGTACTCGAAGTAGGTCAGCGGAATCTCGCCGCGCGCGGCATCCACGGCCGCGAAGGCGGCGCAGAGTTCGGCGTCGCCGGCCTCGCGCAGATCGATGCGCACGCGCTCGTTGTAGCGCAGCAGATGCGGTGAGGTGTAGAGCCCGACCCGGTAACCCGCCGCGTGGAGAATGGATTCCAGCATGGCGCAGGTCGAGCCCTTGCCATTGGTGCCGCCCACCGTGATGACGCGGGCTCGGTGCGCCGGCGCGAGCGCGGCAAGCACCTGCGAGACGCGCTCCAGACCGAGCGCGATCGGACGGCTGTGCTGGGCCTCGATATAGGCCAGCCAGTCTTCCAGCGAATCGGAAGCGAACATCGCGTCAGGCCACCGCGGGCTGACGCGTGAGCAAGGTGATGAGCTGGGCCAGGCGGTCGCGCAGCTGGCGGCGGTCGACGACCATGTCGATCGCGCCCTTCTCGAGCAGGAACTCGGAGCGCTGGAAACCTTCGGGGAGCTTCTCGCGCACGGTCTGTTCGATCACACGCGGGCCGGCAAAGCCGATCAGCGCGTTCGGCTCGGCGATCACCACGTCGCCCATGAAGGCGAAGCTCGCCGACACGCCGCCCATGGTGGGGTCGGTCAGCACCGTGATGAACGGGAGCTTGCGGCCCGACAGACGCGTGATGGCGGCGGTGGTCTTGGCCATCTGCATCAGCGAGAACAGGCCTTCCTGCATACGCGCCCCGCCCGAGGCCGTGAAGCAGATGAACGGCAGCCCCTGTTCGAGCGCGGCGGTGACCCCGCGCACAAAGCGCTCGCCCACCACCGAGCCCATGGAGCCGCCCTGGAACTCGAACTCGAACACCGCGACGACGGCCGGCACGGTCTTGATCGCGCCCTGCATGACCACCAGCGCGTCGGCCTCGCCGGTTTCCTCGTTGGCCGCGGCCAGACGTTCGACGTACTTCTTGCTGTCACGGAATTTCAGCGGATCGACGGGAAGGACTTCGGCCCCGATCTCGAAACGCCCTTCCGCATCGAGCAGCAGGTCCAGCCGCTGGCGCGCGCGGATGCGCTTGTGATGGCCGCACTTGGGGCAGACGTACTCGCTCGCTTCCAGGTCGGAGCGATAGAGCACGGCCTCGCAGTCTTCGCACTTGATCCACAGCCCCTCCGGGATGGACTTGCGCGTCGGCTGATCGCGCTTGATCTTCGGGGGCAGCAGTTTGGTGAGCCAGCTCATTCGGTATTCCTCTGAGAATTCGGGAGTCAGGGACGCGGCGCGTCGATGGCGGAGCGGATGCCGCCCAGGAAGGCGGTCAGGCGATCGGCCAGGCCCGCCTCGCCCTGCTCGACTTCCTGCACGACGCGCGAGCCGATCACGACCGCATCGGCCACCGCGGCGACCGCGCGCGCCGACTCGGCGTCGCGGATGCCGAAGCCCACACCGATCGGCAGCGCGATGTGCGCGCGCAGCTCGGCGAGCTTGGCCGCCACCGAAGCCACGTCGAGGTTGGCCGCGCCGGTCACCCCCTTCAGTGAAACGTAGTACACGTAGCCTTCGGCAAGGCGTGCCACGGCCTGCGCCCGCTCGGGCGGCGTGGTGGGCGCGAGCAGGAAGATCGGCGCCACGCCGTGACGCTTGAGGATGGCGGCGCGGGCCGCGGCCTCCTCGGGCGGCAGATCGACGGTCAGCAGCCCGTCGATGCCGGCCTTCGCCGCGGCGGCGCCGAAAGCTTCGTAGCCCATGGCTTCCACGGGGTTGGCGTAGCCCATGAGCACCACCGGCGTGTCGGCGTCGCGCTCACGGAACTCGGCGACCATCGCGATGATCCGGCGCAGGCTGGTGCCATGCGCCAGCGCGCGTTCGGCCGCACGCTGGATCACGGGGCCGTCGGCGGACGGGTCGGTGAAGGGCACGCCCAGCTCGATGATGTCGGCGCCGCCCGCCACGAGGGCGTGCATGAGGCCGACGGTGGCCGAGGGGGCCGGGTCGCCGGCGGTGATGAAGGGAATCAGGGCCTGGCGGCCGGCGGCCTGGAGGCGGGAGAAGGTCTTCTGGATTCGGGACATGGCGGAAGTCACAGTCAGAGCTCGATGCCATCCAGGCGCGCGATGGTGGGAATGTCCTTGTCGCCGCGCCCGGAAAGATTGACCACGATCACCTGATCGGGCGACATGGCCGGCGCGATCTTGCGCGCGTGCGCCAGGGCGTGGCTGGATTCGAGCGCGGGAATGATCCCCTCGTAACGGCACAGGTCGTGGAAGGCGACGAGCGCTTCGTCGTCGGTGGCCGCCACGTACTCCGCGCGCTGGATTTCGTTGAGATGGCAGTGCTCCGGCCCCACGCCCGGATAGTCGAGGCCGGCGGAAATCGAATGGGTGTCGATGATCTGGCCGTTCTCGTCCTGCATCAGATTCACGCGCTCGCCATGCAGCACGCCGATGGGCGCCCCGCTGGTGAGCGGCGCCGCATGGCGGCCGGTCTCGACCCCCAGGCCGCCCGCCTCGACCCCGATGAGGCGCACGCCGGGCACGTCGATATAGGGGTAGAAAATGCCGATCGCGTTCGAGCCGCCGCCCACGCAGGCGACCACGGCATCGGGCTGACGCCCGATCTGGTCGGCGCACTGCTGCTTGCATTCCTCGCCGATCACGGCCTGGAAGTCGCGCACCAGCATCGGATAGGGGTGCGGGCCGGCGCAGGTGCCGATGATGTAATAGGTGGAATCGACGTTGGTCACCCAGTCGCGCATGGCTTCGTTCATGGCGTCCTTGAGTGTCTTCGAGCCGCTCTGCACGGGCACCACGGTGGCGCCCAGGAGCTTCATGCGGAACACGTTGGGCGCCTGCCGGGCCACGTCCTCCGCCCCCATGTAGACGACGCACTCGAGGCCGTAGCGCGCCGCCACGGTGGCCGACGCCACGCCATGCTGGCCCGCGCCCGTCTCGGCGATCACGCGCTTCTTGCCCATGCGGCGCGCCAGCAGGGCCTGGCCGATGGTGTTGTTCACCTTGTGCGCGCCGGTGTGGTTGAGATCCTCGCGCTTGAGCCAGATCTGCGCGCCACCCAGCGTCTCGGACCAGCGCCGCGCGTGGTAGAGGGGGCTGGGGCGCCCCACGTAATGCTTGAGTTCGTATTCGTACTCGGCCATGAAGGCCGGGTCGCGCCGGGCCCTTTCGTACTCGCTGCGCAACTCGTCCAGCGCGGGGATCAGCGTCTCGGCCACGAAGATGCCGCCGAACTGGCCGAAATGGCCGGCCGCGTCAGGAAAACTGTATTGGCTCATCTGCTTTGCGTACTCCAGCGACAAACGCCCGCATCAAGGCGGGATCCTTGATTCCACGAGCCTGCTCGACTCCACTGCTGACATCGACCGCCCAGGGGCGCACGCGGCGCACGGCATCGGTCACGTTGGCGGGCGTCAGCCCCCCCGCGAGCACCAGCGGAGCGGAGAATCCAGCGGGCAGAAGGTTCCAGTCGAACACTTCGCCCCCGCCGCCATAGCCTTCCACCCAGGCATCGACCAGCAGGCCCGAGGCCCCCGGAAAGCGGGCGGCGTAGTCTAGCAGATCGAAGCCGGCCCTGACCCGCGCCGCCTTCATCCAGGCACGGCCGAAGCGCGCGCAGAACGCGGCGTCCTCGTCGCCATGGAACTGCAGCAAGCCCAGCGGCACCTCGGCCAGCACCTCGCGCACGGCCGCTTCGGTGGCATTCACGAAGAGCCCCACGGCGGTCACGAAAGGCGGCAGCAGCGCCACGAGTTCGCGCGCCTGCGCGATCGTGACGGCACGCGAACTCTGCGGATAGAACACGAAGCCGATGGCATCCGCACCGGCCGCGACGGCCTCGCGCACGTCCTGCGCGCGGGTGAGGCCACAGATCTTGATTCGGGTACGCATCGGTCAGAACTCCGGCGGCAGGAACGCGGGCGCGATGATACGACCGCCCTGCGGCAAGGACCAGCGATCAGGGTAATCGACGCCGGCGAGATAGAGGCCATGGGGCGCGAACGTGGGTGGCGCGCGACGGCGGTCGCGCTGCGCCAGGAGATCCGCCATCCAGTCGGCGTCATGCGTGCCCTTGCCCACATACACGAGCGCCCCCACGATGTTGCGGATCATGTGGTGCAGGAAGGCATTGGCCTCGAACTCGAACACGAACCACTCTCCCTGCTGACGCACGCTGATCTCGCGCAGCGTGCGCACGGGGGAGTTCGCCTGGCATTCGGCGGCACGGAAGGACGAAAAATCGTGCGTTCCCGCCAGATACGCCGCCGCGCGCTGCATCGGCTCCAGCGCGAGCGGGGCGTGGAACCAGCCCACGCGGCCGTGGAACAGCGCGCTGCGTACCGGGCGATTGAGCAGCAGATAACGGTAACGCCGCCCGGTCGCGGAGAAGCGCGCGTGGAAGTCGTCCGCCACCTGACGCGACCAGCGCACCACGACGCCATCCGGCAGATGCGTGTTCACACCCCGGACCCACGCGGTGAGCGGACGCTGCGCGCCGGTATCGAAATGCACGACCTGCGCGCTCGCGTGCACACCGGTGTCCGTTCGCCCCGCGCAGACGACCTGCACGGCTTCACCCGCGATGAGGGAGACGGCGCGTTCCAGGCCGTCCTGCACGGTGCGTCCATGACGCTGGGTCTGCCAGCCCTCGAACCCGGCCCCGCAGTACTCGACCCCCAACACTATCCTTGCCAAACCAGCACTCCCGCCCCGATCGCCCACACAAGCAGCAACCATACCCTGTCTTGCGCAGCGAGACCGGAGATTTCGTACTCGGCTACGGCGCCCGCGCCTTCGTCCGGAGGCTCGCGCAGGATCGCCCGCCAGTCGAGTTCGCGCCGCGCCGCGTACTCCAGCACCAGCCGCAGACGGACGACGAAGCGCTGCCAGGGCAGCCCCAGCGGCTCGAAGGGCCGCAGCATCGCCGCCAGCGCGCTGATCCAGGCGGCGGGGTCCAGCCACGCCAGCAACAGGGCAACCAGGGAGACCGCGCCCGCGAGCCGGCCGGCCTGCACCGCGAACAGCGCGAGCCCCTCCACGCTGGGGCTGGCATTGCCGAGCGCGGGCAGCAACAGGCGCCCCGGCGTCTGCCACAGGAAAAGGACGAACAGGGCAAGAAAGATGTATTTCAGGCGGGCCAGGGTCCGCCACCACGTCGCGCGCGCGAATGCCGCCCCCGCAAGCAGGGCCGGCACGAGCGCGACCACCAGGGCGGCGCCTTCCAGGCGTTGCAGGATGAGGATGCAAAAAAAACCGGCCGTCACGAGGACGGCCGGATGTGTGGTCTCAGGCATGCACGGGGTGCTTCGGACGGGCTCAGACAAGCCGGTCGAGCATGCTTCGCGCCTGCTGTTTCTGCCCTTCCGCGCCATCCGCGAGGACTTCCTCGAGCAGCTCGCGGGCCCCTTCCACGTCGCCCATCTCTTCGTAGGCGCGCGCGAGCTCGAGCTTGGTGCTGACTTCCTCGTCGACGTCGATGCTGTCTTCGATCGGCGCGTGCGTGACGCTGGCGGCGGGCGATGGCTCGGCGGCGGCATCCAGATTCACACCCGAAAGATCCAGCGCGGGCTTGTCGGCCGCATCCTCGCCCAGTTCGAAATCGAAATCGAGCAGGCTGCTTTCGAAATTGGTCTTCTCCAGATCGACTTCCGACAGCGATCCCATCTTGTCGGACGATTCGATGCCGAGGTCGAGATCATCGACAGGCGCGGGCGCAGGCCTGGGCGCAGGGGCGGATGCAAGCTCTGCGGGCGCGGGCGCCGGAGCGGGCGCGGCGGACTCGGCGGCAAAGTCGAGGTCGAACTCCAGCGGCGCGCTGGTCGCCGCGAACGAGGGCTGCGTGCGCACGGCGTCGGCCTCGAAATCATCGACCTCCGCCTCCGGCTCGCGCACCTCGAGACGCGTGCGCGTCTGGGTTTCCTCGGGCACCGAATCGAGATCCAGGTTGAAATCGAGGTTCAGCGGCTCCGCCACGTCGGCGGCAGGCGCGGGGCTCGCGGCAGGCGCCGGGGCCGGGGCCGCAGGCGGCGTCACGGGTTCGTCGCGCGGCTCGGCAAGCTGGGTCGAGATGTCGCCGGGGACCGTCCAGGTCGCGCGCTCGGGCGAAGAGGCGCCACCGAAGCTCACCACCCCCGCCGGGATGTCTTCGTCGCCCGGCACCGTCTGCGGGCCGTTGTCTTCGTCGAACGAAAGATCGAGCGCGGCAGGCGCCACGGCCGCCACCGACACCGCTGCGGCAGCTGCCGCCGGAACGGCAGCCGGAGCCTGACGATAGAGCGGATTGGCCGGATCGAGACGGGCGCCGAGTTCGGCGGCCTTGGCCCAGTCGTCGCCCGCGCCCTGGGTGCGGGCATACAGATCGGTCGCGACGTTCTCGAAGGACTTCTGGTCTTCGCGCTGGGCGTAGATCTCGAGCAGCTTCACATAGACGGCGGTGCGCGACGGATCGTTCTTGATCGCGTCGAGCAGGATCTCCTCGGCTTGCGCATCGCGCCCGTAGGCCATGTAAACATCGGCTTCGGCGACGGGATCGACGCCTTCATCGGCATCGATCGCCGACATGCCGGACTGGCTGAAATCGGTGTGCAGAAGGCTGGTGCCCCCCGTGTCCACGGTCTGGCCACCGGCGCTGCCGAACACGGAGTTCGGGCTCGTGGTCGACGCTTCGGTCATCTGCGTGACGCCCAGATTCATGGCCGCGCGCTTGCGACGCTGGCGCGAGATCACGTAACCGATCGCGGCCAGGATACCCAGCCCGCCGATGATGGCCCACTGGTGACGGCCGAGGAAATCTTCCTCTTCAGCCACCGTTTCCACGATGACCGGCGGTTGCGGAGCCGATTGGGCCGCTGCCGGCGCGCTCGCCGTGAGCACCGGCACCGACGCTTCGACGGGAGCCTCGACCACGGCGGAAGCCTCGGACACGGCCGACGCTTCGGCGGGCGCGGGGCTCGCGGCGGCCACGGGGGCGGCCGCAATGCTGCTGGCGCTGGACTGCGCTGCGGCCGCGCGCTGCTGCGCTTCCGCCAGCCCCTGGTTCTTGAGGGCGAGCAGTTTTTCGAGCTCGCTGACGTTCTTCTCGAGATCGGAAACGCGCGAGTTGGCTTCCTTCAGCGCGCGGTCGCGCGACGCCAGCTCGTCCTGCAGGGCCTGCACGCGATTGCGCGCGGCGGCATCGCCTTCGGCCTTGCCCGGCGCGGTATCGGCCGCGGTCACGCGCACCTTGTCCTGCGCGGTCTTCTCGGCTGCGGCCTTCTCCTCGACGCGCGGAGCGATCTTGCCGCCAGCGCTCTGGCCGCTGCCCGACTCGCGTGCGGGGCCGGCGGCGGCCGTGGCGGCCATGGTCTGACGATAGGTGTCGAAGCTGGAAGCCTTGAGTACGATCTGGCGCGCTTCGCTGCGGGAAATCGCGGCGGCCTCGCCCGACGCGGGCACCTTCAGGATGCGACCCGCGCGCAGGCGGTTGATGTTGCCGCCGATGAAAGCTTCGGCGTTCGAACGGTACAGCGCGGCGAGCATCTGCTCCTGACTGACTTCGGCCGTGCGCAGTTCGCCCGCGATGCGGTTGAGCGTGTCGCCGCGCGCAACGGTGTATTGATCGGAGGTCTGACGCGCCGGAGCGGCCGCGGCCGTTGCAGCGGCGGGCGCCACCTGGGCCGGCGCGGCGGGGGCCGGAGCCGCGGCTCGCGGCAAGGGGGCCACCGGCGTGCTCTGCACGCGCGCGGCCGGAGTCGGAGCCGGGGCGGCCTGCGTGCTGTGTTCGACGGGATCGAGCAGGAAGGTGAATTCGCGCAGCAAACGACCACCCGCCCAATTCAGATCGACGAGCAGATCCACATAAGGCTCGTTGAATGGACGATCGGTGGAGATACGAACGACGGACTGGGTGCCGCGCTTTTCGATGGCCAGGCGGACTTCGCTGAATGCACCGAGATATTCGATATTCGCGCGGCGGAAAGCATCGGCCGAAGCCAGCCGCGCCACCATGCCGTCAAGCTCCTCGGGCGTGGCGGTGATCTCCACCTCGGCCCTGAGCGGCTGGCCCAGCGCGCTCATGACATTGATCCGCCCCAGACCGGCCGCTCCCGCCGCTCCGCAAAAGGCCAACGTCATTGCAGCAACCAGTGTCTTGCGAAGCATGGGAGTTTTCATATCAGTTCTGCGCGGAGCTTTCGAAGGCCGCCGTCTATTGGTTTGAATAGCCGGATCAACATAACATCAAGATTTTAGGGTCGCAAGCTAACGCAAAACCTCAGTATCCGCCATGCAACAGCGCCCGGATACCGCCTGCGCGCGACCGACGGCAAGTGAAAAGCCCGCGTGGAAAACACGCAGCACGCACACGAAAAAATGGCGGATTCCCGTCAAGGGAATCCGCCATCGCGGCAAAATCCATATAGATCAGTCCGTTAGGGCACTACCGCCGCCCAGGCGGGCAGAGTCCGGCGCGTCAGGCCTCGAGCAGGATACGCAGCATGCGGCGCAGCGGCTCGGCGGCCCCCCACAGCAACTGGTCGCCGACCGTGAAAGCCGCCAGGTATTCACCGCCCATCGCCATCTTGTGCAGGCGACCAACGGGAACGTGCAGATGACCCGTCACGGCGGTGGGCGACAGCTCGCGCTCGCTCTTTTCGCGCTCGTTCGGAATGACGCGCACCCAGTCGTTGGCGGCGGCGAGAATGTCGTGGATTTCATCGAGCGGCACGTCCTGACGCAGCTTGATGGTCAGCGCCTGGCTATGACAGCGCATCGCGCCGATGCGCACGCACAGCCCGTCGATGGGCACCGAGCCGGCGCTGCGGAATGCGGGCTTGCCGAGAATCTTGTTGCACTCGGCGCCGCCCTTCCATTCTTCCTTGCTCTGGCCGTGTTCATAAGGCACGTCGATCCAGGGAATCAGGCTGCCGGCGAGCGGCACGCCGCGGAAGTTCTGCACGGGCATCGCGGGCGAGCGCATGGTCTCGGCGACCTTGCGGTCGATTTCGAGAATCGCGGAGGCCGGGTCGGCAAGCAGGTCGGCCACCGAATCGTGGATGCGCCCCATCTGCGCGATGAGTTCGCGCATGTTCTGCGCACCCGCGCCGGAAGCGGCCTGGTAGGTCATCGACGTGGCCCATTCGACCATGTCGTTCTGGAACAGGCCGCCCAGGCCCATGAGCATGAGGCTCACGGTGCAATTGCCGCCGACGTAGTTGCGCACGCCGCGCGCGAGGCCATCCTGGATCACGTTCTTATTGACGGGGTCGAGAACGATGATCGCGTCGTCCTTCATGCGCAGGCTGGAGGCCGCGTCGATCCAGTAGCCGTTCCAGCCGGCCGCGCGCAGGCGCGGGAAGACTTCATTGGTGTAATCACCGCCCTGGCAGGTAATGATCACGTCCATTTCCGCGAGCTCGGTGAGCGACTTCGCGTCCTTGAGCGTCCCGGTTTCGCGACCGATGTCCGGCCCCGTGCCGCCCACGTTCGACGTGGTGAAGAACACCGGATCGATGAGGGCGAAATCGCCTTCCTCACGCATGCGTTGCATGAGCACCGAGCCGACCATGCCGCGCCAGCCAACAATACCTACTCGCTTCATTTCTGATTACCTTTTTGCCCGACGTCTCCGCTCGCTTGTGCCTGCCTCCGCCGCCGCGGAGACACAGAGCGACGAGACAGGGCTAGACCGTGGTGGTGGTGGTTTTGAGCGTCGTCGTGAGGGTCGTGAGCGCGCAAGCAACGGACGCGCGGGCACCCGCCCCTGCCGTGCAGGAGACTGCTTGCCCGTGGATTTCACGCATCCGTTGCATTCCGGAACCCTCAGAGGGCGGCGATGACCGCGTCGCCCATTTCGCGCGTGCCGACGCGCTTCGTGCCTTCTTCCCAGATGTCTCCGGTCCGCAGGCCTGCCGCCAGCACCTTCTTGACCGCGTTCTCCACCCGGAGCGCGGCCGCTTCGTTGTTGAAACTGTACCGCAACATCATGGCAGCGGAAAGGATGGTGGCCAGCGGATTGGCCACGCCCTTGCCGGCGATGTCGGGGGCGGAACCGTGACTCGGCTCGTACATCCCCTTGTTGTTGGCGTCCAGCGAAGCGGAGGGCAGCATGCCGATCGACCCCGTGAGCATGGAGGCTTCGTCGGACAGGATGTCGCCGAACATGTTGCCGGTCACCACCACGTCGAACTGCTTGGGCGCGCGCACGAGCTGCATCGCGCAGTTGTCCACGAGCATGTGCGAGAGCTGGACGTCGGGATACTCCTGGCCGACCTCGATCATCACGTCGCGCCAGAGCTGCGTGGTCTCGAGCACGTTCATCTTGTCGACCGAGCAGACGCGGCGGGCGCGCTTCTGCGCCGAACGGAAGGCCACATGCGCAATCCGGCGGATCTCGTCCTCGTTGTAGATCATGGTGTTGCGGCCCACGCGCTTGCCGCCTTCTTCGGAAATGCCGCGCGGCTCGCCGAAGTAGATGTCGCCCGTGAGCTCACGCACGATCAGGATGTCGAGGCCCGACACCACTTCGGGCTTCAGGGAGGAAGCGTTGGCGAGCTCGGGGTAGAGAATGGCCGGGCGCAGGTTGGCGAACAGGTTCAGATCCTTGCGGATGCCCAGCAGGCCGCGCTCGGGGCGCTGCGGGCGCGGCAGCGCGTCCCACTTCGGCCCGCCAACCGCCCCCAGCAGCACCGCGTCGGCTTCACGCGCGAGCTTCTGGGTCGCTTCCGGATAGGGCGAACCGGTGGCATCCACGGCACAGCCGCCGAGCTGGGCGTATTCAAGTTCCATCTTGATGCCGTCGCGCTTGAGCACGTCGAGCACACGCACCGCTTCGGCGATGATTTCGACGCCGATGCCGTCACCGGGCAGAACACAGATCTTCATTGCATTTTTCCTTGAAAGTCGGACGAGCCGGCCGGGCTTCACGCGCCCGGCCGGATTTCGCAAACGGGGTTCAGGCCGAGAACAGCCAGGGCTGGGCCGCCTTGTGGCGCGTCTCGAAATCACGGATCTCGTCGGCATGGGCGAGCGTGAGGCCGATGTCGTCGAGCCCGTTGAGCAGGCAGTGCTTGCGGTGCGGCGTGATGTCGAAGCCGAACGAGAAGCCCGTCGGCGTGGTCACGGTCTGCGCCTCCAGATCGACGTCCAGCGCATAGCCTTCGGTGGCCTCGCACTCCTTGAACAGACGGTCCACGGTCTCCGCCGGGGCCACGATGGGAAGCAGCCCGTTCTTGTAGCTGTTGTTGAAGAAGATGTCGGCGAACGAAGGCGCGATCAGCACGCGGAAGCCGTAATCCTCGATGGCCCAGGGGGCGTGCTCGCGCGACGAGCCGCAACCGAAGTTGTCGCGCGCGATCAGCACCGAAGCGCCCTGGTAGCGCGCCTGGTTGAGCACGAAACCGGCATTCTTCGGACGGTTCGTGCAATCCATGCCCGGCTCGCCGTAATTGGTGTAGCGCCACTCGTCGAAAAGATAGGGGCCGAAGCCGGAGCGCTTGATCGACTTGAGGAACTGCTTGGGAATGATCGCGTCGGTATCGACGTTGGCGCGGTCGAGCGGACAGACGAGGCCATTCAGGCGGGTAAAGGGTTTCATGCTCTGTTCTCCTCGTCGCTCAGTTGGCGACGCTGCGGATATCGACGAAGTGGCCGGCGATGGCAGCCGCGGCGGCCATCGCGGGGCTGACGAGGTGGGTACGCCCCCCCGGCCCCTGACGACCTTCGAAGTTGCGGTTCGAGGTCGAGGCGCAACGCTCGCCCGGCGAGAGGCGGTCGGCGTTCATCGCCAGGCACATCGAGCAGCCCGGTTCGCGCCATTCGAAGCCGGCCTCGATGAAGATCTTGTCCAGCCCTTCCGCTTCGGCCTGACGCTTGACGATGCCCGAGCCGGGCACCACCAGCGCCAGCTTGACGCTGGGCGAGACCTTGCGGCCCTTGGCCACGGCGGCGGCGGCGCGCATGTCCTCGATGCGGGAATTGGTGCACGAGCCGATGAAGACCTTGTCGATGGCGATGTCGGTGATCGGCATGTCGGCCGTGAGGCCCATGTATTGCAGCGCACGCTCGTAGCTCGCGCGGCGCACCGGATCGGTCTCGTTGGCGGGGTTGGGCACGCGGCCGCCCACGGCCAGCACCTGCTCGGGCGAGGTGCCCCAGGTGACCTGCGGTTCGATGTCGGCGGCCTGCAGCTCGACGACCGCATCGAAAGTGGCGCCTTCGTCCGAATGCAGCGTCTTCCAGTATTCGACGGCGGCCTCCCACTGGGCGCCCTGCGGCGCGTGCGTGCGCCCCTGCAGATAGGCGACCGTGGTGTCGTCGACGCCGATGATGCCGGCGCGCGCGCCGGCTTCGATGGCGAGGTTGCAGACGGTCATGCGGCCTTCCATCGACAGCGCGCGGATCACCGGACCCGCGAATTCGATGCAGTAGCCCGTGCCACCAGCCGTGCCGATCTTGCCGATGATCGCCAGCGCCACGTCCTTGGCGGTGACGCCCACGCCCAGCGTTCCCTCGACCTTCACGAGCATGGCCTTCGATTTCTTCTGCACGAGCGTCTGCGTGGCGAGCACGTGCTCGACCTCCGAGGTGCCGATGCCGTGTGCGAGCGCGCCGAAAGCGCCGTGCGTCGCGGTATGGCTGTCGCCGCAGACCACCGTCATGCCCGGCAGCGTGGCGCCGTTCTCCGGCGCGATGACGTGGATGATCCCCTGGTTGGCGTGCTTGAACGGGAAGTAGATCAGCGAGCCGAACTCCTTGATGTTCGCGTCCAGCGTTTCAACCTGCGTCTTGGAGATCGGGTCTTCGATGCCGCGATCCCAGTGGTTGGTCGGGGTGTTGTGGTCCGGCACCGCCACCACCGAATTGCTGCGCCAGGCGCGGCGCCCGGCCAGGCGCAGGCCCTCGAACGCCTGCGGACTCGTCACCTCGTGCACGAGATGGCGGTCGATGTAGAGAAGACAGGTTCCGTCCTCTTCCTGGCGAACCACGTGGGAATCCCACAACTTGTCGTAGAGCGTCCTGGCCATGTGTCTGTCACTCCTTGCCTGGGCGCGGCCGGCGGCGCGCGCGTATCTGGGTACCGGGAAAGACCCGGGGTGTGACGCGGATACTAGCGAGGGCTCGATACCTGAACAAGACTAGTTCTTATACTATTACAAGCACTAACAGGATGAAGAGGAAAGCCCATGGAAACGCGGCGCAAGGAACTCGGCGAATTCCTGCAGGTCCTGCGGCGGCGCAGCGCCCCCGCCGACTTCGGTTTCGCCACCGGCGCGCGACGCCGCACCGAGGGGCTGCGGCGCGAAGAGGTGGCGCAACTCGTGGGCATCAGCCCGACCTGGTACACCTGGATCGAGCAGGGGCGCGCGATCAACATCTCATCCGAGGCGCTGGACCGCCTTGCGAGCCAGTTGCGCCTCACGCGCTCGGAGCGCGCCTACCTGTTCGAGATGGCCGACCGCCGCGACCCGCACGCACCGTTCCAGGACGATGACGCCGCCCCCGCGCCGCTGCTGAGCCTGCTCGACGAGATCCGCGCGCCGGCCTATCTGATGGGTCGTCACTGGGACGTGCTGGGCTGGAACGGCGCCGCCGCGACCCTCTTCGCGGGCTGGCTGGACACCCCGCGCGGGCCCGGGGAAGCCGCGCACAACATGCTGCGCTTCGTGTTCCTGCGGCCCGAGACGCGGGGCTTTCTCGCCGACTGGGAAACGCGCGCGCGACGCATCGCCGCCGAATTCCGCGCCGACTGCCGCACGCGGCTGGACGAGCCCGCGCTGCAGCGGCTGGTGGCCGAACTCGAACAGGCCAGCCCGGAGTTCGCGCGCTTCTGGAAACAGCACGACGTGCTCGAACGCCAGGGAGGGGAGCGCGCATTCCAGCACCCAGCGCAGGGGCTGATCCGTTACCAGCAGACCACGCTGCGCCCGGTCGAGAACGAGCAGATCAAGCTCGTGGTGCTGCAGGCGCTGGGCTGACGCCCGACGGCCACGGCGCCAGGCCGCCGGCTCAGGCGCCGCGCTTGCGCGCCTCGTCGAAGAGCGGGCGCACGCGTTCGCCGTAATGACGCAGATCCTGCTCGCGGCTGGCCGCCGCCGGGTGGGTCGACAGCCACTCGGGGGGCGCGCCCCGGCTCGCCTGCGCCATCTTCTGCCACAGCGTGACGGCCGCCAGCGGCTGATAGCCGGCGCGCGCGGCGAGTTCGATGCCGATGCGGTCGGCCTCGGTCTCCTGCTCGCGGGAGTTCGGCAGCTGGAAGCTCACGTTGTAGACGGTGCCCGCCAGATCCATGCCGCCCTGCCCCACCCCCAGCACGATGCCCACGATGGACATGCCCAGCTCGGCGGTCGCCGAACGCGAGGCGCGCTCCCAGGCGTGCTCGCGCAGCGCATGCGCGATCTCGTGGCCGATCACCTGCGCGAGCTCATCGTCGGTCGCGCGCAGGTTCTCGATCAGCCCCGTGTAGACGGCGATCTTGCCGCCGGGCATGCACCACGCATTGGTTTCCTTGGACGTGATGACATTGACTTCCCACTGCCACTGGCGGGCATCGGGCCGGAAAGCGCCGACCTGCGCGATGATGCGGTCCGCGATGCGTCGCACGCGCGTCACCTGCTCGGGCGAGCGGTTCAGCGCGTTGCCCTTCCTGGCCTCGGCCAGCGTCTGCTGGTAGAGCTGGCCGGCCTCGCGGTTGAGCGCGGCGCGATCGACGAGCGAAGAGACCACCTGCTGCCGCTCGATGCCCACCACGCCACCCTGGGTGGTCTGCACCGTCTCGCAGCCCGAGCCGAAGGCGGCCAGCACGATCAGGCCGATGGCCTGCAAACGGATGAAATGACGCGGGATCATCGTGGGGCTCCGGTGTCAGCGTGGCGAAGGCACGGGCTGCGTGGCCCCGGGGGCCAGGCCCGCGATGCGCGGCAGCGGCGGGGTCACGTCGGCGTTCTGCGCGCGCTGGCGCAACGCGTGCTCGATCAGCACCAGCGCGAGCATGGCCTCGGCGATGGGCGTGGCGCGTATCCCCACGCAGGGGTCGTGGCGGCCGGTGGTCATCATCTGCACCGGGTTGCCGTCGCGGTCGATGGAGCGGCGCTCCTGCGGCAGCGAAGAGGTCGGCTTGATCGCCAGCGACACGCGGATGTCCTGCCCCGAAGAGATGCCGCCCAGCACGCCACCGGCATGATTCGACAGGAACCCCGCGGGCGTCAGCTCGTCGCAATGCTCGGTGCCACGCTGCGCGACCACGCCGAAGCCGTCGCCGATCTCGACGCCCTTGACGGCGTTGATGCTCATCATCGCGTAGGCGATGTCGGCATCCAGGCGATCGAACACCGGCTCGCCCCATCCCGGCGGAACCTGGCTGGCGATCACTTCAATCCGTGCGCCGATGGAATCCCGCTGCGCGCGGATCTCGTCCATGCGGGCCTCGAGCGCGGGCACGCTGGCCGCGTTGGGCGCGAAGAACGCGTTGCGGCCGACTTCGTCCCAGCTCTCGAACGGAATCGCGATGTCGCCGAGCTGGCTCATGAACCCCCGGATGACGACACCGTGGCGCTCGAAGAGCCATTTGCGGGCAATCGCGCCAGCGGCCACGCGCACCGCGGTTTCCCGCGCCGACGAGCGTCCGCCGCCCCGGTAATCGCGCACGCCGTACTTGTGCTCGTAGGCGTAGTCGGCGTGGCCGGGGCGGAAGGTGTTCATGATCTTCGAGTAGTCGCCGCTGCGCTGGTCCTGATTGCGGATCAGCAGCGCGATCGGCGTGCCCGTGGTCTTGCCCTCGAACACGCCGGACAGGATCTCGACCGTATCGGGTTCCTTGCGCTGCGTGACGTGGCGCGAGGTGCCGGGCCTGCGCCGGTCGAGTTCGGCCTGGATGTCGGCCTCGCCGAGCGCGAGCCCCGGGGGGCAGCCATCGACCACGCAGCCGATGGCCGCGCCATGCGACTCGCCGAACGAGGTCACGCTGAAAAGAGAACCAAAGGTGCTGCCGGACATGGGATCTGCGTCTCGGAATGCGGTGGCCGCGGGGGCGCGGATTTTAACACGCGGGCGCGGCGCGCCCGCCTAGCCCGGCTGGGCCGCGGCGCCGGCCGCCGCGATCACGCCGTCCTGCACCGCGCTCATGCCCGACACGCCGATGGCGCCGATCACCGCGCCGTCGCGAAACAGGGGCAGCCCGCCCTCGATGGCCGACACGCCGTCGGCCGAGAGCATGCGCAGGCCGATGCCGCCCGCGCCCACCGCATCCTCGAACACCTTGGTGGCACGGCGGAAATTGTTGGCCGTCACAGCCTTGCCCTGGGCCAGCGCCAGGCTCGCGTGCTGCGCGCCGTCCAGCGCATGCAGCATCACGAGGTGGGCGCCGCTATCGACGATCGCGATCACCATCGGCCAGTCGCCCTGTCGCGCGCACTCGGCCTCGGCCGCCGCCATCACGCGGCGCGCCTCGTCCAGGGTCACCGGTGCGCCGTAGCGCGGGGGAAGCGGATTCGTGCTCATGCTGTCTCCTGTGTTCTTCTTTGCTCTGTCTTCCGTCCGGCCCGGCCTCCAAAACAAAGGCCCCGCACGCGGGGCCCCGGACGGACGCGGCGCTCGCTCAGATCGCCTGCTCGTTGGTTTCGCCGGTGCGGATGCGCACCACCTGCTCGACGGGCGAGACGAAGATCTTGCCGTCACCGATCTTGCCGGTATGGGCGGCCTTGATGATGGCTTCGACGGCCTGGTCGACGATGGCGTCGCCCACCACCACCTCGACCTTGATCTTGGGCAGGAAGTCGACCACGTATTCGGCGCCGCGATACAGCTCGGTATGTCCCTTCTGCCGGCCGAAGCCCTTGACCTCGGTCACGGTCAGACCGGTGATGCCGACCTCGGAAAGTGCCTCGCGCACTTCGTCGAGCTTGAACGGCTTGATGATGGCTTCGATCTTCTTCACGGAGTTCTCCTGCGCTTGGGGTGGAATTCGCCGGGAGTATAGCCAGAAGACCCTCGCACGGGCGCGTGGCGCGCGCCGGGCCGTGGTCGGCGCGTCGCGGCGGAGCAGGCGTGAAACGGAAACACGAAAGAAACGGAAAGATGCGGGATGCGCGTGTGCACCCCGATGCTCGATGAGGGGGTGCCCGTCATCGCGCAGCGCCAGGAACGGTTTTCACCGCTCAAAAAATCCGAAGAAAATCATGATTTTAGGTCGTTTTCGCACAGCGGACGCACGACCGCGCTATCCCGATTTACGACGCGCCCACCTGAAAACTTTAGCTTTCCGGAAGTTTTTTTGAGAGGGGCTCACAGGCACAAATCCTTTGCGATCAAGCGCCTGGAAAAACCCCTTGCTTCCGAAAAAAAAATTTGCTGCCTGAACAGCCACGTAACCCTGAAGTCCCCATCCTGACGGCCGTTACTTGGCTCATGGCACGGAACACAACACCGGCCAGCAGTCAGGAAGATTGAATGCGCAGCCATGGGGCTGCTTCAGACCGGACTGAAGTGTGAAACGCAAATACAAAGGAGTCATGAAATGGCACTGACCATCAACACCAACGTGGCCTCTCTGAATGCCCAACGCAATGTCACCGGCACGCAGAACTCCCTCGCTACGTCCCTCCAACGCCTCTCTTCCGGCCTGCGCATCAACTCCGCCAAGGACGACGCCGCCGGCCTCGCGATCTCCGAGCGCATGAACGCCCAGATCAAGGGCCTGTCGGTTGCCTCGCGCAACGCCAACGACGGCATCTCGCTGGCGCAGACCGCCGAAGGCGCGCTGCAGACCATCGGCGACAACCTGCAACGTATCCGCGAACTGTCGGTGCAATCGTCCAACGCGACGAACTCCGAATCGGACCGCAACGCGCTGCAATCCGAAGTCGAGCAGCTGGTCGCCGAAATCGACCGCGTTGCCAACCAGACCGCCTTCAACGGCACCAAGCTGCTGGACGGCTCCTTCACGAGCAAGCTCTTCCAGGTTGGCGCCGACGCGGGCCAGACCATCGGCATCAACAGCATCGTGGATGCCAACGTCGACGTGCTGGGCAAGGCCGAGTTCGCCGCCAAGCAGACCTCGACCGGCGCAGTGGCTTCGGGTACCGCGACGGCGGCCGGTTCGGCCAGCGGCCTGACGGTCAACGGCGTGGCGATCGACGCCTTCGACGTGGCGGTGGGCGACACCGACAAGACGGTGCAGACCAAGCTCGTCAATGCCATCAACGCCAAGATGGACCAGACCGGCGTGTATGCCGAGGTGGACAGCACCGGCAAGCTGAGCATGACTTCGGTCAAGGCGGGCAAGGACTTCACCTTCGCCGGCACGCTCACCGGCCCTGCAGGCCTGACCTTCGCCACCGCGGGCATCACCGCGAGCGCGACCGCCGTGGCCGGTACGGACCAATTCACGAAGAACCTGGACATCTCCACCTTCGTCGGTGCGCAGCAAGCCACCGAAATCGTGGATAAGGCGCTGACCCAGATCAACACGGCCCGCGCCGACATGGGTGCCGTCCAGAACCGCTTCAGCTCCACGATCGCCAACCTGGCCACGTCGTCCGAGAACATCTCGGCCGCCAAGGGACGCATCACCGATGCGGACTTCGCCTCCGAAACGGCCACCCTGAGCCGTGCGCAGATCCTGCAGCAAGCCGGTACCGCGATGCTGGCGCAAGCCAACAGCCTGCCGCAACAGGTGCTGAGCCTCCTGCGTTAAGGCGATCCGTTCCCAGCGCCTCACGAAACACCCGCCATCGCAAGATGGCGGGTGTTTTCACATGCGGCGCGGCGAATTTCCCCATTCAGGCGAAAAGCCCCGATTTAGCGGGCCAGTCCGTCGGACCGGCCGCTATGCAACGCGCTATCCTAGTAGCCCATCATGAGGCCGGGCCCAGGCGAGACAGCGTTTCCCGCGACGCCGCCGCTCCCCTCCCAACCACTCACAGGAGCTGGCATGAGCAATGGCGACCCTCTGTTGCAGGAGGCCTACGATTTCTTCGCAAAAGGGCAGTACATCGAGGCGTACAGGCTCTTTCTGTTGATCGAGTCGCGCACCGGAAGCTCGGCCGAGCTTGCCAATGACATGGGGGTCACGCTGTTCAAGGCCGGTCTCACGGACAAGGCCCTGGAACACTTCAGGCAGGCCGCCGGTCTCGACAGCCAGTCCCTCGTGGCGGGCAATCTCTTCGACGTCATCGACGATCAGCAGCAGCGCATCCAGGCGCTCGAAACCGCCCGCCGATCCGCTCGCCCCGCGCCCGCCGCCCCGGGCGCGTTCGACGCGCTGGGCCAGAGCCTGTTCGCGCGGGCGCTCGAAATGTGGTGCGCGGACAGTGCCGCCGCGCTCAAGGAAAGCGTGCGGACGCTGTCCGACGAAGAATGGTTCGCGCAGGTCATCGCCAGCGTCGACTCCGGCCTGGCCGGCACGCATCACATGCCGCGCTTCGCCCCCGCCGAGACGCAATCCGTCTATGTCGGCTCCAGCGGCCGATCGGCCATGGAGGAAGGCGCCCGCTTCATGCGCTTCCTGCTCGACGTTGCGCGGCGCAACGGCGTCGCCCTGGAAAGCAACCAGGTCCGGGTGGCCGACTTCGGCTCCGGCTGGGGGCGCTACACCCGCTTCATGCTGAAGTACGTCCACCCCGACAATCTCTTCGGCCTGGAAGTGCAGGCCGACATGGTGGAGCGCTGCCGCAAGGAATTCGGTCGCGCCAATTTCGTGCGCGTCTCGCCGTATCCCCCGACGGTCCTGCAGGAAGGGCTGCTCGATCTCGTCTTCGGCTACTCGGTGTTCTCGCACCTGGCACCGGCCTGCGCCGACGCCTGGATCGCCGAGTTCGCCCGCATCGTCAAGCCCGGCGGCCTGGTCGTGATGACCACCCAGGGCCGCGACTTCATCGAGTTCTGCCGCCAGAAGCGCGTGTCCGGCGACCTCTCCCACCCCTGGTTCCGGTTCCTCGCGCAGGCCTTCGTCGACAGCGAGGCGGCCTTCGCCGACTATGACGCCGGCAACATCCTGTTCGCCCCCACGATGAGCACGCCCACCTATGGTGAAGCACTCGTGCCGCGCGGCTACGTCGAACGCCACTGGCTGGACGACTTCGAGCTGCTGGATTTCATCGACGACCGGCAGGTCCTCCCCCAGGCCGTGTTCATCCTGCGCCGTCGCCCCTACGCCCAGGCAACGGGCTGGCGCCACCATGCCGCGCCCGCGCCCCTCGCGGCCGGTCAGCCGCCTTCCCCGGCAGGCCTGCTCGTGACCGGCGACGCCGGCGGGGCGGGCGCGGCGCTCGTCTCGGCGCTGGCCGCGAGCGGACGCTGCGACGATCTCGGCGAGTGTTTCAGCCCCGCGCGCGGCAGCCTGGCGGCGGGCGGCGATGCCTTCACGCACTGGCGCGAGCTGCGCCTGCAGGCGCAGCAGGCGGGGCGCTTGCCGGCGGCACGGCTGGACTGGGCGGATTTCGCCCCCCTGGCCGGCAGCGGTTTCGATCTGGCCGCGCTGGACAAGACCGCCGTCGTGCATGTGCGCGGCGACGCGCTCGAGCAAGCCCTGCGCGAGCACGGCGCGAGCGGCGCCCCCTGGGAGGTCGACGCGCTGCTGGCGCGGGTGGAAGCCGTGCTCGCGGGGCAGGCGGCCTGGCGCGAGCATTTCGCGCGCCGGGCCATCGCGCCCTGCATCGTCGAGGCGGCCGAGATCCAGGCCGACGTGGCGGCCGTGGCACGCCGCATCGCCGCGCATTGCGGGTTCCAGATCGACGCCACGGCGCTGCCCGCGACCCCCGCGGCGCCGGCCACGACGTGCCCGCCCGGGGTGCTCGACGCCCTCCGCCGGCGCCTCGCGGCCGCCTGACCCCGGCCCCGCACCCCACGGAAGGCGACCCCATGATCAGCGGCGTGTCCTACAACGTGTTCAACGGCGAGGAGCACCTCCTCCACTCCATCCGCCAGATCCGCCCCTGCGTGGATTTCGTCGGGCTGGTCGTGCAGACCGTCTCCAACCTCGGCAATCCCGCCGGGCCGGCGCTGGAAGCGACGGTGGCCAGCGCGCTCGAGCAGGGCCTGGCCGACCGCGTGACGTGGTACGTGCCCGACCTGGCGGCGCCGCCGGTCATGAACGAGCTGCGCAAGCGCAACATCGGACTGGACGATGCCAGGCGAGCCGGCGTCACCCACTTCATGACGATGGATTGCGACGAGTACTATGACACGCGGGAATTCGCGGCCGCGCGCGACTTCATCGACGCCTGCCGCATCCGGGCCTCTTCGGTGCGCACCTACCTGCACATCCACCGCCCGATCTGGCGCTCGCGGCTGCCCGACAACACCTGCTGCGCCTTCCTGTCGGAGATCGGCAACGACACCGTCATCACCCTCAACGCGCCGTACCCCACCTTCATCGACGGCACCCGGGGCATCAACGGCAACGGCCGCCCGTTTCATTTCTTCGATGAACGCATCATCGCCATGAAGCACATGAACCTGGTCCGTCACAGCATCGACTCCAAGCTCTCCAACTCGTCGAATGCGGGCATGACCGAATTCATGAAGGGCGTGCGCGATCTCTACGCGGCCTGGCGCCCGGGCCAACCGCTGGCCTTCCCGGGCAAGCCGCCGATGGAAATCATAGAAGTCCCCGATCTGTTCGGCATCGACGCGCATTTCCGTCCGCGCGGACACACCACGGAAAACCCATGACCCAGAAAACCGCCATCCTGACCAACCACAGCCTGCGCTATTTCGCGGGTTCCGAGCTGACGACGCTGGAAGTGGCGCGGGAACTGCGGCGCCGGAACTGGGCGCTGCACATCGCCTGCTTCGAGCTGAGCCCTTCGGTCCGCGAGCTGTTCGACCCGCTGGGCGTGGGCTGGATAGACCTGAACGCGGACAGCCACCCGCTCGAAGGCAGCACGGTCGATCTGCTCTGGGGCCATCACTTCACGACCTTCGACCGCCTCCTCGCCGATTACCGGCTGCGCCCGGAGAAAACGCTGTTCACCTCGCTGTCGCCCTACGAGCCGCTGGAATGCCCGCCGCTGTACGCCGACCATCTGAGCGCGGTGGCGGCCAACTCGATCGAGAATTTTCACGAAATCTGCCGCCACGGGATCGACCCGCAGCGCGTGTTCGTGTTCGAGAACAGCGTGCCCGACGACGATTTCGCGCAAGCTCCCGCCCCGCATCCCGCGGTGCCACGCAAGCTGGCCGTGATCTCCAACCACGTGCCCGCCGAAGTCCTCGCGCTGCGTGAAGCGGCCGCCGGGCAACTGGAGATCGATTTCTACGGTTTCGAACACCAGAGCGTGCTCATCACCCGCGAGCGGCTGGCCGCCTACGACCTGGTGCTCACCATCGGGCGCACGGTGCAGCAGTGCCTCGCGCTGGAGATCCCGGTGTATTGCTACGACCGCTTCGGCGGGCCGGGCTACCTCGACATCTACAACTTCGAGCAGGCCGCCGGCTACAACTTCTCGGGCCGCTGCGGACACCGCAAGCTCGACACGGCCGCGATCCTCGCCGAACTGCTGGAGGGCTACGCCACGGCGGTGGCCGGCCTGCCCACGCTCAAGGCCATTGCCCGGCAACGCTTCAGCATCTCGGCGAACGTGGGCAAGGCGCTCGATTTCATCGCGCCGCACGACACCCGGCCGCTGCCCGACGGACTGATCGCCACGCTCGCGCGACAGGGGCGTTACCACGCCCGCCGCCTCGAGGCGCTGCGCCCCGCGCCCACGCAGGACGACGCCTCTCCCCGCAGCGATTTCGAGGAGGCCACGCGTGACCTCTTCGCCGCCCCGGCGCCCGCGCCCGTCCCCTCCGAGCCCTCCCCGGCCGAGGCAGCAGTGGCCCCCGCGCCGGCGGCGGATGCCTTTCCCGTCCGCGCCATCGCGTTCTATCTGCCGCAGTTCCATCGCGTGCGCGAGAACGACGAATGGTGGGGCGAAGGCTTCACCGAATGGGACAACGTGCGCCAGGGCAAGCCCCTGTTCGATGGGCACTACCAGCCGCACGAGCCCGTCGGCCTCGGGTACTACGATCTCGACGACGTCACGGTGCTGTCGCGTCAGGCCGAGATGGCCCGTCGCTTCGGCCTGGCCGGGTTCTGCTTCTATTACTACTGGTTCGACGGCCGCCGCCTGCTCGAAAAGCCCGTCGACCAGTTGCTGGCGCATCCCGAGATCGACCTGCCCTTCTGCCTGAACTGGGCCAACGAAAACTGGACGCGACGCTGGGACGGCGGCGAAAGCCAGGTCCTCATGAAGCAGGGCTACTCGCCCGAACTCGACTTCCGCTTCGCCGAAGATCTGGCGCGCTACTTCCGCGACCCCCGCTACATCCGCGTCGATGGCAGGCCGCTGGTGCTCGTCTACCGGACGGACATCATCCCCGAGGTCGAGGAGCGTGCGCGCGCCTGGCGCCAGTCGTGGCGCGCGCTGGGCATCGGCGAGGTCTATCTCGTCCGCGTGGAAAGCTTCCGCCTCGACCACCCGACGAGTCTGGGCTTCGACGCGGCCTGCGAGTTCTTTCCCCACCAGATCGATTTCTCGGCCATCGCGCCCTTCCCCTTCCCGCAGCGGCTGACCGACCCGGAAGCGCGCATCGGCGACTACGACAAGCTCGCGCGCCAGGTGGAGAGCCGCCTGCCGGTTCCCTACAAGCGCTTCGCGGGCATCGTGCCCGCGTGGGACAACGCCGCCCGCCGCCGCAAGGGCGGCGCCACGCTCTTCGTCAACGCCTCGCCCGCGCGCTACGAAAAATGGCTCACGCAAGCCACCGAGCGCACCATGGTCGAGTTCGAGGGCGACGAACGCCTCGTGTTCATCAACGCCTGGAACGAATGGGGCGAAGGTTGCCACCTCGAGCCCGACGCCCGCCACGGCACGGCGTATCTCGAGGCGACCGAGCGCGCGCTGCGCAGCGCGAATGCCATCGACGTGGTCGCGCGCCGCAACTTCAAGCCCTACCAGGACTGGCTGGCGCGCAACAGCCTGCCGGAAGATGCCGTGCCCGCCACGGGCGACTCGCTGGCGAGCGTCACGCTGCTCATCGATACCGTGCGTGGCGATCCCGCCACGCTCGCCACCACGCTGGCAAACGCTGCCGCGCTGCGCGCCCGCGGCGCCCGCATCCTGTGCGCGGGGCCCGCGCCGTGCGACGATTTCCCCGCCTGGGTGGAAGGCAACGGCGTCTCGCCCGCCCTGCTCTCGCAGCTGGCCGCCGAAGCGCCCGGAGGCTGGTTCGGCGTGCTGCGCGCCGGCGACGGCGTGAGCGTGGCGGAGTTCGTCGCGATGATGGCCGGCGCCGCGCGGGATGCGCATGCGCACGTCGTATACGCCGACGAAGACCGGCTCGATCCCGTGCGGGGCCGCTTCGACCCCGTGCTCAAGCCCGATCACGACCCCGACCATTTCGCGTCCTTCGATTACATCGGCCGCTTCGCCCTCTTCAGGGGCAGCGCCTGGCTGGAAGCCAGCCCGACGGCGGCGGATGCCGCCGACGGGCTGTTCGAAGTGCTGCTCGAACAGGGCACGGTGCCCGGCCGGGTCCGCCATCACGCGGGCATCGTCTTTCACACCCATGCCGGCCCGGCCGGGCGCATCGACGAGGGCGTGCGCCAGGGTCTGCTCGCGCGCCACTTCGCCGCGCGCGGGATTTCCGCCGAAGTCGGCCCCGGCCTGCTGCCGGAGACCTTCCGGGTGCGCTACCCGGACGAGACGGCGCCGCCCGTCTCCATCATCATTCCCACGCGCAACCAGCGCGGCCTGCTGAGCCGCTGCATCGAGAGCCTGACCGGCAAAACGCGCTACCCCAACTACGAACTTCTGATCGTCGACAACGGCAGCGACGAAGCCGAAGCCGTCGAATACCTGCAGGGCATCGCAAACCTCGGCCTCGACCAGATCCGCGTGCTGTCCTTCCCCGGCCCGTTCAACTTCTCGGCGATGAACAACTTCGCCGTCGGCCAGGCGCGGGGCGAATACCTGGTGCTGCTCAACAACGACACGGCCATCCTCAAGGACGACTGGCTGGACGCCCTGCTCGAACACGCCCGCCGTCCGGAAGTCGGCGCGGTCGGCGCCAAGCTCCTCTACCCGGACGGCCGCATCCAGCACGGCGGCGTCGTGCTCGGCCTGCGCGGCCCGGCCGACCACCCGTTCATCGGCGAAGCCATGGGGGCCCCGGGCTACGGTGGCCGGCTGATGCTGGACCAGCAGTATTCGGCGGTCACGGCGGCCTGCATGATGGTGCGCAAGGCCGTCTACGAAGCCGTGGGCGGCATGGACGAGACCGACTTCAAGGTCTCGTACAACGACGTGGACCTCTGTCTGAAAATCCGCCAGGCCGGCCTCAGGATCATCTGGTCGCCCCACGCCGTGGTCATGCACGTGGGCGGGGTGAGTCAGCGCACGGTCGACGCCGCCACGCTCGAAGCGCGCCAGCAGCGCTTCGCCGCCGAGCAGCGCGCGATGTACGTCAAATGGATGCCGCAACTGGTGCGCGACCCGGCCTACAACCCGCATCTCAGCCTCAGCGGGCGGGGCTTCGAACTCGAGGGCAATCCGCTTTGCGCGGCCGCCCGGCCCGGCCAGGCACGCCTGTATGCCCTGTGCGCCGACCACTACGGCTCGGGTTTCTATCGCGTCATCGCACCCAGCTCCGCCCTCATGGAGAGCGGGGCAGCGGTGGGCAGTTGCAGCCGCGCCTACCTCGAGCCCGTCGAGGTCGCCCGCGCGGCTCCCGACGCCATCATCCTGCAGCGCCAGATCACCGACGGTCAGCTTCGCTACATGCGCGACTACCGCGAGTTCACGAACGCGCAGCTGGTCTTCGAGCTGGACGACTATCTGCCCGGGCTGCCCTCGCGCAGCGTGCACAAGGAGGGCATGCTGCCCAACGTGCAGCGCAATCTGCGCCGCGCCTTCGATCTGTGCCATCGCGTCGTCGTCTCCACCGACGCGCTGCGCGAAACCCTGAGGGGCCTGCACGAAGACATCGTGGTGCTGCCCAACTACCTGCCGGTACCGACGTGGTCGGAGATCGCGCCACGCGAGGCGCGCGAGCCGCGTGCGCGTCCGCGCGTGGGATGGGCGGGCGGGCTGGGCCACACCGGCGATCTGCGGCTGATCGCGGATGTCGTCCGCCAGCTCGCGGACCAGGTCGACTGGGTTTTCTTCGGCCTGCTTCCGGAAGGCGTCAGCCAGTATGTCGCCGAGTACCACCCGGGCGTGGGCATCGTCGACTATCCGGCGAGCCTGGCGGGCCTGGACCTCGATCTCGCGCTCGCGCCCCTCGAGGACAACACCTTCAACGAGTGCAAGAGCAACCTGCGGCTTCTGGAATATGGCATCTGCGCCTATCCGGTCATCGCTTCCGACATCACCCCCTATCGCTGCGGCCTGCCCGTCACGCTGGTTCGCAACCGCCACAAGGACTGGGTGAAGGCGATCCAGGAGAAACTCTCCGACCGCGATGCCCTGCGCCGCGAAGGCCTTGCCCTGCAGGCCGCGGTCCGCGCGCAATGGATGCTGGAGGGCGACAACCTCGCCCGCTGGCGGCAGGGCTGGCTGGGACGCCGCCAGCCGTAAGCCACGCCGGGCGGCCGCGCCACGGGGCAGCGCCCGACGGGCGCGGGCCGCCCGCCCTACCCCGTCGCGTCCGCCCGGGCCGGCCACTTCGGCGGACGCACGCGCCTGCCGCGCCGTGCCCGCGACGGCCCGCCCCCTGCGCGGCACCCGCGCACCGGCACGCGTGCCACCCGGCAAACATTGCCACCCCCGCAACCCCTAGGCGCTGCCGCCCGGCGGCAAATTCCTCCGCAAAGCCCTGCTTGCGCCCCCCTCCTCCGCCGCCTGAAAAATCGCCAGAAGCCATGAGTGGCAAGGTTTTTCGCAACTTGGCACACGCCATGCTAAGAGCCTTCCAGGTCATCCCGCTCTCAACACGGGATCGATTTCCGGCGGCGTCAGCGTTATGGGACGGGGTGCCGGACTCACTGCTCAATATCTCGCGGAGAACGCACCATGGCTCTGACCATCAACACCAACGTGGCGTCGTTGAACGCCCAACGGAACCTGAACACCTCGCAAGGTTCGCTGGCCACGTCCCTGCAGCGCCTCTCTTCGGGCCTGCGCATCAACAGCGCACGAGACGACGCGGCCGGCCTCGCCATCTCGGAGCGCATGTCCACGCAGATCCGCGGCGTCACGCAGGCCGCGCGCAACGCCAACGACGGCATCTCGCTGGCCCAGACGGCCGAAGGCGCGATGGGCGAGCTGGCCAGCAACCTGCAGCGCATCCGCGAGCTTTCGGTGCAGTCGTCCAACGCGACGAACTCCGAATCCGACCGCAACGCACTGAACGCCGAAGTGCAGCAGCTCATCGGCGAAATCGACCGCGTCGCGAACCAGACCTCCTTCAACGGCACCAAGCTGCTCGACGGCAGCTTCACGGGCGCGCTGTTCCAGGTGGGCGCCGACGCGGGCCAGACCATCGGCATCAACAGCATCGTCGATGCGAACGTGGACGTGCTCGGCCGCGCCCAGTTCGCCGCCACGACCACCAGCACCGCAGCCATCGCCAGCGGCACGGCAACGGCCGCCGGCAATGTGAGCGGCTTCGTCATCAACGGCACGCCGATCGACGCGGTGAAGGTCGAGGTGGGCGACACCGCATCGGACGTCTCCACCAAGCTCGTCACGGCAATCAACTCGAAGATGGACCTCACCGGCGTGTATGCCTCGCTCGACAGCACCGGCAAGCTTTCGCTGGAGTCGCTGCGCGCGGGTCAGGATCTCACGCTCACGGCGGGCAGCAGCACGGCGGCCGGTCTGACCCTGGCGCCGGCCGGCCTCACCGCGGGCGTTGCCACCGCCGGCACCACGTCCTACGTCGAGAACATCGACATCTCGACCTTCTCCGGCGCCCAGCGCGCCATGGAGATCGCCGACAAGGCGCTCACCGCCGTAAATTCGGCGCGTGCCGACATGGGTGCGATCCAGAACCGCTTCAGCTCGACGATCACCAACCTGCAGACTTCGTCGGAGAACCTCTCGGCGTCGCGCGGCCGCATCCTCGATGCCGACTTCGCCTCGGAAACCGCCAACCTGAGCCGTTCGCAGATCCTCCAGCAAGCCGGCACCGCCATGCTGGCGCAGGCCAACGCCCTGCCCCAGCAAGTCCTGCAGCTGCTGCAAGGCTGAGCGCAGGCGCGCCGCAGACCCGCCCGGCGCGGGCTCCTCCGGGAGCGCGCGCCGGGCTTTTTCACATTCAGCGCGGCCGCGCGCCCCGCGCGGCATAGACCGCCACATAGACGTAGCACAGCAGCGGAATCGCGAAGGACGCCAGCAGGCCGATGCGGTCGGCGCAGAAGCCTTGCAGCAGCGGCACCACCGCCCCGCCCACGATGGCCATGCAGAGCACGCCCGAGCCCTGGCTCGTGAAGCCGCCGAGCCGGCGCAGCGCGAGCGAGAAGATCGTCGGGAACATGATCGAGTTGAAGAACCCGATCGCCAGCAATGCCCCCATCACCACCTTGCCGCTGGCCAGCATCGCCACGAGCAGCAGCGCCACGTTGGCCAGCGCGTTGAAGCCAAGCAGCCCGCCGGGCCGGACCACGCGCATCAGCGCACCGCCGATGAAGCGCCCCGCCATCGCGAGCCCCCAGTAGAGCGAGAGGTACCGCCCTGCCACGTCCGGCGCGAGGCCCGCGACTTCGGGCAGGCCCATCACGCTCACGAGCAGGCTGCCGATGGCCACCTCCGCCCCCACATACGCAAAGATGCCCAGCGCCCCCAGCACGAGGTGCGGATACGCCCACACCGAACGCCGCGCCGGCAAGGCCGCGGCGGCCCCCGTTGCGGTGCCGTCCGCGACGCGCGGCAGGCGGAAGAGCGCCAGGAAGACCGCGATCGCGACCAGCACCCCCGCCAGCACGACGTAGGGCGTCTGCACGGCCGCCACCTGGGCCTGCTCGCGCAGCACGCGTTCGGCGGCGGACAGGCTTGCGGCGCCGGCGTCCGGCCACGCGGCGGCGGACAGGATGAAGGTCGCGCCCAGCGCCGGCCCCAGCGTGGTTCCCAGCGAATTGAAGGCCTGCGTGAGGTTGAGCCGGCTGGAAGCCGTCTCCGGCGGGCCCAGTGCGGTCACGTAAGGATTCGCCGCCACCTGCAGCACCGTGATGCCGCATGCCAGCACGAACAGCGCAACCAGGAAGAGCGGATAGGCCCGCAGGCCGGCGGCGGGATAGAACATCAGGCAGCCCGCCGCCGCCAGCCCCAGGCCGATCAGGATGCCGCCCTTGTAGCCCGTGCGCCGGATCAGGGCGCCGGCCGGGAGCGACATCACGAAATACGCCGTGAAGAAGCTGAACTGCACGAGCATCGCCTCGAAGTAGCTCAGCGTGAACAAGGCCTTGAGATGCGGCACGAGGATGTCGTTGAGCGAGGTGATGAGGCCCCACATGAAGAACAGCAGGGTCAGTGCGCCCAAGGCGCCGCGCGGACTGGAAGGTGCGCCGGCCGGATTCCCGCTCATGTCGTGTCTCCTTCGGAGGCCAGCCCGCCCGCGCCGGCAACGCAGCCATTGTGCGCCCGCGCCCGCGTCGTGTTCATCCCTCGCCGGAGCGGGCCAAAAAAAACCGCAACCCGTGGGTTGCGGTCTGAGACACGGCCCTGCCGCGGCGCGCTCAGCGCACGCGTGCGGGCGCGGCGCGGGGCAATTCGGTACCGGCCGGGGTGGCCGGCGCGCGGCGCAGCAGCCCCAGCGCGAAAGCCGCCAGCGCCACGATGCCCACCGAGAACACGATGTCGCCCGGCACGCGCAGCCACACCATGGCGCGCATGAAGGCCGAGTGGATCACTTCCGGCGAACGCGCGTACCACAGGCCTTCGGCCACGCTGGCCCAGGCCTGGTACAGGCCGGCCGGCACGAGCGACAGGAAGACCATCATCGCCAGGCCGATGTTGAAGCTCCAGAACGACACCGACAGCGCCTTGTCCGACCACCTGGCGCGCTCGCTCAGGCCGCGCAGGCAGAACAGCATGAGACCGATGCCCAGCAGCCCGTACACCCCGAACAACGCGGCATGGCCGTGCGCCGCCGTGAGGTTGAGCCCCTGCACGTAGTACAGCGAGATCGGCGGGTTGATCGCGAAGCCCAGCACGCCCGCGCCCAGGCAGTTCCAGAACCCGACCGCCACGAAGAACAGCACGATCCAGCGGTAGTTCTGCATCCACGGCGTGGCCTTGCTGCGCTGGTAGTTGCGGAAGGCTTCGAAGCCGACCAGCGTGAGCGGCACCACTTCGAGCGCGGAGAAGATCGCGCCGATGGCGATCACGGAGGTCGGCGTCCCCGTGAAGTAGAGGTGGTGCAGCGTGCCCAGGATGCCGCCGAACAGGAAGACGATGGTCTCCAGCACGATCGCCGAGTTGGCGGTGGCGGTGTGGATCAGCCCCAGGCGCGAGAAGATCAGCGCGATCACGGCCGTGGCGAACACTTCGAAGAAGCCTTCGACCCACAGGTGGACCAGCCACCAGCGCCAGTACTCGATCATCGAATAGTGGCTGTGCTGGCCCCACATCAGCGAACTCGCGTAGAACGCGCCGATGCAGGTCGCCGACAGGAAGACCATGGCGATCAGGCCGCGCGACTCCGAAGGCTTGCGCAGCACCGGCCACAAGCCGCGTGCCATCAGGCCCAGCCAGATCATCAGGCCGGCGAACAGCCCGTACTGCCAGATGCGGCCCATGGACGTGTATTCCAGGCCCTGGTTGCCGAGCCAGAAGGCGAAGTCGGTGCCCAGGCGCTGGTGCGTGCCGATCCAGCCGAAGGCGATCGAGCCGGCCACGATGAGCAGCAGCGCGTAGAACAGCACGTCCACGCCGAGCTTCTGGAATCTGGGTTCATGCCCCGAGAGTGCCGGCGAAATGTAGAGGCCGGTCGCGAGCCAGGCGGTGGCGATCCACAGCACGCCCAGCTGGGTGTGGATGGTGCGGCTCACCGTGTAGGGCAGGATCTCGGCCAGCGGCAGGCCGAAGAAGGATTGCCCCTCCACCGCGTAGTGCGCCGTCAGCGCGCCCATGCCGATCTGCGTCAGCAGCAGCGCGATGACCACGTAGAAATACTTGCGCGTGGCCTTCATCGAAGGCGTCGGCTTCAGGTTGAAGAGCGGGTCTTCGCGCGGCGGGGTGGGGTCGGCGGTCTCGGAATGCGACGAGTGCCACGCGATCATCACCGCCACGCCCGCGATCAGCAGCACCACGCTGACGATGGACCACACCCCGTTGCCCGTGGTCGGCACGTTGTCGACGAGCGGTTCGTGCGGCCAGTTGCTGGTGTAGGAGAGATGCGTCTCGCCGGGGCGATCCGTGGCGGCGGCCCACGCCGACCAGAAGAAGAAGGCCGGCAGCGCATTGAGGTCGCCACTGTCCTTGAGCGTGTCGCGCACCATCGCGTACTGCTCGCGCAGCACGTCGTGCTCGGGCGCGCTGCCGAACAGCCCCGTGTAGTGCTGCATGAGCGTGCGAACCACCTCGGCACGCTCCGGGCTGAGGGTGATCGTGCCCTTCTGCGCATCGTAGGTATTGGCGCGCAATTCATCGCGCACGCGGCCCGAAACCACCGCCTGCTCGTCACGGTCGAGCTGGGCGAAGGCAGTCTTGTAGCGCTTCTGCGCCACCGCGTCGCGCAGCGCCACGGCTTCGCGATGCAGCCAGTCGGCGGACCAGTCGGGCGCCACGTAACTGCCGTGCCCCCACACCGAGCCCAGCTGCTGGCCGCCCGCCGACAGCCAGGCTTCCTGGCCGCGCTGCACCTGGCCCTCGCCAAACACCACCTGCCCGTCGCTGCTGACCACCTGCAGCGGAATCGGCGGCGCCGAAAGATAGATCTCGCGGCCGATCCAGCCAAGGACGGCGAAGGACAGCAGGAACAGGATCCCGAGCCACTGCCAGAGTTTGCGTGACGAACGCATGATGAACGCTCTCCTGAAGTAAAACGTGGAAGTACGGCGTGAGCCAATAGATGCATGTTACGTACATCTATTGGCCCTCACAATCCGCATGCGTCCGATCGGCTGCGCAAACTTGATTCGGGTCAATTTTCGAGACAGGCTGTGAATCAAGGCGCCCTGGCGCCTCCGCGGTGCGCTTCCGGCGGTCGCTTTTAACATGTATTATTTTTGCATCTTTCAATTTTTCTTGCCGTCTGCCGGCCAGGAGAACTCCCCATGCCGCCCCTGCTCCGGATCGAAGAACCCGCCACCGCCGCGCCCCACGCCCCTCAATGGCAGGCGTTCCTCGAGATGGGCTTCCGCCCGCTCTACCTTGCCGGCTGCGCCTGGGCCGCACTGTCGGTCGCGCTGTGGGTCTTCGCGCCGCAATGGATACTCGGTCCGCTCAACGCCGTGTTCTGGCACGCACACGAAATGCTGTGGGGATTCGTCGCGACCATCGCGGTGGGCTTCCTGCTCACCGCCGGCGGCGCGTGGACGGGCGTCAATCCGATGCGCGGCCGCCCCCTGGCGGCGCTGTGCGGGTTGTGGCTGGCCGCGCGCATCCTGTTCCTCGTCCCCGGCACGGTGGCGTTCGGCCTCGCCGCGCTGTGCGAACTCGCGTTCTTCGCGTGGGGCGCGCTGGCCATGGGGCGGGTCGTGTACGGCCAGCGCAGTCAGCGCAACTACGGCGTGCCCGTGCTCATGCTGGCGCTGGGCGCGGCCGATGCCCTCTTCCTGCTCGCCGTCGCGCGCGGCGAGTACGACCTGCTGCTGTCACGCTTCAACACGGGCCTGCTGTGCATGGCCGTCATCGCGCTGCTCGTGACGCGCCGCGTCACGCCTTTCTTCGCCTCGCGCGCGGTGCCGGGGCTGGAGATCCCGATGCAGCTGCGCAGCGGCCACGTCCAGCTCGCCACGGGCTGCGCCGCGATCCTCTTCAGCCTGCTCGGCTGGTCACTGCCGCAAGCCCTCGCGCTGGCCATCACGGGGGCCCTGCCGCTCTACCACGTGATCAGCTGGAAGCCGCTGGCGGTCCGCCACAAGCCCATCCTGTGGATCCTCTACGCCGGTTACGCGGGGCTGGGCGCGGGCCTGCTGCTGGCGGCGGCGCACGAGGCGGGCTGGATCCTGCGCGAAGCCTGGCCCGCGCATGCCATCGGCACGGGCGGCTTCGCGGTGCTCATCATCGGCATGGTCACGCGCACCGCGCTGGGTCATCTGGGGCGCCCGCTGCAGACCGATCGCAGCATGGTGGCCTCCTACGTGCTCGTGATCGTCGCGGCGGTGCTGCGCCTCGTGGCACTCGTGCCCGGCGGCTTCACGCTGGCGGCGCTGCATGCCTCCACCACGGCGTGGGTGCTGGCCTTCGCGCTGTACCTGTGGCGTTTCGTGCCGTACATGATCCGGCCCCGGGCCGACGCGGGCGTGGCCGGCAAGAATTCGGCGGGCATTCCGCTGCGCCCCGGCGCAAAAAAATGACCGCCGGCGCGAGGCGCGGGCGGTCATCGGGTGAGGCGTCGCCCCCGCCAGGCGGGGAGCGGTCGCTTACTTCGTCAGCGTCAGGGTGCCCTTCATGAGCGCCACGTGGCCCGGGAAGGAGCAGAAGTAGGTGTAGCTCTCGCCCGCCTTGAGCTTGGACACGTCGAACTTCACCGAATCGGTCTCGCCGCCGCCGATGAGCTTGGTGTGCGCGATCACGCGCGTGTCACCCGGCTTCACGTAGTTGTTGGTCGGGCCCGCCGCCACGCCGTCCTTGTCGACGCCTTGCAGTTCGGACGTCTTCACCAGAACCCAGTTGTGGCCCATGGCCGCCTTGGGCAGCTTGCCCACGTGCTTGAGCTTGACCGTGAACTGCTTGCAGCTCGCGGGCACGCTCATGGTCTTCAGGTTGAACTGCATCGCGTCGTTGCCTTCGATCTCGGCCTCGCAGGTGGCCGCCAGCAGCGGACCGGCGATACTGGTACAGAGCAGTGCGGCGGCGATCTTGATCATTTTCATCGATTTCTCCTTTTCACAGTAAAAACGGTCGCGCCCGGGGGCGCCACGAGGGAAGACCTTGCCACGCGCCGGCCGCGAACACGGTGCCGGCGCCGGGACCGCGTGGGTCGCGAGGCGCGGCCAGGGCCACGCCCCGGCCCCGTCCGGGCCGGCAAGATTCAGCCGTTATAAAGACACGAATTCCATACATCTTCAAGCCCGGGCTTTCGGCCGCAGGTTGATGACGGCCACCGCGCTGACGATCAGCGCGGCCGCGGCCGCCTCGCGCCAGCCCGGCTGTTCGCCCAGGAACAACGCGCCCGAGGCCACGCCCACCAGCGGCGTGAGCAGCGAGGACAGCGACGAGACCTCGACCGGCACCAGCAGCACGAGCCGGTTCCAGGCCCAGTTGCAGAGCATCACCGTGATCAGCACGCTGAATGCGATCGCGGCGATGGCACCGCCGTCCGGCAGACGGGCCGGCACGCCATCCACGACCAGCGCCGCCAGCACCTGCGGCAGACCGCCCAGCACCAGCACCCAGCCCGTGAAGACCGCCGCATCCAGCCGCAGCGACCAGCGCTTCATGAGGACGACGCCCGTGGCCCAACTCAGTGCGGCGGAGAGCATGAGCAGCACGCCGACGGGCGCGTGCGCGAGGTCGAGCGCGGTGCGTCCGAGCAGCACGAGCACGCCCGCGCAGCCCAGCGCGAGCGCCAGCACGCGCCGCGCATCGACCACGCTGCCGAGCAGCCAGGCCGACAGGGGCACGCACCACAGCGGCATGGTGTAGGCGAGCAACGCGGCGCGGCCCGACGGCAGGTTCAGTGTGGCATAGCTTGAAAGCACGTTCCAGGCCAGCACGTTGAAGAATGCCAGCCAGGCGAGGCGCGCGCGGTCCTCGCGCGGCACCCCGAGCGAATGCCCGCGCGCGCGCATCAGCGCCAGCGTGAGCAGCCCGCCCAGCAGGGAGGTGAGACCCCGGTAGCTCAGCGGCGGCAATGCCGTGAGGGCATATTTGATGACGGCCCACGAGCTTCCCCAGCCGAGCACCACGACACACAACAACACGATGCCTTCGGAAGGCAAGCCGGAACGACGCTGCATCTGCAATACCCGCGCATGGCGCCGCCAGCCGGCGCCGATGGGGTGGGACCATACCCGACACCCCGGCGACGGGCAAAGCCGGCGCCCCGCGCGCGCCGCGCAAGGGAACTCGCCCGCGCCGCGAAACTTCCCGCCCCCCGGCCCCCGCACGTGCCGCGCAAGGCCCGGCCACGCCGCTATAATCCGCCCCTTGCCCGGAACTCCCGCACCATGACCGACCTCAAGCACGAACTCGCCCGCCGCCGCACTTTTGCGATCATTTCCCACCCCGACGCGGGCAAGACCACGCTCACCGAAAAGCTGCTGTGGTTCGGCGGCGCGATCCAGGTGGCCGGCGAGGTGCGCGCGCGCAAGGCGGCGCGCCACGCGACCTCCGACTGGATGGAGCTCGAAAAGCAGCGCGGCATCTCGGTCACGTCCTCGGTCATGCAGTTTCCGTACCGCGACGCGATCATCAACCTGCTCGACACCCCCGGGCACGAAGATTTCTCGGAAGACACCTACCGCACGCTGACCGCCGTCGACTCGGCCGTGATGGTGATCGACTCGGTCAATGGCGTGGAGTCGCGCACGATCCAGCTGCTGCACGTGTGCCGCATGCGCGACACGCCCATCCTCACCTTCATCAACAAGCTCGACCGCGAAGGCAAGGAGCCCATCAACCTGCTCGACGAGATCGAATCCACGCTCGAGATGGAATGCGCTCCGATGACCTGGCCGATCGGCATGGGCAAGCGCTTCCGTGGCGTCTACAACCTCTACGACGACACGATCTCGTTCTTCGACCCGCACGCCGAGAAAGGCACCTCCGAGATCATCCCGGGGCTGGACAACCCGCGCCTGGACGAACTCATCGGCGACCAGGCCGACGAACTGCGGCTGGAAGTGGAGCTGGTGCGCGGCGCGTCGCATGCCTTCGACAAGCACAAGTACCTCACCGGCAAGCAGACGCCGGTGTTCTTCGGCTCGGGCGTGAATAATTTCGGCGTGCAGTCGGTGCTGGACGCCATCGTCGATCTGTCGCCGATGCCGCTCGCGCGCCCCGCCGAAAGCCGCCAGGTCGCGCCCGACGAACCGAAGTTCTCGGGCTTCGTGTTCAAGATCCAGGCCAACATGGACCCCAAGCACCGCGACCGCATCGCCTTCCTGCGCGTGTGTTCGGGCCGCTTCGAGCGCGGCATGAAGATCAAGCAGGTGTCCCAGGGCAAGCAGCTCGCGATCAACAACGCCATCACCTTCATGGCGCAGGACCGCAACACCACCGATCTGGCCTACTCGGGCGACATCATCGGCATTCCCAACCACGGCACGATCCGCCTGGGGGATACCTTCACCGAAGGCGAAGACCTCAAATTCACGGGCATTCCCTCGTTCGCGCCCGACCTCTTCCGGCGCGCGCAGATCCGCAATCCGCTCAAGATGAAGCAGTTGCAGAAGGGTCTGCAGCAGCTCGCCGAGGAAGGCGCGACCCAGCTCTTCAAGCCGCTGGCCTCCAACGATCTCATCCTGGGCGCCGTGGGCGTGCTGCAGTTCGACGTGGTGGCCTACCGGCTGGCCGCCGAGTACGGCGTGGAATGCGTGTTCGAGGCCTGTGCCTGGGCCACCGCGCGCTGGCTGCGCGGCAAGGATGAAGACATCCGCGCCCTGCTCGACAAGGCGCCCGCCAACATGGCGCTGGACGGCGCGGGCGACTACGTCTATCTCGCGCCCAACCGCGTGAATCTGCAGATGGCGCGGGAGCGCCACCCGAACGTGACCTTCCTGGAAACGCGCGAGGTGTACTGACGCCGGGGCTGCGCGGCCGGCACGCCGCCTCGCCCGCCCCCGACCCGCGCCGGCGAACCGCCGGCTGCAGGGATTCCACTTTCCTCCGCTGCCCGGCCCCGCACCGCGAACCCCGGGCGGGGCCCGCACGACGGCCCGCAAGGACAGCTTCAGCGCCCATGACAGGCGCGTAACCTCGGCACGGGTCATTGCCCGGGCCACGCCTGTCCGTCATGCGCCACGCCATCGCGCTTCTGCTGTGCTGCCTCGCGCTGCTTGCCGCGTCCGCGCGCGGCGCGGCCCCCGCGATCCTGCTCGCCGAGGTCTATCGCCCCGGCACCGATCCCGCCGCCTATCTGGTCAGCGAAAAGCTCGACGGGGTGCGCGCGATCTGGGACGGCCACACCCTCGTCAGCCGCAGCGGGCAGATCCTCGCCGCGCCGCCGTGGTTCCTCGCGGGCCTGCCCGCCACGCCGCTGGACGGCGAACTCTGGGCCGGGCGCGGGCGCTTCGAGTGGCTCGCGGCCGCCGTGAGCCGCCTCACCCCCGTGGATGCCGAGTGGCGTGAGATCCGCTACATGATCTTCGAGCTGCCGGGCGCGCCGGGCAGCTTTCGCGAACGCGCGGCGCGCATGCGGGCGCTCGCGGCCGAAACCGCGACGCCATGGCTGCAGGCCGTGGCCCAGACCGGCGTCGCCAGCGAGGCGGCGCTGCGCGCGCGTCTGGCGGAGGTGGTGCGCGGCGGCGGCGAAGGGCTGATGCTGCATCTGGCGCAAGCGCCCTACCTCGACGGCCGCTCGCCGGCGCTGCTGAAGCTCAAGCCCTGGCTGGACGCCGAGGCGCGCGTCGTGGCCCACCTGCCCGGCAAGGGCCGCCACGCCGGGCGGATGGGCGCCCTGCTCGTCGAAGCGCCGGACGGGCGCCGCTTCCGCATCGGTACGGGCTTCACCGATGCGCAGCGCGCATCCCCGCCAGCGCCGGGCAGTCTCGTGACCTATCGCTACCACGCCCTCACGCGTCACGGTCTGCCGCGCACGCCCAGCTTCCTGCGCGTGCGCGACGAACCCTGAGCGGCTCAGTCGGTACGGAAGCGCGCCACGGCTTCGTCCATGCGCGAGGACAGCGATTCGAGCTGCGTCGCCACGCTGGAGGACGCCTGCGCGGAATCCGTCGTGCGCTCGGAGAGCTGCGCGATCTGATCGACCTCGCTGCCGATGGCGTTGCTCGCCGCGCTCTGTTCTTCCAGCGCCGAAGCGATGTCGGCCGTGGCGCGCGCGATCGACTGCGCGCCGCCCTCGATGTCGCCGATCAGGCCGCGCGCGCGCTCCACGGCGGTCACGCCGTCGGCCACGAGCCCCACGGCGGTCTGCATGCCCACCGCGGCTTCACGCGCGCCGCCCTGGATCGATTCGATCATGTCGGTGATCTCCCGCGTGGAAGCACTCGTGCGCTCCGCCAGCTTGCGCACCTCGTCGGCGACCACCGCGAAGCCCCGACCCTGCTCGCCCGCGCGCGCCGCTTCGATGGCCGCGTTGAGCGCGAGCAGATTGGTCTGCTCCGCCACTTCCTTGATGATGGAAACCACCGAGCTGATGCGCTGGGCCTGGTCGTCGAGCCGTCCGATGTGGCCGGAGGCGCCGTGTACCGCGCTTTCGATGCGCGTCATCTGCGCCAGCGCATCCACGGCCTGGCTGCGGCCATGGCCCGCCTGGTCGAGCACCGAGGACGCCAGGTCGCGCGCTTCCTGCGAGCTGTCGCGCACCTGCATGATGCTGGCGCTCATCTGCTCCACGCCCGACGCCATCGCCTGGGCGGCCTCGCTCTGCGTGCCCGCCACCTCGGCCGCCGAGGCGGAACTGTGCGCGATCGCGCTGGCGCTTTCGCTGAGTGCCGAGGCGTTGCGGCGCAGGTCGGCGATCAGCCCGCCCACGTGATGCGCGGTGCGCGCCACGCTGGCGCGGATGAGTTCCAGCTCGTTGCGCGTGCCCAGCGTCTCGTCGCGCTCGTCGCCGCCCGAGAAGTCGCCCCGGCCCATGCGTTCGATGCGCTCCACGACCTTTCCGACCGGGCGCAGCTGGCGCGCGAAGAACAGCCACAGCAGCGCGCTGAGCACCACCGCCGCGAGCAGCCCGGCGATCAGGATGCCGTTGCGCAGCTGCGTGGAGGCCCGCGTGTAGAAGGCCACCTCGCCGGTGCGCGCCACCACCACGCCGCCCCAGCTGTCGCTCTGTTCCCAGGCAGCGATGCGCTCGCCCCCGGCGGCCGGGTAGCGCAGACGCCCCTCGGACTTCTCCAGCAGCGGCGCGAAGGCCGCGCGGCCGGCGCCATCCACATCCTGCTCGAGCAGCTTGCCGCCCTCGGCGCGCGGATGGAACATCAGCTCGCCACGACGCCCGCCACCGGTATAGGCGACGAAACTCTCGTCGCCATTGCGTGCCTCGGCCAGCGCCTTGCGCAGGCTCGCGAACACGTCGGCCAGATCGAAGCCCACGAAGAGGATGGCCACCACCTTGCCCGAGGCGTCCCGCTGCGGCAGGTATTTGGTGAGGTAATGACGCCCGAAGAGCTCGGCCGGGCCCAGGTAGGTCTCGCCCGCGAGCACCTTGCCGTAGGCGGGATGATCGTGGGCCAGCCGGGTGCCGATGGCGCGCTCGCCACCCTGCGTCTTGAGCGAGGTGCTGACGCGCACGAAGTCGTCGCCCTCGCGCACGAACAGCGTGGCGACGCCACCGGTGCTGCGCGCGAAGGCGTCCACGGCGCGGAAATCGGCGTTGAGCAGCACGCCCTGGCTGCGCAGCGCGGGCGCCTCGACCGTGCCCGTGGCCACGCGCTCGTCGGGCGCCACCGTGAAGCCGCCGGGAAAGGCGTCGGTCAGGATGCCGGCCACGCGGTCGGTGAGGCCGATGCTGATCTGGTAGGCGTTGTCGAGCAGCTGGCGGGTGCCGTGGGTCTCGCCCTGGAGGCCATCCTCCATGCGCGCGACGCTGCTCGAATAGCTCGTCACCGAAACGTGCAGCACCAGCGCGAGCAGGATCAGCACCGAGAGCGCCACCGAGGCGGCGACGAACTGGTGAACTAGGGACAGTCTGTTGAATAGCTTCATCTGCGGGGGTCTCCGGTGTCTGTCGCACCTGTAACGGGGTCATGTCAATAACGGCAAGATACATAAATTCTGTTACCGTCAAGTGCCAAAAAGTACACACCCGACACCAGAAGGGTGCGCCTCCCCCGCCGCGCTATAATCCGCGGCCGAACCGCACGACCCGAACCCGGAAAAGGAACATGATGGAAGCCGAACGCCTCAACGCCGTTGCCAACAAGATGACCGAGCTGCGCGCGCGCGCGGATGACCTCCGGAGGTATCTTTGACTACGACAACAAGGCCGAGAAGCTGATCGAAGTCAGCAAGCAGCTCGAAGACCCGGCGGTCTGGAACGAGCCCAAGCGCGCCCAGGACATGGGCCGCGAGAAGAAAGAACTCGAAGGCGTGGTGCTCACGCTCGACAGCATCGCGTCGGGCCTCGCCGACTGCGGCGATCTCTACGAGCTCGCGGTGGCCGAGGACGATGAAGACACCTTCGTGGCCGTGGAAGCCGACGTGGCCGCCGTCGAAGGGCTCATCGGGGGCCTGGAATTCCGCCGCATGTTCAACAACCCGATGGACCCGCAGCCGGCCTTCATCGAGATCCAGTCGGGCGCGGGCGGCACCGAGGCGCAGGACTGGGCCTCCATGCTCGAGCGCATGTACCTGCGGTACTGCGAGCGCAAGGGCTTCAACGTGGAGCTCATGGAAGAATCCGAAGGCGACGTGGCCGGCATCAAGAGCTGCACGATCAAGGTCTCGGGCGAATACGCCTATGGCTTCCTGCGCACCGAAACGGGCGTGCACCGCCTCGTGCGCAAGAGCCCCTTCGATTCCAACGCGCGCCGTCACACGAGCTTCGTGTCGGTGTTCGTGTTCCCCGAGGTCGACGACTCGATCGAAATCGAGATCAACCCCGCCGACGTGCGCACCGACACCTATCGCGCCTCCGGCGCGGGCGGTCAGCACATCAACAAGACCGACTC
>JAVHXQ010000026.1 GCA_031119555.1 Candidatus Dactylopiibacterium sp.
CCACCCCCACCCCCACCCCCACCCCCACCCCCACCCCCACCCCCACCGCGTCGCGCGGAGCGACCTGCCCGAACGTCTCTCTCAAGGCCCCGGGGGCCGCGCCGTAAGGGCTCGTAAGTCTCATCTGTCCAGTCGGGGTGCCGTCCGTGTTCGCGGCGGCGCCTCGTTGCCGTCCGGCCCGTCGTCCTCCTGGCCGGCTTCTGAAGCACGCATCGCCCAGGCCTCTGCGGCGCCCGGACCGGGCCGGACCGGCTTTCCTGAATCACCGCGCATTGCCCGCCGGAACCGCGGTGGAACTGCCCGGAAGTGTGAGTCATTCAATAACTTTTACTGATTGTTGTTTAATTATTTTCAATACTAATTTGACGTTAATGCCGGATCTGACGGCTTGAGTGACGAAATCGACACTTTTGCCGGCTGCATCTGCGGGGCCCCGGGGCATGACCGCCCGGTGAGCTGGATGGCCCCAGGCGTGGTGGGAGACAAGCATGCGGTGGAGTGTGATGTGGGTGGCGCTGTTGCTCTGGCACGGCGCTCAGGCCGCGCCCGGGCCCGACGTGCGCGTGGAGCTCGAGGTGGTGGCGGTGCAGGCGCCGGGTCCGGATGGACGCGAACGTTTCGGCCCCGCCGAGAAGGTGAGCCCCGGCGATCTGCTCGAATACCGCGCGCGCTACGTCAATCGCGGCGACGCGACGGCGCGCGACGTGGAAGCCACGCTTCCGATCCCGGCCGGCGGCGTCGTGTATGTGGCCGATTCGGCCCGTCCCCGCAGCGTGCTCGCCAGCACCGACGGCACGCTTTTCGAAGCGATGCCGCTCAAGCGGACCGTCACCCTGCCCGACGGGCGCCGCCAGACCGAGCTGGTGCCCCTTGCCGAATACCGTTACCTGCGCTGGAAGCTGGGCAACCTGGCCGCCGGCGGTGACGTGACCGTGGTCTCGCGCGTGCGCTTGACCTCTCTGGATGTGGCGCAAAGCGGCGTGACGCCCGGGCTTCCCGCCGGGGCGAATGGCCGCGCGCCGGCGCGCTAGGCGCTTTCGCACGAAGGCAAAGAAAGGGATTCCATCATGTCCAGTCATCATTCCCTGATGCGCGGGCTGCTTCTCGGCCTTTTCCTGCTGTGCTGCCTGGCCGGGGGGCGTGCCCTCGCGGCGCCGGCCGCCGGCACCAACATCGGCAACCAGGCCTCGGCGACCTACTCCGACACCTCGGCCACGGTGCGCACCGTCACCAGTAACAGCGTGATCACCATCGTGCAGCAGGTGGCGAGCCTCACGCTGGGCAGCAACGGTGCCAAGCAGGTGCCGATCGGCGGCATCGTCTCTTACCCCCACACCCTCGTGAATACCGGCAACGGCAACGACAGCTTCACGCTGTCGGCGACGGGCTCGGGGGCCTTCACCTTCGTCAGCGTCTCGATCTACGCCGACGCCAACGGCGACGGCGTGCCGGACAACACCACGCCCATCACGAATTCCGGCAGCGTCGCGGCGGGTGCGAGCTTCAACTTCGTGGTCGTCGGCGTCGTGCCGCCCACCGCCGTGGCGGGCAGCCAGAACACCCTCACGGTCACCGCGGCGAGCGTGCTGACGCCCGCCGTCTCGGCCAGCAACACCGATGTCACCACCGTGTCGAGCGGGGCCGTCATCAACGTGACGAAGGCCCTCGACGTGAGCACGGGCGTGCCGGGGCCGACCGCGCGCACCTTCACGCTGACCTACACGAACAGCGGCAATTCGGCGGCGACCAACCTCGTGCTGACCGACGTGATTCCCTCCGGCATGACCTACGTGGGGGGCAGCGCCCGCTGGAGCGGCACCGGCGCGACGGTGCTGACCGACCTGCTGACCGAGAACCAGAGCGGCATCGTCTACGACTTCGGCGTCACGGTGCCGGGGCGCGTCACGGCGACGATCGCGTCGGTGCCGGCCGGCGCTTCCGGCATCCTGAGCTTCCAGGTCACCGTCAATACCGGCGCGGCTCCCGGCGCCACGGCCGCCACGCGCAACGTCGCGCAGTACGTCTATACCGACGGCGGCACCACGCTGCCCGCCGCCAACACCAACGCCGTGCAGTTCGTCGTGAGTTCGGTCGGGGCGGTGAGCATCACCGGCGCGACCGTGCCGACGGCCGCGCAGGGCAGCACCGTGAGCTTCACGAACACGATCACCAACACCGGCACCGCGATCGACAGCTTCGACGTGACCGTCGCCACGACGCACTCCTTCCCCGTCGGGACGACCTTCGTGCTCTTCCGCGCCGACGGCGTGACGCCGCTCATCGACAGCAACGGCAACGGCACGCCGGACACCGGCCCCCTCGCGCCGGGCGCCTCGGCGGCGGTCGTGCTGCATGCGATCCTGCCCGCCGGCGCCAGCGGCACCGGCCCGTACAGCGTGCAGAAGACAGCCACCTCGCGCGCCGATCCGACCAAGTCGGCGAGCGCGGCGGACGTGCTCAGCGCCATCACGGCCAACACGGTGGACATCACCAACAACGCGGCTGGCGCCGGCGCGCCCGGCGTGGGCCCGGGCCCGGAACCCAGCCCGGTGATCACCAACACCGTGGCGCCCGGGGCGACCACGCGCTTCACGCTCTACATCGCCAACGGCAGCGCCATCGCGGATGGCTTCAACCTGCAGGCCAGCAGCACGACGAACTTCGGCGCACCCACGCTGCCGCCGGGCTGGAGCGTGCAGTTCGTGAATGCGCAGGGCACCGTGATCACCAACACGGGCGTCATCAACGCGGGCACCTCGGCGCAGATCTTCGCCGACGTGACGGTGCCGGCCGGCGCGAGCGCTGCCACGACGGACCTGTACTTCCGCGCGGTGTCGCCGATCTCCGGCGCGGCCGACGTGGTGCACGACGCCGTGACGGTTTCGGGCGTGCGCAGCGTGAGCCTCACGCCCAACAACAGCGGCCAGGTGTATCCCGGCGGCAGCGTGGTGTATCGCCACACCCTGACCAACACCGGCAACGTCGTCGAGGGCGCCGGCGGTGGCGGCAGCACCCTCGCGCTCACCGCAGCCAACACCGCGAGCGGGTTCTCGTCGGCGATCTACTGGGACCAGAACAACAACGGCGTCCTCGACGCGTCCGACCCCGTGGTTTCCAGCGCAGCCGACTTCGTGGGGGGCACGGGCGGGGCCAGCACGGCCGCCGGTCTGGACCCCGGCGAAAGCGCGGTGCTCTTCCTCAAGGTCTTCGCGGCGGGCAGCGCCGCCGTGGGCACCGTCGATACCGCCACCCTCACCGCCACGCCAGCCGGCGGAGTGTCGCCGCCGCCGGCGGTGAGCGTCTCCAACGCCACCGCGGTGATCCCGGGGCAACTGCGGCTCGAGAAGCAGCAGGCGCTGGACGCGGCCTGCGACGGCACGGCGGACACCGCCTTCAGCCCGGCGATCATCACCACGGGCGCCGTGCCCGGAGCCTGCGTGCGTTACCAGGTGACCGCGACGAATGCCGGCGTGGCCGACGTGACCAACGTCGTCATCAGCGACGCGACGCCGCTCAACACTGTCTATCACGCCACGGTGGGAGCCGCGACGAGCGCCGGTTCGGTGACGGCGCCCGGGGCCGGCGCGGCCGGCACCGTGACCGCCACGGTGGGCACCATGGTGCCGGGACAGGTCGTGACCGTCACCTTTGGCGTGCGCATCAGCCAGTAAGGCCATGACCACCGAGGCCCGGACGATTCGGCATGAACCTGATGGTCGATCCATGCGCGCCGGGGTCATGCAGATGGCATGACGCCGGGCGCACCGCCAGCACCGGGCCGGGCCGCGACGGCAAGCCGCCTTCGTCCGTGCGCGCTCGCGTGGCGCGGCGCGTGCTGCTCGGGCTGGCGGGCATCGCGCTGTGGTCCGCCAGCGCCGCCGACGCCGCGCCGCTCGCCGGCACGCGCATCGACAGCCAGGCCAGCGTGCGCTACCTCGCCGGCCCCGGGCCGGAGGTGAGCGTGCTGCAGTCGAACATCGTGTCGGTCTTCGTGCAGGCCGTCGAAGCCCTCACGCTGAGCGATGGCCAGAGCGTGAACCGCCCGCCCGGCGCGGGCGTCGATCTGGCCCACCGCCTCACCAACACCGGCAACACCCCCACCACCTACACGCTGAGCCTCGCGCATGCCCATGACGATGCCTTCGATCTCGCCGGCCTCCAGCTCGTGCATGACGTCAACGGCAATGGCGTGGCCGACCCTGGCGAACCCGTCGTCGGCAACATCACCCTGGGGCCGGGCGAGGCCGCCGACCTGGTGGTGAGCGGGCACGTGCCGGGGGCCGTCACGAGCGGCGTCACGCGGTTCTCGCTGCAGGCCCGCTCGGCCTCCGGCAAGGCCGCGACCATCACCGACGCGGTGACCGTGCAGGACAGCGCCGTGCTCGCGGTGCAGCAGACCGCCTCGGACACCCAGCCCGCGCCGGGCGCGCGCGTGAGCCTGCGCATCTTCGTGCGCAACCTGGGCAAGAACGCGGCCTACGGCATGCCCGTCAGCGTCGACGGTGTCGAGGAAGACATCCTGCTCATCACGATTCCGGTGCCGCCGAACACCACGCTGGACGCGGCCTTCCCGCTCGGCGAAGTGGTGCCGATGTACCACCGCATCGGCGACCCGGCCACCGTCTTCAGCCGTCAGGCGCCCGCCGACCTCTCGCTCGTGGACGAGGTCGTGTATGGCATGGACAACCTGCCGGCGGGCGCCGAGCTGCATTTCGACCTGCGCCTGCTGATCAACTGGAACGCCGGCGGCGTGATCCAGAGCACCTCGCGCGCGCAGTACTCGGCCACCGAATGGTCGGACGAGGAATGGGCGATGTCGAACACGCTGCGATTCACCGTCGTGCCTTTCGCGCACATCGCCTTCTATGACAGTGACGGGTTCGCCAACGAGCTCCAGCGCAGCGCGCTGGGCACGCCGCTCTACGTGAAGGCCGAGGCGGCGGCCTGCAACCGCAACACCTCGCAGGCCGAAACCGTGCAGGTGGTCGTGACCTCCGCGCAGAGCGGCGACCAGGAGACCTTCGCGGCCGTCGAGACCGGCCCCAACACCGGCACCTTCCGCGTGCCGCAGGAGGTGGCGACGGCCTCCGCGCTGTCGCACGGAGTGACCGCCGGCGACGGTCGCGTGTCGTCCCTGCGCGGCGACGCGCTGACCCTTCTGCTGCCCGACTGCGGTTCCGGAGCCGCCCAGGCGCGGCTCATGATGGAGCCGGTGGGCGTCGTCTTCGACAGCCGCAGCAATGCCCCCATCGCCGGCGTGAGCGTGACCCTCCTCGACGTGCAGGGCGCGCACAACGGCGGCCGTCCCGGCGAAGCCGCGCGCGTGTTCGCGGCCGATGGCGTCACGCCCGCCGCCGCCACCGTCGTGACCGATGCCGAGGGGCGCTACGAGTTCGCCTTCGTGATGCCCGGCACCTATCGCCTGCGCCTCGAAGCACCGGGTTACGGCTTCCCCTCGGCGGTCGAGCCGGACAAGCTGCCGGCCGGCCGCATCCTTCACATCGATGGCTCCTACGGCAAGGAGTTCACGGGCGCCTCGGTGACGCTGGACCTGCCCATCGACAGCCCGCAGGGGGGCCTGATGGTGGAGGTGGAAGCCTCGCGCAAGACCGCGGAGCTCGGTGATTTCGTCGATTACACGGTGCGCGTGCGCAACGTCAGCGGCGTGACCCTGCCCGAGGTGAATGTGGTGGGGGCGCTGCCGCCGGGCTTCGCGCTGCAGGCCGGCACCTTGCGCCGCGATGGCCTCGCGCAGCCCGACCCCGCGCCCGCGCCGGGGGGCTTCGACATGTCGCTGGGCGCGCTGCCCAACGACACCACGCGCGCGCTGAGCTATCGCGCCCGCATCGGTCCCACGACGCCGCTGGGAGACGCGATCGCGCGCGCGCAGGCCAGCAACCGTCGCCCGGCGCTGGGCAGCAACACCGGCACCGCGCTGGTCCGCGTGGAAGGCGGCGTGTTCGATACCAAGGGCTTCGCGCTCGGCAAGATCTACGCCGACTGCAACGCCAACGGCATACAGGACGCCGGCGAACCTGGCGTGCCCGGCGTGCGCATCTGGCTCGAGGACGGCACCTGGGCGATCTCGGACGGCGAGGGCAAGTACAGCTTCTACAACCTCTCGCCACGCACTCACGTCGCCAAGGTGGATGCCACCACGCTGCCGCGCGGCGCGCGCCTGGTGCCGATCGCCAACCGCAATGCGCTCGACGGCGGTAGCCGCTTCATCGACATGAAGAACGGCGAACTGCAGCGCGCGGACTTCGCCCTCGCGGCTTGCGACGAGCCCGTGCAGGCGGAGATCCGCCAGCGTCGCGAGCGCGCGCGGCAGTCGGCCAGCGAGGTCGAGGCCGGGGCGCGGACGCAGCTCACGCTCGAGAGCGGCACGCCCGCGCAGTCGGCCATCGCGAGCGGCACGATCAATCCGCAGGCCGGCAAGACCCCGTTGCCGGGCATGAACGCGCCCGCGCCGGCCTTCGCGGCCAGCGCCGCGCCCGCGCGCCCGGCCACGGCGGTCGTGAGCCTGCCGGAAGCGGTGGCCGGAGTCGACAACTCGGTCGGCTTCGTCGACCCCGCCGACCGCCGCGTGCTGGCCGCGCCGCAGGCCACGCTGCGCATCAAGGGGCCGATGGGCAGCCGGTTGCAGTTGCGCGTCGGCGACGAGGTGGTGCCGGCCACGCGCATCGGGCTGCTCATCGAGCAGCCGGAACGCCACCTGCAGGCCGTCGAATACATCGGCGTGCCCCTGCGCACGGGCGAGAACCGCGTCGCCGCGGAACAGCTCGGCAGCGATGGCAGCGTGCTCGCGCGGCGCGTGCTGACGCTGATCGCGCCGGGCGAACTCGAGCGCATCGTCATCGAGCCGGTGGCCGCGGCGCTGGCCGACGGGATAGACAGCGCGCGCGTCGTCGTGCGCCTCGAGGACGGGCAGGGCACGCCCGTGCTGGCCCGCACGCCGCTCACGCTGGAGACGAGCCAGGGCGAATGGCAGGTGGCCGACCTGAATCCGCTGGAGCCCGGCGTGCAGGTTTTCGTCGAGGGCGGGCGCGGCGAGTTCGTGCTGCGGTCGCCGCAGGCGCCCGGCGACGCGCAGATCCGCGCGACGGCCGGCATGCGCAGCAAGGATGCGGTCGTGAGTTTCCTGCCGCCGCTGCGCGAGCTGCTCGCGAGCGGGCTCGTCGAGGGCGTGCTGAGTCTGCGCAAACTCGGCTCGGGGGCCTTGCAGCGCACCCGCGACAACGATGGCTTCGAGCAGGAGATCCAGCGCTTCTCGCAGACCAACGGAGACACCACGGCGGCGGCGCGCGCGGCACTCTTCCTCAAGGGCAAGGTCAAGGGCGAGTACCTGCTCACGCTGGGCTACGACTCCGACAAGGATACGAAGGCGCGGCTGTTCCGCGACATCGAGCCCGACCGCTTCTACCCGGTGTATGGCGACGCCTCGGTCAAGGGCTTCGACGCCCAGACCACGGGGCATCTCTACGTGCGCGTCGACAAGGGCAAATCCTGGCTGCTCTACGGTGACCTGCTCACGAGCAACAGCACGCTGGACCCCGCGCGCAACCTCGCCGCCTACAATCGCGCCCTCAACGGCCTGCGCCATCACTACGAACAGGGCCGCGTCACCGCCGACACCTTCCTCGCGCGCCAGTCGAGCCGCCAGCGCGTGCAGGAGATCCCCGCCAACGGCACCTCCGGGCCCTTCGCGATCGGCAGCGGCAATCTGGTCGTCAATAGCGAACGCGTCGAAGTCGTCACGCGCGACCGCCGCCAGCAGTCGCAGGTGCTGCGCGTCACGCCGCTCGCGCGGTTCTCGGATTACACGCTGGAGCCCTTCAGCGGCAGCCTGCTGCTGCGCGCGCCGGTGCCCAGCGTGGATGCCGACCTCAATGACAACTTCATCCGCATCACCTACGAAGTCGATGATGGGGGGGCGGCGTTCTGGGTGGGCGGCACCGACCTGCGCGTGAAGCTCGTCGATAACGACCGGTTCAAGGTGCAGGCCGGCGCGGTGGCCGTGGAAGACCGCGATCCGCTCGACCGCAACACCCTGCGCGGCGTGAATCTCAGCGCGAAGAGCGGCGACGTGACGATGATCGCCGAGGCCGCGCGTTCCGACTACGCCACGGTCGGGTCCGGGCGCGCCGAGCGCTTCGAGGTGCGCAAGGAAACCGGCCCCCTGCAGGGCCGCGTGTATGCCGGGCGCAGCGACGCGGGCTTCAAGAATCCCTCGTCCATCCTCTCGCAGGGGCGCGCCGAACATGGCGGCAAGCTCTCCTACGGGCTGGACGACCGTACCCGCCTCATCGCCGACGTGCTCGCGACCCGCGACGATTCGCGCGGCACCGAGCGCAAGGAATGGCTCGCCGGCATCGAGCGCAGTTTCGACAACCAGTTCAAGCTCGAATTCGCCGCGCGGCAGTACAAGGAGGAAAGTGCCACGCGCGAGATCCCCCCGCAGGAGGCCACCAGCGTGCGCACGCGCCTGACCACGCCGGTGCCGGGCGTACCCGAGGCCACGGTGTTCGGCGAAGTGGAGCAGGCCGTAGACGGCAGCAACCGGCGCATGCTCGCGGCGGGGGGCGATTACCGCATCGCCGACCGCACGCGCCTCTACGGGCGCTACGAGTTCGTGTCGGAGCTCGCGAGCTATGTCGATGCCGACACGCGCCAGCGCAACACCGCGGTCTTCGGCCTGGACACCCAGTACATGCCCGACGCGCGCGCCTTCAGCGAGTACCGCGCGCGCGACGCCTTCACGGGGCGCGAGGCCGAGGCCGCGATGGGGCTGCGCAACCAGTGGCGCGTGGCCGAGGGCGTGGCGCTGCACACCAGCTTCGAGCGCGTGCAGGCGCTGCAGGGCGCCGACAGCACGCGCCGCGCCGAATCGACCGCCCTCACCGGGGCGGTCGAATACACGCGCCACGCCGACTGGAAGGCCACCGCGCGCATGGAGTGGCGGGGCGGCCCGGGCAGCGAATCCTTCCTCAACACGCTGGGCTACGCGCACAAGCTCAACGAGGAATGGACCTTCCTCGCGCGCAACATCTTCAACCGCATCGACAACAAGACGCCGGACTCGGGCGATCGCCGCCAGGAGCGCTTCCAGGCCGGCTTCGCCTATCGCGATCTCGCCACCAACGTCTGGAACGCGCTGGGGCGCTATGAATTCAAGTTCGAGTCCGACAGCACGCCGGGCAGCGACTACCGGCGCAACGTGCACATCGTGTCCACCCATGCCAACGTGCAGCTCTCGCGCGACGTGATCGTCAACGGCCGCTATGCCGCCAAGCTCGCGCGCGAGCACAGCCTGGGCCTCACGAGCCAGAGCCGCACGCATCTGGTGAGCGCGCGCGCTACCTACGACCTCTCCGAGCGCTGGGATACCTCCGTGATCGCCAGCCGCCTCTGGTCACCGGGCTCGGGCGCCGCGCAGTACGGCCTGGGGGCCGAGGTCGGTTACCTCGTCATGGAAAACCTGTGGCTCTCGGTGGGCTACAACGTCACCGGTTATCGCGAGCGCGACCTCGTTTCGGAAGACCGCGAAACGGCGCGCGGCGTCTATCTGCGTCTGCGCTTCAAGTTCGATGAAAAAATGTTCGAGCGTTTCTGACCCCATCATGCGTCTCCCAGGCTTCCGTTCCGCTGCCGCTCTCCTCCCGGTCCTGCGCGTCCTGCTCGGGCGGCTGGCGCTCGCGCTGGGCGTCTGCCTCGGGCTGGCCGGCGCGCCCGCGCAGGCGGTGTGCACGCAGGGTGCCTGCGTGACCGCCGGTTCGCGGCTCGCGAGCGTCGATTCCACGCGCGGCCCCATGCTCAACGCCGTGCTGGGCAGCCTGCTCGGCACCAGCCTGAACCTCACGGTGGCGGACTGGAACGCGCTCGCCACCAGCAACATCAACCTCGCGAGCCTCATCAACGCCCTCCAGGTGCAGACCAGCACCGCCACCCCGGCGGCCGCGCTGGGTGCCAGCACCACCGTGGCCGGCCTCATCAACGCGGCGGCCAACGCCGCCAGCGCCGATGGCAACACCGCCGCCTACAACGCGCTCAACCTGCTGCGGGGGCAGATTCCGGCGCTCACCGGCAACGTCGTGCTGGGCGACATCCTCAAGCTCACGCTGCCCAACGGCATGCTCGCCCAGGGCACGATCAACGCGCTCGATCTGGTCACGGGCGTGGTCCAGCTCTTCAACTACCGCAACGTGCTGACCACGCCCGCGCCCATCACGGCGGGCCTGCCGCTGGTGTCGGGGCTCGCGTCCGTGACGGCCTACGCACAGGTCATCGAGCCACCCGTGATCGTCTGCGGGCCCACCGGCACCACCTTCCACACGGCGGCCATCCGCGTGAAGCTGGATCTGGGGCTGGTCTCGAATCCGATCGCGCTGAACGTGGCCGGGCTGGTCGCCGTTTCGCTCAAGCTCGTCAAGCTCGGGCTTTACGTCGAGGTCGCGCGTGCCGATGGCAGCATCCAGTCGATCAACGCGCTGGCCAACGCGCTCGTGATGCGCGCCACGCCCGGCGTGGCGGACCTGTACCTGGGGCAGATCGCGGACAACGTGTTCTTCAATCGCACGCGCAGCCTGTCGAGTGCCGACGTGGCCTACGCCGACATCGGCACGGTGGATCTCACCCTGATCGTCCCGCTCACGCTCGCGGTGCAGGCCAGGAGCTCCGCGCGCGGCCAGGCGCCGTTCGCCACCGATCTGAGCTTCGCGCCACCCTGGCCGCAGACGCGCACCGCGTCGAGTTCGGCCGGCTTTCTCAGCACCATGCTGAATTCGCTGCTGACGACCAACCTCGAGGTTCGCGTGGTGGACCCGACCAACTTGCTGGGAGGGCTGCTGAGCGGGCTGCTGAACGCCATCAAGCCGGTGCTGAACACCGTGCTGGGGCCCCTCCTCAACTCGGTGCTGACCAGCCTCGTCGATCCCTTGCTGCAATTGCTGGGGGTGCGCATCGGAGAGGTCGACGTCACCGTGAGTGGCGCCAGCGCCTTCTGCGGGCTGGCCGGCTATGCCTACAACGACGCCAATCACAACGCCACGCGCGAAGGCATGGAGGCCGGCTGTGGAACGCCGCTGTGGGCCAAGCTCGTGCCGGCCGCCACGCCGGCGGGGCCCGCGATCGCCGCCGTGAGCGTGGACGCCACGAGCGGACAGTACGCATTCGCCAATCTCACCAACGGGACCTACAACGTGCTGCTCGACACCAACGCCACGCTCAGTGACGTGACGCCGGGCTGGCCGGCGGGCTGGCTCGCCACCGAGACGCCGACCGGTTTGCGTGCGGTCACGATGGCCTCGGCCGACGTCGGCGGGCAGAACTTCGGCCTCTTCAACGGCAGCCAGCTCAGCGGCAGCGTCTTCAAGGACAACGGCCAGGGCAGCGGCAGCGCCAACAACGTGGTCATGGACGGGACCGAAGCGGGGCTCGTGGGCGTGACCGTGCGCGTGACCGACAACGCCGGCACCACCACCCACGCCAGCACGGTTACCGGCACGGCGGGCGCCTACACGCTGTGGATTCCCGCCGCGGCCGGCACGGGGCCGCTGCGCGTGGTGGAGACCAACCTGCCGGACTATCTTTCCATCGGTGCCAGCGTGGGCACCACGGGCGGCACCTATGCGCGCGCGACCGACAGCGTGAGCTTCACGCACGCGAGCGGCACGCGCTACACCGGCGTGAACTTCGCCGACGTGCCCGACAGCGCACTCATCAACGACAACGTGCGCGCCGTGCAGCCGGGCGCGGTGGCCTTTCACCCGCACGTCTTCACGGCCGGCACGGCCGGCCAGCTCACGCTCACCCTCACCAACGTCGCCGCGCCTCCGAACGTGCCCTGGGGCTCCGCGCTCTACCTCGACACCAACTGCAATGGCTTTCCGGATACCGGCGAACCCGTCGTGACGGCGCCGATCGCGGCCGTGGCCGATCAGAAGCTGTGTTTCGTGGTGCGCGTGCAGGCGCCACCCAATGCCCCTTTCGATGCCGATTTCACGCAGACCCTGAGCGGCAGCTTCACTTATGCCAACAGCGCGCTGGCGTGGTCGGGCGCGCGCACCGACCTGACCACCACCGGGCGCCTGACCGATTCCGGTCTGCTGCTGACCAAGAGCGTGGACAAGGACAAGGCGCTGCCGGGCGAGACGCTGACCTACACCATCCGCTACGAGAACCGCAGCAGCGGGCAGCTCGGCAATCTCAACATCCACGACGTGACGCCGGCCTACACCGTGTACCTGAGCGCGGCGTGCGGCCCGCAGCCCACCGGCATCACGGCCTGCGCCGTGGCCCAGCAGCCTTCGGCCGGCGCGACCGGCGCGCTGCGCTGGGCCCTGACGGGCACGCTCACGCCGGGCGCGTCGGGCACCGTGAATTTCAGCGTGACGGTGCAGTGAAGGGCACGCGGGCGCGGCGCGCCCATCCACGCAAAACGGGCCCGAAGGCCCGTTCGTCGGGGTGCGACGACGCCCCGCTTACCGCAGGACCTCGATCCGCTCCACCCGGAAGCGCCGCAAGCTCAGCGTGCCGGCGGCAACGGGGGCTCCGGATGTGCCCAGTACGCGCACGTCACGCTGCTGGAGCGCCCCAAGCTGCTCGCGCGTGAGACCTTCCAGCCGCCACTGGCGCCCCGCGGCGTCATGCAGAACGCCTTCCACGTGGGGGGCGTTGCCCTGCAGCACGATCTGGCCGCGCAGCTCGCGCGGGGAAGTCTCGGGCGGCGTGGCGCAGGCCACCGGCAGCAAGGCCACAAGGCCCGCGAGAAGAAATTTGTGCCAGGTCATGGTGGTGGAGGGCGCGGCGCCTGAGCGCCGCGCGCGGCCTCAGTTGTTCTGGACGATGATGGAAAGCGTGGCACCCGGCGGGATCTGCAGGGTTTCGCTGTAGACGTCCGTCGTGCTCTGGCGCTCGAAGGGGAAGCTCGCGTAGGGCTGCAGGGTGGCCGGCACGCTGGTCGGCAGCCTGCGGGTGCCGGCATACGTGGGCCCGTTGAGCGCGGGCAGCGTGAAGCCGCTCTCGATGCGTTCCGGGTAACCGAAGCCCGCCGGCGAGCCGGGCGCGGGCAGCAGGGCCACGCTCGTCGTCCAGCGCCGGAAGGCTTCGGCGAAGCCCGGGCCGCCGGCCGCGCGGATGGAGCCGTCGAGGAGTTCGATGGGCGCCGTGGTGGCCGTGACCGACATGTTGCGCAGGAAGTGCTTGTAGAAGCGCTCGATGCCGTACTGGCGCAGCAGATAGCCGCCAAAGCTGCCGGCGACGCTGTAGCTGAAGCAGCTCGTGTTCGTGTCGATCCAGGCCAGCAGGTTGCAGTTGTAGCCGCGTTGCTGCAGCCACTGCGGGAAGCGCGTGTCGCGGATGCTGTGGCTGGCGGGGGTCAGGCGCAGACCGACGACGTCTTCCATCATCATCGCGCTCATTTCCTCCCACGCGGTCCCGTAGGGGTTGGGCTGCGCGGGGGCGACCATGCGCTGGTAGAAGTTGATCATGTGCACGAACTCGTGCGAGAGCGTGCTGGTCTGCACGTCGACGCCCTCGGTGGGCTCCAGGTAGAAGGTCTCGGTGTCGAGGTAGAACGACAGCGATTCGTTGCTGTACTTGAGGTCGGCGTTGCTCGCGTCCCGCCTGAAGTTGTTGAGGCTCCAGAAGTAGCCCAGCATGCCGTAGGCCTTCTGGTTGCGGTCGAAATTCACGAGCACGATGTCGATGTCCTGCTCGGCGGCGAGGATGTCGGGATAGGCGTGCGGCCCCCACGGCGCGCCGGCGACGCCGGTAACCATGTCGTAGACGTTGCTCGCGTCCGTCGCGAAGCGCCCCGCGAGCGTGGTGAGAAGGGTGTCGGTGATCTTGCCGCCGCCGTATTCGCTGTCCTCCACCCAGAAATTGACGTGACGCCCTGATGACAGCGCAGCCTGCTTCTTGAGGGTGGCGGCGCGGGTCTGGATGGTGTCGTCGGTGGCTGCGATGTACCAGTTGCGCTGGTCGCCTTCCACGTGAGGGGTGCCGGTGGTCGCCGCCAGGATGGAGCGCTGGGCCCCGGCGGGCCGGAAGGCGGGCGGCTGGAAGTCGCGGATGCGGGCGGGGATCTGGTTCTCGGTGCTTGGCGTCGCCGTGGTGGCCGTCAGGTTGGCGCTCGCGTTCTTGCTCAGCGTGATGCCTGGCAGCGGGATCTCGCTGGCTGTCGGGTTGGTGTAGACCAGCGTGATGCGCTTGCCCGCGACGCCGCTCAGGGTGACGGGCAGGGTTGCCGTGAAGCGGCTGTCGTTGCGCGCCAGCCAGGTGCCCACGCCCTGGCCCGAGTAGGCCGTGCCGCGGGTCGCGCAGCTGGCATCCGAAGCGCTGCAGTCTGCCTGGAGCGATGTCTCGCCGGGCAGGGCCATCGGGGTGGTGGCCGTTTCGCTGCCGCCGCCACCGCCGCCGCAGGCGGCGAGCAGCAGGGCGAGGGAACATGCGCCGGACCAGCGTGACGGGGAAGCTGAGCGAGTGATCATGATGATGTCGTTCGGAGTGTGGATGGCGGCATTATCGGCACAGCCGGGCGCGACTGGAATGCCAAACTCATGACTTGTTTGGGTGATTTTCACGTTTCTGCAGCAAATATCCGACGGAGATCCCCGCGGGCGGTGGGGGACCGCCGGAAGGCCGCGTGGGCCGTTGCCTCGGGCTGCGCTCAGAGCGAGCAGAACGTGAGTTCGAAGGGGATGTCGGCCTGCGCCTGGCGCGGGCGGGAAATCACGTCGGGCGCGACGAAGCGGATGTTGAACGCGTACTTGTTGGCGCTGATCTCGGGCACCGCGCCCACGTCGCGCGCCAGGCGCACGCGCACGAGCTGGGCGGCGCGCCCCGCCATCATGACCTGGTAGCTGCCGTTGCGCGCGAGCTGGTTCTCGCCGCGGCCACTCTCGCGCAGCAGGCGCAGCACGATGGTGAGACCCGCGCGGATGGGCAGCATGGGCGCGAGCCAGCTCTCGATGTCGTGGCGGCGGTGCTGCACGTCGTGATTGAGCCAGAAATGGTAGGACGGCAGATCGAATTCGCAGACCCCGCCCGGGATCGCCGTGCGGGAGCGGATGGCCATCAGCCATTCGCTTTCGCGCAGGTACTGGCCGATGCGCCCGGCCATGGAGAGCAGTGCGGTGCTGGCGTGTTCGATCTCGTAGAGCGCCCCCGAAAGGGCCTCTTCGGAGATCTGCGGGTTGTCGCGGTAGCCGAGCAGGATCTGGCGCTGGCGTTCGAGTTCCTGCACGAGATCGACCTTGAGGTCGGCGCGGCTTGCCACGTCGAGGATCTCGAAGAGCGCGAGCAGCGCGGTGTGATGCTCGTAGGCACCCTCGGCACGCGCGAAATGGACGACCTTCTCGAACAGGTCTTCCAGTCGCAGGAGCGTTCGGATCCGCTCGCCGAGGGGGTATTCGTAGGTTATCACCGCTGTCTGGTGCGCCGGGCTCGGAAAATCTGTCGGAAGAGGCTCCGCATCATAGCATCGGCATTCCTTTCTGCCCGTCGGCCGCGCGCAGATAGTCGGCATGCAGGCGCGCGACTTGCGCCGCAAGCAACGGCGCCGCGCCTTCATTGTCGATCACGTCGTCGGCGGCGGCGAGCCGCGTCGCGCGGTCGGCCTGGCTCGCGATGATGCGCAGGGCATCCTCGCGGGAGAGCTTGCTGCGAAGCATCACGCGCGCGAGCTGGGTTTCGGGCGTGCAGTCGACGACCAGCACGCGTCGGCACCAGGGCAGGTAGTGAGCCGTTTCGACGAGCAGGGGAACCACGAGCAGGGCGTAAGGCGTGCGCAGCGCGGCGAGCGCGGCGGCGCAGTCCTCGCGGATCAGCGGATGCAGGATCGCTTCGAGGCGCTGGCGCTCGGCTGCCGAGCCAAAGACGCGCCGGCGCATTGCGGCGCGGTCCAGCGCGCCATCCGCGCTCACCACGGCGGCGCCGAAGGCGGCGGCGATGGCCGGCATCGCGCGTCCGCCCGGTGCGCTGAGCGCATGCGCGATCTCGTCGGCGTCGACAATGCCCGCGCCATGCGCCGCGAACAGCGCCGCGACCGTGCTCTTGCCGCTGCCGATGCCGCCCGTGAGGCCGACGGTGTAGGGGCGCGACGCGTCAGCCCGGGGCGCGGCAGGCATCGTCTTCGGCGGCGCGCAGGCGGCCCCGGATCGCGACATGCAGGGCGCTGACCGCGTCGGCCGGGCCGCGGATCTCGCTGCGCGCGGCGGTGCCGGTGTTGTCGCGTGCCGTGATGCGCACGTTGCGCACGTCTTTCTTCTGCAGCTGGGCGACGAGGCGCCGCGCGGCTTCTTCGTTGTGGAAGAGCCCCAGCGAGATCGCGAACTGGTTGGGCCCCGCCTCGCGCACGATGATGTAGTCGGTGACGCCTGCGCGGGCAAGCGCGTCACCCCGCTGGCTGGCGCCCTCGCGGCCGCCGGCGGGCGGGATGTTGACCCAGTAGGAGGTTGGCAGTACCCCGCTGTTGCTGAGGCTGACGCGCGCGCCCAGCGGCTCGGCCAGCGTGCGGATGAGCGCGACGTCGGCGGCGCCCAGATTGCGGAAGGCGATGCACGTCGGCGCATCCGCCCGGACCGCCGCGGATTGCTCGGCCGCGGCCGGGGCGGCGACCGGCTCGGAAGCCACCGGCAGCGGTGCCACGGCCGGCCCTGCCGCGGGCGCCGAGGCGTCGGTGACGAGCACGATGCGTTCGGCCGCGAGCTGGCGGGCCGTGCGTTCGGGTTCGCCGGGCGTCTGCCAGGGCGCGTCGTGGCCCGTGGCGATCAGGAAGCCCAGCACGGCGAGCGCGATGTTGAGCGCCAGCAGCAGATAGAAGAGGGGGCGGAAGACAGGCATGGCGGCATTATCCTTCCGGGCCGCGCGTGGGCATAGTGCTGCCGGTCAGCGCGCGCAGCCCTCCGTCGCGATGCGCAGCAGGCCGTCGAGCACGAGCCAGGGCTGCAGGCGGATGTCGCCCGTCAGGTGCGGCAGGAGCATTTCGGCGTTGCCGCCCGTGAGGACGATGGGCGCGCCGGGCGGCAGCGTCGCGGCCATCCCGGCGATGGCGCCGGTCTGGGCCAGCAGGCAGCCGGTGGCGATGGCGTCGTGCGTGTTGCGGGGCGGCTCGGCGAAGCGGCCCTGGGCGAGCGGCAGGCCGGCGGTATTGCGGGCGAGGCTCTCGCGCATCATGCGCAGGCCGGGCAGGATGCAGCCGCCCGCGAAGCGTGCCTGGCCGGTTGCGTCATGGCGCAGGATGTCTATGGTGGTGGCGGTGCCGGCGCACACGACGATGCCGTCTTTCTCCAGCAGGGGCGCGGCGCCGATGGCGGCGGCCCAGCGGTCGGCGCCGAGGCTGGCGGGGTCTGCATAGTCGTTCGCGACGCCACAGCGCCCGGCCTCCGCGCGCAGCCATTCGATGTCCGCGCCGGCCTGCGCCAGATGCGGTGCGAGCCGGCCGGCCAGCGCGGCGCCCGCGACGTTGGCCACCACGATGCGCCGCGCCCGGAAGCCTTCCGGCAGATCGAGCCGGGGCAGGTCGAGCGGGCAGGCCGCGCGCGCCAGCCAGTGCTGGCCGTCGTGCGCGCCGTACTTGAGGCGGGAGTTGCCGGCATCCACGAGCAGGTACATGACTCAGGCCTCCTGCGCGCGCAGGCTGACGTCACCCGCGCCCACGAACAGGCGCAGGCCATCGGCCGTGATGAGTTCCAGCTCGCCCAGGGCGCTGACGTCGCCGCAGCGGCCCAGCAGGGTTTCGCCTTCGCTGCTGAGCTGGACGGGCTCGCCGCGCAGCGCGTTGCGCGCGTTCCAGTCGGCCTGGCAGGCGGCGAAGCCGTGCGTCGCGAAGCGATCCAGCGCGGGTGCGAGCAGGCCGAGCACGGCGCCGAGCACGCGCTCGCGCGCGAGGACGTGACCTTCGCTGGCGAGGCTGGTCCAGGCCTGGCCGATGCGCCCCGCCCAGGCGGGGTCGGGCGCGAGATTGAGGCCGATGCCGATCACCAGGGCCAGCCCGTCGCCGCCCGGGGCGACTTCGATGAGGATGCCGCCCAGCTTGTGGCGCGCGAGCCAGATGTCGTTGGGCCATTTGAGGGTGAGCCCGCTCACGCCCAGGGATTCGAGCGCGCGCGCCACGGCGACGCCGACGGCGAGGCTGAGCCCGGCCGGCGCGGTGCCCGCGGGCAGACGCCAGAGCAGGGAAAAGGTGAGGCTCGCGCCCGGCGTGGAGACCCAGCCACGGCCACGGCGGCCGCGCCCCGCGTTCTGGTGGTCGCAGACGAGCACGCTGCCCGAGGCGGCGCCCCGGCCGGCCCGCGCGAGCAGCTCGGTGTTGGTCGAGCTGCATTCGGCGACGTGGACGACGTCGAAACGCGGCCGGGCGGCGCCCAGCGCATTCAGCAGCAGGGGGTAGTCGAAGGACGTGCCACGCGCGAAGGTGGCTGCGGGGGAAGAGCTGGGGGCCATGAAACAGAACGGACAGGCGGGCGAATCGTGGCCCGGAGTCTATCCTGTCCGCGCCGCGAGGGCACGGGTCATGGCCCCGCGGGGCGTCAGGCTTCTTCGTTGCGTCCGGCGTCGATACCGAGTTCCTGGATCTTGCGCGTGATGGTGTTGCGCCCGATGCCCAGCACCTGCGCGGCCTCGACACGGCGCCCGCCCGTGCTGGCGAGCGCGCGCAGGATCAGGTTCTTCTCGAATTCGCGGTTCAGGCGGTCGAAGACTTCACCCGGCGAGCTGGCGATGAGGCGGTCGGCCTCGGCGTTGAGCGCGCCGACCCAGTCGCCCGCGCCACCCGCGGCATGGGCGCCGGCGTGCGCCGGGTGCGGGTCGCGCATTTCGACGGGCAGGTCGGCCACGTCCACGGTCTGGCCCGGGGCCATGACGGTGAGCCAATGACACAGGTTTTCGAGCTGGCGGACGTTGCCGGGGAATTCGAAGGCCTGCAGGCGCTTGAGCGCGGCTTCGGACAGGCGCTTGGTCTCGACGCCGAGTTCCTGGCTGCTGTGGGCGAGGAAGTGGCGCGCGAGCAGGGGGATGTCCTCGCGCCGTTCGCGCAGCGGTGGCAGGCGCAGGCGGATCACGTCGAGACGGTGGAAGAGGTCTTCGCGGAAGAGCCCGTCGCGCACGCGCTGTTCCAGATTCTGGTGGGTGGCGGCGATCACGCGCACGGTGGCCTTCACGGGCGTGTGGCCGCCCACGCGGTAGAAATGCCCGTCGGAGAGCACGCGCAGCAGACGCGTCTGCAGTTCGGCCGGCATGTCGCCGATCTCGTCGAGGAACAGCGTGCCGCCTTCGGCCTGTTCGAAGCGGCCACGGCGTTGCGCCGCCGCGCCCGTGAAGGCGCCGCGCTCGTGGCCGAAGAGTTCGGATTCGAGCAGGTCGCGCGGGATCGCGGCGGTGTTGATCGCGATGAAGGGGCCGTCCTTGCGCGGGCTGTGGCGATGCAGCGCGCGCGCGACGAGTTCCTTGCCGGTGCCGGATTCGCCGTTGATCATGACCGTGGCGGAGGATTGCGAAAGCCGGCCGATGGCGCGGAAGACTTCCTGCATGGCGGCGGCGTGGCCGAGGATTTCGGGAACGGTGCTGCTTTCTTCCTCTGCACCAATCTGGGGCATCGCTTCCTTGAGCGCACGCTGCAGAAGATCGATCGCCTGATCGACGTCAAACGGCTTCGGCAGGTACTCGAACGCACCGCCCTGGAAGGCCGAGACGGCGCTGTCCAGGTCCGAGTAGGCGGTCATGATGATGACCGGCAGGTTGGGGTGCCTTTCCTTCACGCGCTGCAGCAGCACCAGACCGGAATCGCCGGGCATGTGGATGTCGGAGATCAGCACCTGCGGGGGGGCGCCGTTGGCGTCGAGCACGGCGAGCGCCTCGGTGGCCGAGGAGAAGCTGCGGAAGGCTATGTTTTCGCGCGCGAGGGATTTTTCGAGGACCCAGCGGATGGAGCGGTCGTCATCAACGATCCAGACAGCATTCATTTGAATTGTTCCGTTATGTAGTCGTCGTTATCTCGGGCCTCGCTCATCATGCCTGGGTGATCGGCAGGAGGATCGTGAAGCAGGTGCGCCCGGGGACGCTTTCCAGTTCGATGGTGCCCTGGTGCTGCTCGACGAAACTCTGCGCGATCGACAACCCCAGGCCTGTACCGCCTTCGCGGCCCGAGACAAGGGGGTAGAAGATCTTGTCCCGGATATCCACCGGAATGCCCGGCCCGTTGTCGATCACTTGCAATTCCAGTGCCAGCTTGTGGCGCCGCTTGGCGAGGGTGACCTGACGGGCAGCGCGTGTGCGCAGGGTGATGCTGCCGCTCTCCTGCATCGCCTGGGCGGCGTTGCGCGAGATGTTGAGGATGGCCTGGATCAGCTGCTCGCGATCGGCCGTCAGCAGCGGCAGGCTCACGTCGTAATCGCGCCGCACGGTGATGCCGGGGAACTCGGCCTGGATCAGCCGCAGCACGCGTTCGAGCACGTCATGCACGTTGACCACCGAGGGGTGCATCATGCGGTGGGAGTTGAGCAGGCGGTTCATGAGGTCCTGCAGGCGGTCGGCCTCGGCGATGATGACCTGCGTGTACTCGCGCCACTCGGGCGCGTCCAGCTCGCGTTCGAGCAGTTGCGCCGAGCCCCGGATGCCGCCCAGCGGGTTCTTGATCTCGTGGGCAAGATTGCGCACCAGCTCGCGGTTGACCTGCTGCTGCTCGGCGAGGCGTTCCTCGCGTGCCACCTTCAGCTGGGCATCGATGGGGCGGAACTCCAGCAGCAGGCGCGCGGGTGGCAACGAGACCGGCGTGGCCGTGCAATCGACGTGCAGCGCCTGGGCGTTGGGGCGCTTGATCGCCAGGTTCTGGCCGGTGTGGCTCCAGTTGTTCGCCAGCGCGTTGTCCAGCGCGGCCCAGAGCCCCGGCAGGTCTCCCAGCAGGGCCGACAGATGCTGGCCCATGCACTGCCGGCTGCTCAGGGCGAACAGGTGCTCGGCGGAGGGATTGACGTAGCAGATCGAGCGGTCGGCCGCGATCATGACGACGGCCGAAGACAGGAGTTCCAGTCCGGCGGTGGATTGTGCGAAGGCGTCGGGAAGCGGGTTCAGGCTTGGAGGGCTCATAGGGAGACAATGCAAGCAAGAAACATGCTGCCGGACTCCGGCGGCCGGCGGCGGGCCCGGGGATCAGCGCAGGCGGCCGATTTCCTTGTTGAGCGCCTCGATGTTGCGCTCGTGCAGCGCGACCTTGTCCTTGAAAGGCTGGATGCGGTCGAGGAATTTCTGGTAATTGCGCTCGCCACCCTCGCGCACGGCTTCCTGCTCGGCCAGCGCCTTGCGCGCTTCTTCGAGCAGCTTGCGCTCGGCGTCGAGCTCGGTTTCGAGGATGCGGCGGCGGTCGTTGTCGCGCGCTTTCTGGGTGTCGGTGTCCACGCGCGGAAAGCTGGAAGGCGACGGCGTGGCAGGGCTGGCGCGGCGTTGCGGCGAGATCGTGGTGACGGGCTGCTCGCGCGTCATCATCGTGCAGCTGCGCCCCTTGCCGGCGGCGGGCTTTTCGTTGGTGTAGGTGACATGCCCGGCGTCGTCGGTGCACTTGAAGATATCTGCCTGAGCCGTGCCGGCGAGCAGGCCGGCACAGAGAAAGAACGCGGGCTTGAGCGGGTTCATGGAAAGACCTGCGGATGGGCTGCCTGCAGTGTACGGGCGGAGGGGCAAAACGCAAGATGCTGCCGGACCGGCGTGGGCGCGGAGGTGGCGCGCGCAAGAAAAAAGGACGGGCCAGGCCCGTCCTTCTCTCACGCTGCGGAGCCGGAGCCCCGCGCCACGTCTCGCCTTACAGCGAGTAGTACATGTCGAACTCCACCGGGTGGGTGGTCATGCGGGTGCGATTCACTTCGCCCATCTTCAGCTCGATGTAGGCGTCGAGGAAATCGTTGCTGAACACGCCGCCACGGGTCAGGAACTCGCGGTCCGCGTCCAGGGCCGCCAGGGCTTCTTCCAGCGAAGCGCAGACGGTCGGGATCTTCGCGTCTTCTTCGGGCGGCAGGTCGTACAGGTTCTTGTCGGCGGCTTCGCCCGGGTGGATCTTGTTCTGCACGCCATCCAGACCGGCCATCAGCAGCGCCGAGAAAGCCAGGTACGGGTTGGCCAGCGGGTCCGGGAAGCGCGTTTCGATGCGGCGCGCCTTGTCGGACTGCACGTGCGGGATGCGGATCGAGGCCGAGCGGTTGCGGGCCGAGTAGGCCAGCTTGACCGGTGCTTCGAAGTGCGGCACGAGGCGCTTGTAGGAGTTGGTGCCCGGGTTGGTGATGGCGTTCAGCGCCTTGGCGTGCTTGATGATGCCGCCGATGTAGTACAGCGCGAACTCGGACAGGCCGGCGTAGCCGTTGCCCGCGAAGAGGTTCTTGCCATCCTTCCAGACGGACTGGTGCACGTGCATGCCGGAGCCGTTGTCGCCGACGATGGGCTTGGGCATGAAGGTGGCGGTCTTGCCGTACTGGTGCGCGACGTTGTGCACGACGTACTTCAGGGTCTGCGTCCAGTCGGCGCGCTGCACCAGGGTGCTGAACTTGGTGCCGATCTCGTTCTGGCCGGCGGTCGCCACTTCGTGGTGGAACACTTCGACGGGGATGCCCAGCTCTTCGAGGATCAGCACCATGGAGGCGCGGATGTCCTGGTGGCTGTCAACCGGGGGCACCGGGAAGTAGCCGCCCTTGACGGTGGGACGGTGGCCGATGTTGTTGCCGTCCATTTCCTTGGCGGAGGACCAGGCGCCTTCTTCCGAGCTGATCTTGACGAAGCAGCCGGACATGTCCGCGCCCCAGCTCACGCCGTCGAAGATGAAGAATTCGGGTTCCGGGCCGAAGAAGGCGGTGTCGCCCAGGCCGGAGGACTTCAGATAGGCTTCGGCGCGCTTGGCGATGGAGCGCGGATCGCGGTCGTACCCCTTGCCGTCGGACGGCTCGATCACGTCACAGGTGATGAACACGGTGGTTTCATCGTAGAAGGGATCGACCTTGGCCGTCGACGCATCCGGCGACAGCAGCATGTCGGAGGCCTGGATACCCTTCCAGCCTGCGATGGAGGAGCCGTCAAAAGCGTGACCGTGTTCGAACCACTCTTCATCGACCACGTGCGAAGGAATCGTGACGTGTTGTTCCTTGCCGCGGGTATCGGTGAAGCGCAGGTCCACGAACTTGGCGTCGCTTTCCTTGATCAGCTTGAGTACGTCTTGAGGGGTCATTTCAATCTCACTCCTGGGATGTTGAACCGAGATGGGGAGCTGTCCGCGGCTGCACCGGGCGACAGCCCTGAACACAAAGGCTGCAAGCACGGATCATGCCACGGGATACCGTTCCTGCTTCGCCAAGTGGGCGCCGCAAGCAGCGGCCAGCCCGCGCGAAGCCGGAAAGATTGTGCCACAAGGCCGCAGGCAGAATGTGGTGCAGACATTGGCACCAATCTGGTGCGAATGCTGGCGTCGCCGCACCGGAATGGTGAAGTGCCGCCTGCGTGGGCGTCGCCCCCTATACTGGCAGCTCCTTCCGGCCTTCTCGTGAGTTCTCCATGCAGACGCTTAGCGACATCCTGAACCTTGCGCGCGAGCGCGCGGAAAAGACCCGCCTGCCCTATGCCGGCGCCCTGACGCCGCAGGAGGCCAGTGAGGTGCTGCGCCTCGCGCCGGGCGCCCGGCTCGTCGATGTGCGCACGCGCGCCGAGCTCGACTGGGTGGGGCGCATTCCCGGCGCGGCGGAAATCGAATGGAACGCGTGGCCGGGCGGCGTGCCGAACGCGCACTTCCTCGTCGATCTCGCCCGGCAGATCGACCCCGAGGCCCTGCTGATGTTCATCTGCCGCAGCGGGGCGCGTTCGCACAACGCCGCGATGGCGGCCACCGAGGCCGGCTTTACGGCGTGCTACAACGTCCTCGAAGGTTTCGAGGGCGACAAGGACGCCAACGGCCACCGCGGCCGCATCGGCGGCTGGCGGCACGCCGGGCTGCCGTGGTTCCAGTCCTGAGGACCGGCGCGGCGCGCGCTGGCCGGCCGGCGTTTCACGCGCGCCTGTGTGTGCGCGCAGGAAGCCGCTAGAATCCGGCTTCGTGCGCGCGGCTGGCCGCGTTTGTCCGCACCCTCCCTTTTTCTCCCCGAAGCCCGAAGCATGCAGACGTCCCCCATTTCGTTCGATCCGTTCAGCCACCTCAAGGATGCCGAGGCGCACGAGCGCATCCGCGCCGCCCGCCAGAAGCTCGGCGATCGCGCCGTGCTGCTCGTCCATCACTACCAGCGGGCGGACGTGTACCAGCATCGCGATCTGACGGGCGACTCGCTCAAGCTGTCGCGCCTGGCCGGGCAGACCGATGCCGAGTACATCGTGTTCTGCGGCGTGCATTTCATGGCCGAAGTGGCGGACATCCTCTCCAAGCCCGAGCAGATCGCGATCCTGCCCGATCTCGCGGCGGGGTGCTCGATGGCCGACATGGCGAATCTCGCCAAGGTGGAGCGGTGCTGGCGCGAGTTGCGCGAAGTGCTGGGCACGCCCGACAGCGTGGTCACGCCGGTCACCTACATCAACTCGGCGGCCGACCTGAAGGCGTTTTGCGGCGAGCATGGCGGCATCGTGTGCACCTCCAGCAACGCGCCGAAGATCCTCGACTGGGCGTTCGCCCGCCGCGAGAAGATCCTGTTTTTCCCCGATCAGCATCTGGGCCGCTGGTCTGGCCACAAGATGGGCATCCCGCTCGACGACATGGTGGTGTGGGACCCCGACCTGCCCTATGGCGGCCTCACCCACGAGCAGATCCGCCGTGCCCGCATGCTGCTGTGGAAGGGGCACTGTTCGGTGCACCAGATGTTCCAGCCCGCGCACATCGCGGCCTGGCGCAAGCAGTATCCGGATGGCATCGTGATCTCGCACCCGGAATCCGCGTTCGAGGTCTGCGCCGCGTCGGACTACGTCGGCTCCACCGAGTACATCCTCAAGACCGTCAAGGACGCCGCGCCGGGCACGAAATGGCTCGTCGGCACCGAGCTGAATCTGGTCAGCCGGCTGGCCGAGGAGGTGCGCGACGAAGGCAAGCTCGTGCAGTTCATGTCGCCCATGGTGTGCATGTGCTCGACCATGCAGCGCATCGATCCGCAGCACCTGGCCTGGACGCTGGAGAACCTTGCCGAGGGGCGCGTGGTCAATCGCATCAGCGTGCCTGCCCACGAGGCCGATCTCGCAAGACTCTCGCTCGAGCGCATGCTGGAGGTCTCCTGAGCCGGCCCCCGTCCGCCCATGTCACATCGCCTGCGCATCTGCTCCTACAACATCCATAAAGGTTTTTCGCAGCTCAATCGCCACATGGTGATTCACGAACTGCGCGACAAGCTGCAGGCGCTGGACCCCGACATCGCGTTGCTGCAGGAAGTGCAGGGCCTGCACCTGAAACACCAGCGGCGCCATGCCAACTGGCCGGAGCTGCCCCAGCACGAATTTCTCGCGGGCGACGCGCTGCATGCGGCCTACGGCGGCAACGCGGCCTACGACCACGGCCACCACGGCAACGCGGTGCTGTCGCGTTACCCCATCCTGCATTCGACCAACCATGACGTGAGCCTGTACCGGCTGGAGCGGCGCGGCATCCTTCACTGCGAGGTGGAACTGCCCGCCGGCGGGCCTCGCGTGCATTGCCTGTGCGCGCACCTCTCGCTCACCGAGGGCCAGCGCCGGCGCCAGCTGCGCGCGATGGCCGACTACGTCGAGCGCGAGATCCCGCCCCGCGCGCCGCTGCTGATCGCGGGCGATTTCAACGACTGGCGCGGCACCGCGAGCCACTGGCTGGAACGCCGGCTGGGGCTCGTCGAAGCCTTCACGGCGCTGCATGGCCTGCCGGCCCGCTCGTTTCCCGCGCGCATGCCGGTGCTGCGGCTGGACCGGGTCTATCTGCGCGGCATCCAGCCCGTATCGGCCACTGTGCTGTGGGGCGCCCAATGGGTGGGGCTGTCGGATCACGCGCCGCTGTCGGTCGAAGTGCTGGTCTCATGAAGAGCCGTCCGCTGGGCGGCAACCAGATCGACCTCCTGCGCGACGGGACGGAATACTTCCCCGCGCTGGTCGAAGCCATCGCGGCGGCGCGGCGCGAGGTGCTGCTCGAAACCTACATCTTCGAATCCGATGCCACCGGTCTTGCCGTGATGCAGGCCCTGCGCGACGCGGCGGCGCGCGGCGTAATCGTGCGCGTGCTCGTCGACGGCTTCGGCGCGGCGCAGTTCGTCACGCGCTGGGTGGAGCCGCTCGGGCGCGACGGCGTCGAGGTGCAGGTGTTCCGGCGCGAGCTGCGTCTCTTCGCCTTGCGCCGCCACCGCCTGCGCCGCATGCATCGCAAGCTGGCGCTCGTGGATGGCGAGGTCGCCTTCGTGGGCGGAATCAACGTCATCGACGACGTCGATGCGCGCGCGCCGGCGCCGCCGCGCTTCGACTTCGCCGTGCGCGTGCGCGGGCCGCTCGTGATGCGCATCCACGCCGCGATGGCCCGCCTGTGGCGGCTCGTGTCATGGGCGAGCCTGCGTCGCCGGCCGGTGTTCCAGAACTGGGTGACGCCGGCGCGCCGGCGCGTGGGCGACATGCGCGCCGAGTTTCTCGTGCGCGACAACCTGCGCCATCGGCGCGACATCGAGACCGCTTACGTGGCCGCGATCCGCCGCGCACGCGAGGACATCCTGATCGCCAACGCGTATTTCTTTCCCGGGCGCGCTTTCAGTCGCGCGCTGACCGACGCGGCCGCGCGCGGCGTGCGCGTGCGCGTGCTGCTGCAAGGCAAGGTCGAATACTGGCTGCAGTATCACGCCTGCCGCGTGCTCTATCCGCATCTCGTGCGCGACGGCGTGGAGGTGATCGAATACCGCAAGAGCTTCCTGCACGCCAAGGTGGCGGTCATTGATGGCACGTGGGCCACGGTCGGCTCCAGCAACATCGATCCTTTCAGCCTGCTGCTCGCGCGCGAAGCGAACGTCGTCGTCCATGACGCGGGCTTCACCGCCACGCTGCGCGAGGCGCTCGAGCACGCCATCGCGGAGGGCGGAGTGGAGCTCACGGCCGACCACTGGGTGCGTCTGGGCTGGTGGCAGCGCCTGATCGACTGGGCTGCCTACGGCTTCGTGCGCGTGATGATGGGGGTTGCGGGGCTCACGCGCGCGGCCGACTGAAGGCGCGCCGCTCAGGCAACGATGCTGCGCTGGCGCGGCACGCGCGAGAGTTGCCAGTGCGCCTCCGCCCAGGCCCAGATTTCGGCGGGCGCGGCGCGTGCGAGCCCGTCGGGCGGCGCTTGCCCGAGCAGGCCGAGGGCATGCACGAGCGCGCGCGCCGGGGCGGCGGGATCGAGCGGCGCGGCAAGCGTCTGCTTGGAGAGCTTCTCGCCAGCGGCGTTGGTCAGGACGGGCAGGTGGGCGTAGGCCGGGTGCGGCGCCCCGAGCAGATGCTGCAGATGCAGCTGGCGGCCCGTGGAATCCAGCAGATCGGCGCCCCGCACGACGTGGGTCACGCCCTGCCAGGCGTCGTCCACGACGACCGCGAGCTGGTAGGCGAACTGCCCGTCGGCGCGCAGCAGCACGAAGTCGCCCACGATCTGTCCGACCTCTTCGCATTGAGGCCCCTGTATCGCATCCGTCCAGCGGAGCTGGCCGGCGCCGGTACGGCAGCGCCAGGCGCGCGCGGGGCGTCCGGGCGGAAGACCGGCGCGGCAGGTGCCGGGGTAGCGATGCGAGCCGTCGGGCGCGAGCAGCGCCGAGTCGGCGATCTCCCGGCGCGTGCACGCGCAGGGGTAGGCCGCGCCCGCCTCCAGCAGTGCCTCCAGCGCGGCGCGGTAGGCATCCAGGCGCTGGCTTTGCCACACGAGTTCTCCGTCCCACGCAAAGCCGAAGGCTTCGAGCTGGGCGAGGATGGTCCGGGCGGCGCCGGGGCGCGTGCGCGGCGCGTCCACGTCTTCCATGCGCAGCAGCCAGCGGCCTTGGTGCGCGCGCGCCTCCAGGCAGGAGGCCAGCGCGGCCACGAGCGAGCCCAGGTGCAGGGGGCCGGTGGGAGAAGGCGCGAAGCGGCCTGCGTAAGCGGGGGCTGGCGCGGCTTCAGGCGTTGGGGTGGGGGGCGGTTCCGCCGAGCAGGGCATGCAGGGTGTCGAGCAGCAGACGGCGTGTCTGCTGGGTCTTGGGCAGGTAGGCGTTGGCCGTGTGGCGCTCGGCCAGTTGCACGTCGGAGTCGGCGCCGGGCTGGCCGGAGCGGATCAGCACGCGCAGGTCGGGGCGCCCGAGCGGGCCGCGCAATGCCTGCAGCAGCCTGAGGCCGGCATCGGAGGTTTCCATGACGATGTCGAGCAGCACGAGATCGATCTGCGGCGTGGCGGCGATCAGCTCGCGCGCGGCGGCGGCCGAATGCGCGTGCAGGAACTGCAGCGGGCGGCCCTCTATGCGCTCACGCGAGAGCGCGAGCAGCGTGGCCTCGTGCACCTGCTGGTCGTCGTCGACGATCAGCAGCAGCCACGGCGCCTGCGCGGCGGGCGTGGCCTCGTCGGCCGGTGTTTCGGCCGCGAAGTCGAAGAGGGCGTCGTCGCCCGAGCACTGGGCGAGCCAGGCCAGCGTGGCGCCGCGTCGCGCACTATGGCGGTTGCGGAGGGTGTCAAGGTTCATCGAACGCTCCGGTGCTGCGGGGATGGCCGGCAGGGTACGGGCCGGCCACGGGGTGAATCAGACGTTGAACAGGAAATTCAGGATGTCGCCGTCGCGCACGACATATTCCTTGCCCTCGGCGCGCATCTTGCCGGCTTCCTTGGCGCCCTGTTCGCCCTTGTACTGGATGAAATCCTCGAAGGCGATGGTCTGGGCGCGGATGAAGCCGCGCTCGAAATCGGTGTGGATCACGCCCGCTGCCTGCGGGGCAGTGTCGCCCTTGTGGATGGTCCAGGCGCGGACTTCCTTCACGCCGGCGGTGAAATAGGTCTGCAGGCCGAGGAGGTCGTAGCCGGCGCGGATCAGGCGGTTGAGGCCCGGCTCCTCGAGGCCGAGGTCGGCCAGGAAGGCGAGCTTGTCTTCTTCGTCCAGATCGGCCAGTTCCTGTTCGATCTTGGCGCAGACCGCCACCACGGGCGCGCCTTCGCGCGCGGCGTGTTCGCGCAGGCGGTCGAGGTGGGGGTTGTTCTCGAAGCCGTCTTCCAGCACGTTGCCCACGTACATCGCGGGCTTGACGGTCATGAGGAAGAGCGGACGGATCAGGGCCTTTTCGTCGTCGGACAGATTCAGCGTGCGCGCGGGGTGGCCCTCGTTGAGATGGGGGACGAGTTTTTCCAGCACGGCGACGAGCTTCTGCGCGTCCTTGTCGCCCGAGCGGGCCTTGCGGCCGTCGCGCGCGAGCGCCTTCTCGACGGCGGCAAGGTCGGCCAGCGCGAGTTCGGTGATGATGGTCTCGATGTCGGCGAGCGGGTCGACGCGCCCCGATACGTGGATCACGTTTTCGTCGTCGAAACAGCGCACCACGTTCACGATGGCGTCGGTCTCGCGGATGTTGGCGAGGAACTGGTTGCCCAGGCCTTCGCCCTTGGAGGCCCCCGCGACGAGGCCGGCGATGTCGACGAACTCGACGATCGCGGGCTGCACGCGCTGCGGCTTGACGATGCCGGAGAGCTGCACGAGACGCGGATCGGGCACCTCGACGATGCCCACGTTGGGTTCGATCGTGCAGAACGGATAGTTCTCGGCCGCGATGCCCGACTTGGTCAACGCGTTGAAGAGGGTGGACTTGCCGACGTTGGGCAGGCCGACGATGCCGCACTTGAGGCTCATGCTTGTTCCTTCGGCGCGGCGGGGCGCGCGTTGATGTGTTGGGTGGCGGCGTTCCAGTCGCCGCGAGCGATCTGGGGCCAGGCGGCGAGCGCGCGGTCGAGCGCGCGGTCGATCTCGTCCTGTTCCTCGCGGCGCGGGCGGTTCAGCACGAAACTGGCGACCTGGCTCTTGTCGCCAGGGTGCCCGATGCCGATGCGCAGACGCCAGTAGTCCTGCGTGGACAGGCGCGCGGTGATGTCCTTGAGCCCGTTGTGGCCCCCGAGGCCGCCGCCGAACTTGAGGCGCAGCTGGCCGGGCGGGATGTCGAGCTCGTCATGCACGACGAGGATTTCGCCGGGCGGAATGCGGTGAAAATGGGCCAGGGCCTGCACGGCCTGTCCGGACCGGTTCATGAAGGTCTGCGGCAGCAGGAACCAGGTATTGCCGGCGCGGCCCACGAAGCCGTGGAAGCGGCTTTCATGGTTCAGCGTGGCGCCCAGCGCGTGCGCCAGGCGCTCACAAAACCAAAACCCGGCATTGTGCCGGGTCTCGGTATATTCGGCCCCGGGGTTGCCGAGGCCGACGATCAGGCGCGGAGCCGTCGGGCTCATCAGGCCTTGGCTTCGCCTTCGCCAGCGGCATCGCCTTCAGCAGCTTCAGCGCCACGCGGCACGAAGATCGAGGCGACGACCTTGTCGGCGTCGGTTGCGTGGGCCAGTTCAACGCCCGCGGGCAGCTTGATGTCGCGCAGGTGCAGCGCGGCGCCGGCTTCCAGCTTGGAGACGTCGACTTCGATGAACTCGGGCAGGCTGCCGGGCAGGCCCTTGACGTCGACTTCGGTGACGTTGTGCGAGAACAGACCGTGTTGCAGCTTCACGCCCGGGCACAGGTCGGCGCCCACGAAGTGGAACGGCACCTTCAGGTGGATCGCCTGGGTGGCGTCGATGCGCTGGAAGTCGATGTGCTGCACGATCTGGCGGAACGGGTGCCATTGCACGTCGCGCAGAACCGCCGTTTCGAGGCTGCCTTCAACGTCGATGTTCAGCACGGAGCTGTGGAAGGCTTCCTTGCGCAGGGCGTGGAAGAGGTCGTTGTGATCCAGGTTGATCTGGACGGCTTCCTTGCCGGCGCCGTAGATGATGCCGGGAGTGATGCCTGCACGACGCTGGCGGCGGCTCGCACCCGTACCCTTGGCGTCGCGCTTGGTGGCTTTGACGTTGAATTGCATGTTGAACTTCTCCAGTGATGAGGCTGCCGCCCGCGACCAGGCGAGAGCCGGAAAAGGCGCGGTCGTCGACCGCGCCCGAAAAAATCAGTCGTCCATGAACAGCGAGGAGACGGACTCCTCGTTGCTGATGCGCAGCATGGTGTCGGCCAGCAGCGAGCCGATCGACACCTGCTTGATCTTGGGGCAGGCACGCGCGTCGTCGCGCAGCGCGATGGTGTCGGTCACGACGAGTTCGTCGAGATCGGAATCGGTGATGCGGGCGATGGCGGACCCGGACAGCACGGCGTGCGTGATGTAGGAGACCACGCGCTTGGCGCCGCGTTCCTTGAGTGCCTGGGCGGCCTTGCAGAGCGTGCCGGCGGTGTCGACGATGTCATCGACGATCACGCAGGTGCGACCCGAAACGTCGCCGATGATGTTCATGACTTCGGACACGTTGGCCTTGGGACGGCGCTTGTCGATGATGGCGAGCTCGGTTTCGAGCTGCTTTGCCACGGCGCGCGCACGCACCACGCCCCCCACGTCGGGCGACACCACGATCAGATCGCTCAGCTGCTCGGTCTTGCGCAGATGCGACAGCAGCAGCGGCGTGGCGTAGATGTTGTCGACGGGGATGTCGAAGAAGCCCTGGATCTGGTCGGCGTGCAGATCGACGGTCAGCACGCGCTGAACGCCCACGGCCTGCAGCATGTTGGCGACGACCTTGGCGGTGATGGGCACGCGGGCCGAACGCGGGCGGCGATCCTGGCGGGCGTAACCGAAGTAGGGGATGGCGGCGGTGATGCGGCCGGCCGAGGCGCGCTTGAGCGCATCGACCATGATCATCAGTTCCATGAGGTTGTCATTGGTTGGAACCGACGTCGTCTGGAGAACGAAGACGTCCTTCCCGCGAACGTTTTCCAGCAGTTCGACATTGACTTCACCGTCGGAAAAACGACCCACGGTTGCCGAACCGATCGAAATACCCAGACGCTTCACGACATCGGCGGCCAGCTTGGGGTTGGCGTTGCCAGTGAAGACCATCAGGCTGCGGTAAGCCATGACTACCTCGTGCGAATTTGCGTTAGCAGAAACGATTCGGGCAGGCCGACAGCCTCGACTGTGACCTGCCCGGATCTTGTTGCGGGCTGGGGAGGAAGGACTCGAACCCTCGAATACCGGAATCAAAATCCGGTGCCTTAACCAACTTGGCGACTCCCCAACAAAACCGTATTGCCTGCGACGGCGCCAACGCGAAGCCATCGCGGCTTGAAACTCAATTTTTCGCCCAGGCGTGCATCGGATGCCTGTCGAGTGCCGGCGCATGCCACGCCTTCCACTCATCCTGCAGCGCATCGACGACCGCGCTTGCCTGCTTCTCGTTCGCACAAGCCAGGAACACACAGGCTCCCGAACCACTCATGCGCGCTGTGCCGAATCTGCCCAAGGCGTCGATCGCGCCTTGCACTTGCGGGTACAGCCTGCAGGCAACTGCTTGCAGATCATTGCGTCCCCGTTGTTCCAGAAACGCCTGCGTTTGTGCAGCTGCGAAGCCCGGCATTATTAGCACCGAAGTGTCTCTTGTCAACTCTTTTTGCCGGAAAATTTCAGCGGTAGGGACCGAAACGGGCGGCTCGACGACCACGTAATGGGCCGCCGGCAGCGCCAGCGGGCGCAGGGTTTCGCCGACGCCCTCGGCCCAGGCCGTTTCGCCGAAAATGAAGAAAGGCACGTCGGCGCCCAGCGCCAGGGCCCATTCCTGCAACTCGGCGCGTGTGCAGTCCAGCCCCCAGAGGCGGTTGAGCGCCAGCAGCGTGGTGGCCGCGTCCGAGCTGCCGCCGCCGAGCCCGCCGCCCATGGGCAGGCGCTTGTCGACGCGTATCGTGGCTCCCAGCCCGCAGCCCGTGCGTGCCTGCAGGAGGCGCGCGGCACGCACGACGAGATCGGCTTCCGCCGGGACACCCGGAACGTCGTTGGCCCGCTCGATGCGGGCGTCGTCGCGGCGGGCGAAACTCAGGGAGTCGCCCCGGTCGATCATGCGGAACGCCGTCTGGAGCAGGTGGTAGCCGTCGTCGCGGCGCCCCGTGACATGCAGGAAGAGGTTGATCTTCGCGGGGGCCGGACAGTGCTCGAAATCGTCTAGAGGAACCATTCTTCTATCGCGATGCGCAGGCGCAGATCGGGGTACTCGAGGTCGAGCGCGCGTGGCAGCGCATTGGGCAGATCGCTTTCGTAGGCCGTGACGCGGACCGACCAGCCCTGGTCCGAAGCCTGCCGCAAGCGCCCCAGGGCGTCGCGCTCCACGCCCTCGGCGCGGGGGCTGAGGCGCCCGGTCACCCAGAGGGCGAGCGCGTTGACGGGGACGGGCTTGTCGGTCAGGCGCGTGATGAGGCGATCGGCCGTCGGCGCGGCGTAGCGGTCGCCGTCGGCGTTGGTCCAGAGCGCGCCTTCCGGCGTGCTTTGCAGCTCCGCCAGCACGGTTCCCAGCGGCGTGGCGAAACCGATGACGTCGCGCGCGGGAGCATGTTCCCAGGCGATGCGCACGGTGTTGGAGCTGCGCCCCTGGGTGATGGCGACGCGGCCATTGAAGGCGAAACTCTGCAGCGCTTCGCGCACCGGGCGCGCAACGGGCACCTGCGGAGCGGGCGGCGTGCTCGCGCAGGCGGCGAGCAGCAGCGCGGCCAGCAGGCCGGCGAGACGGAAGAGGCGATTCATGGGGCGGCGGGTCAGAGTCCCAGACGTTTGGCGATGCGCTGCAGGAGCGGGTTGGCCGGTGCGGCTTCGAGTGCTCGCGCGTGCAGGGCGCGCGCTTCATCCTTCTTGCCGGCGGCCCACAGTACCTCGACCAGGTGGCTGGCCACCTCGGGGTCGGGGAAGGTCGCGTAGGCGCGGCGCAGCTGCGTTTCGGCGGCCTCGAGGCGACCCTGGCGGAAATCCAGCCAGCCAAGACTGTCGAGGATGGCCGGATCTTCGGGTTCCAGCGCGTGCGCTTTCTCGATCAGCGTGCGTGCTTCGTCGAGCCGGGTGTTGCGCTCGGCCAGCGAGTAGCCCAGCGCGTTGAGCGCGTGGGCGTGCTGCGGGTTGATCGTCAGCAGCCGGCGCAGGCGTCGCTCGAAGTCGGCCGGGCGCCCCAGCTGTTCCGCGACCAGTGCCGAGTCGTAGAGCGCGCCGGTGTTCTCGGGCTGTTCGGCGAGCAGGCGGTCGAAGACTTCGAGTGCCTCGCGGCGCCGTTCAAGGTGGCGCAGCAGGTCGGCCTCCAGCGCGAGCAGCACGGGGCGGTCGTCGGTCGAAGTCTGCATCGCGCCCTGCAGTACGGCGCGGGCTTCCGCCACCTGGCCGCCGTCGGCGAGCAGGCGCGCGCGGCGCCCCACGGCCGTGGCGTAATAGGGCCCCGGCTCGACCGCCGCGTAATTGAGCAGCGCGGCAGCTCCCCGCCCTTGTTCTTCCTGGACCTGCGCCAGGATCAGGCGGAGCCGGTCGGCCTCGCCCCAGCCGTCTCCCAGCAGCCTCTGCAGGCTGGTCTCGGCCTGGGCGAAATCGCCGGCTTCCACGGCCACGCCCAGCATCGCGAAGCGCAGTTCGTTGTTTTCGGGGTTGGCCTCGACCAGCTGCCGGGCTTCGTTCGCGGCGGCCTCCTTCTGGCCGATCTGTACGAGCCAGCGCGCCAGCGTGGCGCGTGCGTCGATGGCCTGCGGATTGCGCGCGCTGAATGCGCGCAGGCGTTCGCCGACCTCGGCCTGCCTGTCCTTGGAGGCGCTGTCGACGAGCAGCAGGATGCCGGGCTCCCAGTCGGGCCGCAGCGCCTGTGCGCGCTCGGCGGCGGCGAAGGCGGCTTCGGCGTCGTTGGCGTTGCGCAGGGCGATCGCCACCGCGTAGTGCGCTTCGGCGACCTCCGGGTAGGGCTTCGCGAGGCGTTCGATGATGCGCGCGGCCTCGGCCTTGTCGGCGGCGCGCGAAAACACTGCGGGCAGCTGCAGCAGCAGGCGGGCCCGCAGATCGGGCGCGGCGGCCGCGAGCTGGCGGTGCAGCAGGGTCTCGGCACCCTGCGGGTTCTGCTCGGCGCGCAGCATGGTGCGCGCCAGCTCGATTTCATTGGCCCGCCGGATCAGTCGCGCGTCCTGGCTCTGGCGCGCCAGATCGGCGTAGCCGTAGGCCGCGTCGTCCAGCATGCCGCGCGCCAGCGCGATCTCGCTGAGCAGCATCTGGGCCAGCAGCTGGGCGCTGCCCAGGGGCGCGCGCAGGGCGGTGGAGCGCGTGCCTTCGGCCGGGCGCCCCGGCGTGGCTGCAAGGGAGACGCTCGCGAGCGAGGCGCAGATCAGTGCCAGCAGGCTGGATTTGACGCAGTGAGGGCGAGGCATGTGGGATTCCCGACGGCGCGGCGCGAGGCGCCAGCTTGATGGCGATCTTAGCAGCAGTGTACTGTTTTGCCCTTGGCTGGCTGCGAAATGGGGAGGCGCGAAAGGCATGCCGGAGTTGCCCGAGGTTGAAATCACGCGGCGTGGCGTGGAGCCGTGGCTGCTGAACGCCACCGTCAGTGAAGTCGTCGTGCGGCAGCCGCGTCTGCGCTACGAGGTGCCCGCACTGCTGCGGGAACGTTTGCCGGGGCAGACGGTGCGTGCCGTGATGCGGCGCGCGAAGTACTTGCTGATCCATTTCGATGACGGCGTGCTGCTGATCCATCTGGGCATGTCGGGCAGTCTGCGCGTGCTGCCGGCGGGCACGCCCGCGGGGCTGCACGACCATTTCGATCTCGTGTGCGGCAGCCTGCTGCTGCGTCTGCGCGACCCGCGCCGGTTCGGCGCCGTGCTGTGGCTGGCGCATCCGGCCGAGGCGCATCCGCTGCTTGCCTCGCTGGGAGTGGAGCCACTCGACGAGGGGTTCGGAGGCGCGGCGCTGGCGGCCTTGCTGCGCGACCGGCGCACGCCCGTGAAGCTCGCGCTCATGGACAGTCATCTCGTGGTGGGAGTGGGCAACATCTATGCGTCCGAGAGCCTGTTTCGCGCCCGCATCCATCCGGCCACGCCGGCCGGCCGTCTGTCGGCTGCCCGCTGCGTGCGTCTGGCGCGGTGCCTGCGCGAAACCCTGAACGCGGCGCTGGAGGCGGGCGGCAGTTCGCTGCGCGATTTCGTCCATAGCGACGGGGCGTCGGGCTACTTCCAGCAGCAGTATTTCGTGTATGGACGGGAGGGCGAGGCGTGCCGCGTGTGCGGGGCGCGCATCACGCGCAGCGTCATGGGGCAGCGCGCGACCTTCCATTGCCCGCGCTGCCAGCGCGTACCGTCCGGCGGCTGAGCCGGTGCCGGGCGGGTCCGTGCGTTCCGGTTGTCCGTGCGCGACGGTATGCTTGCAAGTTGGTCCGCGCCGCGCGCGCCTGTCTTGCGCGCGGTCACGACACTGACATGCCCCGGAGCTTTGCGATGGCCCTGATCGAACGTTATTCGGCATACACCCGCTGGCGCGGCGAGGTGGCCACCCGCGTGCAGCAGTTGCGCAGCTGGCTGACCCGCAACGAGATCGGCGATGCCCATACCGACCTGCGCCTGCAATGCGTGCTCGACCGCCTGCGCGAGGACAAGCTCGTGGTGGCGTTCGTGGCCGAGTTCTCGCGCGGCAAGTCCGAACTCATCAACGCGATCTTCTTCGGGGGCTACGGGGCCCGCATCCTGCCGTCGAGCAGTGGCCGCACCACGATGTGCCCGACCGAGCTGCAGTGGGAGGCCGGCCAGCAGCCGGGCGTGCGCCTGCTGCCGATCGCCACGCGGCGTCATGCCGGCAGCATCGCCGAGTTGCGCGCGCGCGCCGATGAATGGGTCTTCGAGCCCGTGGACCTCGACGATGCCGAAAGCCTGCAGCGTGCCTTCGCGCGCGTGGGCGAAACCTGCCTCGTCTCGCGCGAGGAGGCCGAGGCGCTGGGCTTTCCGGTCGATGACAGCGGGCTCGCGGGGGCGCGCCCCGATGCGGATGGGCGCGTCGAGATCGCGGCATGGCGCCACGCGATCGTGCAGTTCCCGCACCCGCTGCTCGAACAGGGGCTGGTGATCGTCGATACGCCGGGGCTCAACGCGATCGGCTCCGAACCCGAACTCACGCTGTCGCTGCTGCCCTCGGCGCATGCCGTGCTCTTCATTCTGGCCGCCGATACCGGCGTGACCCAGAGCGACCTGCAGGTCTGGCGCAAGCACGTGAATGCCGGGCAGGGTGCGCGGCGCGGCCGCATGGTCGTGCTCAACAAGATCGACGGCCTGTGGGACGGCCTGCGCAGCGAGGGCGACGTCGAAGCCGAGATCGCGCGCCAGGTGGGCTCGGTGGCCAGCACGCTGGACGTGCCGGCCGCGCATGTCTTTCCCGTCTCGGCGCAGAAGGCGCTGGTGGCGCGCATCAACGACGACGCGGCGCTGCTCGCGCGCACGCGCATCGAGGCGCTGGAGTCGGCGTTGTCCGAGGAACTCCTGCCCACGCGCCAGGACATCATCCGCGACAGTGCGCTGCTCGAATGCGGCGAGATCAGCGCCCGCGCGGGCGAGCTGCTGCATGCGCGCCTCGTCGGCCTGCGCGAACAGTTGCGCGAAATGGCCGACCTGCGCGGCAAGAACCAGGGCGTGATCGAATACATGATGCGCAAGGTGCGCGCCGAGAAGGACGAGTTCGATCGCGGCCTGCAGAAGTATCACGCCGTGCGCAGCGTCTTCACCAGTCTGAGCAACCGCGTCTATGCGCACATCGGCATGGATGCGGTGCGCGGGGAAACGCGCCGCACGCGCGAGGCCATGAGCGGTGCGATGCTGTCGCGCGAGCTGCGCCAGGCCATGGAATCCTTCTTCAGCACGCTGCGCGGCAAGCTGCGCGATTCGGCCGGCGAGATCAACGAGATCTCGGCCATGCTGGAGGCGATGTACACGCGTCTGGCGGTGGAGCACGGGCTCAAGCTGGCGCCGCCCGCCACCTTCTCCACCTTGCGCTACGAGCGCGACATCCTGCGCCTGGAACGCTCGTTCAACGAAGAGATCAACACCTTCGCGTCCATGCTCAAGCACTCGAAGGGCTCGCTGACCCAGCGCTTCTTCGAGACCGTGGCGCTCGAAGCGCGCAAGACCTTCGAACTCGCCAACCGGGACGTGGAGCAGTGGTTGCGCGTCGTCATGGCTCCGCTCGAGACCCAGGTGCGTGAATACCAGCTGCAGCTCAAGCGCCGGCTGGAAAGCGTCAAGCGCGTCCATGAAGCGACGGGGACGCTGGAGGATCGCATCAAGGAACTCCTGCAGGCCGAAGCCGGCTTGCTGCGTCAGGTCGAGGATCTCGACGCGCTGCGGGGCGCGCTCGAAGACGCGCTGGGGCGGCAGGTTCCGCCCGCGGGCCACGCGGCGCGCGCGGCCTGATTCCGGTCTGGCGCGGGTGCGCCCCGCGCGGGCGCCGCGCCGGCGTGCGTCTTACTTGCGCGTGATGCGGATGAACTTCGCCATGAGCTGGTCTTCGCTCTCGACCACCTGCGGGTTGTGCGGGATGCAATCGACGGGACAGACCTGCTGGCACTGGGGCTCATCGTAATGGCCCACGCATTCGGTGCATTTCGCGGGGTCGATCTGGTAGATCTCCGGGCCTTGCGAGATGGCGCCGTTGGGGCATTCGGGTTCGCAGACGTCGCAGTTGATGCAGTCGTCGGTGATCATCAGGGCCATGCTTGTCCTTTCTGTGTTGCGTTGGCTTGCCGGCGCGCCGGCTGGCTGGTGTGGCGGGCTCAGCCCTGCTGGCGGAGCTTGTCGCGGATGCGCCGCGCGACGATGGGGTGCACGAAGGTGCTCACGTCGCCGCCGAGCAGGCCGATCTCGCGCACCATCGTGGCGGAGAGGAAGGTGTGCTCCTCGCCCGGCGTCAGGAACAGGGTTTCGACGTCCGGATGCAGGCGGCGGTTCATGCCCGCCATCTGGAATTCGTACTCGAAGTCGGACACCGCGCGCAGGCCGCGCACGATCACGCGCGAACCCTGGTCGCGCACGAAATCGATGAGCAGGCCCGAGAAGCCGATGACCTCGATGTTGGGCAGATCGCTGAGGACCTCGCGCGCCATGTCCACGCGCTCCTCGAGCGAGAACAGCGGCTGCTTGCCCCGGCTGGCGGCCACGCCCAGCACGATGCGCTCGAACAGGCCCGCGGAGCGGCGCAGCAGGTCTTCATGCCCGTTGGTGAGAGGGTCGAAGGTGCCGGGGTAGACGGCGAGACGCTGGCTCATGCGGAGATCCCGGGGGCTGGCTTCTTGAACAGTTGATAGTGTACCTGACCGGCCTTGCCTTGCCGGACGGGTTCCAGGCCGGCGAGCGCGGCGACGGCCTCTTCGGCTTCGACATACACGAACGCCTCGGGCGCCAGGGCATCCGCCAGGAGCGGCGCGACGCGGTCCAGCCAGCCCTGCCGGTAGGGCGGGTCGAGCAGGATCAGGTCGAACAGCCCGGGCGCGCCGCCAAGATAGCGCAGCGCGTCGCCGGCCACGAGCCGCACGCCGGGCAGCGCCAGCCTGGCCTGGGTGGCGCGCAGGTTCGCCATCACGCGCGCGGCGGACTCCACCATCACCACCTCGCGCGCGCCGCGCGAGGCCGCCTCGAAGCCGAGCACGCCGCTGCCCGAGAACAGGTCGAGGCAGCGCCAGCCCGCGAGATCCTGTCCAAGCCAGTTGAACAGGGTTTCGCGGACACGGTCGGGCGTCGGGCGCAGACCTGCCGAATCGGGCACTTCGATGAGACGCGAGCGGTGCGAACCGCCCACGATGCGAACCTTGCTCACAGGCGATCCTGTCCGCTGAGGTACAAAACGGGGCACGCATTCTCGCACGCGGGGCGCCACAGGGCCAGCCGTGGCGGCGGGCGCGGGCAGGCCATCTGCTAAACTCGGCCACCCTTTTCATCCGGCCGGCACGCCCGCTGCCGCGCCGCATCGCGGACCCCCTCAATGTTCGATTTCTTCAAGAAACTCAAGAAGCAGGAGGCGCCCGCCGCCGAGCCCGCTCCGCTCGCGCCGGACGACCGCCTTGCCCCGCCGCCGGAACCCGCCCGGCCGGAACCCGTTTCCGCGCCGGCCAGCGCGGTGCCAGACGCCGCGCCCGCCCTGGCTGGCGTGGAGGCAGCGCCCGGGGCGCCGGCCGCGGCCCAAGCCGAGGAGCCGTCCGCAGACCGGCCTTCCTGGCTGCAGCGCCTGCGCAGCGGGCTGTCGCGCACGAGCGCGCAGATCGGCGGCGTTTTCGTGCGTCGCCGCATCGACGAAGATCTGCTCGAGGAACTCGAAACCACGCTGATCATGGCCGATTGCGGCATCGAGGCCACCCAGTATCTGCTCACCGAGCTGCGCCGGCGCTGGAAGCAGGACCGCCTGGAGACCGGCGAGCAGCTGCGCGCCGTGCTCGGCGAACTCCTCGTCGCGCTGCTCGCGCCGCTGCAGCAGCCGCTCGTCGTGAGCGGCCACTCGCCTTTCATCATCATGCTCGCGGGCGTGAACGGGGCGGGCAAGACGACCTCCATCGGCAAGCTCGCGCGCCACTTCCAGGCCCAGGGCAAGAGCGTGCTGCTCGCCGCGGGCGACACCTTCCGCGCGGCCGCGCGCGAACAGCTCATGGAATGGGGGCGGCGCAACGACGTGACCGTGATCGCGCAGGAGGGCGGCGACCCCGCCGCGGTGGCGTTCGACGCGGTGAGCGCGGCGCGGGCGCGCGGCATCGACGTGGTGATGGTGGATACGGCGGGCCGCCTGCCGACCCAGCTGCATCTCATGGAAGAAATCGCCAAGGTGCGCCGCGTCGTCCAGAAAGCGGAGCCCTCGGGGCCGCATGAGGTGCTGCTGGTGCTGGATGGCAACGTCGGCCAGAACGCGCTGGCGCAGCTCAAGGCCTTCGACAAGGCGGTCGGCGTGACGGGGCTGATCGTGACCAAGCTCGACGGCACCGCGAAGGGCGGCGTGATCGCGGCGATCGCGCGCACGCATGCCCGGCCCCTGCGCTTCATCGGGGTGGGTGAGGGGATCAACGACTTGCAGGCATTCGACGCCAGGGAGTATGTTGATGCGCTGTTGGATACCGGTAACATGACGTGATCCGGTGACTTCCGGCCTAAAAGAAAAAATCGAGGAGACATGATGGATCTGCATCACACCATTCTGGCCAGCACGCTGGCCGCGTTTCTCGTTGGAGCCGGCATGAACCCTGGCATTGCTGCCAATCTCGATTTCCAGAAAAGTGGTGTCACGAAGGACAACCTTCCCGTGACGGCCGAGCGCATCAAGGCCCGCCTCGATTTCCCGATGGCGTGGAGCCCCGCCGTGAAGGACCTTTCCGCCTGGCAGAAAGCCGGCCGCGCGAAGGTGTGGGAGCTGACCTGGCAGGCGCCCGATGCGACCCCCTTCGATGTCCAGGTGATCGACGAGATCGACCGCGGCAGCTACGTGGCGCGCAAGCTGCTGTTCAACGTCACGGCCGACAGCCGCGTCATGGGGCTGCTGCTCGTGCCCAAGGGCAAGGGGCCGTTCCCGGCGGCCGTGATGTACCACGACCACGGCTCCAAGTTCGACATCGGCAAGGAAAAGTGGATAGAAACCTGGAATGACCCGGCCCGGCTGGAGTCCTCCCGGGGATGGGCGCAGCGCTTCTTCAGCGGCCGCTTCCCGGGCGACGAACTCGCCCGGCGGGGGTATGTGGTCTTCGCGACCGATGCGCTGGGGTGGGGCGACCGTGGCCTCCTGACCTACGAAATGCAGCAGGCCCTGGCGGCGAACTTCGCCAACATGGGCAGCTCGCTGGCGGGGCTCATGGCGCTCGAGGACGTGCGCGCGGCGGACTTCGTCGCCAGCCTGCCCGAGGTCGACCGGCAGCGCGTCGCGGCGATCGGTTTTTCAATGGGCGCCTTCCGCGCCTGGCAGGCCGCCGCGCTGTCCGACAGCGTGAAGGCCAGCGTCGCCGTCAACTGGATGGGCACCGCGGCCGGGCTCATGGTGCCGGGCAACAATCAGCTGCGCGGCGGCTCGGCCTGGCAGATGACGCATCCCGGGCTCATGCGCTTCCTCGACTATCCCGACGTGGCGAGTCTCGCCGCCCCCAAGCCGATGCTGATCTACGCGGGCGAAAAGGATGGCCTGTTCCCCATGGATTCGGTCAATGCCGCGTTCGCCAGGATGCGTGGGGTGTGGGGCGCCTGGCAGGCTTCCGAACGTTTCGAGAGCAAGGTGTGGCCGGGCGGCCACGTCTTCGAGGCGCCGCAGCAGGACTACGCCTACGACTGGCTGGCCCGCCAGTTCGCGCGCAAGCCCTGACGCCACACGCGTGCGGCCTGACGAAGGGCGCCTGCGTGGCGCCCTTTCCTTTGTGCTGCGGGTACACTCCGGCTTTTCGTTCGTCCCCTCCTTTTTCCGATGATCCGTTTCGATCAGGTCAGCAAGCGCTACGCCGACGGGCATGACGCCCTCTCCGACGTCAGCCTGGAAATCCGCCACGGCGAGCTGCTGGTGCTCGCGGGGCATTCGGGCGCCGGCAAGAGCACGCTCATCAAGCTGCTTGCGGGGCTCGAGCGGCCCACGGCGGGCCGGGTCTGGGTCAACGACCAGGATGTCGGCGGCCTGCGCCCCAACCAGATGCCCTACCTGCGTCGCAGCCTGGGCCTGGTCATGCAGGAGCATCGCCTGCTGACCGACCGCACGGTGTTCGACAACGTGATGCTGCCCCTGCTCGTGACGGGCTATCCGCCCGGGGACGCCGAGCGGCGCGTGCATGCCGCGCTCGAGAAGGTGGGGCTCAAGGGGTTCGGAGGTGCCATGCCGCTCACGCTCTCCGGCGGCGAGCAGCAACGCGCCGCGATTGCGCGCGCCATCGTCAATCGCCCGTCGATCCTGATCGCCGACGAGCCCACGGCGCATCTGGACCCGGCCTATGCGCGCGAGATCGCGGCGCTGTTCCGCGCCTTTCACGCCGCGGGCGTGACCATCCTGCTCGCCACGCACGACGAAACGCTCTTTTCGCCCTACGGCGCGCGCCGCATCGAACTCGCGCAAGGGAGGCTGCTGGCATGACGCACACTCTGTTCCTGCACCAGCTCGCGCTGCGTGGCGCCTTTTCGCGCCTCGTGGCCCGTCCGCTCGCCAGCCTGCTCTCCGCGCTCGTGGTGGCGATTGCATTGAGCCTGCCCGCGCTGGGTCTGGTGCTCGTCGACAACGTCGGCCGGCTGGCGCGCGGCGTCTCGGGCAAGCCCGAGATCAGCGTCTTCCTCAAGACGGGAACCAGCGAGGCGGCCGCGCGCGCCCTCGGCGAGCAACTGCGTGCCGATGCGCGCATCGCCAGCCAGCGCTTCGTGCCGCGCGACGAGGCGCTGCGCCAGCTCTCCGCGCGCGGAGGCTTCGCCGACGTGGCTGGCACGCTCGAGGAAAATCCGCTGCCCGACGCCTTCGTGATCGAGCCGCATGGCGACGATCCGGCCGACTTCGAAGCGATCCGCGTCAGCCTCGCGGCGAAGCCGCAGGTGGATTACGTGCAGCTCGATTCCGCCTGGGTCGAGCGGCTGCATGCCGCCGTCGGGCTCGGGCGCTGGTGCATGTACGTGCTTGCCGGTCTGCTCGGTGCCGCGCTGGTGATCGTGAGTTTCAACACCATCCGCCTGCAGATCCTCACCCAGCGGCACGAGATCGCGGTCAGCCTGCTGCTGGGGGCCACGCGCAGCTTCGTGCGGCGACCGTTCCTGTATTTCGGCCTGTTGCAAGGCCTGCTCGGCGGCGTCGTGGCGTGGGGCATCGTGGCGCTGCTGCTGTGGCAGATCGCGCCGCGCATCGAGGCTTTCGCGCGCAGCTACAGCATCGTGCTCGATCTCGCCGGGCCGGGGCCGGCGGGCGTGGCGGCGCTGCTGGCCTTCGCCGCGCTGCTCGGCTGGCTCGGCGCGGGCCTGTCGGTGCGCCGCCACCTGCACGACGGTCCCATCGATTAGCCCGCCGTGTCGGCTTCGCGCCCGTGCGCGGGCGCGAGCGGATGAACGGCCCTTCTCGCCAGGGTGCCGGCGCGCGTGCCTGCGTTTCTGATTCCTTTGGGATTTCCGCCCGTCATCGAGCGCGCGGGCGTGATGGATCGTGGTTTGCCTGTATTGCTTAGCCCGGATGCGGCGTTAGCTTAGCGGATACGCCCGCCCGGCGAGCCGCAGGCAGCCGCTTGCGGGCTCTCGTGTTCCGGGCGGACCGCCATCGACCGGGAGCGCATCTTCGCCACCACGCAAGCTCCCGCACGGCGCCCAGCAGTCCTCACCAAAGGAGACCCTGATGAGACATTCCACTTTTCGTCGCAGCCTGATCGCAGCCCTTGTCGCCAGCACCGCGCTCGTTGCCCTGCCCGCCCTTGCGTCCAAGGAGAAGCCCGTGATCGGGTTCTCCATCGACGATCTGCGCGTCGAGCGCTGGACGCGCGACCGCGATTATTTCCTCGAGGCCGCCAAGGGCCTGGGCGCGGAAGTGCACGTGCAGTCGGCCGATGCCAACGAGCAGCGGCAGATCTCGCAGATCGAGAACCTCATCGCGCGCAAGGTCGATGTGATCGTGATCGTGCCCTTCAATTCCAAGGTGCTCACGAACACCATCCGCGACGCGAAGAAAGCCGGCATCAAGGTGGTTTCCTATGACCGCCTGATCCTCAATGCCGACGTGGATGCCTACATCTCCTTCGACAACGAGCGCGTGGGTGCGATGCAGGCCGAAGGCGTCGTCAAGGTCGTGCCCAAGGGCAACTACTACCTGCTCGGCGGCGCGCCCACCGACAACAACGCGAAGCTGCTGCGCGCGGGACAGATGAAGGTGCTCAAGCCCTATGTCGACCGGGGCGACATCAAGATCCTCGGCGACCAGTGGGTCAAGGAATGGAGCCCCGAGGAGGCGCTCAAGATCACCGAGAACGTGCTCACGCGCAACGCCAACAAGGTCGATGCCATCATCGCCTCGAACGATGGCACCGCGGGCGGGACGGTACAGGCGCTGGCCGCGCAGAAGCTCGCGGGCAAGGTGGCCGTGTCGGGGCAGGACGCCGAACTCGCCGCCGTGCGCCGCGTGATCGCGGGCACCCAGACCCTCACGGTGTACAAGCCCATCCGCGAGATTGCCGCGGGTGCCGCCAAGCTGGCCGTGCAGCTCGTCAAGGGCGAGAAGCCCGCCTTCAACGCGCAACTGGACAATGGCGCGAAGAAGGTCGATTCCGTGCTGCTCGCGCCCACCACCATCACCAAGGCGAATGCCGACCTGCTCGTGACCGACAAGTTCTTCACGAAGGAACAGCTCGGCCTCAAGTAAGGCCGCGCCGCGCGGGGCCGCCCGGCTCCGCGCGTTTCCGCCACCCCGGCCGCCGCGCGGACCGGGGTTACGCGATCTGGCAGTGGAGACAAGGTGAGCGAATACCTGCTTGAAATGCGCGCCATCGTGAAGGATTTCGCGGGCGTGAAGGCGCTCGACGGAATCGATCTCGCGGTGCGCGCCGGTGAATGCGTCGGGTTGTGCGGCGAGAATGGCGCGGGCAAGTCCACGCTCATGAAGGTGCTGTCGGCGGTGTATCCGCACGGCACCTGGAGCGGACGCATCCTGTGGGAAGGGCGCGAGCTGCAGGCGCGCAGCATCCGCGAGACGGAAGCCGCGGGCATCGTGATCATCCACCAGGAACTCATGCTGGTGCCGCATCTGTCCGTCACCGAAAACATCTTTCTCGGCAACGAGATCACGAATGCCTTCGGCATGCTCGATTACGAGGCCATGCACCGGCGCGCGGCGGCGCTCATGGCCGAGCTGCGCATGCCGCAGGTGAACGTCGCCCTGCCCGTGTCGCAGTACGGCGGCGGGCATCAGCAGCTCATCGAGATCGCCAAGGCCCTCAACAAGCAGGCGCGGCTGCTGATTCTGGACGAGCCGACGTCCTCGCTCACGCGCGCGGAAACCGAAGTGCTGCTCGACATCCTGCGCGAACTCAAGAAGAAGGGCGTGGCGAGCGTGCTGATCTCTCACAAGCTCGAAGAGATCGAGGCCGTCTGCGACACCATCACCGTGATCCGCGATGGCCGTCACATCGGCACGCGGCCCATGGGCGAACTCAGCGTGGAGCAGATCATCGCGATGATGGTGGGGCGCGAGATCACCGAACTCTTCCCGCGCGAGCCGCATGCCATCGGCGAGGTCATCTTCGAAGCGCGCCACGTGACCTGCTACGACCCGGACAACCCCGCGCGCAAGCGCGTCGACGACGTTTCCTTCGCGCTGCGGCGCGGCGAGATCCTGGGCGTGGCGGGGCTGGTGGGCGCGGGCCGCACCGAGATGGCGATGGCGATCTTCGGCGCCTACCCGGGGCGCAGCACGCTGGAGCTGTGGATGGAAGGCCGGCGGCTTTCCGTCCGCTCGCCGCAGGAGGCGGTCGCCGCCGGCATCTGCCTCGTCCCCGAGGACCGCAAGCGCCACGGCATCGTGCCCCTGATGGGCGTGGGCCACAACATCACACTCTCGGTCCTGTCCGCGCATGCGCGCCACGGCGTCGTCGACAGCGTCGGGGAGCTGCGCGTGATCGACCGCATGATTGAGCGCATGCGCATCAAGACCGCGTCGTCGCTGCTGCCGATACGCGGGCTCTCGGGCGGCAACCAGCAGAAGGCCGTGCTCGCCAAGATGCTGCAGCCCGCACCGCGCGTGCTGATTCTCGACGAGCCCACGCGAGGCGTGGATGTGGGCGCCAAGTACGAGATCTACAAGCTCATGATGGCGTTCGTGAAGGAGGGCATGTCCATCCTCATGATCAGCTCGGAGCTGCCCGAGCTGCTGGGCGTGGCCGACCGCGTGATCGTGATCGGCGAGGGGCGCCTGCGGGGCGACTTCGTGAATGACGGCCTCAGCCAGGAAGCCGTCATGGCCGCCGCGATCGGCCAGACCGAGACACCGCCCGCCGCACGGGCGGACTGAAACCCATGACAAGACCACAAGGCTTCCCGACATGAGCTCACTTCGCACGCTGCAGCAGCTGTTCTCGCGCTACAAGATCCTCACCCTGCTGATTGCCATCGCGCTGATCTGGACCTTCTTCACCTGGCAGAGCGAGGGCGCCTTCCTGACCTCGCGCAACCTTTCCAACCTGCTGCGCCAGATGGCGATCACCGCCATGCTGGCCTGCGGCATGGTGTTCGTGATCATCGCGGGCGAGATCGATCTCTCCGTGGGCTCCATGCTCGGTCTGCTGGGGGGCGTGGCGGCGGTGCTGGACGTGAGCTTCCAGCTGCCGTTCTGGCTCAACCTGCCCGTGGTGCTGTTGCTGGGCCTGGCGCTGGGGCTCTTCAACGGTTACTGGATCGCTTACCTGCGCGTGCCATCCTTCATCGTGGGGCTCGCCGGCATGCTGGTGTTCCGCGGCGTCCTGCTCGCCGTGACCGACGGCTCCACCATCGCCATCGAATCCCAGAGCTTCGTCGGCCTGGGCCAGGCCTACCTGCCGCCCTTCGCGGGGTATGTGCTCGCGGTGCTGCTGTTCGCGATCGTCGTGGCGCTGACCTTCGTGGGCCGTGCCAACCGCCGCCGTTATCAGTTGCCCGTGGCGAGCGTCTGGCAGGAAGGCGGCAAGCTCGCCGCCATCGGCATCATCATCGCGGGCTTCGTGAGCGTGCTCAACAGCTACGAAGGCATTCCGGTGCCGGTGCTGCTGATGCTCATCATCCTGGGCGCCTTCTCGTTCGTGGCCCGGCGCACGGTGTTCGGCCGGCGCATCTACGCCGTGGGGTCCAATCTCGAAGCCACCCGCCTGTCGGGCGTGAATACGCGGCTCGTCAAGATGTCGCTGTTCGGCCTGATGGGGCTCATGTGCGCGCTGGCGGGGCTGACCAACACGGCGCGGCTGGCGGCGGGGTCGCCCTCGGCGGGCAACATGGGCGAGCTGGACGCGATCGCCTCCTGCTTCATCGGCGGTGCGTCGATGCGCGGGGGCTCGGGCACGGTGCTGGGCGCGATCATCGGCGCGCTCATCATGGCGAGTCTGGACAACGGCATGTCCATGCTCAGCGTGGAGAGCTACTGGCAGATGATCGTGAAGGGCTCGATCCTGCTGCTCGCGGTGTGGCTGGACGTGGTGTCCGGCTCGGAGCGCTGAACCGCTCGCCCGTACCTCGCGCGGGCAGGCGTGGCGCGGCGAGGCGCTTGCGGGTGGGCGCCGGCTGCGGCCTGCGCGGCCCTCGTTCGCGGCAGGGCGGGCCGGCGCGATCGGCGGGGCCTCGCCGCGCCGTGCCCGGCGGATGACGCCGCCAGCCCCCGGGTTCGCGATGTCTTCGCCTGAGTGGCTCGCGCTGGAGCGGGCGCCCCCGAAGGGCGCGCCTGGGGCCGTGCGGTGCCGGTGGCGCTGGCTGGGCATGAAAAAGGCCGCCCGGGGGCGGCCTTCACGCGGGCGGCGAGGCGTGCTCAGGCGAGACGCGCGAGCTGCTCGACCAGCTTGGCCAGCGTGGCCGTGAAATCGGCCAGGCGTTTTTTCTCCTGCTCCACGACGGCGGCCGGCGCACGCGCGACGAAGCCTTCGTTGCCCAGCTTGGCGTTGGCCTTGGCGATCTCGCCTTCGATGCGCGCGATCTCCTTGCCCACGCGTTCGCGCTCGGCGGCCAGATCGATTTCGATCTGGAGCATGAGGCGGAATTCGCCGACCACCTGCACCGGAGCGGGAGACGCGGGCAGCTCCGCGCCCACGGCGGTCACTTCCGACAGCTTGGCGAGCGCCGCGAGGTAGGGGGCGAAGGCGCGCGCCGCCTCCGTGTCGCCGGCCACGAGCAGCGGGACCTTCTGCGCGGGCGAGAGGCTCATCTCGCCGCGCAGGCTGCGCACGGCGCCGATCATTTCCTTGAGCTGCGCGATGCGCGCTTCGGCGGCTTCGTCGAGGCGCGAGGGTTCTATCGTGGGGTAGGGCGCGGTACCGATGAAGTCGGTGTGCTTGCGCCCCGCGACCACGGCCACGGTCTGCCAGAGTTCCTCGGTGATGAAGGGGATCAGCGGATGCGCGAGGCGCAGCAGCGTCTCGAGCGTGCGCACGAGGGTACGGCGCGTGCCGCGCTGGGCGGCTTCGTCCCCGGTCGTGAGCTGCACCTTGGCGAGTTCCAGATACCAGTCGCAGTACTCGTCCCAGACCAGTTCGTAGATCGTGCGCGCGACCAGATCGAGGCGGTAATCGACGAAGTGCTGCGCGATCTCGGCTTCGGCGCGCTGCAGGCGGCTCGCCATCCAGCGGTCGGCGAACGAGAAGCTGAGGTAGCTGCCGTCGCAGCCGGCCGCCGCGGCGCGCTTGTCGAGCCCGCAATCCTTGCCTTCGCAGTTCATGAGCACGAAGCGCGTGGCGTTCCAGAGCTTGTTGCAGAAGTTGCGGTAGCCCTCGCAGCGGTTCATGTCGAACTTGATGTCGCGGCCCGGCGAGGCGAGCGAAGCGAACGTGAAGCGCAGCGCGTCGGTGCCGAAGGCCGGTATGCCTTCGGGGTATTCCTTGCGCGTCCGCTTCTCGATCTTGGTGGCGTCGCGGGGGTTCATCAGACCCGTGGTGCGCTTGGCGATCAGGTCTTCGAGGCCGATGCCGTCGATGAGGTCGATGGGGTCCAGCACGTTGCCCTTGGACTTGCTCATCTTCTGGCCTTCCGCGTCGCGGATCAGGCCATGCACATAGACGTGGCGGAAGGGGATCTTGCCGGTGATGTGGCGGGTCATCATGATCATCCGGGCGACCCAGAAGAAGATGATGTCGAAGCCCGTGACGAGCACCGAGGAGGGCAGGTAGAGGTCCAGCGCGGGGTTGCTCTTCTTCGGCCACTCGGGCGTCCAGTCGAGCGTGCTGAACGGCCACAGCGCGGACGAATACCACGTGTCGAGCACGTCGTTGTCGCGCGTGAGCTCGCCGGTGTAGCCGTCGTTCGCGGCGAGCGCGCGGGCGTCGGCTTCGTCGCGGGCGACCCACACGCGGCCATCGGTGCCGTGCCAGGCGGGAATCTGATGGCCCCACCAGAGCTGGCGCGAAATGCACCAGTCCTGCAGGTTGCGCATCCATGCGTAATAGGTATTCACCCAGTTCTCGGGCACGAAGCGGATCTCGCCCGATTCCACGACCTCGATGGCCTTCTGCGCGATCGATCTGCCGTCCGCGCCGGGCTTGTTCACGGCCACGAACCACTGGTCGGTGAGCATGGGCTCGATGACCACGTTGGTGCGGTCGCCGCGCGGCACCATCAGTTTGTGCGGCTTGACTTCGGCGAGCAGCCCCAGGGCTTCGAAGTCGGCCACGATCTGGCGGCGCGCCTCGAAGCGATCCAGGCCACGGTATTTCCCGGGCGCGGCGTCGCTGATCTTCGCGTCCAGCGTGAGCACGGAGATCATCGGCAGGCCGTGACGCTGGCCCACCGCGTAGTCGTTGAAGTCGTGCGCGGGCGTGACCTTGACCACGCCGGTGCCGAACGCGCGGTCCACGTAGTCGTCGGCGATGACGGGAATCTCGCGGTCGCACAGCGGCAGCGCGACCTTCCGGCCGATCAGATGGGCGTAGCGCTCATCCTCGGGATGCACCATGACGGCGGTATCGCCGAGCAGGGTTTCGGGGCGCGTGGTGGCGACCACGAGATGGCCCGAGCCGTCCGCGAGGGGATACTTGAGGTGCCACAGGAAGCCGTCTTCCTCTTCGCTCACCACTTCGAGGTCGGAAACCGCCGTGCCCAGCACCGGGTCCCAGTTCACCAGGCGCTTGCCACGGTAGATCAGGCCTTCGTCGTAGAGGCGCACGAAGGTTTCGGTGACGATCTTCGAGAGGCCCGCATCCATCGTGAAGCGCTCGCGCGGCCAGTCCGGCGAGGTGCCCAGCCGGCGCATCTGGCGCGTGATGGTGCTGCCGGAGTATTCCTTCCACTCCCACACCT
>JAVHXQ010000027.1 GCA_031119555.1 Candidatus Dactylopiibacterium sp.
CAAGGCGCTGGATGGTGGGCGCTGAGGGACTCGAACCCCCGACATCCTCCTTGTAAGGGAGGCGCTCTACCAACTGAGCTAAGCGCCCGGTGGGGCAACACTTATCCAGCACTGGAAAGGGGGAGATTCTAGTACATCACCCCCTTCATTGCCAGGCTTATATGGTTGGAAACGGCCTCACAGCCGCCGTTTCGAGGTATTCGCAACACCTCATGCGGTGGTGCGCCGCAGGCACAGGGCGATGTCTTCCAGAAAGAGGCGCGCGTTCAGGGGGTGCTGGGCCGCGCGACGATGGGCCTGGATCGCGCGATAGGCTTCGAGATAGCGCTCGGCGCGCCCCTGCGCGAGCCGTGCCAGATCGGCCCGGGCGTCCTCGAAGCAGGCCGGCGGGAGCCCGTGGGCCACGCGCACGCCATCGGCGAGCCAGCGCTGCAGCCAGTCGAGCAGGTCCGGCATCGCGAAACCACATTCGAGCGCGGGCCTGGACTTGAGGCGCGCCTCCCAGTCGGCGGCGAGCTTGAGCGGGTCCAGGCTGTCGAGCCGCCCGAGTTCCGCCGCGAGCTGACGGCGCAGCTCGCCGCGCGCGCCTTGCGCCAGCTCCCGCGCGGCCAGCGGCAGGCCGCTCGCGAATCCCAGCAGGGCTGCATCCTTGACCCCCTGCTGCTCGAGCCATGCCTGGGCCACGGCGCGCGCCGGGCGCGGAAAGTCGATCACCTGGCAGCGGCTGCGGATGGTGGGCAGCAGCTGGCGCGGCACATGGCTCAGCAGCAGGAACACCGTGCTGCCCACGGGTTCCTCCAGACTCTTGAGCAAGGCATTCGCGGCGGCCACGTTCATGGCCTCGGCCGGGTCCAGGATGACCACGCGGCGGCCGCCGGCATGCCCGCCGCTGCCGATCTCCAGCGCGGCCTGCAAGCTGCGCACCTGGTCGATGACGATCTGCGTGGAGCGGGCTTTTTCCTTCTTGCCGCCTTCGGTGGCGTCGGCGTCTTCCGCCTCTTCCTCATCGGCGGCGGGGATCACCGTGAAAAGATCGGGATGGTTGCCGGCGGCCAGCCATGTGCAGTCGGCGCAATGGCCGCAGGCAAACCCCCGGGCATCCGGCGTGCGGCACAACAGCGCCCGCGCGAAATGCGTCGCGAAAAGACGCTTGCCGCTGCCAGCCGGGCCGCACAGCAGCAGGGCGTGCGGCAGGCGCTCGCCGCGCGCGCGCAGATCCCGCCAGGCGGGCAGCAACCATTCGGGCAAACTCTCGATGCTCATCGGAAGCGGGCCTCGAGCGTGGCCAGCACGTCGGCCAGGATCGCCTCCTGGGGGCGCGCCGCGTCGATGACCACGATGCGCCCCGCGCTGGCCGCAGCGCGCTGGAGATAAGCGTCGCGCACACGCTCGAAGAAGTCGCGCTGCTCGCGCTCGAAGCGGTCGGCGTTTGCGCGACCGCTCTGCAGACGGGCTGCCGCGATCTCCGGGGCGAGGTCGAAGAGAAAGGTCAGGTCGGGTTGCAGCGCCGGATGCACCCACTGCTCGAGCGCCTCGAACTTCGCGACCGGCAGCCCGCGCCCGCCACACTGGTAGGCATGGCTGGCGTCCGAGAAGCGATCGCAGATTACCCACTGCCCCGCCGCCAGCGCGGGTTCGATGACGCGCGCCAGATGTTCGCGCCGCGCCGCGAACATCAGCAGGGCCTCGGTCTCGAGGTGCATGGGTTCGTTCAGCAGCAGCTCGCGCAGACGTTCGCCCAGCGGCGTGCCCCCCGGCTCGCGCGATTGCACCGCCACGTGGCCGTGTGCGCGCACCCAGTCCAGCGTGGCCGCGATCTGCGTGCTCTTGCCCGCGCCGTCTATGCCTTCAAACGTGATGAAACGCCCATTCTGGCTCATGGCCGGCCTGCTCTCTGATAACGCGCGACGGCGCGGTTGTGTTCGTCCAGGGTGCGCGAAAAGGCACTGCTGCCATCTCCGCGCGCCACGAAATAGAAGTAGCTTCCGGGCGCCGGATTCAGCGTGGCTTCCAGCGCCGCGCGCCCCGGCATGGCGATCGGGGTGGGCGGCAGGCCGTTGCGCGTATAGGAATTGAATGCCGTATCGGCGCGCAGGTCGCGGCGGCGCAGGTTGCCGTCGAACCCGCTGCCCATGCCGTAAATCACCGTGGGGTCGCTCTGCAGCGGCATGCCGACACGCAAGCGGTTGATGAACACCGAGGCCACGTGCGGGCGGTCTTCGCCACGCCCGGTTTCCTTCTCGACCACCGAGGCCAGGATCAGGGCTTCATACGGCGAGCGCAGCGGCAGATCGGCGACGCGCTCTTTCCACGCGCGCTCCAGCACGCGCTGCTGATGGCGCGCGGCGCGGCGCAGGAGTTCGAGTTCGCTCGCCCCGCGCGAAAAGCTGTAGGTATCGGGCGCGAACATGCCCTCCGGCGCCACGCCGGGGTAGCCCAGCTGCGCCATGAGCTCCGCGTCGCCCAGCGCGGCGGTGTCGTGCGCGAGATCGGGGTGCGCGGCCAGCGCGGCGCGCAGGCGCGAGAAATTCCAGCCTTCGATGATCGCGAGATCGGAGTACGCATTCGCCCCGGTGGTCATCAACGCCACGAGTTCCCACATGTTCACGGGCTTGTCGAGGCGATAGCTGCCGGCCTTCACCCGTGCGGCGTTGCCCGTGACGCGCGCCACCAGCGTCAGGGCCGGCGGCCAGACTTCGACGCCGGCGGCCTCCACCCGCTCGGCGACGCGGCGCATGGGCATGCCGCGCGCGACATCGAAGTCGATCGTGGCTTCGCGCATCGGCAAGGGACGCAGGGTCAGCCAGGCCGCGGCGAGGCCGGCAAGCACGCAAAGCAGAACGGAACACCCGATCAGCCGGGCGAGGAATTTCAGCATCTTGAAAACGGCGTTCAGGCCGGCCCAGGCCAGCGGCGCCCTATAATAGCGGAAACCCGCCCTCCCCCTGGACCCGACATGAACACAGACTGGACCCGCTTTCTCGGCGAGCGTGGCGCGCGCGTCGATGCCGCTGGCGTGAGCTTCGCGACGGCCGCCGAAGAAACCACCCTGGCCGCGCAGGACACGGTCATCGTGCCCCTGCTCCATCTTGGCCTGATCCACGCCACGGGCGCCGACGCCGCCGGCTTCCTGCACAACCTCGGCTCGAACGACGTCAAGAACCTCTCACCCGCGCGGGCCCAGCACAACAGTCTCAGCACGCCCAAGGGCCGCATGATCGCGAGCTTCGTCGTCTGGCGCGACGAGGCCGGCTACCTGCTCGCATTGTCGGCCGACCTGCAGGCCGCGATCACCAAGAAGCTCGCGATGTACGTCCTGCGTGCCAAGGTGACCCTGCACGACGCCACGCAGGCGCGCGTGCTGATCGGCCTCGCGGGCGGGCGCGCCGCCGCGCTGCTGACGGCGGCCGGGCTGACCGCTCCTGCGGAAGCCCTCGACGTGACGCCCGGCGACGCCCGCGTGATCCGCCTCGACGGCGAGCGCTACATTCTGGACGTGGCCGCCGGCGCCGCCGAAGCGCTGTGGCAGACGCTGGCAACCGCAGGCGCGCGCCCGGCGGGCAGCGCGGCGTGGCGCTGGCTCGACATCCAGGCCGGGCTGCCACTCGTGGATGCGCAGACGCAGGACGAATTCATCGCCCAGATGCTGAACTTCGAGCTCCTGGGCGGCGTGAATTTCAAGAAGGGCTGCTACCCGGGCCAGGAAATCGTGGCGCGCACGCAGTACCTCGGCAAGCTCAAGAAGCGCATGTTCCGGCTGCACGCTGCAAGCGACACGGCCCCCGCCAGCGGCACCGACCTGTACGCCCCGGCGTTCGGCGAGCAGTCCTGCGGCAAGGTCGTCAGCGCGCAGCCGGCGCCCACGGGGGGCTTCGATCTGCTCGCCGTGGCGCAGATCGCGGCCTTCGAGGGCGGCGAACTGCACCTTGCCGCGCCGGATGGCGCGCGCCTCACGCTCGCCACGCTGCCCTACGTCGTCGACTGAGCGCCGCGCCGGCCCGGGCGGGTCCAGCGCGCCAAGCGGTTCAGGAAGTCGCCGCGCGCTGGCGTCGGGCCACGAAGAAGGCCGAGAGCAGCCCGCCGCATGCCTCTGCCAGCACTCCGCCGCTGATGCTGGCGTGGTGATTCAGGCGCGCTTCAGCATAGAGATCGCACACGCTACCCGCGACCCCCGTCTTGGGGTCGCGCGCGCCATAGATCACGCGCGCGATGCGGGCGTGGAAGATCGCTCCCGAGCACATCACGCAAGGTTCCAGCGTCACATAGAGTTCGCAGCCCGGCAGGCGGTAGTTGCCGAGCTGGCGCGCCGCATCGCGCAGCGCCATGACTTCCGCGTGCGCGGTCGGGTCGTGGCGCCCGATCGGCTGGTTGAAGCCGCGCCCCACGATCTCGCCCGCCCGCACCACCACTGCCCCGACAGGCACCTCGCCCAGCGCACCCGCCTCCCGCGCCAGATCGAGCGCGACCTGCATGAAGATCTCGTCCGGTGAGCTCATGCGTCGGTCTTCCGCTTCTTCCACGCGGCCAGCAACAGGGTCGCCAGCGCCAGCAGGATTTCATCGAGCAGGGGAATGAAATCGGGCACGAACAGATCGACCACGAACAACACCAAGGTCAGCAGGAAGAGCTGCGGAAAGCGCAGCTTCCGCGCAAAGCCCAGCAAGGCGCCGGGCAGGAATCGTGCAAACAGACCGGACACCGCCATGGGCCCACCTCGCTCCCGCGCCATCATCGACAGGCCGCCCCCGGGCCCGCGCGGGCGGAAGGGAACGGCGATCGATCCTCCGGGCTGCCAGCGCCACGCCCCGCAGCAACGCCGGCGGCAGGAGCCGGAAGCGCGCAGCGCGGCGAAAGCAGCGCTCAAGGCGCCCCGATCGAACGGGGCAGAGGATACCCAAGATCCCCTCCCCCGTCAGCCGGCGCGGACGCCTTACTTGCGTGGCCCGGCCTTGATGTCGAGCGTGGCTTCAGCGAGGCGGTTCTGCCAAAGGAAGAAGCCCACCAGCGCCGGGCTGGCGCCCGCGTCCACGGGCAGCTTGTCCACCTTCAGCGCATGCACCGTATAAACGTAGCGATGTTGCCGGCCCACCGGCGGACACGGCCCCATGAAGCCCGGCTTGCCCAGATCGGTGTTTCCTTCGACGGCGCCAGCCGGCAGCGCGCCGCCATGGGCGCCTCCCGCCAGGCGGGTGGTCCCGGCCGGAATGTCGTAGAGCACCCAGTGCCAGAAGCCGCTGCCCGTGGGCGCGTCCTTGTCGTAGAACGTGACGGCGAAGCTGCGGGTGCCCGCCGGCGCATCCTTCCAGCTCAGGGCCGGCATGACGTTCTTGCCGGAACAACCGAAGCTGTTCCAGTACATGTCGGCGCCGACGGTGGCCCCGGCCTGGATGTCGCTGCTGGCGAGGCTGAAGCCGGCGGCCTGGGCACTCAGGCCCGCCCCGGCAAGCGCCAGGGCAATCAGGGTGTGGCGGATTTTCATGAATGTCTCCTCTGTCGTGGAAAGGCGCCACGCGCTCCGTAAGCCGTTCCCCAGACCGAAGCCCTGCGGCCTCGGACGGGCCTACGCTGCGAAGGCAGGTGGCGAGCCATCGCGCCAGCGACGCCCCTGACCGAAGCAGGCCCGGCATGCAGGCCCGCTAAACCCCGGCATTCGTGGACATCACGGCGCGAACGGCGTGAAGCCATCGTGACTTACAAAGGTCATTTGAAAAACAGCACATGGATTGAAGCCAGATTCAAACAAGAAGATGAAATATCCGTACACGAAACCTGCGAGGCTCCCGGCCCGTCCTGCAAGCACCGCGGCGCCAGTTATCCCCATCTGGTCGGAGGGCGGCGGAGATGCACCGCGCGCGAACCCCGATGGGGCGACAGCCCGCCCGGGAGAGCCGCGAAGCGCCCCGCGGCGGGGTGCCTCGAGACGTGCCGGATGTGGCCGCACGCACCGGGCGCGAGTCCCAGCTTCTTCGCCGCCAAGAGGGCCTCGGTACGGCCAAAGCCCGCGCCGCCGGCACCGAACTCATGCGCCAGCTGCTCCACGTCGGCCGCCCGCGCATGCAAGCCGCTGTCGGGCGGGGAGCGGCTTGCGCAGCGTCATCGGCAACAGGGTGAACAACGGAGCCGCTCTGCAGCGCGGCCTGCGGGCCGGGTGCGTTCTGTGAAGGCATCGTGAGTCCGGGGGATCAGCAGTTCAAGGCGAGACCCGCGACAGGGCAGCAGCCCCGTCGCGGGCTTCTCGAAGCGCGCAGACGCGCCTTATCGCCAGCTCGCGGCGAGCACGGTTTCCAGGCTGCCCTGGTATGCCTGCGGCAGCGAAGTCTGCCCTGCGGCAGGCGGGGCGGGTCGGCCGAAATCACAAAAAAGCCCGCAATGACGCGGGCTTAGCTTGGTTCCGTGCGACTCGGCACCAGCCGGTGCCAGACGCGAGATCACTCCCAATCCATGGTAAATGACATAAAAATATTATTTATTTTCAACAAGTTGAGATGCGATAACTCATCGTATGCCATGATAAATACCATGTTTTCTTAGTGAGGTAATTCGGTATCAACATCTGCACTCACAAACCCAGCTCTATGCTTTACATTCGGAAAACCGCCCACTCTTTGCTGTACCGGTAATTGGGCCGCGCCCTGGCATGCAGGCCGAGTGCTGCTCCTACAGCACGAGATTTCCCCGGTCGATCACTACCAAGCCCAACTCAGTCAGCTGTAGCAAAAAAGCCATTCGTCCTCCGTGTATTAGCTCCCCCCTTAAGCCAGCGCTGTCGCAGGCTGCGTCAGCCGCTCAAGGGCAATGCCCAGTGCTCGGTCATCGAAGAGGCGGTCCTTACGGGCGGCAGCGCCCGGTCCACCTCGCCAATGGCGGAGCCCTTCACGCAAGGCCGAAACGTTGGGTGCCACGCCTTCGCGGGCCAGCAGCCAGTCCACGGTCGCCAGCAGTTCCATGCCAAAGGGTGATTCAAAGCCATCGATCAGTGTTGCCGTGAATTCTAGAGCTTGCGTGTAGGCCTTGGCTTCGCTCTTTAGATAGGTCTGAACAAAGGCCTTGCGTTCATCGTCGAACCAGATTACATCCAGCGGATTGGCATCGCTGATGCGCTTTTCGGAGTGCAGGTAGCTGCCATCCAGATTGTTCAGCAGGTGGTCGAGCCGGTTGGCGTAGGGACCGTATTTGTGTGGTGTAAACTGCAGGTTCAGCGGATTGTCGCCGGGGTTGTAACGCTCAATGGCGCGTTCCAGAAACCACGCCAGCTTCTGAATCTCCAGCATGCTGCATTCCATGCCCAGCACCCAGTACCGGCGCACCAGTTCGGCGATCAGCGCACGGGCGGGCGTCAGCTTTTCTACGCCAGCACGCTTGGCCACGTTTTGGTATTGTTTGGTGGGTTCGAACACCAGAATGTCGATGTCCAGATCGCCCAATGCTAATTCGATCTGCTCACGCACATCAGCCCATTCCAGACCACCGTTACCCGCACCCAGCGGCGGGATGGCGATGGACTGGACCTGTTGCTCGATCAAGAAGCGCCGCAGATCCTGCAAGCCTTCCACCACCCACTCCATGCGCGAGGGCGCACGCCAGTGCTGCTTAGTGGGGAAGTTGACGATCCAGCGCGGCCCGTCTAGTTCGTGCACCTGCGTTACAAACATCTTGCCGGTCTGCACTTCCTTAGCTTTACAAGCGGCGGCATAGCGGCGGAAGTTCTCATCAAAGCGTTCCTTGAACATCAGCGCGATGCCCTTGCCCATCACCCCGACGGTATTGACGGTGTTGACCAGCGCCTCGGTGCGGGCCTCCAACAAATTGCCTTGAGTGAATGTAATCATCAGAAGTACCACCCTGTTCGGGCATAAACCGGCAGGTTCAGATTACGGGCCTGAATCTCCTGTTCGATGCGTTGTTTCAATGGTTCCGTATAACACACGATGCCGAGAAGTCCGCCCACCGGCAAGTGTTGGTGAATCAGCGCCTCGGCCTGATAGCGCTCGAACTTGGCAGGGTCTTCCGGGTCACGCTTGAAGTCCCTGCGCTGTAGCAAAGGCCAGTCGATCTTATCGAGGTAGGCCAAGTTCGAATAGTAATCCGCCCACTGATAATAGGCATGGCTGTCAGTGAACAAAAACAGCAAGCCCAGCCTGGCAATGTGGTGTAGGCTGGACACCAAGATCACGATTTCTTCGTTTGGCCGCTTCTGGATGCCGCCCCATCCGGTGTGGATGTTGCGCAGCATCGGCGAGAAGGGTGTGAAGTAGAACGGTACATAGTCGTTCAGCAAGCCTCCTGGCGGCAGCCGCACCGGGTGATGGGCGCGCTTGTCTATAAGCTCCGGGTTGCCGATACTCACCCAGCCTGGTGCCTTCACCGAGCTGTTGCCGCAATACAGGCCATTGTCCAGAATCCAGGGCAGATTGTCACGGTGGACAATCCGCCAGATCAGTGCTTTTTCTGGATTGAGGCGGGTATAGAGCATCAGAGAAACATCCTTGGATTTACATCTACTTCCAGCGTCAGGTTCAGGTCATCAATCATTTCCAAGATTGCTTCAGACACTGCTTTGTTGGGCGCGTAAATTTTGAAAAATTTACTCACAGGCACTGGCCCAGGAGAAAGACACTCTGCCATACATATGCTCTTGCATTCGGGATCGTGATAGTCCCGAATGTTCATTGCCCCCAGTCAATTGCAGCAAATCCAGGCAGATAATCCAACAACTGAGGTGCCGTATTTGCCAAAGGGTGGCGCGGGATGACTTTCCAGTTTTCGCGTTGCGCCACTCTGCGGTGAATGGCAATAAGCGCAAACTCTTCATCAGAGCGATCTGCTTGTACTCGACCGTCAAACGGGTTTCGAGCAAACCAATGGAATGGCACGTAATTCTCGAGACCATGCTCCCTTCTGCCCTCAATAATTTCCTGATCGGCAACGTCTTCAAAATCTTGAAGGTGTGATCGGGGCAATAGCCCGCTTTCAAGAATTCCGGGAATGTTTTCAAGGCTGGTCAGGTGATAAATGAGCTTCTGCTCTTTAATATCAGGCATCTGAAACCTCTATTTCATAAGTTGCGACAGACAAGTGTGAGTTTGGCGGACGGTAGCGGTCGGTCTGTTACTTGGCTCTAGTTATCTACACGGTTCAATCAAGCAGCAGCAGGAATTCGATGGCCAAAGCTTCTGGGCGGACGGATCGGGTCTCCGCGCTTCTGTTCAGCCGAACTAGCCCATACCCCTCCATCGTACGCAAGGTGCGCGACAAATTGCTGGCTGCGCGCCCGGACAGTTCGGCCAACTCCAGCACTGTCTGGGGCTCTCGCTCGTGCATCAGTCGCAGCAATGCGCGATTTTCATCAGAGAGCACACCAGCCAATTGCCTCCATGTGTCGAACCAGATGGTAGGAGTTGGCTGATCGTTACTGCTTACTGCCGGTTTACCTGAACGGACACCGATCACCGTGCGCATCTTTTTACCCATGTTGTGACCGTGTGATGTTATCACACGAACACACTACCTGTCACCGACAGTCGATGCAGGCAGCATCTTGTAGACATGCAACCGCCTCCCCTATAGCAAGACGTCCAACATGGGAGCTTTTACTGAACATTGAAAAGTTGATGGTGAATCGCCCCGGGTTTTCTAGACACCTCGTAGCCTTAAACTGGCAAGCAGATGGAGGTGTCGATGAGCAACAAGCGTTACACAGAAGAGTTCAAGGCCGAAGCGGTCAAGCAGATCACGGAGCGCGGCCATCGCGTGGCGGATGTTTCTGCCCGATTGGATGTCAGCCAGCACAGCCTGTATGCGTGGATCAAGCAGTACAGCGTGCCCAAGCCCGCGCGTGACGAGCAAGCCAGTCAGCAAGAGGAACTGCGGCGCCTACGGGCCGAGCTCAAGCGGGTGACCGAGGAGCGCGACATCCTAAAAAAGGCCGCGGCGTACTTTGCCAAGCAGTCCGGGTGAAGTACGCGTTCATTCAGGCCCATCGTGTGCAGTGGCCGATCCGCCGTATGTGCAGCGTGCTGCGAGTTCATCCGAGTGGCTACTACGCCTGGCAGGCGCAGCCGCTGTCAGCACGGGCGCAGGATGACCAACGCATGCAGGGCTTGATCAAGCAATGCTGGCTCGAAAGCGGTGCGGTCTATGGCTACCGCAAGATCACGCGCGACCTGCGCGAATCCTGTGGCAAACACCGGGTGGCGCGCCTGATGCGCCAGATCGGCCTCAAGTCGCTGACCGGCTACGGCCGGCGGCCGGGCCATCATGGCGGACGCATGGCGCGACAGGTAGACGACATGGGGGTTGCGCCCCTTCATCCGCTGCTTCGGGATGGTCCAAGTCGCGTTCTCGAAATCAACCTCATCCCAGGTGGCTTGGATCAGTTCGCTCTTGCGCACCAGCGTCAGCAGGATCATGCGTAGCGCCAGTCGGATGGTCGGATAGGTCGCGACCGATTCCATTTGCCGCGCCATCAGGCGGATCTCAAGCGGCGACAAGGCGCGATCCTTCGGCACGAAGGTCGCGATCGACGCGGCCCCCACATCGGCAGCGGGGTTCTCCACCTTCTCGCCGTGCAAGATGGCGAAGGCATAGACCTGCTTCACGATGTCGCGGATGTGCATCGCAGTGGCGGGAGCTCCACGCTCCTTCACCTTGTTGCACAGGGCTCGCAGGTCGTCGGAGGCTATCTCGTTGAGTTGCCGGTTCTCGAAGGCAGGCAGGATGTCCCGATCAACGATGCTCTTGCGCATCGCCTTGGTGCTGTCGGCCATCCGGGCGCCCGCCAGCCATTTCCCGGTCATTTCACCGAATGTCTTGGCGGCGGTCAGGCGGCGCTTCTCGCGCTGCTTCTCAAGCGCGGGAGACTTGCCCTGAGCAACGGCCTTCTTGGCGTCGATCAGCTTTTCACGGGCTAGGGCCAGCGAAATACCGGCAGGTCCATAGCGGCCAATGGTGAGGGTTTCGCGGCGTCCGTTGAGACGGTAGTCGTAGCGGAAGGTGACGGTGCCGGTAGGCGATACCGTTACGTACATCCCATCGCGGTCAGAAGCCTTATAAATCTTGGACTTAGGTTTGAGATTGCGCAGCGCGGTGTCGGTAAGCATCGAGGTTTTTCTCCTGTTTCGTGACGGCTTTTACCGTCAGGGGCCAGGAGACCTGCTGATGCCGAGAAAGCCCGCATAAAACAAGCTTTCCCGAGGAGACCTTTACCGTCAAAGACGCTTTAGGTCTGGATAGTTGAACGGGACGGTCTTAATCCGGCCCTCAGTTCTTACCGCCAGTTCCACCGCCAACCTGTTTTGCTGGCCAGCGATAGCCATCGATAGCTATCGTAACGAATTTTCTTTTAAATCAACACGTTACAACATTTCTTCGATAGCCCGCGATAGTCCCCGAAGGACCTGATTTCACTCCCACTCAATCGTCGCAGGCGGCTTTCCCGAGACGTCGTAGACCACGCGGTTGATGCCGCGCACTTCGTTGATGATGCGGTTGCTGACGCGGCCCAGCAGATCGTAGGGCAGTTCGGCCCACTTCGCCGTCATGAAGTCGGAAGTGCAGACCGCGCGCAGCGCGACGACGTATTCGTAGGTGCGGCCATCGCCCATCACGCCCACGCTCTTGACCGGCAGGAACACCGCGAACGCCTGGCTGGTCTTGTCGTACCAGCCCGAGGCACGCAGTTCGTCGATGAAGATCGCGTCGGCCCGGCGCAGCAGGTCGCAGTATTCCTTCTTCACTTCGCCCAGCACGCGCACGCCCAGACCCGGGCCCGGGAAGGGGTGACGGTAGACCATTTCGTGCGGCAGGCCGAGGGCCACGCCCAGTTCGCGGACTTCGTCCTTGAAGAGTTCGCGCAGCGGCTCGAGAAGCTGCAGCTTCAGCGTTTCGGGCAGGCCGCCCACGTTGTGATGGCTCTTGATGGTGTGCGCCTTCTTGGTCTTGGCGCCGGCCGATTCGATCACGTCGGGGTAGATCGTGCCCTGGGCAAGCCATCGGGCCGACGGCAGCCGCGCGGATTCGGCCTGGAAGACTTCCACGAATTCGCGGCCGATGATCTTGCGCTTGGCCTCGGGGTCGGTCACGCCCGCCAGATGGCCCATGAACTGCGCGGTGGCGTCCACATGGATCACCTTCACGCCGAGGTGCTTGTTGAAGATCTTCATGACCTGTTCGCCTTCGTTGAGGCGCAGCAGGCCGTTATCGACGAACACGCAGGTCAGCTGGTCGCCGATCGCGCGGTGGATCAGCGCGGCGGCCACCGACGAATCGACCCCGCCGGACAGACCGAGGATCACCTCGTCGCTGCCGACCTGTTCGCGGATCTTCGCGACGGCCTGTTCGATGTAGTTGGGCATGGTCCACGAAGGCTCCGCGCCGCACACCTGCAGCACGAAGCGGTCGAGCATGTCGCGCCCCTTGAGGGTGTGCGTGACTTCCGGGTGGAACTGCACGGCGTAGAAACCGCGCTTTTCGTCGGCCATCGCCGCCACCGGGCAGGCCGGGTTGCTGCCGATCACCTCGAAACCCGGGGGCAGCCCGGTCACCTTGTCGCCGTGGCTCATCCACACTTCGAGGAAGCGCTCGTCGGCTTCGCCCACGCGGTCGACGATGTCGGCGAACAGCGCGCCGCCATGCGCCTGCACTTCGGCGAAGCCGAACTCGCGCACGCTGCCCGCTTCTACCTTGCCCCCCAGCACCTGCGCCATCCACTGCATGCCGTAGCAGATCCCCAGCACGGGAACGCCCAGCTCGAAGAGCGCCGGGTCGGCCTGGTAATCCGATTCATACACCGAGTTCGGCCCGCCGGAGAGGATGATCCCCTTGGGCTGGAAATCGCGGATGAAATCGAGCGAAACGTCGAAGGAATGCAGCTCGCAATACACGTGCGCTTCGCGGACGCGACGGGCGATGAGCTGGGTGACCTGGGAACCGAAGTCGAGGATGAGGATCTTGTCCATGATGGATTCAGAGCGTGGCAGTGGAATTCAAGGGGTCGCAACCGCCTCGCGGGCGCGGTGCGTGGTCATGTAGCGCAGCGCGCAGAAGGCGGCAAGCCCCTGCAGCACGGCACAGAAATACAAGGGCGCGCCGACCCGCCAGTCCTGCGGTGGCAGGTGCGAGACGAGCGCCAGCAAAGGCGCGCCGAGGGCGGGCGCAAGCGCCGCCATGAGGCTGTTGAGCGCGGAGACCGCGCCCATCGTCCGCCCTTGCGCGCTGGCGTCGGTGGCGGCGGAAATCTGGCTCTGCACGGCCGCCGTGGCGCCAAAGGCCAGGACGTTGCAGGCAATGATCGCGTACATCATCCAGCCCTCGGTCGCCATTCCCCACAGCAGGTAAGCCATCGCGCCCGAGCTCAGGCCGATCACGGCGAAGCGGCGCGGGCCGAACCAGCGCAGGAAATACTTGAGCAGCCAGCCTTGCACCAGCACCGACATCACGCCCACGGCAAACAGCGACCAGCCATTCTCGCGCGGCCCCCAGCCGAACCGGAAACTGTTGTGCAGCACCCAGCTCGCATGCATGGTGAATTGCGCCAGCGAGATCAGACCGACCGCCGTCACGAGCAGCCTCAGGCCCTTGAAACCGGCAAGCCGGCGCAATGCGGAGACGGGGTTCGCGTCGCGCAGCGAGAACGGCTTGCGCTGCGCGGGCGGAAGCGATTCGGGCAGCACGAAATAGCCGTAGAGCGCGTTCAGCACGGCCAGCGTACCCGCCACGTAGAAAGGCAGATGCAGGTCGATGCTGCCGAGCAGCCCGCCCATGACCGGCCCCAGGATGAAGCCCAGGCCAAACATGGCGCCCAGCATGCCGAAGCGACGGGCACGCTGCTCGGGCGGGGTGATGTCCGCCACGTAGGCATTGGCGACCGCCGCGTTGGCCTGCATCGCCCCGCCGATGAAGCGCGCCAGCACCAGCAGCGCAAGCGAACTGGCAAGCGCCGTGGCAAAGAAGCTCAGCGCCACGCCACAGAACCCCACGAGCAGGATCGCCCGACGGCCGAAACGGTCGGACAGACCGCCGAGAATCGGCGCGGCGATGAAGTTGGCGAAGCCGAACGCGAAGGCGACGGCGCCGTACCACCAGGCCTGTTCCGCTTCGGACTGCGTGAAGACGCCGACGAGCGCGGGCAACACGGGAATGATGAGGCCGATCGAGATCATGTCGATCAGCACGGCGATCATGATGAAACCGATCCCCGCACGGCGCCCCTGGGTTCTCGGTGATGAACTCGGCGCGGTGTCACGCATGGCGAAGGGTGTCCTGCGGGTGGCGGGCCGGCGCGCACGGCACGCCGGAGGAATACGGAGGGCGGCCGCGACGCACGGCCGCCCGGCGGCGATCAATCCACCTGGTGATAATTGGGGGCTTCCTTGGTGATCTGCACGTCATGCACGTGAGATTCGCGGATACCCGCCGACGTGATTTCGACGAACTCGGCGCGCTCGCGCATTTCCTGGATCGAGCCGCAGCCGAGATACCCCATCGACGAGCGCAGACCGCCCATCAGCTGATGGATCACGGCGCCGACGGGGCCCTTGTAGGCCACGCGCCCCTCGATGCCTTCGGGCACCAGCTTCTCGGCGTTGCTGCCGCTGCTGTCCTGGAAATAACGGTCGGCCGAGCCCTGCTGCATCGCGCCCAGCGAACCCATGCCACGGTAGGACTTGTAGCTGCGGCCCTGGAAGAGCACGGTCTCGCCCGGGGCTTCCTCGGTGCCGGCGAAAAGCCCGCCGAGCATCACGCAGTGCGCGCCCGCCGCGATGGCCTTGGAAATGTCGCCGGAATAACGGATGCCGCCATCGGCGATGAACGGGATGTTCTCGTCCGCCAGCGCCTTCGACACGTTGTCGATGGCGGTGATCTGCGGCACCCCCACCCCGGCGACGATGCGCGTGGTGCAGATGGAGCCGGGACCGATGCCGACCTTCACGCCGTCGGCGCCCGCGCCCACCAGCGCACGCGCGGCTTCGCCCGTGGCGATGTTGCCGCCGATCACCTCGATGTGCGGGAAGCGTTTCTTGACCCAGCTCACGCGGTCGATCACGCCTTGCGAATGACCGTGCGCGGTATCGACCACGATCACGTCCACGCCAGCCTCGGCGAGCAGTTCGCAGCGCTCTTCGGTGCCCTCGCCCACGCCCACCGCCGCGCCCACGCGCAGACGGCCCAGATCGTCCTTGGCCGCCAGCGGATGCTCGGTGGCCTTCTGCATGTCCTTGACGGTGATGAGCCCGTAGAGCTCGCCGCTGTCCTTGAGCACCAGCACGCGCTCCAGGCGATGGCTGTGCATCAGCACGCGCGCCTCGTCGAGGGTGGCCCCTTCATGAACCGAAACAAGGCGCTCGCGCGGCGTCATGATCGCGGAGACGGGTTGATCCAGATTGGTCTCGAAGCGCAGGTCGCGGTTGGTGACGATGCCCACCACTTTCTTCTGCGCATCGACCACGGGCAGGCCGGAGATGCGGTACTGGCGCGTGAGATTCACGACTTCGCGCACGGTCAGCGTCGGCGGAATGGTGATCGGATCACGCAGGACGCCGGATTCGAACCGTTTGACGCGTGCCACCTCCTGCGCCTGCAAACGCGGCGTAAGGTTCTTGTGGATGATCCCGATGCCGCCTTCCTGGGCCAGCGCGATCGCCAGACGCGATTCGGTGACGGTATCCATGGCGGCGGACACCAGCGGAAGATTCAGGGTGATGTTGCGCGTGAGGCGTGTGGCGAGGCTCACGTCGCGCGGCAGAATGTTGGAGTGCGCGGGGACCAGCAGAACATCGTCAAAGGTCAGCGCCTTCTGGATCAAACGCATGTTTATAATCCTTACCGGCAAATCGGCATTATACAGGCGGAGCGGCTTGCGGCAAAACGGCCTGCGGCATCCGCATACAAGGAAAGACGCATGAATTCACGGATGTTGGTGGCACTGGCGGCCTGTCTGCTGCCCGTGGTCGCTGTGGCACAGATCTACACCTGGAAAGACGCCAACGGACGCACCCACTTCGGCGACCAGCCACCACCCGCGGCCAATGCCCGCACGATGCGCGGCGGCGTGGCCGTGGAACCGCCGGCTCCGCAGGCCACTGCCAGCGCGCCGCAAGCCGCGGGCAGCGCGCCGCAGGCCGCGGCGTCGGGGCCCAAGAGCTGGCAGGAGCGTGACAAGGAATTCCTGCAGCGCCAGAACGAAAAGGCCGAGGCCGACGCGAAGGCAAAGAAGGAATCCCAGGCGCGCGCCGAAAAGGCGCGCCACTGTGCCGAGCTGCAGAACACCATCGCCCTGCTCGAGCGCGGCGGCCGCGTGGCGAAGGCCAATGAAAAGGGCGAATCGGTGCCGATGTCCGATACGCAGATGCTCGACGAACTCCAGCGCGCGCGTCAGCGTCAGGCCCGCGACTGCCGCTGAGCGGGCTGCGGGGCGCGGCGCGGTCCAGCGCGCCAGCGCGCGCTCACAGGTCGCCGCCGCCCTTTTTCGTCGCGCGGCCTTCCTCGGCGCGCTTGCGACGCACCTCCTTCGGATCGGCGATCAGGGGGCGATAGATTTCCACACGGTCGCCCTCGCGCAGCACGGCGTCGGAACGGCTGATCTTGCCGTAGATGCCGAACTTTCCGTCCGCCAGACTGATTTCCGGGTAGCGCGCAAGTAATCCCGAGCGGGTGACGGCATCTTCCACGACGCTGCCCTCGGGCAGATCGAGCTCCAGGATTTCCTGCCGCTGCGGCAGGGCATAGCACACCGAGATCTTCATGTTGCGGACGGTCCTGCCGACTGCGCCTCGAGCTGGCGGGCGCGCTGGATGAAGGCTTCCACGAAGCTGTTGGCAATGTGGTTGAACACGGGGCCCAGCACTTTTTCGAGCACGATGTTGGAGAATTCGTACTGCAGCGAGAACTCCACCTTGCTGGCCGACGCCGCCAGCGGCGTGAAGCGCCATTCGCCATCGAGACGCCGGAAGGGGCCGTCCTTGAGCCGCATGCAGATCAGCCGGCCCGGCTCGTTGTCATTGACGGTCGCGAAGTGCGCCTTGATGCCGTGATACTGGATATGCAGGCGCGCCGTGAGATGACGCGCATCGGTGCGCTCGACATCGGCCCCACCGCACCACGGCAGGAAGGCCGGGTACTGTTCGATGCCATCGACCAGCGCATACATCGCATCGGCAGAATGCTCGACGAGAACGGATTTTCTGATTTCAGCCATGCGGGAGTCTGGAGCCGCCTTGCGCGGCGCTGCTAGAATGGTCGATTCTAGCGGAAACCCCGCAGCCACGGCGCCCACGACCCGAATCCATGAGCATCATCGACAATCGCAAGGCCTTTCATGACTACTTCATCGAGGAGCGCTTCGAGGCGGGACTCGTGCTGGAGGGCTGGGAAGTCAAGGCGATTCGCGCCGGGCGCGCGCAGATCAAGGAAGCCTACATCCTCATCCGTGGCGCCGAGCTGTTCGTGATCGGCATGCACATCAGTCCCCTGCTCGCCGCCTCCACCCACATCAAGCCCGACCCTGTGCGCACGCGTAAGCTGATGCTGCACGGCGAACAGATCGCCAAGCTCATCGGCAAGGTCGAACGCGCCGGCTTCACGCTGGTGCCGCTCGACCTGCACTACACGCGCGGTCGGGTCAAGATGGAGATCGGGCTGGCCAAGGGCAAGAAGCAGTACGACAAGCGCGAAACCGAGAAACAGCGCGACTGGGACCGCGAAAAGCAACGCCTGATGCGCAACAAGGTCGGCTGAGGGCTGACGTGGAGACCCCCGCAGCGCTCCATGCGAACCTGCTGCACTGGATCACCCTGGCAGGCGTGGCGCTGTATGCGCTGACCGGCGTGCTGGACGCGGGCCGCAAGGGCATGGATCTGGTAGGCGCCTGCGCGGTGGGGCTCGCGACCGCGGCGGGCGGCGGCACGCTGCGCGACGTGCTGCTGGACCGTCAGGTCTTCTGGATCGGCGACCAGAGTTACATGCTCGTCGCGCTCGGCACTTCGGTGGCGAGCTTCTTCCTGTGCCGGCTGCGCACCCTGCCCGCGCGGCTGTTTCTGGTGCCGGACGCGCTGGCGCTGGCGCTGTTCGCGGTCTCCGGCACCCAGATCGCGCTCGCGGTCGGCGCGCCGGCCCTGATCGCGTGGCTCATGGGCATCGTCACCGGCGTCGCCGGCGGCGTGATCCGCGACATCCTCTGCAACGACATTCCGCTGATCTTCCTGCCGGGCGAACTCTACGCAATCGCCGCGGCCGGCGGCGCGGGCACCACGGCCGCGATGACCGCGGCCGGCTTCTCGCCCGCCACCTGCGCAATCGCGGGGTTCGCCGCGGGCGCCGCGCTGCGTTTCGCCGCGATGGCCTTCCGCCTGCGCGGCCCGCAGTGGCGCCCCCCGGAAGGTCAGGGCTGACGCCCGCCCACGAAGCGCTTGAGCACTTCCTGCAGATCGGCCGGCAACACCACCATCTTGGCGTTGCTGGAGGCGGACAGGCGCTCGAGCGACTGGATGTACTTCTCGCCGAGAATGAACATCATCGGCGTGCTCTGCTCCCCGATGGCCTCACTCACGCGGCGGATCGCCTCGGCCGAGGCCGACGCCAGCGCGACCTGCGCGGAGGCGTCGCGCTTGGCCGCTTCGAGGCGCGCTTCGGCGCTCAGGATGGCGGACTGCTTGTCGCCCTCGGCGCGCGTCACGAGCGCCTTGCGTTCGCGTTCGGCGGCCGCCTGCATCTCCATCGCGCGCTGCATCGACTCAGTGGGCTTGATGTCCTGGATCTCAACGGTCTTGATGCTGATCCCCCAGTCGAGCGCCTCGTCGGAAATGCTCTCGCGCAGGCGCGCCTTGATGCGCTCGCGCGAGGAGAGAGCCTCGTCCAGCTCCATTTCACCCACGATGGCGCGCAGCGTGGTCATGACCAGATTGCGGATGGCCTCATGGAAGTTCGTGATGCCATACACGGCCCGCACCGGATCGGTGACCTTGATGAAGGCGATGGCGTTGGTGACGATCACGGCATTGTCGCGCGTGATGACTTCCTGCTCCTGGACGTCGAGGATGATGTCCTTGGTGATGACCTTGTAGGCCACGCGGTCGAGGTAGGGAATCAGGATGCTGAGGCCCGGCGTCAGGGTGACGCGGTACTTGCCGAGACGTTCGACGATCCATTCATCGCCCTGCGGCACCACGCGCACGCCCTTGGCGATCGTGACCACGATGAACACCAGCAATGCCAGAACGACAATCAGACCACTTTCCATGCACTTTCTCCCGAGCTGAAAATCCGTTGCGAAACCGGGGCAATGATAGCCCGCTTGGCGGGCCGGTGTCCCGCCGGGCTCAGTTGTCGAGCAGCTGCAGCTCCATGCCCGCGCTCGTGACGTTCACGCCCTGCAGGGCCGCGCCGCCATGCGAGGCGAGCCGCGCCGACACCGCGCCCAGGCGCTGAGCCAGGGTGGTGGTGAGGCGCTCGTTGAAGTGGTCGAGACATTCCTCGGAGGCCAGCGCGAGCGCGGCGGGCGTGATCTCGAGGTAGCGCACGAAGCTCTTGCTGACCACCGTGCAGACCTGGCGGTGATCGGTCTTGTCGAGATAGGCCGTCTCGCCGAAGCATTCACCGGGGCCGAGCGTGGCCACGCTGCGCCCGCCAATGGACAGCTCCACTTCGCCTTCGAGCAGGATGCCGAAACGCTGGTCGGTGTTGCCTTCCCGCATGAGCTGGGTCAGCGGCTCGGCGACGCGCCAGGCCGAGAAACGCGTGATCTCCCAGATCTCGACGTCCTCGAATTCCGTGAAGAAAGGCAGGCGGCGGATCTGCGCGAAGCGCGAGCTGTCGGGCGCGCGATCGTTCTCGTCGAAAATCTTGAACTGGATTCCCGACAGATCCTTCGCGAACTCCGCACCGTTGCGATAGCGCGAGTAGAGATCCTTCTCGAGCGCGCGGCGTATCACGCCGTCCATCGAGTCGGGCACGTCGGGGTTCAGCGCCGAAGCCGACGGCGGATCGGTATTGATGATCTTGTAGACGAGCTGCGCGGGGTTGCGCGCGCGAAACGGCAGGCGCCCCGTGAGCAGGTGGAAGAGCACGACGCCCAGCGAATAGAGGTCGGTCTTCTGGTTGAGCGGGTAGTTCTTGATCTGCTCGGGCGACATGTAGGCGGGCGAACCCACGCCCATGATGAAGGTCGAATCCTCGGCGCTCTTCTTGTGGATGTTCATCGCCAGGCCGAAGTCCGTGATCTTCACGTTGTCGTCGGCATCGACGAGGATGTTCGCGGGCTTGATGTCGCGGTGGATGATGCCCTGGCGGTAGGCATAGTCGAGCGCCATCGCGATCTTGAAGACGATGCTCGTGGCGCGCTGCACGGGCAGCATCTTTTCGTAGGAGCAGAAATCCTCCAGCGACCCGCCGGGGAAATACTCCATCACCACGTAGGCTTCCTCGGCCCCGATCACCGCCTCGTAGATCTTGATGATGTTGGGGTGGTCCAGGCGCCGCGCCACGGCGCTTTCGGCACGCAGGAGCTTGAGCAGGCGGCGGTTCCATTTCGCTTCGTCGCGCGCCTTGTCGCGGAACGAAATGTACTTGAGCGCCAGCGGCTCGGGCGAATCGGACGACTCCGCGAGATAGACGACCGCCGTCGCACCGCGCCCGATTTCGCGGATGAGCCTGTACTTCCCGAGTTGCTGCGGCATGTCACCCATCGTTCCCATCCTTCAGGACCCTGCGCCTGCTTGCCGCGGCAGTGTGACAAAGATCACGAAAAAAAAGAAGGAAGGTGCTTGAAATCGGCGACGAACGTCCCATATGAGTGGCTGAACTCAATCAGGAGCCGTTTCATGTCGCAGAACGAATCCCCCCTGGACCCCAACATGCCGCCGCAGACCGAGGCAGAGCAGGCCGGGAACCCTTCCTCCGTCGACGTCCTGCCCAGCCTCGAAGAGCAGCTGCGCCAGGCCGAACTGCTGGCAGCTGAACACCACGATGCCTGGCTGCGCGCCAAAGCCGAGACTGACAATGCCCGCCGCCGCGCTCAGGAAGACATCAGCAAGGCCGCCAAGTTCGCGATCGAGAAGTTCGCCAACGAGCTTCTGTCGGTCAAGGACAGTCTCGAACAGACGCTCGCCGTGGAGAACGCCAGCGTGGAATCCATCCGCGAAGGCGCCGACCTCACGCTCAAGAACCTCGCCAAGGCATTCGAGAAGAGTGGTGTGGAAGAAGTGAACCCGGTCGGCGAAAAGTTCGACCCGCACAAGCACCAGGCCATTTCGGCCGTACCGTCCGATCAGCCCGCCAACACGGTGGTGCAGGTCTTCCAGAAGGGCTACCTGCTCGAAGGTCGCGTGCTGCGCCCGGCGCTGGTCGCCGTGTCGCAATCGGCTTGAAATCGGCCCTCGCGGCCCCACATCGAAACCAGTCAGAACACTTCGGCGGCGTGCCCGGCACCCGTCAGGAACTCAAGGAGCCCAAACATGGCAAAGATCATCGGCATCGACCTCGGAACCACCAACAGCTGCGTCGCCATCATGGAAGGCGGCACGCCCAAGGTCATCGAGAACTCTGAAGGCGCGCGCACCACGCCTTCCATCGTCGCCTACATGGAAGACGGCGAAGTGCTGGTCGGCGCGCCCGCCAAGCGCCAGGCCGTCACCAACGCCAAGAACACGCTGTACGCCGTCAAGCGCCTGATCGGCCGCCGCTTCGACGAGAAGGAAGTGCAGAAGGACATCAACCTGATGCCCTACACCATCGTCAAGGCCGACAATGGCGACGCCTGGGTCGAAGTGCGCGGCAAGAAGATGGCCCCGCCCCAGATCTCGGCCGACGTGCTGCGCAAGATGAAGAAGACCGCCGAGGACTACCTCGGTGAAGACGTCACCGAGGCCGTCATCACGGTGCCGGCGTACTTCAACGACAGCCAGCGCCAGGCCACCAAGGACGCCGGCCGCATCGCCGGTCTGGACGTGAAGCGCATCATCAACGAACCGACCGCCGCGGCGCTCGCGTTCGGCCTCGACAAGGCTGGCAAGAAAGACCAGAAGATTGCCGTGTTCGACCTCGGCGGCGGCACCTTCGACATCTCCGTCATCGAGATCGCCGACGTGGACGGCGACAAGCAGTTCGAAGTGCTGGCCACCAACGGCGACACCTTCCTCGGCGGCGAAGACTTCGACCAGCGCCTCATCGACCACATCGTGGCCGAGTTCAAGCAGATCAACGGCATCGACCTGTCCAAGGACGCGATCGCGCTGCAACGCATCAAGGCCGCCGCCGAGCGCGCCAAGATCGAACTGTCTTCCAGCCAGCAGACCGAAATCAACGAGCCTTACATCACGATGGCCAACGGCGCACCCGCGCACTTGACCATGAAGATGACGCGCGCCAAGTTCGAATCCATCGTCGAAGAACTCGTCAATGCGACCATCGAACCCTGCCGCAAGGCCCTGAAGGATGCCGGCCTGTCGGTGAGCGACATCGACGACGTGATCCTCGTGGGCGGCCAGACGCGCATGCCCAAGGTGCAGGAGAAGGTCAAGGAGTTCTTCGGCAAGGAAGCCCGTCGCGACGTGAACCCCGATGAAGCGGTGGCCGTGGGCGCCGCGATCCAGGGTGGCGTGCTGCAGGGCGACGTGAAGGACGTGCTGCTGCTCGACGTGTCCCCGCTGTCCCTGGGCATCGAAACCCTGGGTGGCGTCATGACGGCCATGATCAAGCGCAACACCACGATCCCGACCAAGCATTCGCAGGTGTTCTCGACGGCCGACGACAACCAGCCCGCCGTGACCATCAAGGTCTATCAGGGCGAGCGCGAAATGGCCGCCGGCAACAAGATGCTCGGCGAGTTCAACCTCGAAGGCATTCCGCCCGCTCCGCGTGGCGTGCCGCAGATCGAGGTCACGTTCGACATCGATGCCAACGGCATCCTGCACGTGAAGGCTGCCGACAAGGCCACGGGCAAGGAAAACAAGATCACCATCAAGGCCAATTCGGGTCTCTCGGAAGACGAGATCCAGAAGATGGTCAACGATGCCGCCTCGCATGCCGAAGAAGACCGCCGCCAGCACGAACTCATCGACGCGCGCAACCAGTGCGACGCCCTGATCCACACCACGAAGAAGGGTCTGAGCGAGCACGGCGACAAGGTTTCGGCCGACGAGAAGGAAAAGATCGAAGCCGCGCTGAAGGATGCCGAGGAAGCCATCAAGGGGTCCGACCGCGCCGAGATCGAAGCCAAGGCCCAGGCGCTGGCGACGGCGGCTCAGAAGCTGGGCGAAGCCATGTACGCCCAGCAGGGCGGTGCCGAAGCCGCGCCGGGTCAAGCCGCCGAGGCGGCTCCGGCCGACGACAACGTGGTGGACGCCGAGTTCACGGAAGTGAAGGACAAGAAGTAAGCGGCGAAGAAAGCGAGGCGAGCGGTGCCGCGATCCCGTCACGAACCTCTGGCAAGGCTGCGCGCCGCGCCCGGGCTTGAGTCGGGGAACGCGGCCTCGCGCCCCTTCGGGAGCCACGCGATCCGCTCCGGGCTGTCCGCGAAAATGCGTGGCGCCTTCCGGCCAGTCTGGCGGAAGGCGTTGTGCATGGTGGCCCCGCAACGCGTCCGCCCTGCCCCCACGGCACGCGGCGGCGCACGCAAGGCCGCGGTGGCGATGCCGTGGCAAAGGCCGGGGCCGCATGCCCGCCGCACGCCCCTCATCGATGCGGCACCCGGCCACGCTGACCTGCGGGGCGCTCGCACCGGGGGTGCTCCCTCAAGATTCATCATTCACGTTTCATCCTGAACATGGCCAAGCGCGACTACTACGAAGTGCTCGGCGTCAATCGAGACGCCAGCGAAGACGAAATCAAGAAGGCCTACCGCAAGCTGGCCATGAAGTACCACCCTGACCGCAACCCGGACAGCAAGGACGCCGAAGACAAGTTCAAGGAGGCCAAGGAGGCCTACGAGATGCTGTCCGACGACCAGAAGCGCGCGGCGTACGACCGCTACGGCCACGCCGGCGTGGACCCCAGCGCGGGGGGGGGTGGCTTCGGTGGCGCGCAGGGTTTCGGCGGCGATTTCGGTGACGCCTTCGGCGGCATCTTCGACGAGATCTTCGGCGGAGGGCGCGGGGGCGGCGGGGGCGGCTCGCGCGTCTATCGTGGTGCCGATCTGCGCTACAACATGGAAATCACGCTCGAAGAAGCCGCGCGCGGCGTGGAAAAGACCATCCGCATCCCCGTGCAGGAGGAGTGCGGCACCTGCCATGGCTCCGGCGCGAAGCCCGGCACACAGCCCAAGACCTGCCCCACCTGCGCGGGCGCGGGTCAGGTGCGCATGCAGCAAGGTTTCTTCTCCATCCAGCAACCCTGCCCCAAGTGCCACGGATCGGGTCGCATCATCTCCGACCCCTGCCACGACTGCCACGGCGTGGGGCGCGTGAAGAAGCAGAAGACGCTGGAAGTGAAAGTGCCCGCGGGCATCGACGACGGCATGCGCCTGCGTCACTCCGGCTACGGCGAACCGGGCGTCAATGGCGGCCCTTCGGGCGATCTCTTCGTCGAGATCCACATCAAGAAACACGCCGTCTTCGAGCGCAACGAAGACGATCTGCATTGCGAGATGCCCATCAGTTTCGTGACGGCGGCGCTGGGCGGCGAGATCGACATTCCCACGCTCGACGGCGTGGCCACGATCAAGATCCCGGCGGAAACCCAGACCGGCAAGGTCTTCCGTCTGCGTGGCAAGGGCATCAAGAACGTGCGCAGCGGCTACCACGGTGATCTGCACTGCCACGTGGTCGTCGAGACGCCGGTGCGTCTCACTGAACGTCAGCGCGAGCTGCTGCGCGAATTCGACGCCACCTGCCGCAGCGACGGGGACGCGCATAACCCGCGCGCGAAATCCTGGATGGACAAGGTCAAGGATTTCTTCTCCGACTGACCCCGCCCCACAAGCCCGCTCCGGCGGGCTTTTTCACACCCGCCAGAGGCCTCATGCCGCTGCCGGCATGTCGACAATGCGGCGCAAAACCGCCTGCCGGCGCGCGTGCCGGCCTATCATTCGCCTCTACGCTCATCCCCCTCCCCCTCCATGCGTGCACTGACCGCCCGTTTGCGTCCCTGGCTGCGCGTGCTGGTCCAGATCGGCCTCATCGTGCTCATCTGGCTCGCCGCCGTCGAAATCTCCGCCCGCTTCCTGCCCGGCATTCCGCCCACCGTCAGCGGCATCGCCATCGCGCTGGCCCTCATGGCGCTGGGCCTGCTGCGCCGGGAATGGGTCGAGGACGGCGCCGCGTGGCTGCTGCGCGAGATGCTGCTGTTCTTCATCCCCGTCGTGATCGCGGTGCTGCAGTACCGCTCGCTGCTCGCCGGGCGCTTCCTCGCGATCCTGTGCGTGATCGTCGCCAGCACGGCGTGCGTGATGCTCGCCACGGCCTTCACCGTGGACCTTGCCTGGAAGCTCGAGAAACGCTGGCGCGCGCGCCGGGAGACACAGGCATGAGCCACCTTCCCGAAGGACTCTTCTGGCTGGCGCTGACGCTCGTGCTCTACGTCGCCTCGCGCCGCCTGCACGGCCGCTTCCCGCACACGCTGCTCTCACCCATCATCGCGGTGCCCGCGGTGCTCATCACCATCCTGCTCCTCGCGCGCGTGCCGTATGCCGCCTACAACGCGCAGAGTCACTGGCTCTCCGCCATGCTGGGGCCCGCCACCGTGGCCTTCGCGGTGCCCATCCACCAGTACCGGCAGGTCATCCGCCGCCACTGCTTTCCGCTCATTGCGGGCGTCATCGTGGGCATGACCGTCTCGGTGGTCAGCACCGTCTGGTTCTCGCGCCTGTTCGGTCTGCCGGAAATGCTGGAGCGTTCGCTTTCCGTGCGCTCGATCAGCACCCCCTTCGCGATCGCGGCCGCGCCCCAGGTGGGCGGCCAGGCCGAGCTCGCCGCGATTTTCGTGGTGATTACCGGACTCGCCGGGATGGTGCTGGGAGAGTGGCTGCTGAGCTGGCTGCCGGTGCGCACCAGCCTGGCGCGCGGTGCGCTCTTCGGCGCGGGCGCGCACGCGGTGGGAACCGCCACCGCGCATCGGCGCGACGTGGAAGAAGGCGTGATCTCCAGCCTGACGATGATCATCGCAGGCATCCTCATGGTATTGCTGGCGCCGTGGCTCGCCGCCTGGGTCTGAGCCCCCGTCACCGCGCCTGAACGACAAAGGCGCCCGCGGGCGCCTTTGTCGCTTGACGGGAGTGCGCTCAGGCTTGCGGCCGCAGCACTTCGAGCCCGCCCATGTAAGGACGCAGCGCGTCCGGAATGACCACGGAGCCGTCGGCCTGCTGATAGTTTTCGAGCACAGCCACCAGCGTGCGGCCCACCGCGAGACCGGAGCCGTTGAGGGTATGCACGAGTTCGTTCTTGCCAGCCTCGTTCTTGAAGCGGGCCTGCATGCGGCGCGCCTGGAAAGCCTCGCAGTTCGACACCGAGGAAATCTCGCGGTAGGTGCCCTGCGCGGGCAGCCAGACTTCCAGGTCGTAGGTCTTGGCGGCGGAGAAACCCATGTCGCCCGTGCACAGCGCCACGACCCGGTACGGCAGGCCGAGCTTCTGCAGGATGGATTCCGCGTTGCCGACCATCTCTTCGAGCGCCGCGTAGCTGTCCTCCGGCCGCGTGATGCGGACCATTTCGACCTTGTCGAACTGGTGCTGACGGATCATGCCCTTGGTGTCGCGGCCATAGCTGCCGGCCTCGGAACGGAAGCACGGGGTGTGCGCCGTGAGCTTGAGCGGCAGGTCCTCGGCCTTGAGCAGCGTGTCCTTGACCGTGTTGGTCAGCGAAATTTCCGAGGTGGAGATCAGGTACTGGGTCTGACCATCCTCGCCGCCGCGCTCCACGCGGAACATGTCGTCGGCGAACTTGGGCAACTGGCCCGTTCCGAAGAGCACGTCGGGATTCACGATGTAGGGCGTGTAGCACTCGGTGTAGCCGTTCTCGCCGGTCTGCGTGTCGAGCATGAGCTGAGCGATGGCGCGGTGCAGGCGCGCCATGCCGCCCCGCATGAACGAAAAGCGCGCCCCCGAAAGCCGCGCGGCCGTATCGAAATCCAGCCCCAGCGGCAGGCCCAGATCGGCGTGATCCTTGACGGCGAAGTCGAACGCACGCGGGGTTCCCCACCGACGCACTTCGACGTTGCCGCTTTCGTCCCGGCCCGCCGGCACGGATTCATGCGGCAGGTTGGGAATGCGCGCGAGAAAATCGTTGAGCTTCGCCTGCAGCGCGGCCAGTTGTTCTTCGCCGGCCTTGAGCGCATCGCCCAGGCCACCCACTTCGGCCATCACGGCGGAAGCGTCCTCTCCCTTGCCTTTGAGCATGCCGATCTGCTTGGACAGGCTGTTGCGGCGGGACTGCAGATCCTGGGTACGGGTCTGCAGGCTTTTCCGTTCTTCTTCCATCGCCTGGAAAGCCGCCGCATCGAGCGGAAAGTTCCGGCTGGCCAGACGCTGGGCGACGGCATCGAGCTGGGTACGGAGAAGCTGGATATCGAGCATGGTGTACGGGCGGGTAAGCTTTGGAAGCGGGCAGTTTACACGAGCCACCCCGCCGCCCCGTGGTGCAGCGCAAAGAAATCTCGCCCCCGGTTCGACGAAACGCCCACCCAGTGACGCTTTGCGCGTCGGATTGGCCCATGCAATCGCACATCGATTCCGGCATAGGCAATACCAACTGGAAGCCTCGAACGCGCGCCTCTAGCTTGAAGGCAGCGATGTGCCCGCCACAGGAGCCCGATCATGCTCACGATGCGAGACTGCCTTGACTACTGCGACCTGACCGAAGAAGAAGTCGGTCTGTTCGCCGAGCATGAACACATCCCTGCCGAGATCGCCGCGCCGATTGTGTGCAGCCTGGTACAGACGGACGAAGGCGTCCGTCTCATCTGTAGCTGCCTCACAGACCTCGTCGATGACGCCATGCATGAGGGCGCCATGGGACGAGCCGAACACGTGCTTCACGTGTACGCGCAGTTCCGCTCTGCGCATCCGTCCGCCTATTGAAGCGCGACTCCCGTTCGCGCCTTCAAGCCCCTTCCGGCAGGCGGACGCTCGGGCCTTGCGCCCACGCCCGCGGTCAGCCGCCCCATCACCGGTTGGCCGCGGGCGCCCCGTCCCTGGGTGACGTCCGGTGCAGCGAAGCCGGCCAGGGGTGCGCATCGCGCCCGCTCCGGCACCGCGACGGGCACCGGCACTCCATCGAAAACCGGGCGGAAAAAAAGCGCTCTCGGGGAGCGCTTCTTGTGACGACGCGGCAAAGCCCTCAATTCACGCTGGTCGCCAGTTCGTTGCCATGGCTCGATGCGGCGAAGGGCTGCGAATGGAAGGCCGCGTTGGCTTCCAGCCATTTGCGGATCCGGTTGGCGTCAGCGATCCGCGTGTAGCGGCCGCTCGAATCGAGCAGCACGATCGCAAGCTGGCGGTTACCCATCCAGGCCTGCATCACCAGGCACTTGCCCGATTCGTTGATGAAGCCCGTCTTCTGTACGTCGATCTGCCAGTCGGGACTCTTCACGAGGGCGTTGGTGTTGTGAAAGGTATGCGAGCGCCCGCGCGCCAGTTCGGCGGTGTATTCGGGCGAGGTCGAAAATTCGCGGATGATCGGGTAGCGCGAAGCGTTCGCCACCAGCACGGCGAGGTCGCGCGGCGAAGAAACGTTGTTCTTGTTGAGCCCGGTTCCATCGAACAGCCGGGTTTCAGACAGGCCCATCATGTGGGCCTTCACCGTCACCGCTTCAAGAAAGGCGTGCATGCCCCCGGGGTAGTTGCGGGCCAGGGCCGAGGCGGCGCGATTCTCGGACGCCATCAGCGCGAGGCGCAGGAGCTCTTCCCGGCTCAGACGCGTGCCGACGGCCAGCCGCGAACTCGTGCCTTTCAGACGATCAACGTCGTCATCCGTGATCTCGAGAATTTCCGACAGGCTCTGATGCGCATCCAGCACGATCATGGATGTCATGAGCTTGGTGATGGAGGCGATCGGCACCGCCACGGCGGAGTTCTTCTCCAGCAGGATCCGGCCGGAATTCACTTCCTGGACGATAAACGCGGAGGAGCGCAGCAGCGGATTGCCGACATGATCGAATTCGCGTTCGATTTCGCTGCTTCCCGGCATCGCCGCCCTCGGGCGTGCCGGCGTGGCGCGAGGCTTCGCCACCGTGCGGACCGGCTTGGCTGCCTTGGGCTTCGTCACGCGTGCCTTGGCCGGAGCAGCCTGTCGCGTGGATTTGGTTTGTGTGCTCGATTTCTTGGTGGTCGTCTTGCTGGCCGCTTCGGCGGCCACCGGGGTCACGACCGCGACCAGAATACTCAGAACCCCTGCCAGAACATGGCTAGCGCGCATCGAACCTACCCCCGAACCACGGAATCATTGGCAAATTGTAGCAATGATTATTAGGAATTAAAGACATAGACGACATTCCTTACGTACTTCCTCAAGTTCGGACAGGAATTGCGTCTGTCGCCGGGCGCAGCGAGGTCGCCCCCGAAAAGATCGGGCGAGTATAAGACTTTCTGCCTAGGGGCCGTTCGGTTTTTACGTTCGCGCCGGGCGGCCCCGCGCGCGGCACGCGGTACCCGCGCTCCACGCCTCCCCCACGCCAGCCCGGGGCCAGCGTGGGCGTGTCAGCGAGCCGACTGGGCATCCACGACCGTCAGCGCGGTCATGTTGACGATACGGCGCACGGTGGCCGTAGGCGTCAGGATATGAACCGGCGCGGCAGCGCCGAGCAGGATGGGGCCGACCGTCATGCCATCGCCCGAGGCGGTCTTGATGAGGTTGAACGCAATGTTGGCCGCATCCAGCGTCGGGAACACGAGCAAGTTGGCGTCTTCGCGCATGCGTGCGTTCGGAAAGACCTGCGCGCGGATCGAAGCGTCAAGCGCTGCATCGCCGTGCATCTCGCCTTCGGCCTCGATGTCTGGCCGGCGCGCATGGAGCATGGCAAGCGCGGCGCGCATCTTGCGCGCGGTCGGGGTGTCGTCGGTGCCGAAACTCGAGTGAGACAACAAGCCCACGCGCGGCGTGATGCCGAAGCGCTGCAGTTCCTCGGCGGCCAGGCAGGTCATCTCGAAGATCTGCTCCACGCTGGGGTCGTAATTCACATAGGTATCGCACAGCGCGATGGTGCGGTTCGGGAGCGCCAGCAGATTCATGGCGTAGAAATTGTTGACGCCGGCGCGCCGTCCGAGCACGTTCTCGATCACGCGCAGATGCTGGTTATGAAAACCCAGGGTGCCGCAGATCATCCCGTCGGCCCACCCCAGCCGCAGCATCAGCGCGGCGATCAGCGTGGGCCTGCGCAGGACTTCGCGTTTGGCGGTCTCGACCGAAACACCCTTGCGCTCCATGAGGCGGTGGTATTCGCTCCAGAGTTCGCGATAACGGGGGTCGGAATCCTGGTTCACAAGCTCGAAGTCCGCGCCTGGACGGATGCGCAGACCGAAACGCTCGATGTAAAGACTGATGACTTCGGGCCGGCCGATCAGCACGGGCTTCGCGAGACCTTCGTCGACGACGGTCTGCACCGCCCGCAGGACGCGCTCCGATTCTCCCTCGGCAAAGACGATGCGCGCCGGCGCCCGCTTGGCCGCGGTGAACACCGGCTTCATCAGCAGGCCCGAATGCCAGACGAAGCTGTTGAGCTGCTGGGTGTAGGCCTCCCAATCTTCAATGGGACGCGTCGCCACGCCGGAGTCCATTGCCGCGCGCGCCACCGCCGGCGCAATGCGCACGATGAGGCGCGGATCGAATGGGCGCGGAATGATGTACTCCCGCCCGAAACAGGAGACCTCCTCGCTGTAGGCGGCGGCTACGACCTCGGACTGTTCCTCGCGGGCGAGGTCGGCGATGGCGCGCACCGCGGCGAGCTGCATCTCGTCTGAAATGGTGGTGGCCCCGACATCGAGGGCTCCACGGAAAATGAAGGGGAAGCACAGCACGTTGTTGACCTGGTTCGGCTGGTCTGAACGTCCGGTCGCCACGATGGCGTCGCTGCGAACCTGCCGCACGGCCTCGGGCATGATCTCGGGGGCAGGATTCGCAAGCGCCAGGATCAACGGATTGGCGGCCATCCGCGCCACCATCTCGGGGCGCAGCACGCCGCCCGCGGAAAGGCCCAGAAAGATATCGGCGTCGTCGATCACCTCGGCCAGCGTGCGGGCATCCGTGCGCTTGGCATAGCGCGCCTTGATCGGGTCCATCTCTTCGACGCGCCCCTGGTAGACGAGCCCCTTGATGTCGGTCACCCAGATGTTCTCGACGGGAATCCCGAGCTTCTCGAGCAGATCGAGGCAGGCAAGCGCGGCCGCGCCGGCGCCGGAAGTCACGAGCTTGACCTTGTCGAGCGACTTGCCCAGCAGATGCAGGCCGTTGAGGATGGCCGCCCCCACCACGATCGCCGTGCCGTGCTGATCGTCGTGGAAAACGGGGATGTTCATGCGCTCGCGCAGCTTGCGCTCGATGTAGAAGCACTCGGGCGCCTTGATGTCTTCGAGGTTGATGCCGCCAAACGTCGGCTCGAGTGCCGCGATGATCTCGACGAGGCGGTCAGGGTCCCGCTCGGCGAGTTCGATGTCGAAGACATCGATGCCCGCGAATTTCTTGAAGAGCACGCCCTTGCCTTCCATCACGGGTTTGGCGGCAAGCGGACCGATCGCGCCCAACCCCAGCACCGCGGTTCCGTTGGTGACGACGCCGATGAGATTCGCCCGCGCGGTGTACAGACTCGCCGCATTGGGGTCGGCGGCAATGGCGTCACAGGCGGCGGCGACGCCAGGCGAATAGGCCAGCGAGAGATCGCGCTGGTTCATGAGGGTCTTGGTCGGCGCGATCGAGATCTTGCCGGGACGTGGGCGTGCGTGATACTCGAGCGCGGCGGCGCGGATGCTCTCATCCATCGGAATCTCTCCTGGGTTTAGCTTGAGCGGCTTCTTTGTTTTGCGGGTCCATCGGCTTGGCGTGCATTCTAGGGGCGGGCAAGAGCCGGCCGGGATACGTGTATCCCCTTGCCGGCCCGAGGGGCGCAGCCAACGAGCAAGGCGCATGCCCGCCGCAAAGGGCGCGACTTACCGCATGGCGGTACCACAAGCGCCGGGAATGCGGGCGTATGCTTACGGCTCCCTTTCCCTTGCCGGCTCCCATGGATATCCAGTCCTCACTCGCCGATCGCGTCCGCGAGATCCCGCCGTTCCACGTCATGGAGTTGCTGGCGCGCGCGCACGCCCTGCAGGCGGAGGGGCGCGACATCATTCACCTGGAAGTCGGCGAACCCGATTTCGGCACACCGCCACCGGTCGTGGCGGCAGCGCAGCGCTTCCTCATGGCAGGCTCGGTGCGCTACACCCCCGCTCTGGGCCTGCCGGCCCTGCGCGAGGCCATCGCTGCGCACTATGCAGATCGACTGGGGGCCCGCGTGGATCCGGCGCGCATCGTCGTCACGGCGGGCGCTTCGGGCGCATTGCTGCTGGCGATCGCGACCCTCACGAACCCTGGCCAGGAATGGCTGCTGACCGATCCGGGCTACCCGTGCAACCGGCAGTTCGTCCAGGCCTTCAATGGTGTCGCCCGGCTGCTTCCGGTCGGCGCGGAAACCCACTACCAGCCCAGCCTGGCGCAACTGCGCGAGGCCTGGACGCCCGCCGCCCGGGGGGTGCTGGTGGCAAGCCCCGCCAACCCGACAGGCACCTTGCTGGACGCCACGCTGGGCGATGGCATGGCCGCGCTGATGCGCGAACTGGGCGGACAACTGATCGTCGATGAGATTTACCAGGGGCTCGTCTACGACGAAGCCGCCAGCACCATCCTGGCGCGTCATGACGACGTGTTCGTGGTCAACAGTTTCTCGAAGTACTTCGGCATGACCGGCTGGCGGCTAGGCTGGCTGGTCGTGCCCGAAGGCTATGCGAAGGCCGTCGAACGGCTCGCGCAGCACCTGTACATCGCCCCGTCCACGGTCGCGCAGCACGCAGCGCTGGCCGCGCTGCAGCCCGACTGCATAGCGATTCTGGAGGCACGCCGGCAAACGCTTGCACAGCGCCGCCACACGCTCGCGCGCGGGCTCGAGACACTGGGTTTCGGGCTGGATGCCGCGCCCCAGGGCGCCTTCTACATCTACGCGCGAACGTCGGGCATCGCACCCGACAGCATGGTCCTGGCGCACCGGCTCCTGGAGCACGCCGGGGTTGCCTGCACGCCCGGCGCGGATTTCGGCGACTGGCGCGCGCGCGAGCACATGCGCTTCGCCTACACGGCGGACGAAGCGCGCCTCGAAGAGGCGTTGCAACGTATCCGGCAGAGCCTCTGATCAGGCCCTGGGTGCGGCGTCCTGCGCCGCAGCGGTGCGCGTCGGCGTGAGACGACGCATCTCGCGCAGACGTTCGAGTTCGCCCTGTACGCGATTGGCATAGTTCATCGAAGGATCGGAACTGGCGCCGCCATACATCTGCAGGCCCGCGTGCACGCTGCCCGTGGAGCGGATGTAGTGGCGCAGGATCTGCGTGCCCACGCGGATGTTCTCCATCGGATCGAACAACGCCGTTTCGCCCTTCTCGGTCGAAATGCGCTCCACGTGAAAGCGCGGGATGATCTGCATCAGCCCCTGCGCGCCGAACGAACTTTCGGCAAAGGGATTGAAGCGCGATTCCACCGTGATGACGGCGAGGATCAACATCGGATCGACGCCATTGGCCTGGCCCTCCTTGACGGCGGCCTTGACCAGCGATTCCACGACCACCGGCGACACGCGGTGCCGCTTGGCGATACCCGTGGCGACACGGCCATAACCCGCGGGCACGCCATGTTCCTTCTCGGCCACGGCAGCCTGCTCATCCAGGCCATCGAGCATGGCAACTTCCACGCTCTCGACCGGAGCTTCCGGCCGGTATCCGAACATGGTGCGCGGATCGAGACCCTTCGCACCGAACTGGATCGATTGATACGCCACCAGAGCCATCACGATTGCGCCCACCATCACGAAACCACCATGCGCGAAATGCAGCACGAAAGTCAGGAAGTGGCGGAAGAACCGTGACAGTTTGACGAGGTGAGTCATTCTGACGCTCCTTTTTCCATGAACCGGCGAATCCCGGACACGAGGCATGAACCCAGCGTCTTCGGGCAAAAGGGGTGAAACCGGTTCCAGTCGAGACCGATGGCGCGCGCATTCAGGGCGAAAGCGGTTGCGGCCATCTCAAGTGGGGTTCGACAGGGTCTGGTCTGCGAACCTCACGGACATCGAGTCGGATCATCAACAATGTGAAGACCCGCGACGACGTTATTGAACCATCAGGGCATAGGGATGCGGTGTGGCAGTGTGTTTCCGGTCTGCGGCCCCCGCCGCGACCACGCTGCCGTCTCAATGATGCGCGGCAGTCTATTGATTTGAATGAACAATGTCAAACCAGCCCGACCTGCGGCATGCCAGCGCAATCCCGTTGGCATTTTTCGCATGCGCCACCGGCATGCGGTGAACATGCCCTGCGGCTACCCGTGGGGGCAGAAAAAACGGGGCCTGGGGCCCCGTCTGGATACGTCGGCAAGAGCGCATTCAGCGTGCGCGCGAACCGCTCGGGAAAGGCCAGTTCTTGGCCAGGTTCAAGGAAGACTTGAGTCCCGGCGTGGCGGCCGTCGAAGGCGTGACAGGCTTGTCGGCGGAAGCACCGGAAGCGCTCGCTGCAGGAACAGACGCCGGAGTTGCCGCAGCGGAAGCAACGACCGGCTCAGCTTTTTTTGCGACTGCCTTCCGGGGCTTGGCGGCCTCTTTCTTGGGCACGGACTTGGCCGGCGTCGCGGCTGTCTTCACGGGCTTCGCGGGGGCCGCCACCGGCTTGGCCGGCTTTGCGGACTTGGCGGGCGCGGGCGCCACCGACTTGGCCGCCGGCTTTGCCGCGGGTTTCACGGCGGGCTTGGCAGCAGCGGCCTTGGCGGCCGGAGCGGACTTGCCCGCCGTGGCCTTGCTGGCCGCTTTGGCCGGCACCTTGGCGGCCGGCTTGGCAGCCGATGCCGTTGTCGTAGCCTTCTTCGCCACCGTCCTGGCCACAGGCTTCGCCGCGACCTTGGGAGCAGCCTTGGCCGGCGCAGCCTTGGAGGCGGTCTTCGGAGCAACCTTGCTGGCGACCTTCGCGGCGGCGGGCTTCGCCGCGACCGCCTTGCTCGCCGGCTTGGCCGCGGGCTTCGCGCTCGCCTTGGCGACACTGGCCTTGGCTGGCGCCTTGGCGGCGGCAGGCTTTGCAGCGGACTTGGCGGCGGTGACCTTGGGCGCCGCCTTGGCGGCGGACTTGGAAGCGGCGGGCTTCGCCGCAGGCGCGGTCTTGGCGCGGGTCGTCTTCGCCGCAGCGGTGGCGCTTGCAGGCTTGGCGGCCGGCTTGGCAACCGATTTTGCCGCTGGTTTGGCCGCGGCCTTCGCCGGAGCCTTCACGCCGCTCGCGGCCTTCGCCTTGGCCGCAGGCGCGGCCTTGAGCGTGGTGGCCGCCGCCTTCGTGGCAGCAGGCTTGGCCGGCGCGGCCTTCTTCGCCGGTGCGGGTGCCGCGGCCTTCGTCGCTACGGCGGCACGCGCAGCCGTGGCAGGCTTCGCCACGGCCTTGCCGGCGGGCTTGACGGCCGCCGTCTTCACTGCGGGCTTGGCCGCAGCCTTCGCGGTCGCCTTGGGCGCCGCTTTCTTGACCTTCTCTTCTTTTGCCATCTTCACACCTCCTAATGAGCACCGATCAGGTTAGTCACTGCACAGGGGCACCATTCCGAATGCGCTACGGATGGTGTTGAAGCCGCGCGGTCACGCGGCAACGGGAAGAAATGCCAACGGCATCGCGCGTCGAAAAGGACGGCCGATGTCGAACGCGGAGAAACCGGGGAAAAAGAATGGGCGCGAAGGCCGACGGACATGGCGGCGGCACGTCGCACCGTGGGGTGCGAAGCCGCCCTGAAGCGAGGATCCTGGATCGGTCGAGCAAGGTTCACCGGCGCCACGTGGATCTGTTGGATGATCCCTATCGTTTAATGCAAAACGAGAGGCGAATCAAGACTTTTCTTGCGTAAATTTCACATCGCGCACATGTTTCGTCGCGCGCCGGTTGATGCGCGTCAACGGCCGCAGTCGCCCATGCCCCAAGCCAAACGACAATGTCATAGCGTTGCAGGCGGCGGTTCATGCCTGCAGCGGGCCATGCCGGTCGCGATCGCAGACCAGTCGAAGCAGGGTCCGGGGTCCGTCTTGCGCCCCGGCGCGATGTCGCTGTGGCCCTGCACGTCAACGATGGGGAGGTGCCTTGCCAGCACGCCGAGCAAGGCGTCCAGCACGCGGTACTGGACGGGTTCGAAAGGCAGTGTGTCGCAGCCTTCGAGTTCGATGCCGACGGAAAAGTCGTTGCAGCGCTCGCGCCCTCGCCAGGACGACGCGCCCGCATGCCAGGCACGTGCGCCCACGGGCACGAACTGGATCAGCTCGCCATCGCGACGGATGAAGAAGTGCGCCGAGACGCGCAACTGCACGATCCCGGCATAGTAGGGATGTTCGTCGGCCGCCAGCGTGTTGGTGAAGAGCTGCGCCACGCCGGAGCCGCCGAACTGGTCGGGCGGCAGGCTGATGGCATGGATCACGACAAGCTCGACGGCGCTGCCGGGGGGGCGCTCGTCGCAGTTGGGCGAGACGATGCGGCGCGCGCTGCTCAGCCAGCCCGACGCGTCGATGGAGGACGCGCTCACTCGCCCTCGCTCCCGCGTTCGCCTTTCATGCCCAGCCGCTCCATGCGATAACGCAAGGAGCGGAAGGTCACGCCCAGCACGCGCGCGGCGGCGGTGCGATTGCCCGAGGTCTTGCCCAGCGCGTCGTGAATGGCCTGGCGCTCGACGCGGTCCAGGTAGTCCTGCAGCGGCGCGCCGGCGTCCCCGCCAGCCCCCTCGCCCGCGTCGCAATCGGCGGGGTCGAGGTAGAGGTCGTCGACTTCGATTTCTTCGCCGATCGAAAGCGCCATCGCGCGTTCGAGGATGTTTTCGAGCTCGCGCACGTTGCCGGGAAACGCATAGGCCAGCAAGGCGCGCTCGGCCGGCGGCGACAGGCGCGGCGGGCGCACTCCGGCCTCCTGCGCGAGCCGCTGCATGATGGTGCCGGCCAGCGGCAGGATGTCGTCCTGACGCTCGCGCAGGGGCGGCATGCGCAGCTCGATCACGTTGAGGCGATAGAACAGATCCTGGCGGAAGCGGCCCTGCTCCACGCGCTCGCGCAGGTTCTGGTGCGTCGCGCAGATGATGCGGACATCCACCGCCTGCTCCTGCGTGTCGCCCAGGCGACGCACGCGCTTTTCCTGGATCGCGCGCAGGAGCTTGACCTGCATCGCGAGCGGCAGGTCGGCCACCTCATCGAGAAACAGCGTGCCACCGTGGGCGGCGTGGAAGAAGCCTTCGCGATCGCTGTCCGCACCCGTGAAGGCGCCCTTGCGCGAGCCGAAGAATTCGCTCTCCATGAGGTTCTCGGGAATCGCGCCGCAATTGACGCCCACGAAGGGCCGCCCGCTGCGCGCGCCGCAGGCGTGGATGAGGCGCGCCGCGCGCTCCTTGCCACTGCCGGACTCGCCCGAGATATAGACCGGCGCCAGGCTGCGCGACAGCCGCTCGATCAGGCTGCGCACCTGGCGCATGCTCGCGGATTCTCCGGTCAGCTGGGTCGCGACGGGGTTGGCATCCTCGGCCTGACGCGACGGCATCTCGAGCGCCGAGCGCACGAGCGCGCGCAACTGATCCAGCGCGACCGGCTTGGAGAGGTAATCGAACGCGCCCGCCTTGAGCGCCGCCACGGCGTTGTCGGTGCTGCCGTGCGCGGTGATCACGGCCACCGGCAGGTCGCGACAGTGCGCAGCGATGTAGCGCACGATCTCCAGCCCCTCGCCGTCGGGCAGGCGCATGTCGGTCAGACAGAGGCGGAACTGGCGGTCCCGCAGTTTCTCCTTCGCTTCGCCGACCGAGCCGGCGGCCTCCACGCCCAGCCCGAAGCGCACGAGCGAAAGCTCGATGAGCTCGCGGATGTCTTCCTCGTCATCGACAATCAGTACGTCGGCGCCACGCATCCGCCGCCGATCGTTCGCTTCGCTCATTCGCTTCTCCTGAATCCCAGCCTGAACTTCGCCCCCCCCTCGGCCTCGATGAATTCGAGACTCGCGCCATTGGCCTCGGCCAGCTCGCGCGCCGTGTAGAGGCCCAGGCCGGTTCCGCGCGCCGCCGACGTGAAGAAGGGTTCGAAAAGCTTGCCACGGTCGGTGGCGGGCACGCCGGGGCCGTCGTCCTCCACGCGCAATTCGCCGTGCCCTTCATCGAGCGCGCGCACGCGCACGACGACGCTGCCGGGTGTGCCCGAGCCATGGCGACAGGCATTGTCGAGCAGATTGGCAAGGATCTGGTAGGCATGCGTGCGATCGAAGTCCAGCCAGCACGGATCGTGCGGCGCGAGTACCACGGCCTGCGCGGCGGCCGGGTTGCGCTCGACGTACTCATCGAGGAATGCGCGGCAGAACGCGCCGAGCTCCAGACGCTCCGGCACGACGCGATCGCGGCGGCCGAGTTCGAGCACGTCGCGCACGATGCGTTCGATGCGCGCGGTGTTGTCGTGAATGATGCGCACGAGCCGCTGCTGGACCTCGACGCGCTTTTCTTCGAGCAGCAGCTCGCCCGCATGCGAGACCGACGAGAGCGGGTTGCGGATCTCATGGGCGATGTTGGCCGTGAGCCGCCCGAGCGCGGCGAGCTTGATCTGGCGCGCCCGCGTGAGCGCGCGATCCATGTCCTCGACATACAGGATCACGTCTCCGCTCTCGCCCGTGGCGACCCGGCGCACCTGCAGGCTGCGCGCGCCCTGCCCTTCGGCCTCGGGCAGGCGCAGCCCCTGCACGGCGTCGTGGCCGAGGCCAGCGAGGGCCGGCGCGCAGCGCGCGAGCGGTCGCCCCGGATCGAGCCGCGCGCCCAGCAGATCGTCGGCACGCGGATTGGCCTGGCGCACGACGCCATCGGCGCTGATCACGATCACCCCTTCCTGCATGTCTTCGATGATGCGGGCGTTGATGCGCATCTGCCGCGCGAGGTCGTCGCCGCGCTGACGCGCGAGCGCTTCGTTGGCGAGCGCCCGCCGCGCCAGCATGCGCGCGATCAGCGCCACGGCGAAGAACCCCAGGCAGACGATGCCGACCTGCGGGAACTCCGCCACCCCCGCGCCCTCCTGCCAGACGCGCAGAACCTGCTCGGCCAGCACGGTGATGGTGGCAAGCGCGGCCGCGCCCAGCACCATGCGTCCCTGGCCCACGAGGCCCGCGCCGGCGATGGTCGTCATCATCAGGAAAGGCAGCCCGCTGCGGTAGCCGCCGCTCGTGTAGAGGAAACTCGCAAGCACGAGGATGTCGAGCGTGATCTGCACGCCCAGCGTGCGCTCGCCATAGCGGGGGCTTCCCGCATGCAGCAGCAGGAACGCAAACGCGAGCACCCAGTAGAGGATCACGGTAGCCGCGAACAGCTCGGGCGACTTCTGCCCGAAACTCATCACGCCGCCAAAGATCGCGAACGCACTGGCGACGACGATGCGATACAGATTGAAGTAGCGGATCGAGACCGTCCGCGAATCGCGCATTCCCCACCCGGGGAAGAGCCCGGCCGTCATGAGCGTTCGCGTCGCATGCCCAGGCGCGCGTGCTCCGCGCAGCAGAAATACGCCTCCTGCGCGCGCACCGCTTCGCTATCCGGCACGAGCAGACCGCACTGCGCGCACTCGCGCATGGTCTCGACTTCGCGCGGCGCTTCGTCGCGACGCCCGGCCGGGCCGGGGCGCACGCCCTCCTGGCGCTGCGCCCACCAGCGGCGCACGTAGAAAATCGCCAGCAGGACGAGGATGAACAGCAACAGCTTCTGCATGAGCGCTCCACAAGGACAGGAGGCCGAAGTGTAGCGCCTCCTGCGCCGCCCTAGCGCACGCCCGGCGCACGCCGGAACCTCGCGGGCCCCGCCCGCCTCATTCGCCCGCGCTCATGCGCTCGAGCAGCTTGATGACGGAGATCGTGTCCTGCTCGCCGTCGCCGCCCCCGACCAGCACGTTGAAGAGCTGCGCGGCGATCGCCGATGTCGGCGTCATGATGCCCAGGCGGTGCGCCTCGTCGAGCACGATCCGCATGTCCTTCTGATGCATCCAGGCCTTGAAGCCCGGCTTGAAGTTGCGATCCAGCATGCGCTGGCCGTGGTTCTCGAGCACCTTGCTGCCCGCGAAGCCGCCCAGCATGGCTTCACGCACCCGCACCGGGTCCACGCCCGACGCACGCGCGAAGTTCAGCGCCTCGGCCACCATCAGCACGCCCACCCCGGTCAGGATCTGGTTGCAGGCCTTCGTCACCTGCCCCGCGCCCGACGCGCCGATGTAGGTCACGCTGCGCCCCATGGCGCCCAGCGCCGGCAGCGCGCGTTCATACGCGGCTTCTTCACCGCCGACCATGATGGTCAGCGTGGCCTGGACCGCTCCGATCTCGCCGCCCGACACGGGCGCGTCCAGCATGCTCACGCCCCGCGCCGCGAGGCGCTCGGCGATGCTGCGCGCGGCACTCGGCGCAATCGTGCTCATGTCGACGTGAATGAGGCCGGCGGCCGCCCCCTCGGCCACGCCCTGCGGGCCCAGCGTCACCTGCTCGACGTCGGGCGCGTCGGCCACCATGCTGATGACGATCTCGCTCTGCGCCGCCACTTCCGCCGCGCTGCGACAGCCCCGGGCACCCGCCGCGAGCAGCGGTTCGAGCGAGGCCTCACGCCTCGACCACACCGCCAGCTCGTGGCCCGCCCCGATGAGATTGAGCGCCATGGGACGCCCCATGATGCCCAGCCCGATGAAACCAATCCTCATGTCGAAATCCTTTTTGCACGGATGTTGTGCGAAAAACGCAAATAGCGATAATCGCCCCATGAACTACGCATCGATCATCAGGGAAATCGGACGCGGCGCCAAGGGCGCGCGCGACATGGACGAGGAGCAGGCCGCGTGGCTCTTTGCCCAGATTCTCGAAGGCCGCGTGCCAGACCTCGAACTGGGCGCGCTGCTGCTGTCGCTACGCATCAAGGGCGAAACCGCCGCCGAGCTGCGCGGTTTTCTCGCCGCGCTCGACGAACGCACGCGCCAGGTTGTGGTGCCGGAAGGGCCGCGCTGCGTGCTGCTCCCCACCTACAACGGCGCGCGCAAGCAACCCAACCTGATGCCGCTGGTGGCCCTGCTGCTCGCCCGCGAGGGGGTGCCGGTGCTGATCCAGGGGCGGCATGATTTCGAATCGCGGGTCAGCCCGTTCGCGCTGCTCGCCGAGCTGGGCGTGCGCCCCGAAAGCAGCCTTCCCGGCGCCGCTTCCATGCTCGCCAACCGCCGCGTGGCCTGCCTGCGGCTGGACATGCTCGCGCGCGGACTCGACTGGCTGCTGAGCCTGCGCCTCACGCTGGGCGTGCGCAACTCGGGCCACACGCTGGCGAAGCTGCTCGACCCTTGCCGCGGGCGCAGCGTGCGCGTGGTGGCCGTCACCCACCCGCCCTATCTCGAATCGATGCAGGCCCTGCTCGAATCGCGCCAGGCCAACGCACTGCTGATGCGCGGAACCGAGGGCGAGGCCTACGCGGCGCCGCGCCGGCGCCCACGCCTGCTCGGCTTCATCGACGGCAAGCCGATGGAGCTCTACGACGCCGCCGGATCGGATGCGGACGCGGTGGAAGGCGAAGTCTGCACGGTGCCCGAGAATGCCGACCTCATCCGCCGCATGCTTGACGGCCGCGTGCCGGTGCCGCGCGCGATCCTGGATCAGGTGGAAGCCTTGCACCGGCTCGCGACGCACTGAAACCGGGCCGCGCGCGGCCCTCACCGCAAACATCTGTGTCCACGACGCCCGCGGCGGGCCCGTGGCGTCGATCGGCCCTTTCGCGCGGCCGGCATTGGTCTAGCATTCCGGTCTGTCCCCTCCGCCCAGCGAAGCCGCACCGACCATGCGCCGGATCTATCTCTCCCTTCACAGACAAGGCCTGACCGACCGCGACGCCTGGAAGAGCCGCGCCGTGATCTGGTGCGCCGCCGCGCTCACGGGGCTCGTCGTGGTGCTGTTCTCGCGCCTGACCGATCTGGCCATCGAGGGCTTCACCGGCCTGACCACGGGACGCCGCTGGCTCCCCCTGCTGCTGTGTCCGCTCGCGGGCATCGCGATCGCCGCCCTGACGCGACGCTTCTTCGCCGGCGCCGAGGGGAGCGGCATCCCGCAGGTGATCGTGGCGCTGCGCGACGACCTGCCCGAGGAAAAAACGGGGCTCTATGTCTCGCCGCGCATCGCCGTGGGCAAGATCGCGCTGGGCGTGGCGGCCATCGGCGCGGGGTTCTCGGCAGGCCGCGAAGGGCCGTCGGTCCAGGTGGGCGCGAGCATCATGCATGCCTTCCGCCGGTTTCTGCCCGCGCCCACGCGCGACTACAGCCGCCACCTCGTGCTGGCGGGCGGCGCGGCGGGCATCGCGGCAGCGTTCAACACCCCGCTCGCGGGCATCGTGTTCGCCATCGAAGAGCTGGGGCGGCGCTTCGAGGAAAAAACCAGCGGCGTGCTGATCTCGGCCATCGTGCTGGCCGGCCTGATCTCGGTTTCGCTGCAGGGAAACTACATCTATTTCGGGCGCCTCGCGGTCGAGCCCGCCAGCTATCGCATCCTCTGGCCCGTCCTCGTCTGCGCCCTGGCGTGCGGCATCGCGGGCGGGCTGTTCTCGCGCGTGCTGATCCAGGCTTCGCGCCCCGACCCGAGCCGGCTCGGGCGCTGGCGTCGCGCCCACCCGCTGGCGTGGGCCGGCTTCTGCGGCCTCATGGTGGCGGCGCTGGGCTGGGTCAGCCAGGGTGCTGCGCATGGCTCGGGCTATCTCGTCACGCACGACACGCTGCTGGGGGCCATGCACATGGACGGGTACTACGCCCCCGTGAAGTTCGCGGCCACCGTGTTCACCTTCCTGTCGGGCGTGCCGGGCGGCATCTTCGCGCCCAGCCTGGCCGTGGGCGTCGGCATTGGCGCCGATCTGCACGCGCTGCTGCCGGGCGTGAGTGCGCTGTCGCTCTACGCGCTGTGCATGGCGGGCTTTCTGGCGGCGGTCACGCAGTCGCCGCTGACGGCCTTCATCATCGTGATGGAAATGATCGATGGCCACGAAATGGTCATCAGCCTGATGGCCGTGGCCATGCTCTCGTCGCTGGTGGCGCGAAGCTTCGGGCGCCCGCTGTACGGCGCACTCGCGGATCTGCAGGCTAAACGCGCCGGCAAGTAGTGCTTGCCCGCCTGCGGCCTTCCCGGACGCCGCCACTTTCTCCTTGCCCCGCCCCGCCAGCGCGAGCTACAAAGACAGGGCAGGCTCGCCTGCGGCAGTGACCGAAGTCCCGGAACACGTCCACTTCACCCAAGGGGATCCGACTATCGCATCTGTGACAACACTGACATTCGAGACATCCTGACGCGGGCTCGCCCGCAACCGACGAGCGCGTGCTCTTCGACGAAACGCCGTGCAATGCGGCGTTTCTCTGTTTACGGCCCCGGCATCCGCGCCGCCTGCCCGCACCGGGCCCCTGCTGAATCGATCGCCGACACATCCGCCTGCGGGCGCAACGGAACACCCGCGCCATTGGCTTGCGGGTTCTCCCGTACCATACTGGCGGAACCGTGCGATCATCGCGAACACGCACCATACGCATCCGGATCCTGCCATATGAGTCACACACGCCTGCAGACGCGCGGCGAGGAAATCGCCAACTGGATCAGCCACAGCCTCGGCCTCGCGGCCGCGATCGCCGGCTTTCCGGCGCTCGTCTATGTCACCACGCACCACGGCAGCGCGCTCAACATCACCGCCGTGAGCATCTATGCAAGCACGATGGTGCTCATGTTCGCGGCCTCCACGCTGTATCACATGGTGCCGCACGGCCGGCTCAAGCGGATTTTCCGCAAGGTGGACCACGCGGCCATCTACCTGCTCATCGCGGGCACCTACACGCCATTCACCTTCAGCGTGCTGGCCGGCCCCTGGGGCTGGACGCTGTTCGGCCTGATCTGGAGCCTGGCCGCGCTGGGGCTGTTCCTCAAGTTCAGCGACCGTCTGCGCCACGAGTGGCTGTCGAGCGGGCTGTACCTGCTCATGGGCTGGCTCGTGGTGATCGCCGCCGTGCCGCTGTTCCGCAACCTTCCGGGCGTGGGCAGCGCGTGGCTGATCGCAGGTGGCCTGGCCTACACGGGCGGCGTCGCCTTCTATGCGCTGGACAGCCGCCTGCGCTACGGACATTTCGTGTGGCATCTGTTCGTGCTCGCGGGCGCGGCGTGCCATTTCTTCGCCGTGCTCTACGGCTGCACGCCCAGCGTGAGCGTGGCCTGAGCGCTCATTGCATGTCCGGCGGCAACGCGTCGGGCGCGCTGGCGAGTTGCTGGCCGTCGATCTCGACCTGCGCGGCACGCAGATCCACCGTGTAGCCGTCGAAGGCGATGCGGATGCGCACCGGCGCGGCGTGCCAGCCCGGCGCGAGCCAGATGTCGATGAGCTTGTCGTTGGCGGTGCGCGACTGATAGTGGCGCGTATCGACCATGCCCACGGGCAGGCGCAGGCGTTCCTCTCCCAGCGCGACAAGCACGGAATCCTCGACCCAGAAATCGCCCACCACGAAGAACGCGGCCTTGGTCGTGGCCTCGTCGAGCATCGCCAGCATCTGCGGCAGCGCCGAGAGCGCCACCGCCAGCCCCTTGATCTGGCGCTCGCGGCGGTCGCTTCCGCGCGTCAGATAGACCCGCCCGGCGGCCTGGTCGATCTGGCTCGTGGAGCGCTTGGCCATGCGCTGGTCATCGCTGTGCTGACTCTGGATCTGGGCGCCCGTGAGCAGGCTCGTGGAGCGGAAATCGAGCACGCTGTCGGGCGCGCTGAGGCCGGCCGCGAGACGGCTCTCGAGCGTGACGCCATCGTGCCTCCAGCTGGCCTCGCCATAAGCCGCGAGCCCCACGACGCCCCCCGCCGAGCCCGAGAAGATCACCCGGCCCTCGCGCGGCAGCCGCAGCGCCACGTCGGCGCCACCTTCGGCCGGCGCCGATTGCCCCGCGCCGGCTTCGTCGCCGGCCAGCACGGGCGCACTGGAGGCGACGTCGGAACCGGGCAGCGACGATGCAGCCCCCTGTGACGCCGGCGCTGGCTGCGGCCGGGCCTGCATGGCGGACGGTGCCGGCTGCGGCCGGGGTGGCGCGGCGCGGGCGATCACGCGCGGCGGCGGCAGGAAGCGGGCCTCGAGGCGCACAGCCTCGCCGGGAGGCTCTGGCGCGCTCGCCTCCCAGCCTCGCCAGCCCAGCGCGAGCGCATGCACGCAGAGGGAAAACAGCAGCGCGAAGGTCAGCGGCCGCCGGCTCACCGGGCGTCAGTCCTCCAGCGGAGGGGACGTCCAGCCCGCCGCCGGCACGGTCGCGTCGCGCACGCGCACGCGGCCCTCGACGAGCGTGAGCCGCCCCTCGACGAACCAGCGCACGGCCTGCGGATAGATGCGGTGTTCCTGCTCGAGCACGCGCGCCGCGAGCGAAGCCTCGTCATCGTCGGGCAGCACCGGCACCACGGCCTGAATCACGATGGGGCCCACATCGAGTTCGGGCGTCACGAAATGCACCGAACTGCCCGCGACCCGCGCGCCGGCCTCGATCGCGCGCCGGTGCGTATGCAGCCCCGGGAAGGCCGGCAGCAGCGACGGGTGGATGTTGAGCAGGCGCCCTTCGAAACGGCGCACGAAGGCGTCGGAAAGGATGCGCATGTAGCCCGCGAGCACGACCAGATCGGGCGTGAAGCCTTCGATGCGCTCCGCCAGTGCCGCATCGAAGACCTCGCGGTCGGCGAAGTCCCTGTGATCCAGGGCCAGGGTCGCGATGCCCTGCGCATGCGCGGTGGCGAGCCCGGCCGCATCGGGCCGGTTGGAGAGCACGGCGACGATCGCCGCCCCCGGAATCCGCGCGCGCAGGATGGCCTCCATGTTGGAGCCCCGACCCGACACCAGGATGACGATGCGCTTCATGCTGCTTCAGCCGGCCTGCTTCTCGCCGCGGGCCTGCAGCCACGCCAGGAACACCGGCAGCAGGGAGACCAGGATGATGCCCACGATGAACAGGCTCAGATTGTTCTTGATGACAGGGATGTTGGCGAAGAAGTAGCCCGCGTAGGTCAGCGACACGATCCACAACGCCCCGCCGCCCACGTTGAGCAGCAGGAAGCGGCGCGCATCCATCTGCGCCACGCCCGCCACGAAAGGCGCGAAGGTGCGCACCAGCGGCAGGAAGCGCGCGATCACGATGGTCTTGCCGCCATGGCGCTCGAAGAAGGCGTGCGTGCGGTCGAAGCCTTGCCGGTTGAAGAAGCGCGACTGCTCCCACTGGAACACGCGTGGCCCGATCTTGCGACCGATCCAGAAGTTGAGGTTGTCACCCAGCACGGCCGCCACGAAGAGCACCAGCACCAGCAGGTGGATATCCATGCCGCCCGTCGCCGCGAGCCCCCCCGCCACGAACAGCAGCGAATCGCCGGGCAGGAACGGCGTCACCACCAGTCCCGTCTCGCAGAAGATGATGAGGAACAGGATCGCGTAGATCCAAGTGCCATATTGCGCGACCAGCACCGCGAGATACTGGTCCAGATGCAGGACGATGTCGACGAAATGCAGGACGAAGGCCCAGAGATGCGAGAGGATTTCCATGCGGCGCGAGGAAGGCGGAAGAAGCGGAAGGACGGTCATCATACCGGAACTGCCGCGCCGCAATCCCGCCCTTCCCGGCGCCGCGCACGGCGGCCTTTGCGCAACACCCCGCTTGCCCGGGACGGGCGCGGCGCTATGCTGGAGCCCCTTCCCTTCTCCCCGAGGCATCCTCATGTTCAACGATCTGCGCGGCAAGCGCGTTCTCATCACCGGCTCCACGATGGGCATCGGCCTCGCCGCCGCGCACGCCTTCGCACGCTACGGCGCGAGGGTGGGCCTCAACGGGCGGCGCGCGCCGCACGATCTCGATACGCAGCTCGACGCCCTGCGCGCGGCGGGCGGCGAAGCCGCGTTCTTCGCGGCCGACCTCTCGCACAGCGAAGCCTGCAAGCAGCTGGTCGCCGACTTCGTCCGGCATTTTGGCGGCATCGACGTCCTCATCAACAATGCGGGCGGGCTCGTGGCGCGCCGTCCGCTCGCCGAGATCGACGACGCCTTCTTCGACGCCGTCAATGACCTGAACATGCGCTCCGCGCTCATGTGCACGCAAGCCGCGCTGCCCCACCTCAAAGCTTCCGCCGCGGCCCGTGGCGAAACGGCCTCGGTCATCAGCGTCGGCTCCATCGCCGGCCACACCGGCGGCGGCCCCGGCGCCTCGCTCTACGGCGCGTCCAAGGCCTGGCTGCACAACATCCAGAAGAACTGGGTCGACTACCACACGACCGACCGCATCCGCTTCAACATCGTTTCGCCCGGCACCGTGGACACCGCCTTCCACGCCGACAAGAATGCCGAGACGCGGCAGCGCATCAGCGCCGCGATTCCGCTCGGCCGCTTCGGCACGCCGGAAGAAATGGCGCCGGCCTTCCTGTTCTTCGCCTCGCACGCCTGCAGCGGCTACGTCACCGGCCAGATCCTCGACATCAACGGCGGCCAGTTCATGCCCTGACGCCTCGGGCTCGCCCGCCCGGCCTCCCGGCCTTCGCACGAGGTGCCTTTTCCGGATGCACGCCATGGACCCCTCCCTTACCGCAGACGAAGCCGAGTTGCCGCCCACCAGCGCGCGGGCGCGTGTCCTGCGCGTGCACGGCGCGCGTGGTCACGAAGCGGAGGACGCACTGATCGAGGAAACCCCCGTGGCGCTGAGCTACAACGGCGTCTCCCACGCGGTGATGCTCGCCAGCCCGGCCGACCTCGAAGACTTCGCGCTCGGCTTCAGCCTCTCCGAAGGCATCATTGGCCACCCCCGCGAACTGCACGGGCTCGAAACTCACCCCGGCTGCGATGGCGTGGTGATCGAAATGCAGATCGCCCAGCCGCGCTTTCTCGCCCTCAAGGCGCGCCGGCGGGCGCTCGCCGGCCGGACGGGCTGCGGCCTGTGCGGCATCGAGAGCCTCGCCGCGCTGCCGCGCGCAGCCTCGCCCGCCCCCCTGCCCCGCATCACGCTCACGCTGGCCGCCATCGACCGCGCACTGCAAGCCCTCGAAGCCCATCAGCCACTGCGCGCCCAGACAGGCGCCGCCCACGCCGCGGCCTGGGCCACACTGGACGGCACCCTGCGACTCGTGCGCGAGGATGTCGGCCGCCACAACGCGCTCGACAAGCTGGTCGGAGCCATGCTGCGCGCAGAAATCGACGTGCGAACCGGTTTCGTGCTGGTCAGCAGCCGCGCCTCCTATGAAATGGTGCAGAAAGCCCTGAGCGCCGGCATCGGCGGGCTCGTCGCCGTGTCCGCCCCCACCGCCATGGCCACGCGCAACGCGGCGCACGCGGGCCTGATCCTGGCAGGCTTCGCACGCCCCGGCCGCCTCGTCGCCTACGCCGGCGCCGACCGCATCCAGGGCCTGACGCCCACCGCGACGACCCACGACACCCCGGCGGCCGGCTGACTTATCCTTTGAAACCCCCGAACAGCACGTTCGGATCGAAAGGTGGCGCTGGCGCGGTGGGCTGGACCC
>JAVHXQ010000096.1 GCA_031119555.1 Candidatus Dactylopiibacterium sp.
GCCGCGCCCCCCGCTGCGGCGCCGCGCGCGGGGTCGCCGCCTAGCCCGGCGACTTCGCGCCGGCCACGCGGATGCGCGGCACGGGCGGCGCCTCCATGCCATGGCCCAGGTAGTAATCCACGAGCGTGGATTGCAGGTAGCCACGCACCGCGAGGCTCAGGCGGTACTCCGGATTGTGCGCGAGCGTGTAGAGCCGCTGGCGCGCCGGAATGTCGGTGCTGTAGAGCCGCAGCGCGGTGCGGTCCGGCGTTTCGAGCAGGATCTCCTCGCGCCAGTCGCCCAGCACGTCGCCATAGAAAGGCGGTGCGGCACGCCACGACAGGATGGCGCCCTGCGGATCGAACAGGTGCTGCACGCTGGCGGTGGCGGGGTCCCACTTGCCGACGTAGGCCGCGCCCTGCTGGACGCCGTCGAGCAGCTCGGAGCCTTCGTCGCCGTCCCACCAGATGCGGAAGTTCGCGCCCGGCGCCTTGTAGGTGAGGCGTTCTCCCTTGATGTTGAAAAGGCCGGAAGAAGGTAGCGCGGGGTCGGTCAGGCTGGTCCAGAACTCGTAGCCCGGGTGGGCCGGATCGATGTCGGCGGCGGTGCCGCGCGCCACGTCGTAGGCCACCTCGGCCACATAGGCCGGGTGCTGGCCGGTCACGCCGCGCACGCCCGTGGCGGCGTCATACGTGTACCACGGGAAAGCGCTCCACACGCCCAGCTCCGACTGCTGCATGCCGAAGCCTTCCAGCCCCGGATGCGACGGGTCGAACTCGCCGATGTGGAAGCGGTCGCCGTGGCCCACCTTGTCGATCACGTAACGCAGCGTGCCATCGCTGTTGAGCGCGTAGTTGCCGCCCACGAACTCGTCCTTGCCGTCGCCATCCAGATCGACCACGCGGATCTGGTGGAAACGCTCGGGCACGGTGGTGACGGTCTTCTCGTCGTCGGCGAACCACTTCCAGCGCGGCTTGAGCGTCTTGCCGTCGAAATCCCAGGCCGCGACCATGAAGTGGAAGATGCCCTTCTTGGCCGGCAGGCCGCGCGTGGTGAGTTGCGTCACGAGACTGGGGCGCACGCCGTCGAGATAGGCGATGCCGAACTGCCCGCCCGCCGGGCCATGCTCGGTGAGGTCGGTGATCGCGGTGCGCGTGATCTCCTTGCCGGTCGCCCCCTGCACGACCGAGATGAACTGGTCGGCCACGCTCGCCGAGCTGATCCGCTCGCCATCCGCGAAGGTCACGCCGGTCGCCGTGCGCACCAGCACCTCGGCCTTGCCGTCGCCGTCCAGGTCGAACACCGTGACCATGTCGTCGTTGCGGTAGCCGGCGATGTTGCCGAAGCCGCTGATCGAGGCCGGCGGGGCGTCGTTGGCGCCGCTGCCCGGGGCCTGCGCGGCGGAGTTCGGGCCCATGTCCACGCGCCACAGGAAGCGCCCGTCCAGCGCATAGGCTTCGAGGTAGCACGGCAGGCCGGACTTGTCGTTGTAGGGCAGCCGCGCGACGACGAACTCGTAGCGCCCGTCGCCGTCGAGATCGCCCGGCCAGGCGTGCTGCACGTAGTAATCGGCCGCCACGCCGGTCGGCATGTCGTGCAGCGGAATGTTCAGGTAGCCCTGTTCCAGGCGCAGCGCGGCGCGGCTCGTGGCGAGCAGGCGACGGCCGTCGACGATGGCGCGCACGGTGTACTCGCCGGCCAGCGCATCGGCGTCGAAATAGTCCGTGGTGTCGCGCACCGGCGCGGTGTTGAGCTGGCGGCCGTCCTTGTAGACGTTGAAGGCGATGTCGCTGCCGTACTCGGTGCCGAGCAGGCGCCACGACACTCGCCAGCCGCTGCCGGAGCGCACCGCGACGAGGCCGCGGTCCAGCGTCTCGACGATGCGGTTGCCCGCCGCCCGGTAGGGCGCGGCGACTTCCGTCTCGTCCACGTCGTTCACGCTCAGGGCGCTGGAAGAACTGCTGCTGGACGATCCGCCGTCGGGCGTCCCGGCCAGCGGGTCGGTGCCGCCGCAGGCGGCCAGGATGACGGACAGGCCCAAAGCACCGGTGGCGAGACCGGTCTTGATATCGATTTTCATGAGATTCCCGCAGGGTAGGCGCGGCGCGGGCGCCGGCACGCGGCCGGCCCCTCGCGCCCGCGCGCCGGTCAATGACGGACGACGGAGAAGTCGGAGAGCTGCCAGTGGCTCACGGTGGTGCGGAAGCCGAACCAGCCGGACAGTCGCGGCGCCGGGTCTTCGTAGCTGAAGACGAGTACGTCGTTGGCATACCACTTGAGCGTGGCCTTGTCGGCCACGGTGGCCGCGCGCGAGACCACGCGCACCTTCACCGGGGTGTTGGCGACGAGCGAGGTGGCGGGCGTCATGTCACCCGCCGTGTCGGCGGCCGTGCGGCTGGCGGCGGTGGCGTAGCCGGTGATCTGCGGGCGCGCGGCGGAGCCGTCGTAGTTGCGCAGACGCGTGGTGGAGTTGCCGTTCGCGCCGAAGCCCACGTAGTAGAGATACAGGGCGTTGTAGGAGGCGAGCTTGCCGTCGCGCACGGTCAGCGTGGGGTCGGGATTGCTGGTCGCCGGGTCGGTCGCGTTCCAGAACATGTTGAGGTCGGAAATGCGATCGGTATAAGTCTTGCCGCCCACGGTCACGGTGTAGGGAATCGGCCTGGCCGTGAAGCGGATCTCGTAGTCGCCGCTGAAGGCCTGCTTGAACCACAGCGTGGCGCCGGCCGGCTGGGTGATGTCGAGCACGCCGTTGGCCACGCTGACGCGGCCATCGACACTCTCCTGCTCGAGTTGCCAGCGCGAGAGGTCGGTCGTGAAATCGTCGGCGGCGAGCACGGTCGCCGCGCTGCTCGACGCGGCGCTCTCCGATGAGCTGGCGCTGCTGCTGGCGGCGGAGGACGCCTGGCTGGACGATGACGAGGAAGAGGAAGCGTCGGCGTCGGAATCCGATCCGCCGCCGCAGGCGGCCAGGGCCGTGGCAAGGGTGAGCGCGAGCAAGACATCCGCCAGAAGGGCGCGGATGGAGAAGGGAGAGTGCTGCATTTCCTGTCCTTTTTTTAATGACATCCGGGAGTGGGTTCATGCCCCGCAGGGCGTGCCCATGCTCCGACAGGAAAGGCCGGTTCACGAACAAACAAATCCTGATATCGACATGCACAAAGCATGTCGTCGCCCTGCGCGCGGGGCGCGACGGCGCGCCACGCCCGCGCGGCGATGCGCGGCACCCCTCGCGCGCAAG
>JAVHXQ010000097.1 GCA_031119555.1 Candidatus Dactylopiibacterium sp.
GCCCGTCGCCGACGGAATCGTCGTGTTGATCGAACCCGACGGCGTGCTCGACGAGCTGCTGGAACTCGACGAGCCCGAACTGGCCCGCGCCGACACCGCGCTGGAATTGCTGACCACGCCATTCACGGTGTTCTTGATCCAGTAGTAGTAGGTCACGTTGGCGCTGACCGTGCTGTCCACATAGCTCGTGGTGCCGGCGGCCACCGAGGCGATGCGCACGCGCCCGCTGGGGTCGGCGTCGGTGTCGCGATAGACCTCCACCGAGCCGGCGCTCGTGCCCGACCAGTTCAGCGTGATGCGACCGCTGCCGCCGCTCGCGCTCAGCGGAATCGTGCCGCCGGCGGACGAAGAGCTGGACGAGCTCGACGAGCTGCTGGTGCTGCCGCTGTACGAGCACCAGGCCGACTCCGTGAAGCTGTTCGACGGAAACGCCGAACCCGTACAGGCAAAGCTGCCCGTCTTGGTGGCATAAACGAAACTGCCCGACTTGCCCAGCGCCACCGAACGCGTGCCGCTCATCGAACAGGTCGCGCCCGTGTTCTGCGCGCACTTCGTGTAACCCGACGGGTAGTCGGTCGCCGCGTAAGCCGCCGCGGACAGGAACAGGGCGGCCATGCCGCCGAGCAATCTGACGATCATCTGTGTCTCCTCGTTTCGGGTGTTTGACGTGCGGGGCCTCCGGCTACCGCCGCCCGTGCACGGGCCGTTCATGACGGCCGCGCCGGGGTGCTCAAATCTGGTACAGGCACGGCGCCCGATCAAGGCCGGGCGCGGCGCGAATGAGTCAGGCATCCGGGCTGCCCCCCAGGCCGCGTGGCATGCGGCGCGCGGCCTCGCGCAAACGCCGCCGCCCGTTCCTCGGGAAAACCATGAGGCGGCGCTGTTCACGGCCTCGAACTAATGCCCGGATCCGTCAGACAACCCCCTCCGCCCCCGGCGCGCCACCCGACGAACGGTAGGCCGCGCGGCCCGGCCAGGCGCATGGATTACACCGTCATTTGAGACACAATCACGCCTCCATCCTTCCGGGAGAAGCGCATGTGGCAAAGCTTCCGCGCCCTCGGGGCGCCTTCGTGGCAGCGCTGGCGGCACGCTGGCGCCGCCCTGCTCGCCAGCCTCGCCCCGCTCGCCCTCGCGGCCACGCCGCCGCTGCGGACCACCAACGCCAATCTCTTCGTCAGCGCCTACGTGGCGGCCTGCGATGCGCGCTTCGTGGCGGGCAGCGAAGGCACCCTGCTGCGCAGCGGCGACGGTGGCGCGAGCTGGCAGGCGCTCGCGAGCGGCACCCAGGCACACCTCGTGGCGCTGTGGGCGGGGGCGGAGCCGGGCTCCCTGCTCGCGGCGGGCAGCCACGGCGCCTTCCTGCGCAGCGACGACTGCGGCACGCACTGGCAGGCCCGCGACATCGCGGCCGGGCGCGGCCTGCGCGCGCTGCTGCCGGTGGATGCGCGGACGCTGATCGCCGCCGGCGAAGGCGGCGCCCTGCTGCGCTCCACCGATGGCGGCGCGCACTGGCAGGAGAGCGGAGAAGGCGCGGTGCATTTCGGCCACCTCGCGCGCCACGCGCGCAGCGGCGCCCTGCTCGCGGGCGGCAGTCGGGGGCTCCTGCTGCGCTCCACCGACGGCGGCGCGCACTGGCGACCCGTGCCCACCGCCGCGCGGGCCGACATCACGCAATTGACGGCACTGGCCGACGGCAGCCTGCTGCTGGCCTCCGCCGACGGCCTCGTCCAGCGTTCCGGCGACGGCGGCCAGCGCTGGCAGCGGGCGAGCTTGCCGGCCAGCGCCGCGCCTTTCATCGTGAATGGCGTGGCCGGCGGCGCCGGCGGCCGGGTGGTGGCGGTGACGGCCGATGGGCGCATCCTGTTTTCCGACGATGCAGGCCGCCGCTGGCAGACCGCGAGCGGCACCACGCAGGCCTTCCTGGCAGGCGTGGTGGCCCTGCCCGATGGCGAGTTCGTCGCCGTGGGCGCGCACGGCAGCGTGCTGCGCAGCCAGGCGCGCGGCGCGCGCTGGACAGTGCTGGAAAGCGGCACCCAGGCCGATCTCGAATCGCTGCGCCGGCTCCCCGATGGGAGCCTGCTCGCCCCCGGCGTGGGCGGCGTGATCCTGCGCGGCGACGAAGACGGCCGGCGCTGGCAACGCGTGCGCGACGGCGTAGACCAGTACATCCACACCGTGTCGGAGGGCGACGGCGTGCTCGTTGCGGCGGGCATCCGGGGGGCGCTCGCGCGCTCCACGGATGGCGGCCTCACCTGGCAGCGCGTGCCCCAGGCCGACGAGACCTATTTCTTCAGCAGCCTCTTCCATGCCGCCTCGCGGACCTTTCTGGTCGCCGGCAGCGGCGGCCGGCTGCTGCGCTCCGGCGACGGCGGCGTGCATTGGCAGGCGCAGCGCATCGGCGGTGAAGCCTCGATCAACCAGCTGGCCACGCTTCGCGACGGGCGCATCCTGGCCTTGAGCACCGAGCGCATCCTGTATTCCGGCGACGCCGGGCAGAGCTGGCAGAGCGCCGATGCGCCGGCCGGCATCAACTGGCTGGGCGTGGCGGAAGATCCGCGCGACGGGGCACTGCTCGCGGTGGGGCGCGGTGGTCTCCTCGCACGCAGCGAAGACGGCGGCCGCGCCTGGCAACGGGTGGACGCGCCGGCCGGCACGGACGTGGTGCGCGTGCAGCATGCGGGCGGTGCCTTCTTCGCCAGCGGCACGCAGGGCGAAATGCTGCGCTCGTCCGATGGCGGCCTGCATTTCACGCAGGTCTTCCTGCCGGTGTTCGCGAGCGTCTCCAGCGTCGTGGAGCTGCCCCCGGCCACGACCGATCTGCTCGCGGTGGGCAGCCGGGGCGCGATCCTGCGCTCCGGCGACGGCGGCGTGAGCTGGCGCGCCGTGGCGGAAGCCTCGGCCCAGACCCTGCGCTTCGCCCTGCCCGGCTCCGATGGCGCCACCCTGCTCGCTGGCGGGCGCGGCGGCCCGCTGTGGCAATCGCGCGATCACGGCCGCAGCTGGAGCACGGCCGGCCCCGCGCTCGAAGCACGCCTCACGGGCGCGCTCGCCACCCCGGGCGGATGGCTGCTCTGGGGCGACCGCCTGCTGCATCTGGCGCCCTGATCCGCCCCCGGAAACGACCACGGGGGCCGTGGCCCCCGTGCAGCGACTGGCTGCCCGCGCCTGACGACGCGGGCACGCGAACCACTCAGTACGACGTCACG
>JAVHXQ010000028.1 GCA_031119555.1 Candidatus Dactylopiibacterium sp.
CGAAGCCTTTGCATCAGCCGCTTAACCTGAGCAGGTTTCGATGGGTCATTACACCGGTCGCGATCACAAAATCCTCCGGATTGTCTTGTTGCAGCATCAGCCACTGCATCTCCACATAATCCTTGGCGTGCCCCCAATCCCGCTTCGAATCGAGATTGCCGAGATAGAGGCAGTCCTGCAACCCCAGAGAAATCCGGGCGAGTGCCCGCGTGATCTTGCGGGTGACGAAGGTTTCTCCCCTGACCGGGCTTTCATGATTGAACAGGATGCCATTGCAGGCATACATCCCGTAGGCCTCCCGATAATTCACGGTAATCCAGTAGGCGTACAGCTTTGCCACAGCATACGGCGAGCGGGGGTAGAAAGGCGTGGTCTCGCGCTGCGGAGTCTCCTGCACCAGACCATACAGCTCGGAAGTCGAGGCCTGGTAGAAGCGGGTTTTCTTCTCCAGCCCCAGGATCCGGATGGCCTCCAGCACTCGCAATGCGCCGAGCGCATCGGAATTGGCGGTGTACTCGGGCTCCTCAAACGAAACGGCTACGTGCGACTGCGCGGCGAGGTTGTAGATTTCATCCGGCTGTACCTGCTGGATGATCCGCGTAAGACACGACGAATCTGTCATGTCGCCATAGTGCAGAACGAATCTGCGCCCCGCCACATGGTGATCGGTCAGCAGGTGATCCACGCGATCGGTATTGAAAAGAGATGCCCGACGCTTGATGCCATGGACTTCATAGCCCTTGCCCAGCAAGAGCTCCGCCAGGTAAGAACCATCCTGGCCGGTCACGCCGGTAATCAAAGCTTTTCTCAATTTAGCTTCCTCGCTCTGGTCTGTCGAAGAAAACGAAATACTTGTTCATGAGGAACGAAGAAACGAAATACACCCCGCAAGACACGATCTGGGACACACCCGGGTGGAACTCCAGGCCGCGGACCAGCAAGACCAGCATCGCCAGGTTGGCCAGATACGCCACAACGAAAACAACGAAGAACCTCAAGAACTCCTCGCTAACCCCCTTGTCGCTCCGAAAGGTAAACTTCTTGTTCATGAAGAACGAGAACAACATACCCATTACGTAGCCAAGCAGGTTGCTCAGCTCTGGCGAAAGGTCGAATACGTACATGAACGTAAAAATCAGTCCGTAGCCAATCAGCGTATTCAATACCCCCACGACCAGGTAGCGTGCAAACTGACCATAGCCGGCCCTGGTCATTCAGACGAACCTTTCCCGGATGCGTTCGGAATCTGATCGAGGGCCACACGGAATCCAAGCTGTCGCTTATCCTTGTTAAGCTCGAGAGAAAAGGGAGAAACCGTCTTATCCACGACAAACCTGAATTCATGCACCCGGTCGGCATAATCCGCCAGATCTACCACCGTCTCATCCGCGCTGTGGAATTCGACTTTGCGGAAGACCTTTCCGTCCCGATAGATCGTTACGACCCCGGGCAAGCTGAAAGCCGGGATGCTGAGGCGGGCTCTCACGCCGGATGCATAGGAAGGCTTGATCGACACGCTAGCTTCTTTTCCAACCCAACCATCGGGATACAACCCGTGCCAAACGAACCGTGGCTGATCTTCCTTGGCCTGGTATAGCTTGTAGCCCACGGACGACTGCTCATACTTGGGCTTGTTGTCCCAGAGACTGATGAAGAATGCCAGCGCCGTCTTGGAATTCTCCGCCACCAGCTCCATCTCGTAGGCGCCGGACCGCTTCAGGATGGAATCCTCTGAATAATAGGGAGTAACGCCACGCAGGAACCACGTTCCGATTTTTCTTCCAGTAAAGACAAGAACGAAATCATTCTTCCGAGGGAAATTATCATAATTCCTCTTCAGATCGGCCTGCGTCACTTTCAGTAATTCAAGAAGTTCAGGCTTGTCTACCTGAGCCGGATCAAGCACATCGGCCAGACCAAAAATTTCACGATCCGGCTTTCCGGCGAAAGCGACCACCCCCTTGGTTCCGCCGATCTGCTCTGCATAGAACGGATAGGATTCGATCACCAGACTCTCACCGGGGCTGGACTTCTTCACATACTCATCGATGGCCTCGGTGTACACCGCAGAGTACTGGACCTGACTGCTGGCAACATAGTAAAAACACAAGAGCCCGTATACGCAGGAAACAAGAAAAGCTCCATATGCGACACCTTTCCACCCAAGCAGGCGACGGCTCCTGAAAACATAGCAACAGGCGTACACGGCACTGAACTTGAACAGGATGGACGGGAACAGCATGTAATAGGCCATCGGCCAGCGCCAGATGAGCAAGGCAAGATAAAACGCCCACCCCAGAGCCAGCAGGCTCAGCACAAACACGAATGCGCGAATTTGTTCGCTGGCAGGATTTCCCTCCCTCCACATCCGGCGCGCCGCGATCCACATCAGCAAGCCGCTCAGTATCCCGATCAAGAAAACATCGGGCTGCTGAATCAAATAGAACTCCAGATTCTCCTTGATCATGCCAAGAGTGATCTCGTAGTTCACATAGCTTGGATTGGAGGTGCTCTTGGGAAACAGGTAGTACGGGAGCCTGGAAACAAGAAACCCGACGGCAAGCACTGCCCCCAGCAAGCCATACTCCCTGAGCAAGCCAGAAGCGTACTCCCGGAACCATGGACGCAGACCAGCCGCAACTAGCAGTCCGGTTGCCACAAAGGACAGCAGTGCAAGCGATGTTTCCTTTGACCACAAGGCAAGCACGAACAGGGAGGCCAGACACGAAAACTTCGCGATGGTTTCTGCCTTGCCGCTTGCGCGCCAGCAGAAGAACAAAGCCAGCAAAACCGTGACAAAAAAGCACGCCAACGGTTCGGGCTTGCCGATTGTGTAGATGTTCTCTGCGACGGGAGACCCGACAATTATCGCCAGCGACAGGAAGAACGCCGCGCGTGCGTTTCCGATAGCATGCCTTGCAGCCCAGAACCACAAGGCGACGGTTCCCAGGAACACGCCCGCCATGAGGAGATAGATCCAGGACAGATGCAACCCGAAAAGATAATAGTTCAGGCAGTAATACAGCCAGTAAACAGGAACGTATCGCCCTGATCCGTTATTGGGATTGACGATCCATTCAAACCATGAATCAAAGTCCCGCCCAACCTTCAACAAGGCGGGCATATCGAGCGGAAACCAGTGCCCGAAATATGCAGAAGGCAGGAGCAGGACAGCGCTGACAACCAGCGCCGCCCAGAAGTACGGCCCCCATCCCTTCTCTGCCTGCGGGGAGCTCAATGAATTCGCTCCCGGGAAACGGAAACCCATGGATTTATGCATCGTCATCAGAATCAGATTCGTCTCGAATTTCATCTATCAGATATCGCGGTCGCGACTTGATCTCGACATACAGCTTTCCGACGTATTCCCCGACGATCCCGACGGAAAGCATCAGGGCGCCACCAAGAAGATACAGCGGGATGGTGACAGATGCCCAGCCCGGCAGAGCGGCACCGCGCAAGACACCGATGAATGCAAAAATTGAAAAAATAAAGGAGACAAAGAAAACGCAGGCACCCAGGCATGAAATCATCCGCAGCGGGACGATCGAGAAGGAAGTTACGCCGTTCCATGCCAGGGCCAGCATTTTCCGCAGCGGATACTTGCTCTCCCCGGCCAGACGCGGAGCCAGGTGATAGTGCACCGTGGCTATCTTCCCATGCACCAGGGGCTGAAGCCCTCGCAGGAACAATGCCTTCTCGCCGAATCTGGATAGATTCTCAAGCGCTTTTGCCGACATCAGACGGCAGTCCGCATGGTTTTCCACCAGATTCACCCCCATCAGCCGCATGCCCTTATAGAACAGCGTGGCAGTGAGTCTTTTGAAAAATGAGTCGGCTTCGCGGGAGGCCTTCACTCCGAGTACGATCTCGGCCCCCTTCCTGTGCTCATCTATCATTTTCGGCAGGGCGGCCAGATCGTCCTGCAAATCGGCATCGATGCTGATAACCGCGTCGCAGCGTCCGGTTACATAGCTAAGTCCGGCCATCAATGCGTTCTGGTGACCGGCGTTAAGCGCAAGTCTTATTCCCCGAACCATTCCTGGATAGCGAGCGCTTGCCTGGTCAATCATTTCCCACGTCGCATCCCTGGAGCCGTCATCGACGAGAACGACATAGCTGTCCGATGCACAGCCATGATCGCGCGCCAGTGATTTCACCAGTTCGACAAGGCGTGGAATGGATCCCCCAAGAACAGCCTCTTCGTTGTAGCACGGCGCAACAATCGCAATCCTCAAAGGCTTACTCATGCTCTACCCGCAATCCAGTTAATAATTTAAAGACCATCTTCTGAACTCACCTGCCCCGGAAAAGGTTGCCCCGAATTTATTTCAGCGCAAACCATCAAGATAGTTCCGGCACACATCGGTGCGCGGAGACCGGCATTCGTAGTAACGATAGAAAGAAAGGGCCTTCGAAACTCCAAAAACTTTGCACTTCACATCCTGGAACAATTCACGCAGCACGATTTCTATCTCGTCTGCGGTATTGACGTGCTCATGACGCATCAGGGTCCCGTAATCCAGACCATAGGTATAGCGGAACTCGAGACCAGTCGTAAGTTTCCAGCCCAACCCCCACAGAAGGGTTCCTTCACTCGGAATCGCCGCCTTGAACACGCCATCCTTACTAAGTGCCAGGGCGCTGCGGGCCACCACCTCAGGCAGTTCGCAGACATGCTCCAGCACAGCCACGGAAGTAATTCGGTCATACAGGCAGTCAGGCGGAACCTCGCCGACGGAGGCATAGACATTCCGAACCCGGTGCAAGAATGGGGAATTCCGGTACAACTCAACGAACGGTTCAACGATGTCGTAAGCGCCGGACTCCGGTTCGTATCCAAGCTGATTCAGGGTTCCTGCGCCTAATTCGAGCGTCGTCTTGGGTGTTGCGGGGTTGATGACATCTGACGCCACTTGCCGATGAAGCCAGCGCTCCATCTTCTGGGAGAGCGAAGAAGCCGCCGACCCGCCTTCGCGGTTCTTCTTGTAGTGCTTTGCATAGACATCCTGGAATTCCTTCCCCAAGATCGGTCTTACTTTCGGATAATTATCAAACATGAATCCTCCCATATTTACTAGCAATCAGTATTCCCGTTGATATCGGCATTACATCGCTCACGAAGCCACCATCCTCGCCACGCGCTCCTCACCCGCCAGTAACGAACAGCCTGAACTCACTGCAACGCGGGCTCTGCCAAGAGCCCCACTTCTTAGCCTGACGGAAAAGCAAGCCGGCTTCAGCAACAAGAGCAACGACTGAATCAGACGACACTGGACCACGTTTCGTCGGGAGAAATCCAGAATTCTTCGTTCACCCTGGAGTAGATCGGATGCGCCTGAAAAAGCTCGGATGAAGTTGTGGGCAACAGCTTCCCAGCAGCAACGTCGTTGCGAACGAAAACCGCGTTGAAGGCACTGGAGGCCATGGTGCACAAAACATATCCGCGCTCCGCCATGAGAATCTCCCACGCGGGAAGGCTGGTAGATCCGGACTGAGGCCAGGCGACACCAAAATCATTGCGATCCTTCTGTACCACTGCATGCCTGTCACGGAACCTGCGTTCAAATTCCACCACGAAGACCCGCGGCCTGACGCTTACAGCGGAGGCGACCTCGAAATCTCCGCCATCGATATCCAGGACAAGCAGATCGGGCTCATCTTCTCCACACGCCTCAGCCAGTATGTGGTTGATGTTGCCAGGCGTCACCATCCTGTTAAGGACGAGAGGAGACAGATAGCCACCACCACGATCATCGGCAAAGTGGAAGTGCTTGGTCGCGTAATCCCGCGCAAAGAAATGTCTGATCCTGCTGCATTCGAGCGCATCCATTTCGACGATGCTGCCGTGCCACCCATGGTGGATAATCAGATTGCAAGACAGATTCTCCGGAATTCCCAGATCGGAACCGCTGCAGTTGCTCCCGATTTCCACGACGCGGCGATTTGTGCAACCAATATGTGAAAACAGGCGCAAGAGGACGCCATCCTCGTCATTCTGGGAAAAGACGCGAAAGCCCGACGCTTGCAGGCCCTGCCAATTGAGCACGGGAAGATCGCGGAGAGCCCACAACTCCATGAGCGTCTTCTGAAGCGCCCCATGGTCATTCGGCAGGAAATTCCGGGAAAAATGCTCGCTCATGCCTGGAAGAAGCGCGCCCTGCCCCTGGAGCAGGCCGTTCATGGCCCCCGCCATGCCGGACAGGTCTCTCTGCAGGCCTTTCAGTTCGCTTGCAAGAAGACTGATGGCATGCGTCATATCCACGCCGGAGCGCGCGACCTCTCCCGCAACCGTACCTAAATCGCTCTGCAATCCTTCCAGCCGCCGAGGAATCGACAGCCAGCGCCTGAGCATCGAAATCACACCGAACACGCCGATCCTTTCTGTGCCGCTTCCACCGAAACCACGGGCTTCATGTTGAAAATTCCTCCATAGTACGAAGCCTCCGGAGCATCAACGACCTGAATCTGCTCCACGTCGTGCATGAGCAATACATGCTCTTCAAATTCGCTCCGGGAGAATCCACGATTCGCGACACCGATTGAAAAAGAATACTGTCCCGCCCGCAGATTGAAATCAAACGCGAACGAAACACGTATATTTTCCCCTTTCCCGACTGGCGTCTCTTCCATTCTCATGGCGTATGTGCTCGTTTCGAACACTGACCGCCCCAATCTATCCCTGATGATCAAACCGTATGCGGGTCTGTCCAGCGCTCTATGGACTCTCAGGGCATATCGCACGACAAGACGGCTTTCGCTCTCGATGCAGAAGGTCCGCTTGCCATCGTGATCCTCAAGGGAGAAATCCAGCAGATCCACCCCGCCGTTTGACGATATGGTGGTCGCCTTAGCCCACACGCCATCGTTCGAATCACCTTGCGTGATCGAAAACTCCTGCCCGGCGAGATCCGATTTTCTGGCGATCATGGCCTGATAAAGATCCACGATCTCTCGAGGGGGGCCAACCGCAACGTTTCGCCCGCCCTCCAGTAGCAACGCCTTGTCACACATCTGCTTCACCGCATTGGCATCATGAGAGACGAACAGGAGAGCGCCGCCACGTTCCTTGAAGCCATTGATGCGATGGAAGCACTTCTGCTGGAAGTAAGCATCCCCTACCGCTAGCGCTTCATCGACGATCAGGATGTCGGGATCAAAGGCGGTCGCGACAGAGAACGCCAACCGCATCTGCATGCCGCTCGAGTAGGAATTCAATGGCTGATCGATGTGCTCTGACAACTCCGCAAAGTCCACGATCTGATCGAATTTTTCGTCGACCTGCCTGCGGGAATATCCAAGCAATATTCCGCTCATATACACATTATCGCGACCGCTGAACTCTGGATTGAATCCGGCGCCCAGTTCAAGCAACGCAGCCACCCGCCCCTGCACGGAGACGTCACCGCGCGTCGGGGATAGCGTGCCTGCGATGATCTGCAGCAAGGTGCTTTTCCCACTGCCATTCAGTCCGACAATTCCGCAGGATTCACCGCGCTTCAACTCAAGGGAAACGTCAGTCAAGGCCCAGAATTCGCGAAAGTACTGCCTGGGAGATACCCCAAGTGTCCGCCGAATCCGGGGCAAGACAAGCTGCTTGAGCTGGTCCTTGGGGTGAGCATAGAGCTCGAAGCGCTTGAAAACGTTCGAAACCCGGACTGCGATCTCGTCAGAGAACATTTGCAAAACCCTTCCGCGTTCTCTGAAACCAGACATAGCCTCCCCAGGAAACGGCAAAGGCGACACACAGATAGATCGACATTCCCAGCCAGTCCGGCTGTTGCCCCAGCAGGACCACCTGGCGTGACTGATCGATGATGAATGTCAGCGGATTAAGCAGAAAGAGCGATCTGAACCCCTCTGGTACCGCCGACACGGGATAAAAAACTGGCGAAGCAAAGAGCATTGCCGTCATGACAAGACCTATCGGTTGCGATACATCCCTGATGAAAACACCCAGCGATGCAAGCAACCAGGAAAGTCCGACGGCAAGGATGACCAGCGGCAAGAGGACCAGCGGCAGAAGCACCAGGGTCCACGGCACGCTTCCCTGAAGGAACAGCACCGCGCCGCATAGAACGACAGCGCTTACCGCCGTATGAAACAGGGAGGTACCGATGGAAACGACGGGCAGTATCTCCAGAGGAAATACGATTTTCTTGACGTAATTGACGTTGCCCACGATCAATCCGGGCGCCCGCACGATAGACTCGGAAAAAAGTCCATACACGATCATCCCGGTAAAAAGAAACATGGCGAACTCAGATCTGCCGCCAACCTCACCACCTCCGCCCCAGCGTGCCTTGAATACAACGGAGAATACGAAGGTATAGGTGATCAGAAGACACAGAGGATTCACGAAGGACCACAGGACTCCGGCCATCGACCCCTTATAACGCCCGGCGACATCGCGCCTTATCATCTGGATGATGAGGCTGCGATGCCGTAGGAGGGATTGCATCATCGACAGCGGGGAGCACGCCGGGCGAACGTGCGGGTTCATAGCCCGAAATTCCTGCGCATCGCTTGAAAACGAGCCCTGAAACCCTGCTTCTTCAATGCGCTGAATTGAGCCCGGATCCACGCCGGGCGGAAAAACTGCCGGACAAACCGCCCCTTGCTCCGCAGCCACGAAGCCTTCGCGACGGCATGCGCCACCGGGCGCGGGCCAAAGCCGGTCAGAATCCGCGCGGCGGCGGGGTTGTATGTCAGGATGATTTCGTTCTCTTCCGCGTCGTCCCAGTTGCGTGCCGGAAACTCACGGGTGACGTCGATCGTCACCGAGGCGGCCAGAAGCTGCTTCACGCCGGATGCCCCCAACAGCACGGCAAGCGGACGTCCGTGCAGATACGGCAGCGCGGCGTCGATATCCTCCGGAATCGAATTTCTACGGAAGATGAAACGACCGTAACCGGCTGGGCCGGCAGGATTCACGTGCCCGAAATCGAGGAGTTCATGTACACCGTGAATGACGCCATCGCGCCGGTCGAGCACGGCGGCCGTTGCCGCGCAGCTAACCGCACTGGACGCCCTCAGGGCCGAAGCGAGGGTCTCCACATGTCTGGACGACAGTGATTCGTTCGGCGCCACAACGATGAATGCTTCGTCGGACGCGCACGTTTCAATGAGTTCGCAGATGACGGCACCGAGATTGCGGGGGCTGCGCAATTCCGGATAGATGGCATCCTCGGAGAAGGTGGTCGCATGCATGACCAACCCGAGGTCGGCTTCCTGGATCGCAGGATCGATCTCCCCCTGCCTGAGCGCATAGTCTTGCGCGTCGACCACCAGGACCGGCACAGCCTCGGCATAAGTCTGCTTCGCGCTTGCGAGGTGCTTGCGCAGAATCTCTTCCGAATACTTCGGCATCAGCAGGAAGACTTTCGTGCGCAACGGATTCCCGCCTCCGGCGGCGCGCGCTTCGAGTTCTTTCTTGCGGGCAGGGAACCCCTGATACAGTTCGGAGATATTTTTCACAAGCGTGAACTGTTCGGAGAATATTTTCTGCGCTTTGGCGGCAAGCTCTTTCGCCGCCTGCGGATTCTGCCTTATCCATGCCAGATGCTTCTGGATGTCGCCCAGCATCTGCTGCACCGGCGATCTGCTGTCGATATAGAGCAGGGAGTCGCCAAAAAATTTCTGCGCAAAGGGGTTTTCGTCGCAGATGACAACCGCGCCCGCCGAGATACTTTCAAACAGCCGGGTGGACATCAAGGCCGACTTCTTGTGAGCGGGGGATGAAAGGACCAGGGCAACTCCCGCCTTGGCGATTTCATGGATCATCGAGATCCCATCGAAGGGAATCTCCTTCACGTAGCTCTGGTAGCCGGCCCAGACCTTGATGCCGTGGAAGGTTTGCGGGCCATAGATACGCAGGCCTCCCGTCTTGTCCAGCAGTTTCAGGACTTCCTGGTGGCGCGACTTTCCGCCGCTCACGGCTTCCCAGTTGATGCCGGCATAAAATAACTTCTGATCGCCCAGGGTGGGTTCGTGGACCACTCCAGGGGTTGAATGATAGACGCGAAACTTCGCAGGCAGATGGGTCTTTTCGCCTCTGATCATGCGATAGACGTGATCATCGGCGGCATCGGATCCGCAACTGATGAAATCGTCATGGGTCGTGAGATTTCTCGAGCAGCGCTCGTAGCCCCATTCGAAATAGAACTTCAGGGGGTTCCAGAGCGCGACGAAGGAAAAAGCGTCGTAGTTCTTCGGGGTATCGTAGTGAAGGTGAATGACGAAATCGACATTGCCCTGATTGACGTTTCTGGTTGAGTCACTGAGCCAGGTGCCATCGGGCCCGATCTCGATGCATTCAATCCCCAATTGCCGCGCGGCCTGGGTGATGCGGGCAATGCATTCGTCTTCCGCCGTTTTCAGCGTAGGCCACAACTTCACGATCGCAAACCTGCCAATCAAGCCGGCAGGCACCGAAAAATTACTTTCCATCAGGATTCCTTCTGCCACAAAATCAACCCAGGCGAGCGCGCGAAGACTCGGTCAGCTGGCTCACAAAATCCGCATAGGCTTCATGCAGCCCGTCCCGAGGGTTTTTCCGGGCGGCCCAGCCGAGCTGATTGATTTTCGAGCTGTCCAGCAGCTTTTTCATGGTGCCGTTCGGCTTCGACGCGTCATAAACGACCGAGCCGGTGAAGCCGACGACTTCGGCCGCCAGCGACGCAATTTCCGAGATGGCAAGGTCGTACCCGCAGCCCACGTTGTAGATCCAGTCGGTCGGACGGGTCATGAGGTGAAACATCGCATCCGCGAGATCGTCAACATGCAGCAGCTCCCGGCGCGGGCTGCCGTCACCCCAGACGGAGAATGTTTCCGCGCCGGCCTCTTTTGCTTCGTGCACGCGCCGCAGGATGCCCGCCACCACGTGGCTGTGCTCGGGGTGGTAGTTGTCACCGGGTCCGTACAGATTGGGAGGAATCACCGCGACATAGTTGGCGCCGAACTGGGCGTTGTAGGCCCGGCACATTTCAATGCCGGCGATCTTGCTGACGGCGTATGAGCGGATATTCCCGTCCAGCGCGCCCGTCAGAAGGCTGCTTTCCTTGATCGGCAGATCGGCCTTGGCGGGATACGTGCAATTGGACGCAACGAAAACCAGCTTTTCGACGCCTGCCTGGTAGGCCGCGTCCATCACGTTGGTCTGGATGAGGATGTTGTCGCGAAGGAAATCGCCGGGCAATGTCGCATTGGCATGAATCCCTCCGACCTTGGCGCCGATGTGGAAAACAAACTCCGGCCTGTGGTCGCGGACCCACGCATAAACATCGGCCTGCCGCGTGAGATCCAGCTCGGCTCGCGGAGCGACGAGCAGCGTCGCCCCCGTGTTCTCCAGGCGGCGAACCATCGCGGCGCCGAGCATTCCCCGGTGCCCCGTTACCCATACGCGCCGCCCGGCGAGCGAGGCGGGGGCGCCCTGCTCGTTCGTAGGGAACTGCTGCTTGTTCATTGCCATACCAACCCCAGTGAATTTGTGATTTGTTCTTGATTGCGCGGCCCGCGGGCCCGGTCGGGTCAGGCTCGCCCGTAAGTGTCTTCGTACCGGACGATGTCGTCCTCTCCCAGATAGCTGCCCGACTGCACTTCGATGATCTCGAGCGGAAGTTTGCCCGGGTTGGCCAGTCGATGCACCGTGCCCAGCGGAATGTAGGTGGACTGGTTTTCGCCCAGCAGCAGCACCTTGTCGCCATTCGTGACCTCGGCGGTGCCGGAGACGACGATCCAGTGCTCCGCACGGTGATGATGCATCTGCAGGCTGAGCGTGGCACCCGGGTTCACCACGATGCGCTTGACCTGGAATCGCTGGCCCATGTCGATGCTGTCGTACCAGCCCCACGGCCGGTGCACCTTGCGGTGAGCTTCGGTCAGAGACTTTCCGGTCGCCTTGATGCGGGAGACGATGGCCTTCACGTCCTGCGCGCAGGCCTTGTCGGCCACCATGACCGCATCGGGCGTTTCCACCACGACGAGATCCTTGACGCCCACCGTGGCAACCAGCCGGCTCTGCGCGAAGACGAGGCTGCCCTCGGTCTGCTCGAGCATCACGTCGCCCCGCGCGACGTTGCCGGCGCCGTCCTTGTCGCTCACCTGCCAGAGCGCGTCCCACGCGCCCACGTCGCTCCAGCCCGCGTCCATCGGCACCACCACGGCGGCGCCGAGGTCGGGATGGTCCGCGAGCCTTTCCATGACGGCGTAGTCGATGGAGTCGGCGGGGCAAGCGGCGAAGCGCGCCTTGTCCACGCGGATGAAATCGGCGTCGCGCGAGCCGCCGGCGAGGGCGTCGCGGCAGGCGCCGACCATGTCCGGCCGCAGCGCCTCCAGCGCGCGGCACCATACCGACGCCCGCACCATGAAGATGCCGGCGTTCCAGAAATATTCGCCGCTCGCCACGTAGGCCGCGGCACGCGCGGCGTCCGGCTTCTCGACGAAGGCCGCCACCTGACGCGCCGTTGCGCCGCAGGCGTCTGCGCTGCGGATGTAGCCGTAACCGGTTTCGGCACGCTCCGGCACGATGCCGAACGTCACCAGTGCGCCCTGTTGCGCGTGCTGCAGGCCTTCCGCGATGGCTTCCCGGAATGCGTCCTCGCGCGCCACGATGTGATCGGCGGGCATTACCAGCAGTACCGGGTCTTCGCCCTCCGCTCGCGCCACGAGCGCGGCGAGCGTCAGCGCGGGAGCCGTATTGCGGCCCACCGGCTCGAGGATGATGCGATCCGAAGGATGCCCCGCTTGCCGCAGTTGCTCGGCCAGCACGAAGCGGTACTGCTCGTTGGTCACCACGATGGGCGCGCCGACCTCGCCCGGGAACCCCTGGAGGCGGGTGGCGGTCACCTGCAGTAGGGAATCGTCGCCGGTCAGGGGCAGCAGTTGCTTGGGATAGGTTTCACGGGAGGCAGGCCACAGACGGGAGCCGGAACCACCTGAAAGAATGACGGGCTGGAGCATGAGAACGAATCGGGGCGCAGATCGAGAACCCGGCATTATATAGACAGGCCGGCAGCCGCTTCTCGGCCGTAACGCTTGGTCACAAGCGCCCGACGAGCGGCTCCGGCGGGCAGATGCGCCTTCTTCACCGCCCTGCGACACGTCAGCACCACCCCCTCTTGTCATGGGTCTTTTCCTGAGCCCGCTTGATATTCCTTTACAACAGACAGGGTATCGTCGTCTGTGCGGTGACGAACCATGGCGCGATCATTGCGCATCGCCGGGGGGCTTCGCTTGCCCGTAAGGGCATGTTCGAAAATCCGTCATGCGCCCTCACTCGTCACCCGGCGACGCCGGATGCATGGCCCGCACCTGCCATACGTGCCTGTCCGCGAGGCGGATCGCCGTGAGCGCGCCGCCCCAGACGCAGCCGGTATCCAGCGAGATCACGCCGGGGGTGTCGCGAAAGCCCAGCGCCGACCAGTGCCCATGGACCAGCGTGTGGCTGCGCCAGGCGGCATCAGGATAGGCGTACCAGGGGATGCGCTCCGGATTGGCTTCCGGCTTGCCCTTGGGTTTGAGATCGAGGCTGCCGTCCGGCTGCAGGAAGCGCATGCGGCACATCGCGTTCACGATGATGCGCAGCCGGTCCGGGCCCTGCAGGTCGTCCTGCCAGCGCACGGGCTTGCCGCCCCAGAGCCCGCGGATGAATTCCTGCCAGTCGTCGGCACGCAGGGCCTGCTCGACTTCGGCGGCCAGCGCGCGGGCCTGCGCAACGCTCCATTGCGGCAGCAGCCCGGCGTGCACCATCGCGAAGCCGTCCTCGACGTGCAGCAGCGGACGCCTGCGCACCCAGTCGACAAGGTCCGCGCAATCGGGCGCGGCGAGCAGATCGCCCAGCGTGTCTCCGGGCGCGAGCTGCGTGGCGCCCGCGACCACCGAAAGAAAGAAGAAATCGTGGTTGCCCAGCACGCAGACCGCGCCGTCGCCCAGGGCGCGCAGACGGCGCAGCACGGAGACGTTGTCGGGCCCGCGATTGATCATGTCGCCGGCGATCCAGAGGCTGTCCGTGGCGGAATCGAAAGGCATGCTGGCCAGCAGCGCCGCGAACTCGTCGTGGCAGCCCTGGATGTCGCCCACCACGTAGCGCTGGCGGGTCGTCGTCATGATGCCTGCCGGGGCGCGCCCAATTGCGCAGGCGCGTGTTCCACCGCCAGGGCCGGCGCGTATTCCGGCACCCACCGGCGCAGGCCCGCGCGCACGTCCTCGTCGGGCAGGCTGGCGTCGCGCGCGAGCCAGAGCTCGACCTGGGCGACCAGATCGGCCGCCACCGGGCGCGAACGCGCGACGCGCAGCTTGGGGTGATGCGTGGCGCGGGTCTGCTCGGCGTCGGCCAGCAGTTCCTCGTAGAGCTTCTCGCCGGGACGCAGCCCCGTGAATTCGATGCGGATCTCCTGCTCGGAAAAACCCGACAGACGGATCATGTTGCGCGCCAGGTCGACGATCTTCACGGGCTGGCCCATGTCGAGCACGAAGATCTCGCCGCCTTCGCCCATGCTGCCCGCCTGCAGCACGAGCCGCGCCGCCTCGGGAATGGACATGAAGTAGCGCGTGATCTCCGGGTGGGTGACGGTCACCGGCCCGCCCCGCGCGATCTGCTCCTGGAACTTGGGAATCACCGACCCGTTGCTGCCCAGCACATTGCCGAAGCGCACCGTCTCGAAGCGCGTCGCGGGCTGGCCCGCGCACAGCGCCTGGCACAGCATCTCGGCCAGACGCTTGGTCGCGCCCATCACGTTGGTGGGATTCACGGCCTTGTCGGTGGAGACCATCACGAAATGCCCCGCCGCGTGGGCCTGCGCGGCGCGCGCCACGTTGAGCGTGCCCAGCACGTTGTTGCGCACCGCCTGCCAGGCGTTGCCCACCTCCATGAGCGGCACGTGCTTGTAGGCCGCGGCGTGGAACACGACGTCGGGTCGCCATTGCGCGAAGATCTCGTCGATACGCCGGGCGTCCTTCACGTCGGCGGTGAGCGCCACGATCGCGACGCCCGCCCGGTACTGGCGGAACCACTGCTCTATCGTGTAGAGCGCGTATTCCGAGATCTCCACGAGCACCACGCGCGCGGGCTCGAAATGCGCGATCTGGCGACACAGCTCGGCGCCGATGGAGCCGCCCGCGCCGGTCACAAGCACGGTCTTGCCCGACAGCAGCACGGCGACTTCGCGGCTGTCTATGAGCACCATGTCGCGCCCCAGCAGGTCTTCGATCTCCACGCGCCGGATGCTGTTGACCGCGATCTTGCCGGACATGATGTCTTCGAGCGCAGGCACCGTCAGCAGCTGCAGGTTCGCCCGCGCGCACTGGTCGGCCACGCGGCGACGCAACGCCTGCGAGGCCGAGGGAATCGCGAGGATCACGTGGCGCGCCTTGAACTCGCGGGCCGCGTCGGCCAAGGCCTCGACGCCGCCGATCACACGCTGGCCGACGATCTCGCGATGCCATTTGTCCGCGTCGTCATCCAGCACGCCCACCACGCGCCAGTCGGGCGAACGGCTCATGTCGCGCACCAGCTGCACGCCCGCGCGCCCCGCGCCGATCACCAGCACGGGCTTGCCCTGGGCGGCCAGCGCGCCGAAGAGCCGGTGCTCCTTCCACATCCGGTAGGCGATGCGGCCGCCCGCCATCAACCCGACGAGCAGCATGGGGAACAGCAGCAGCAGCGAGCGCGGCACCGTCGGCACCGGATGGGCCAGCAGCATGAACGCGACCATCGCCACGAAAGACCCCAGCACGGCGTGGAACACACGCTTGAGATCGGGCAGGCTCGCAAACACCCACAGCCCCCGGTACAGCCCCGCGTGCCAGCACGCCGCCGCATGCGCGGGCAGGATCACGCTCAGCCCGGTCGCGACGGTCTGGTTGTACTCAACGGGCCAGGAGAAGTTGAAGCGCAGCCAGAACGCACCGCACCACGCCAGCGCGACGACCAGCAGGTCGAACAGGAAAACCAGGAAAGCCTTGCTGAAACGTGTCGTCATGAGCATCAGGATTGATCAGTGCGTGCAGCCACTTCGGTTTCGGGCACCCCGGCATCGAACCGCCAGGCCAGCATGGCCAGCGCCAGCAGCGCCCCCCCCGCCAGCGCGGCCCCCTTGGCGGGCACCGCCACGGCGGCGATCGCCACCGGCAGCAGTACCGCCACATTCATCGCCAGCACGGCGAGTGTGACCGGCCGATGCGCCTTGAAACGGCGGGAAGCCCATTGGTAGGCGTGCGTGCGGTGCGCGTCGGTCACGCGGATGCCACGCAACGCGCGCCGCAAGAGCGTCAGGCTGGCATCCACGATGAAGACTGCGAGCAGGATCGCCCAGGGCCAGATCGCGGTGCGCCCGCCGACCGTGGCGTGCAGCGCATGCACGCCCAGCGCGAAGCCCAGGAAGCCGCTGCCCGCGTCGCCCATGAAGATCCGCGCGGGCGGCCAGTTCAGCAGCAGGAAGCCGGCCGAGGCCGCCGCCAGCAGCCACAGCGGCATGCCGTCGGCCCCCGTCAGCCACAGCACGGCACCGCCCGCCGCCGCCACGAACACCGCCTCGCCCGCCGCCAGGCCGTCTATGCCATCCATGAAGTTGTAGAGGTTGATGGCCCACGCGAGAGCCAGCACGCCCACGCCAGCCCCCAGGCCGCCCCAGGCAAACCGCGCGAAACCCAGATCGAGCACCGGCCAGCCCCCCAGCGCGCCCACCGCGCCCGCCGCCGCGAGCAGATGGCAGCCGAAGCGCACGCCCGCCGACAGACCGCGCCGGTCATCCAGGAAACCCACGCCGGCTATCAGCCCGCCGCCCAGCACCAGGCTCCAGAACAGCCCCCCGGCGACGCCGGCACAGACATGCCAGCCGGCCAGCGCGAGCAGGTAGGCAAGCACGATCGCCACCCCGCCGCCGCGCGGCGTGGGCACGGTGTGCGAGCTGCGCGCGTTCGGGGTGTCCAGGATGCGATGCGTCAGCGCGTAGCGACGTAGCGCCAGCGTGCCGGCAAAGGCCGCCACCAGCGTTGCAGCCAGAAGAATCAGCAGGACAGACATGCTCCGTTCAACCCTTACTGGAATCGAGGTAGTGAGTCACCATGCGACGGAACCCTTCTTCCGTGGAAACATGGGCTTGCCAGCCCAGCGCGTGCCGGGCCAGGCTGGCATCGAGCTCCAGCGGCTCGGTCAGGCGGCGCAGCGCCGGCCCGACCGCAGGCAGGCGCTTGCCGATCGCCAGCGCGGGCGCGGGAAGGCGCCATAGCGGCACGCGGCGCCCCATGATCCGCGCGAGAAGCCGCACGAGATCGGAGGTCGTCAGGTCCACGTCCGCCGCCAGAAACGAGCGGTTCGCGGCAGCCGGATGCTCGCAGCACCGCAGCAGCAATCCGGCCAGGTTCCACACACTGACATAACTCCTGCGCGCGCCAATCCCGCCCAGCGGCAACGGCAGGCCGGAATCGACGAGCGCGAGAAGCCGTGCGAGATTTCCTCCGACCCCGGCGCCGTATACCAGCGGCGGGCGCACGACGACCCACTCCATTCCGCCCGCCTCGGAGATCGCCCGGAGTTCGCACTCCGCGCGCCACTTCGAACGGCCATAGGGGTCTTCCGGCGAAGCCGTGCTCGCCTCCGTCAGCACACTGCGCACGGACGACTCTCCGAGCGCCTTGATGCTGCTGACAAAAACGAACCGCCGGACACCCGCCGCCACGGCCTGGCGGGCCAGGGCAGCGGTGGCGTCCACGTTGGTTTCGCGGTAGAGCCTTGCCGCGTCGCGCCGCCGCTCGCGCATCTGGTGCACGCGGGCGGCAAGATGGACCACGACATCGATGCCATCCAGCGCCGCACCCCAGTCGGTCGCCGGGTGAAGATCGGCCACCACGTGATCGCCCGCTGGAACCGTCGGTTTGCGGAGCACCCGGCGAACGGAATGACCCGCCGCTTCGGCCTGCGCGCAGAACTCCCGCCCGACAAAGCCGTTTGCGCCCGTCACCAGCAGCCTCATCGCGGCGAGGCCCTTCTCGCCAGGAACTCGGGAACCCGCGACAGCACCTTCTGGACGGGAAACCACGGCCATACCGACAGGCCGTTCTTGCGGCATGCCCGGTAAGCTTCGAGGTTGCCGCGCACCACGTGGCGCCAGCTCCGGTTGGAAAGCCCGCCCATGCGCATGCGGACCCACGTTTCGGGCACATGCAGGCTGCGGATGCCACGCACCGCGAACAGCCGGATGACCAGATCGAAGTCCGACTGCAATGCGAACTGCAGATCGAACCCGCCGATCTCCTCCAGGATCCGCCGCCGCACGAACAGGGTCGGATGAGGCGGCATCCAGCCGCGCTCGAGCAGGCCAGGCTGATAGGCCCGGGACGGCATGCGGCGCACGGTCCGGGAAATGTCGTCCTGGGCCACGAAGTACAGGCCGGCATAGCAGGCATCGAGCGCGGGATCGCTCATCAGTTCGGCCACCCGCGCCAGCACCCCCTCATGCACATAGACGTCGTCGGCGTTCAGGAAGGCCACGATGTCTCCGGACGCAAGCGCAAGGCCCTTGTTCATGGCGTCATAGACGCCACGGTCCGGCTCCGAAACGAAATGGCTCAGCCGCTGCCGATTGCGCTCGACCAGCTCGCGCGTGCCATCGGTGGAGGCGCCATCGATGACGATGTGTTCACGGTCCGGATGCGTCTGCATGGCCACCGCATCCAGCGTGTCCTGGATCGTAGCGGCTGCGTTGTACGCCGCGGTCACGACGGATATTTTCATGTTTTCCTTTTCCCCGGCTCCGCCAGCTTTTCGGCGGCAATCATTTCCCTGACGACATCGTGCATCCTGAACCCGGCCTTCCAGCCCAGCAGAGCCTCCGCCCGCGCCGGATTGCCCTGACTCCAGGCCAGGTCCGTCGGCCGGAAATAGGCCGGATTGGAAGAAACGAATTCGCGCCAGTCAAGATCCAGTTCGGCAAACGCCGCGGCAACGAAGGCCTGCAGGGAATGGGCCTCGCCCGTCGCGATCACGTAATCGCGCGCCTGCTCCCCCTGCAGCATGCGCCACATCGCCTCCACGTACTCGGGCGCCCAGCCCCAGTCCCGCACGACATCCAGACGCCCCAGCTCCAGGCGCTCGCCAGAACCGTCGGCGATGCGACACGCCGTTGAAATGATCTTGCGCGTCACGAACCGCGCCGGGCGCAGGGGCGACTCATGGTTGAACAGGATTCCGCTGCACACGAACAACCCGTAGGCCTCGCGGTAATTGGAGACCAGCCAGTGGGCCGAAGCCTTCGCCACGGCATAAGGGCTGCGCGGCGCAAAAGGCGTGTTCTCGTCCGCGGCGGCGGCCCCCAGATCGCCGAAGCACTCCGAAGAGCCGGCATGATAAAGGCGGATCGAAGACCCCAGCAGACGGATCGCCTCCATCAGGTTGAGCGTCCCAAGCGCAATGCTCTCGAGGGTCTCCACCGGTTGCTCGAACGACAGCCCCACGGAACTCTGCCCGGCCAGGAAATACACCTCGTCCGGCTCGCAGGCCCGCAAGACCGTCAGGACGCTCCTGAAATCATTGGGCGCCATCGACAGGACCTGGATCCTGTCGCGGATGTCCAGCGCCTTCAGGTTGAAGAAGGGGGCGATCTGGGCGTCGCGCGACGTCCCCCAGACTTCATATCCCTTCTGCAGGAGCAGCCTGGCGAGATACGCCCCGTCCTGGCCGCCCACACCGCATATCAGTGCTCTCATGACTATGCCTTCCGCGTTTCAGAGCTGACGGTAGATCTCGAGCATTTTCCCCGCGCACTGCTTCCAGGAAAACCGCTCCCGCTGCACCCGCCCCTGCTCGACCAGATCCTGCATCCGCTGCGCAGAACCGAGCACGGTTTCCAGGGTGTCGCGGATGGCATCCAGATCGTGCGGCGCGAAATACGCCGCCGCCGCGCCGGCCACCTCCGGAATGGAAGTCGCATTGCTGCAGGCAAGCGGGCAATCGAGCGACATCGCCTCCAGCGGCGGAATGCCGAACCCTTCGTAGGCGGAAGGATAGACAAACAGCGCCGCGTGCCGGTAACAGCTGGCAAGCTCCTTGTCCGCGCCGCCGCGCTGGCAGACACGCGCCGTCACGCCAAGTCTGGCGAGCTCATCCCGTTCGGCGGTGCTGAACGCCCCGCCGCCGAAACACAGCAGCCTGAAGTTTTCCCGCAGCCAGGCGGATCCCGCGTAGGCCTTCAGCAGTGCGGAAAAATTCTTGTATCCGCCACGCTGCCCCACGAAAAGGATATAGGGCTCGTCCGCTCCGAATGCCCGCCGCCGGAACGATTCACCCGGCTCGCCATCGAGGTGGCGCTGCAGGGAGTCGTAGCCAAGATGAACGACGGACACGCGCTCGGGCGCAAGCCCGTAGATATCGAGCAGATCCCTGCGCGTGTATTCCGAAATGCAGATCACGTGGTCTGCCCGGGCGACGGTCTTCCGCTTCCAGTTACGCACGGGGTCATGCGTCGGAAAACTGTCTGGCCGCCGCTCGTGGATCATGTCGTAGACCGTTGTCACCCGCCGTCTGGCGAGCGACGGCGTGCTGAAAGGGAAGTAGTAGGTCTCGTGCAGGATGTCCGCCCTGCGCGCGCAATGCACTGGCGCACCGAGCCCCATGCTGGCGAGCCGCACCAGGCTCGAAAGCATCGGCGGCCGGGGAATGTGCCACCCGACCCGCGCCTCTTGCGGCAAGGCCTTGAGATACGCATTGAAATGCAGGGGCGCGATGACCCTGGCATCCACGGAGAACTCGCCGCGCATGGTCTCGCACACGCTTGCGAAATAGCGGGAGATGCCACCGAACTCCTGAGCCGAAAATATCTGCGTATCGAAATCAACCTTCATATTCACCCAATTCTCTTTCAAACCCGCTGCCGTCGTTCATGCCATCCGCTGCGGGATCGCTCAGATACGCATCCCGAGCAGCATGCGCCCGAGCCGGCCGGCCACCGCCCTCACGTACAGCAGGTTGGCCAAAGCGCCCGACATTCCATTGCGGATCCGCGCCTCCCGCGTTTCACGGAACGGCCACCAGGCCCGCCGGCTGATGCCACCGTCCTCGACGTACGCGAGGATGGCGTCCACCTGGTGCACGATCATCGTCTCCCGGCTCCTCAGCAGGAAGTCGTAATCGCCTGAAGACCGGAACCGGGTGTCGAACATACCCGATTCAATGATCCATGCCCGGCGGTGGGCGGCCATGACGTGCGCCATCATCTGATTGAGCTGCATGCGCGCCCGCACGAAGGGCCTGCCCTGCAGGCAGGCCGGCACACCAGCCACCGTCTGTACATTGAAGCCATGGATGAAATCGGCCCCGGGCGTCGCCTGCGCAGCTTCGCAAAGCGCCCGCAGGGCTCCGGGCGCGATCCTGTCATCGGCGCCGATGAAGCTCACATAGCGCCCCCGGCTCGCCCGAACCGCCTTGTTCCAGGCGTCATAGATACCGTCATCGCCCTCGACGATCAGGCAATCGATGACATCCCGGCTGGCACGCAGGAACTCCGTCGTGCCGTCGGTTGAGAGCGCATCCACGACAACCAGTTCGGTCGCGGGGCTACGCTGCATCCGATACGACTCGAGCAGCCGTTCCACGCATTCGCGGGAATTCCTGACGGCGCAGACGACCGTCAGCACCGGAAATTCTCCTGACATCGGACCCTTCGCGTCACCCACGCTTTTCTCCTCCCTGCAGCCCCGCGCGCAGCTTCACGAGCGCATCGGCGTAGTCTGCACCGATGCGCGACGGCAGCCGGCGCCTGGTCCAGGCGCTTGCCACGGCATGAAGCCGCCCCGCCGCCAGGCGGAACTTCGCCGGGCTCACGGGTTGCCTGGTCAGCATGTGAAGCCCGCGGTATGACATGAATGTGACCCCCAGCGCACGGGCCATGGTTTCGAGGGTCTGGCGCGAGAAGAAAGAGACGTGCTGGCCGGTCTCTCTCGAGTAGTACCACCACGCATCGGGCGCGGGCGGCGGGCCTTCGTAGAGCTCGGTCGTGAACAGGAAGTGGCGGGCGCGGGTACGCTCCAGTACCTCCCGCACGAAGGCCATGGGGTCCACGAGATGCTCCATCACCTCGATGGCCGTAACGACTTCGGCATCGCACGCCGCGTCGGGCACCTCGAAGCCGCTCGCGAAAAGATTCCGGCAGTACCTGTCCTGCCAGAAGCAGTCGAATCCGTAGTCGCGCAACATGCGCACGAGCAGGCCGTAGCCCCCCGCCACGTCCAGCACCCTGTCATGCGCTCGCGCGCCCAGCGCGAAATACAGGACCGATGCGAGCTGACTCGACAGGATACGGTTGCGTTCGACCAGGCCGACGTCCGTTGCGGCAATCGCTTCCGCGTAAGCCTCCTCCAGCCAGAAAGGAGTCTCGGTGCGCAGGAAGCCGCACCGCTCGCAGTGCAGATAGGGAACATCCTCATGGCACAGCACGCGGGCTCTGAAAACCTGCCGCATCGATTGTCCGCAGATGCAGCAGACGTCGTCCTTCTTGTTCTGCTCATTCATCCGTCCAGTCCTTCCCCCGGAATGGTGCCGCACCGGTCGGGCCTGAGAACGCCCCGTGCCATGGCTTCGATTTCCACGATGTCAGTCATGCCAGCTCAACAAGGTCTTGCTCGCACCCCCACGCAAGCGGTTGCCCAGGCGCTGCAGCAGGTTCCACACCCGCTTCCAGCCCGCGAGCCCCCGGTCTCGCCGGGCGTGGACCGGATACGCTTTCAGGGCGTTCCAGTCGGGCCGGAACTTTCCGCGCCGGGGGTACCAGTATTCATACGAAGAAATGCCCGCCACGCCATGCTTCTTGCATAGCAGCGAAAAGATGGATTGATCATGCCGGTGTTCCACGAAGCCCGGAAGATCAGGAATCCGCGATGGCGTATCGTCGCCCAGTGAAAAATCCATCTCATAGACGCCAAGCCACTCCCGGATGATCTCCTGCGACCTCCTGCATTTGCGCACGAAAATCACGCCGGCCCCGATCTGTTGCGACTCCAGCACAGCCTGATCGTCGAGAAAGCCGAAATGCGCGAGCAGGTCCGCCTTGGCCCACTTGCGTTCGCGCAGATCGAGCAAGGGGCGGCCATCATGGAAAGACGGCGGAATGGCCTGGAACACCAGCAATCCCGTTTCCGAGCGCGCTGCCATCGAAAAGTACTCGTGCAGCCTGGCCCGCCCTTTTTCATTGAGGTGACAGCCGGAATCCGTGTACTGGAGGACATCGCCCTCGGCCAGGCCGTCGAGCGCCTGGAGAATGACCTGAGGCTTCCAGCACCAGTAACCGAAGCCCCTCGCGGCCGGGTCGAGGCGCGCCCGGAACTGCGCAACGAAGTCCGCCCGCAGATCGACTTCGGAGCAGGCAAGAATGCCGTCGTAGACACCCAGACGCCCCGCCTGTCGCGCAAGCCTTTGCGCCGCCGCACTCATTCTGGCGTCCGCGAATGTGAGCAAGTACTTTTTCATGCCGATCCCATCGTCAAAGCCCTGTCCGCCGTCCGAGTGCGCAGTTTTCAGCGGCCATCCGCCGCCGGCCGGAACAGGCGCGCGACGTTGAATGCCCTGGACTGCATGCGAAACACGCGCGGATCGAGAATCCGCTGAACCAGGTATGCCGAACACGCCGAAGAGATCACCGCCGCCCACGCCGCGCCCTGCCCCCCGAAGCGGGGCACGAGCAGGAGCAGGGCCATCAGGTTGACGAACAACCCCGCGAGGGCCGACCACAGCGCAATGGCGGAGCGCCGTTCCGCGACGGTCGCGAGATTCCGGGCGATACCGAGAAAATAGAAAATATTGGACAGGGCATGCACGCGCAGGACATCCACCGACTCGGCATATGCCGCGCCCAGCAGGTGCGTGAGCAACACATCGGCAAGCAGCGCCATGGTCGCCGCGACCAGGACCCCGCACCACAGGAACAATATGAAGCATTGCTGCAGCCGCCTGGCATACATCGCTTCGTCCTGGATGCGCAGGGAAGAAAGACGCGGAAGAAGGCTCACGTAGGCGGCCACGGCAAGCATCTGCCAGACGAGTGAGAACGGCAGCGCGGCGGAATAGACGCCCAGCGCATGATCGCCCGCCAGCTCGCGCAGCATGATCTGGTCGACGCGCGCGAAAGCCGCCATGGCAAGCGACGCCAGCAGGAAAGGGGCGGTTTCGCGCAACATGAGGCGGGCGGTTTCCCCATCCCAGCTCCAGCGCGAGAGCGCTCGATGACGACGGTATGCAATCAGCAGCGCGCCCGCAGCGAGCGCGGCGTCCAGGGTCAACGCCAGGGCGAACGTCCACAGCGGCGCTTCGTTGAGAACGAGCAGTATCTTGATCACCGAGGTCGTGCAATAAGCGAATGCTTTCGCCGAAACCGACAGCCGGCTGCGCATCTGGCTCTGCAACCAGGTTTCGATAACGTCGGTGCTCTGGAAAAGCATGCCCAGCCCCAGGATGCCGACGATGAGCAGGGCACGCGTATCCTCGGGGCGCATGAGACGAACGGCCAGACACGCCGCCGCCCACGCCAGCACGGAAACCGCCAGTCTCAGACAGAAGGCCGTTCCGACCAGCATCCCGGAGCGCTGCGGCCGCTGCGAGACCTCGCGGACCAGGACGCCTTCCAGACTCAGCGCCGACAAAGCCTGGAACACCGCCAGGAAGGCAACCCCGTAAGCCAGCTCGCCGTAGGACTCCGGCCCCAGATAGCGGGCCACCCATGCGCCGATGAACACACCCAGCACGAGCCGCAGCAGGCGGTCGGCCATCAGCCAGCCCGCATTGGCCAGCAACGCGCGCAGATAAGGGCGTTCGGGAAGGGTTCGCACGAAATCGCCAAGGCGCCGTGCCAGGGGCCCTGCAAACCTCATCGGGCCAACCCGCACGTCCGGTCGGTGGGGGCGTGCCGTGCCAGCCGGGAGATTCCCCCTCGCGGCGACATCACCGGCCCACGTGCGTCGAGAAGTCCTGATATGCCCGCCGCAGCCCGTCACGCAGGGGGGTCGTGGCGGCCCAGCCGCTCCCCTTCAGACGCGACACGTCCATCAGCTTGCGCGGAGTGCCGTCCGGCTTGCTCGTGTCGAACACGATCTCGCCGGCATACCCGACCACCTCCTTCACCAGCTCCGCGAGCTCGGCGATCGTGACATCCTCACCCACGCCCACATTCACGAGCGGGGGCTCGAAGCGCCCCGTCCGGCTTTCGTCGCTGCCCAGCAGGCGGCCGTAGGCCTCGTCCTCCAGGCTCATCAGATGAACACAGGCCTGGGCCATGTCGTCGCTGTACATGAACTCGCGCCGCGGCGTACCCGTGCCCCACACCGTGACGCTGGGCGCGCCCGCCTCCTTGGCCTCGTGGAACTTGCGCAGCAAGGCCGGAATCACGTGGCCATTCTGAAGATGGTAGTTGTCGCCCGGGCCGTACAGATTGGTCGGCATCGCGGCGAGGAATCGCGTGCCGTACTGGCGGTTGTAACTCCAGCACATCTCGACGCCCGCGATCTTGGCCAGCGCATACGGGCGGTTCGTCGCCTCCAGCGCGCCCGTGAGCAGGTACTCTTCCTTCAGCGGTTGCGGCGCGAGCTTCGGATAGATGCAGCTGGAGCCCAGGAACAGCAGGCGCGTGACACCATGCTTCCAGGCGAAATGGATCACGTTCGTGAGGATCGCCAGGTTGTCATGGATGAACTCAGCCGGATAGGTGTTGTTGGCGATGATCCCGCCCACCTTTGCCGCCGCGAGGAATACGTAGTCGGGCTTCTCGGCGGCAAAGAAGGCTTCCGTCGCCGCCGAGTTGCCCAGATCCAGCTCGGCATGGCTGCGCCACACAAGGTTGGTGTAACCCTGCGCCTGCAACTGGCGCACGATGGCCGAACCGACCAGCCCGCGATGACCCGCCACGTAGATGCGTGCGTGCTTGTCCATGTCGGCTCTCTCTCAGCGCTCGGTGCTCACCGGCAGGGCAAAACCGTGCTGTTTGAGAAGAGCGTGACGACGGGCCGACTCCAGATCCGACGCCACCATCTCCGCGCACATCTGCTGAACCGTGATCTCGGGCACCCAGCCCAGCTTCGTCTTCGCCTTGGTCGGGTCGCCCAGCAGGGTTTCCACCTCGGCGGGGCGGAAGTAGCGCGGGTCGATGCGCACGATCGTGTCCCCCACCTTCACCGCCGGCGCCAGCTCGCCCTGGACCGCATCGACGATGCCGACTTCTTCCACGCCCTGACCTTCGAAGCGCAACCGGATCCCCAGATGCTCCGCGCTCCACAGGATGAACTGGCGCACGCTGTACTGGACTCCCGTGGCAATCACGAAATCTTCCGGCTGCTCCTGTTGCAGCATCATCCATTGCATGCGCACGTAATCCTTCGCATGCCCCCAGTCGCGCAACGAGTCGATGTTGCCCATGTAGAGGCACTGCTCCAGCCCTTGCGCGATGTTCGCGAGGCCGCGCGTGATCTTGCGCGTCACGAACGTCTCGCCACGGCGCGGAGACTCGTGGTTGAACAGGATCCCGTTGCAGGCGTACATGCCGTAGGCCTCGCGATAGTTAACCGCGATCCAGTAGGCGTAGAGCTTGGCCACAGCATACGGGCTACGAGGGTGGAAGGGCGTGCTCTCGCGCTGCGGAACCTCCTGCACGAGCCCGTACAGCTCCGACGTCGAGGCCTGATAGAAGCGGGTCTTCTTCTCCAGCCCCAGCAGACGGATCGCTTCGAGCAAACGCAGGGTGCCGATCGCATCCACGTCGGCCGTGTACTCAGGCGACTCGAAACTGACCGCAACGTGCGATTGCGCCCCCAGGTTGTACACCTCGTCGGGCTGTACCTCCTGCAGGATGCGCGTCAGGTTCGAAGTGTCCGCGAGGTCTCCGTAATGCAGCTTGAAGCGCGCATTCTGCATGTGCGGATCTTCGTAGATGTGATCCACCCGCTGGGTGTTGAACAGCGAGGCACGACGCTTGATCCCATGGACTTCGTACCCCTTCTCCAGCAAAAACTCGGCAAGGTAGGAGCCATCCTGACCGGTCACCCCGGTGATAAGTGCTGTCTTCCGCATTCTCTGTGAACCAACGCTTTCTAGTTAGTAGGTTGTGTTGTTCTGACGATCTACGTGGTACTCACGGTACCACTCCACGAAACGCTCCACGCCCTCCGCCAGCGGAGTGCCCGGCGTGAAACCGGTCCAGGCGGTCAGGGCGGAAACGTCCGACGACGTGACGGGCACGTCGCCGGCCTGCATGGGCAGGAATTCCTTCTCGGCGGTCTTCCCGAGGGCGGCTTCGAGGGCGGCGATGAAATCCATCAGGGGCACGGGCGCCTGGTTGCCGATGTTGAAGACGCGGTAGGGTGCCCGCGAAGTGGCTGGATTGGGAGCCTTGCCATCGTAACCGGCATCGGGCTCCGCCGGGCGGTCGAGGCTGCGGACGACCCCTTCGACGATATCGTCGATGTAGGTGAAATCGCGCAGCATCTGGCCGTGGTTGAAGACCTTGATCGGGCGCCCCTCGAGGATCGCGCTGGTGAACAGCCACGGCGCCATGTCCGGCCGCCCCCAGGGCCCATAGACCGTGAAAAAGCGCAGGCCGGTGGTGGGAATGCCGTAGAGGTGGCTGTAGGTGTGGGCCATGAGCTCGTTGGCCTTCTTGGTGGCGGCGTACAGGCTCACGGGGTGATCGACGGCGTCCTGCTCCGAGAAGGGCGTTTTCTCGTTGCCGCCATAGACGCTCGAACTCGAGGCATACACCAGATGCTCGACGCGGTGATGGCGACAGCCTTCGAGGATATTCACGAAGCCCACCAGATTGGAGTCCACGTAGGCATGGGGATTCTGCAGCGAGTAACGCACCCCCGCCTGGGCGCCCAGGTGCACGACACGGTGAAAGCCTTCCTCGGCAAAGAGCCGCTCGATGCCCGCGCGGTCGGCGAGATCGAGCTCGATGAAGCGGAAGCGGGCGTGCGGCGCGAGCCGGTCCAGACGGTCGCGCTTGAGCCGGGGGTCGTAATAGTCGTTGAGATTGTCGATGCCGACGACTTCGTCGCCGCGCGCGAGCAGGCGCTGCGCGGTGTGCATGCCGATGAAACCGGCGGCGCCGGTGACAAGAATTTTCATGGTGCGCGGCCTTCCGGTCCAGACGGGGCGGCCTCGCCGCCCATAAAAAATGCGGCGTTCAGCGCCGCATGATCTCGATCATCTTCGCATACTTGGAGAAGCTGTTGAAACAGCCGATGAGAATATGGATGAGCCCCGGCACGCCGTCCAGAAACCCCAGCCGCAATACATAGAATTTCACGAAGCGGAAGGCCGGGCTCAGCAGCAGTTTGCTGGAGGGCATGGGCGCGCCTTCCTCGACGAGCGCGCGCGCGGCGAGCGTCGTGTAGCGGTTCTGCTTGGCCAGGTAGGTTTCTATGGTGTCTTCCGAGTGGTGCAGCAGGTCGCCGCGCAGGCGGCCCACGATGCCCAGCGTGATGACCTTCTCGTGCACCACGTCGTCGGACCAGCGCGCCTGCCGGCGGTCGAAGAGGCGCAGCGACAGATCCGGGTAGCCTTCGCCATGGTGCAGGTAACGGCCGAGAAAGCGGTTGCGGCGCGGGAACTCGTAGAACAGGTGGGTGGGCGCGGCCAGCTCGGCCTCTATGCTCGCGCGCAGCTCGGGCGAGACGATCTCGTCGGAATCCACGCACAGCACCCAGTCGTGCGCGGCCTGTTCGATCGCGAACTGCTTCTGCGGCCCGAAGCCACGCCACGGCTCCTCGATCACACGCGCGCCGAATTCGGCCAGCACGTCCAGCGTGCCATCGGTGCTGCCCGAGTCCACGGCCAGGATCTCCTCGCAGAACGCCAGGGATTCAAGCGTGGCACGCAGGGAACCGGCGCAATCGCGCGTGATCAGCACGGCAGACAGAGGCAGGCGAGCGGTCATGAAGGGCAGTCCGGGTTTACAATCCGGGCGCCATTCTATGCCAGACCAGCCCTTATCCCCTCGCATGCGCTCAGTCCTGCTCGTCAAAACCTCGTCGCTGGGGGATGTCATCCACAACCTGCCCGTCGCGAGCGACCTGCTGCGCCACTGGCCACAACTGGCCATCGACTGGGTCGTGGAAGAGAACTTCGCCGAAGTGCCGCGCCTGCACCCGGGCGTGCGCGACGTGATTCCGGTGGCGATCCGGCGCTGGCGCAAGCAGCTGGGCCGCGGCGAGACCTGGCGCGAAATCGCGGCTTTCCGCCGGCGCCTGCGCGCCAACTGCTACGACCTCGTGATCGATACCCAGGGCCTGACCAAGAGCGCGCTCATCACGCGGCTCGCCGACGGCCTGCGCTGCGGCTTCGATGCGGCCAGCGCGCGCGAGCCCCTGGCCGCGCGTTTCTACGACTGCCGCTACGCCATCCCGCGCAACGCGCACGCCGTCGAGCGCAACCGCTGGCTTGCCGCCGCCGCCGCCGGCTACGCGCCCGACCTGCCCCTGCGCTACGGCCTGCATCCGTCCATGCAAGCCGCCGCCAACACCTGCATCCTGCTCACGGCCACGAGTCGCGACGACAAACTGTGGCCCGAAACCCACTGGCAGGCGCTCGGCCAGCGCCTTGCCGCGCGGGGCCTGACCTGCCTGCTGCCGGCCGGCAGCGCGCGCGAGCGCGAGCGCGCCGCGCGCATCGCGACGGGCATTCCCGGCGCCAGCCTGGCGCCCCCCTCCTCGCTGGGCGAACTCGCCAGCCTCATGGCCGCCGCGCGCGGCGTGGTCGGCGTGGACACCGGCCTCACGCATCTCGCCGCAGCGCTCGACCGCCCCGTCGTGGCGCTGTACGTGGCGACCGACCCCGGCCTCACCGGCGTGCATGCCGGCGCGCGCGCCCTCAACCTGGGCGGCAAGGGCCAATGCCCGAGCCCCGACGACGTGTTCGGCACGCTTGCGCCGCAGCTCGACGGCCTGGTCGCGCCATGAACCGCCTCGCCTACTCCGCCCTCTGGCACCTCGCGCTGCCGCTCGTGGCGCTGCGCCTCGCCTGGCGTGCCCGCCGCCAGCCCGAATATCTGCACCACCTTGCCGAGCGCTTCGGTGCCGCCCCGCGCGCGGGCGCCCGGCCGCGCCTGTGGCTGCACGCGGTGTCGGTCGGCGAGACGCGCGCGGCCCAGCCCGTCGTGCGCCAGCTGCTTGCGCGCTACCCCACGCACGACGTCCTTCTCACCCACATGACGCCCACCGGCCGGGCGACCGGCGCGGAACTCTTCGGCGGCGAACCGCGCGTGCAGCAGGCCTACCTGCCCTACGACCTGCCCTGGGCGCAGGCCCGCTTTCTGGCGCGGGCCCGGCCCGCGCTGGGGGTCGTCATGGAAACCGAGGTGTGGCCCAACCTCATGCGCGCGGCGCGCCGGGCGGGCCTGCCCATGCTGCTTGCCAACGCGCGTCTGTCCGCCCGCTCGGCACGCGGCTACCAGCGCCTGGGCGCGCTCGCGCACGACGCCTTCGCGTCGTTCGCCGAAGTGCTGGCACAGACCGACGACGACGCGCGACGCCTCGCCGCCTGCGGCGCCCGCGCGCCGCGCGTATGCGGCAACGTGAAGTTCGATGTCGAACTGCCGCCCGAGCGTCTGGCGCTCGGAGAGCGCTTTCGCGCCGCCGTGCCGGGCCGCCCGGTGATACTCGCCGCGAGCACGCGTGAAGGCGAGGAAGGCCCGCTGCTCGAGGCGTTTGCGCGTCATGCGCCCGCCGACGCGCTGCTGGTGCTGGTGCCGCGCCATCCGCAGCGTTTCGACGACGTGGCGGCGCTGGTCCGCAAGCAGGGCCTCACGCTGGCACGGCGCAGCGCGGGCAGCGTGATCGGGGCGGAGGTCCGCGTCTGGCTGGGCGACTCGATGGGCGAGATGGCGGCCTATTACCGCATGGCCGATGTCGCCCTCATCGGTGGCAGCTGGCAGCCGCTGGGGGGCCAGAACCTCATCGAGGCCTGCGCCGCCGGCACGCCGGTGCTCATCGGTCCGCACACCTTCAACTTCGCCGACGCCACCGAAAAGGCCATCGCCGCGGGCGCGGCGCTGCGTTGCGCGGACGCCGGCGCGGCCTTGCGCGAGGCCGCGCGTCTCATCGCCGACACGGCCACCCGCCAGCACATGGGTGCGGCGGGCGCGGCCTTCGCCGCCGCCAACCGGGGCGCCACGGCACGCACGCTGGAAGCCGTCGCGCGGGCACTGGGCACCTGATGCCCGGGCGGCCGCGCCCCGCCGGGATGCGCGCGGCGGGCCTGCCAGGCGCCGCTCAGTGTTCCAGCAGCGCGTTGATCTCTTCGAGATCCCGTTCCGACAGGGTACCGACCGCGAGCTTGAGCTTCACCTGCGCGATCAGCGTGTCGTAGCGCGCCTTGGCGAGTTGCTGGCGCGTGGTGGCGAGCTGGCTCTGCGCGTCGAGCACGTCCTTGTTGATCTTCACGCCGACCTCGTAGCCCAGCCGGTTCGATTCGAGCGCGCTCATCGACGAACGCACGGCGGCCTCATAGCCGCGCACCTGCGCGATGCCGCTGGTCACGCCGAGGTAGGCCTGCCTGGCGGACTGCCCGGCGCCCCGGCGCACGTTCTCGAGATCGTCGATGGCCTTGGATTCCAGTGCCGCGGCTTCGCGCACCTTCGACTGCGTCGCGCCCCCCTGGAACAACGGCAGCGTGGCCTGCACGCCCACCATCCAGGTCCGGGTTTCGGTGGGCAGGCCCGAGCTGCCGTTGGTGGCATGGTTGCGGCCCACGCTGCCCACGGCATCGATGGTGGGCAGATGGCCGGCGCGCGCGCTCTCGAGGCTGCGCGCGGCGATCTCGCGATTGATCTGCTGGCTCGCCACGCTCACGTTGCCGGTGAAGGCGGCCTGCGCCCAGGCTTCGGCATCCGCCGGCGCGGGCGCGGCCAGCGTCACGCCCTGGCGCAGGCGCGCGAGCACGGGCGGCTCCTTGCCGGTCAGCACGCGCAGCGCTTCGCGCTTGACGTTGACGTCGTTCTGCGCGGCGATCTCCTGCGCCGACGCGATGTCGTAGCGCGACTGGGCGTCATTCACGTCGGTCACCGTCACGGTGCCCACCTCGAAGCTTTTCTTCGACAGCTCGAGCTGCTCGTTGGCCGCCGCGCGCAGTTGCTGCACGGAGTTGAGCACGTCCTGCGCGTTGAGCAGGTCGAAGTAAGCCTGCGTGACGCGCTGCATGAGATCCATCTGCGCGGAGGCGAACTGCGATTCGGCGAGCCGCACCTGCAGCTCGCCCTGCTTGACGGCCACCCAGTTCTGCCAGCGGAACAGCGGCTGCGAGAGATTCAGCGAATACCCGTTGCTGTTGTAGCCATAGGTGCGCGCCGTGGGCTGGCTCGCGTCCACGTTGTTGTAGCCGGAATTGGCCGAGGCGTTGATCGAGGGCAGCAGGCCCGCGCGCGCCTGGGGCAGCTTCTCGCGACCGGCCTCGAGGGCGTAGCGCGCCGAGGAGAAGACCGGATCGCTCGACAGCGCGTCGCGATAGACCCCCAGCAGATCGGACGACTGGGCAAGGACGGCTCCGGGGCCGAAGGCCATCAGGAGCAGGGCAAGACGCATCTTCAATTTTGACTCCGTGCGGATTTTCAGTAGCGCGGCATGCCGGGCGCCACTCGCAGCGCCCAGGCGTCGATGCCGCCGGTCAGGTTGTAGAGCTGGGTGAAGCCCTGCTGGGCCAGGAACAGCGCCACGCGCTGGCTGCGCATGCCGTGATGGCAGATGCAGACCACGGGGCGCGTGGCGTCGAGCAGATGGGCGCGCGCGGGGATCTCGGCCATCGGCACGGCCTCGCTGCCCGGCAGCGCCACGTGCTCGACTTCCCACGGCTCGCGCACGTCGAGCAGGAGCGGCGCGGGGCGGGCCGCGTCGGCCAGCCACGCGGCAAGGTCTTCGGGCGCGAGCGGGGTGATCATCGCGGCCTCAGAGCGTGAAGCCCGCCAGCGTGGGCGCGCGCAGCGCCCCCACCCGCGTTTCGAACAGGCCCTGGCTGTGCACGCCTCCCTCGGGGCTGCGGCGCACCAGGCGCGCGCTCATGAGCGGCGCGCGCCCCACGAAGGCGAACAGCCGGCCGCCCGGCTTGAGCTGTTCGAGCCAGACGGCGGGCAGGGCCTCGACCGCGCCGGTGGCCACGATGAGATCGAACGGCGCCTCGCCCGCACAGCCCGGCAGGCCGTCGCCCAGCGTCACGCTCACGTTGGCCACGCCCGCGGCGGCCAGGTTGTGACGCGCGAACTCGGCGTTCTGCGCATCGATCTCGAAGCCATGCACGTGCTCGGCATGCGCGGCGAGCAAGGCCGCGAGGTAGCCCGAGCCCACGCCGATCAGCAGCACGGATTCTCCCCGCCGCGGCGCCACCGCCTGCAGCAGACGCCCCGTGACCTCGGGCGTGAGCATGGCGTCCCCGCCCGGCAACGGCAGCGCCACGTCGGCGAAGGCGAGACCGCGCCGCGCGGGCGCGACGAAACGCTCGCGGCGCACCAGCCCGAGCGTTTCGATGGTCTGCGGCGTCAGGATCACGGCCGGCCGGATGGTCTGCTCGACCATGTTGAACCGCGCCTGTTCGATGTCCATTCCCATTTGCGAGCCTCTCCGTCGTCGGGTCTGAGCCCGGTCAGGCATTCTATCCTTGCGCGCGGCGGCTTCGCGCCGGCCGCGCGGGTCTTTACGCGCTCTTTACCTTGGGCGCGCGGCCAACGCGATACCACGCCGCGTACAGCGCCGGCAGGAACAGCAGGGTCAGCAGCGTGGCCACCGCCAGCCCCCCCATGATGGCCACCGCCATCGGTCCGAAGAAGACCGAGCGCGACAGCGGAATCATCGCCAGGATCGCGGCCGCGGCCGTCAGCATGATGGGCCGGAAGCGACGCACCGTGGCCTCCACGATGGCTTCCGCGCGCGCCACGCCGGCCCGCTCGTCCTGGTCTATCTGGTCGATCAGGATCACCGAGTTGCGCATGATCATGCCCGACAGCGCGATCGTCCCCAGCATCGCGACGAAGCCGAAGGGCTGGCGGAACACGATGAGCGCGAGCGTCACGCCTATCATCCCCAGCGGCGCCGTGAGCACCACCATGGTCATGCGCGAGAAGCTGTGCAGCTGCAGCATCAGCACCGTGAGCACGACCAGCACGAACAAGGGCACGCCATGCGCGACCGAGTCGCCGCCCTTCGCGCTCTCCTCGACCGCGCCGCCGGTCTCGAGGTGGTAGCCCAGCGGCAGGGCGCGGCGGATCTCTTCGAGGCGCGGCGTGAGGCTGGCCACGATCTGCGCCGGCTGCACGCCGCCGTACAGGTTGGCGCGCACCGTCACCGTGGGCAGCTGGTTGCGGCGCCACACGATGCCGGGCTCGAAGCCGTACTCCAGGGTGGCGATCTGCGCGAGCGACACGCCGCGCCCGCTGCCGGTGGGAATCACGAGCTCCGACAGCCACGCGAGGCCCAGCTCGCGGCGTTCGGCGCGCATCTGCACGGCGATCGTCTCGATGCCTTCGCGCAGCTCGCTCACGCTGGTGGCGTTGAGCGCGGTGGCCAGGTACTGCTGCACCGCCTCGCGCGACAGCCCCGCGAGGCGTGCCTTCTCGGTATCGACGTGCAGCCGCACCACTTTCGATGCCTCATCCCAGTCCTTCTGCACGTTGGCGAGTTCCGGCACGCCGCGCATGACGGTGGCCACCTCGTCGGCGATCTGCTGGATGCGCGCGTGATCCGGCCCGCTCACCCGGTACTGCACCGGAAAGCCCACGGGCGGCCCGGTTTCGAGCCGGTTCAGGGCGGCCCGCAGCTCGGGAAAGTCGGTGTCGAACAAGGTGATGAGCCGCGCGCGGAGGTCTTCGCGCGCCTCGGCGTCGCGCGCGAGGATCACGAACTGCGCGAAATTCGCCTGCGGCAGTTGCTGGTCGAGCGGCAGGTAGAAACGCGGGCTGCCGCCGCCCACGTAGGCCACGTAGTTCTCGATGCCGTCCTGCGCGCGCAGCCACTGCTCGACGCGCTCCACCGAGCGCAGCACGGCCTGCTGCGAGGCGCCCTGCTGCAGACGCAGATCGAGCAGCAGCTCGGGGCGCACGGAATCCGGGAAGAACTGCTGCGGCACGAAGCGGAAGCCCCAGATCGACACCGCGAAGGCGAGCAGCGTGACGCCGATGACGCTCCAGCGATGGGCCACGCAGGCCGCCACGAGACGCCGGAAGCGCATGTAGAAGCGCGAATCGTAGATCGCCTGGTCGGGCGCGTGCGGAGCGGGGGCGAGACGCGCGGCCAGGCGCGGCGCGCGCCGGGCGAGCCAGCCGCGCAGGCGCGAGGGCTGCGCGCTGGCGCGGCTGGCGTGATCGGGCAGCAGGTAGTAGCCGATGAAAGGCACGAAGAGCACCGCCGCCACCCACGACACCAGCAGCGCGATGACGGTGACTTCGAAGATCGAGCGCGTGTACTCGCCCGTGGAAGACGCGGCCGTGGCGATCGGCAGGAAGCCCGCGGCCGTGACCAGCGTGCCCGACAGCATGGGCCAGGCCGTCGAGGTATAGGCGAAGGCGCCGGCCCGGGCGCGGTCCCACCCCTGCTCGATCTTGGTCGCCATCATCTCGACGGCGATGATCGCGTCATCGACGAGCAGACCCAGGGCGAGGATCAGCGCGCCCAGCGAGATCTTGTGCAGGCCGATGTCGAAGAGATGCATGAACAGGAAGGTGATCGCGAGCACCACCGGAATGCTGATCGCCACCACGATGCCGGTGCGCAGCCCCAGCGAGAGCAGGCTCACGGCCAGCACGATGACGACCGCCTCGGCCAGCGAATGCACGAAATCCTGCACCGAGGCGCGCACCGCGCGCGGCTGGTCGGTCACGCGCTCGAGCGCCACGCCCGCCGGCAGCTGGGCCTCGATGCGCCGCGTCGCTTCGTCGAGGTGGCGGCCCAGCGCGATGATGTCGCCACCGTCGCGCATCGAGACGCCGATGCCCAGCGCCTCGCGCGCCATGAAGCGCATCTGCATCGCGGGCGGGTCGACGTAACCGCGCCGCACGTCGGCGACGTCGCCGAGCCGGAAAGTGCGCCCGCCCGCGCGCACGGGCATCGCGCGGACGTCGTCGAGCGAGGCGAACTCGCCGGCCGCGCGCAGGTAGATGCGCTCGTCGCGCAGTTCGAAGTAGCCCCCCGCGAGCTTGGCGTTCTGTTCGCTCACGGCCGCCGCCAGCTGCTGCGGATTGATGCCCAGCGTGGCGAGCTTGAGCGGCGAGAACTCGATGTAGACACGCTGCTGCTGCTCGCCGAAGAACGTCACCTTGCCCACGTCGGGCAGGCTCAGCAGCTCCTGGCGGATCGCCTCGGCGTAGCGCTTGAGCTCCGAGTACGAGAGCCCGTCGCCCGTCAACGCGAAGATGTTGCCGAAGGTATCGCCGAACTCATCGTTGAAGAAGGGCCCGCTCACGCCCGTCGGCAGTGTGTAGCGGATGTCGCCGATGCGCTTCCTGACCTGATACCAGATCGCCGGCATCGCGCTCGAATGCAGCGAGTCGCGCGCGATCACGATCACCTGCGATTCGCCGGGCCGCGAATAGCTGCGCAGGGTCTCGATCTCGTTCATCTCGCGCAGCTTGGTCTCGATCTTGTCGGTAACCTGCGCCTCGACCTCGGTCGCGCTCGCGCCGGGCCACTGCGTGGTCACCACCATGACCTTGAAGGTGAAGGGCGGATCTTCGCTCTGTCCGAGCTGGCGATAGGAGAAGATGCCGATCAGCGTGCACACCAGCATCGCGAACAGGACGAGCTGCGGATGCCGCAGCCCCCACTCGGAAAGATTGAAGCCCTTCATCGGCGCACGTCCATCACGACCGGCGCGCCCTGTTCGACGGGCCGGACCTTCTCGCCCGCCACCAGCGCATGCGCCCCCACGCTGACCACGCGCTCGCCGGTGGCGAGCCCGCTCCCCACGATCACCTCGGCATCGCGCCAGGCGACCACCGTGATCGCCCGCGCGCTCACGCGCGCATCCTCGCCCACCACCCAGACCTGCGCGTGGTCGCCCTCGCCGCGCACCACCGCGCCCAGGGGCAGGGTCAGCCCGGCGGGTCTGGCGTCGGCGACGAAGCCGGCGCCGGCCGAAGCCCCCAGGCCCAGCGCCGCGTCGGCATCCTCGATGCGGATGCGCGCGGCATAGGTGCGCGTGGTGGCGTCGGCGCTCGCCGCGATCTCGCGCAGCACGCCCCGGTAGTTGCGCCCCGGCGCGCTCCATGCGCGCACCATGGCGGGCTGCCCCACCTGCAGCGTGCGCTCGCGCCCTTCGGGAATCCAGATCAGCACCTCGCGCTCGGCCGGATCGGCCAGGCGTGCCACCAGTTGTCCGGCCGCCACCACCTGCCCGACCTCCACCGGCAGGGCCGTGACCACGCCGTCGCGGTCCGCCGTGAGGCGCGTGTAGGCGAGCTGGTTGTCCGACACGCCATGCGATGCGCGCGCCTGCGCCACGCGGGCCTGGGCCGCCTCGAACTGGCTGCGCCGCGCGTCGAGCACGCTCGCACTCAGGAACTTCTTCTCGACCAGCGTCTGCGCGCGCTCATACTCGGCGCGCGCCAGCGCGAGGTCGGCCTGCGCCGCCGCCAGCTGGGCCGCCGCCGACTGGGCGGAAAGCGCCACGTCGGTCGGGTCCAGCCGCGCGAGCAGCTGCCCCTTGCGCACGCGGTCGCCCGGATTCACGCGCCGCTCGACGAGCTTGCCGCCCACGCGGAAGGCCAGGTCGGCCTCGTAGCGCGAACGCACCTCGCCGGGGTAGAGCGTGGGGCCCGCCATGGCGCCGGCCCCCACCGTCACGACCACCGCCGGGCGCACGCGCTCCGCCTGCGGGGTTTCCTTGCCGCACGCGGCCAGCAGCAGCGCCACGCACAGGGGCGCACAGATACGGCTTCTCATCCTTGCTTCTCCGGCGCGCACGACAGGCCGCGCATGAACATGTCCACATGGGTCCGGCAATAGGTTTCCGGGTCGAAACAGGCCTCTTCCCACACCCCCGGCAGGCGCCGCCAGTTGCCTGCGTACAGCAGGGGCGCGAGGGCCAGCTGACACAGCACGCCCACGTCGGCCGCACGAAAGCACCCCTCGCGCAGCCCGCGCGCATAGACCGCCCCGAACAGGGCATGGACGCGGCGCGTCACATGCTCGTGGTAATACGCCGCCACCTCGGGGAAGTTGCCCGCTTCGGCGTCCACGAGGCGCGGAATGGCCGACAGCAGGGGGTCCAGCAGGACGCGCTGGGTGCCCTCGAACAGCTCGCGCATGAGGCGGTCGGCCGGCGCGTCGTCGCGCAGCAACGCTTCGCCAGCATCCAGATGCGGCAGCACGGCGGCCTCGATCACGGCGCGGAAAAGGGCTTCCTTGCTCTCGTAATAGAGGAACACCGTGCCTTTCGAGACGCCCGCGCCCCGCGCGATGTCTTCCATGCGCGCGGCCGCGTAGCCATGCACCGAGAAGACCTCCAGCGCGGCCGCGAGCAGCTCGGCCGGGCGGGCGTCCTTGCGACGGCGTCGGGGCTGGGCGGGCGTAAGGGAAGCGGCGGACGCGGGAGGTGTCACGGGCATGTGCGGCAGGGCTGCGAGGGGAGATTCAGAAAATGACCAACGGGTCATTATTGGCGAACTGTCACGATTTGACAAATGTCATCTGCTACCGGGTTATTTGAAGGATGGCGGCCCGCCCCAGCTTTCCAAAAATGGCAGTGAGAAGTATTCTCAACCGCAGCCTATTCCTTTCCTGAACATCCATGAACCTCTCGCAATTGACGCCCGGCGCGCATGCCACGGTGACCCGGATCAGTGAGCTTTCCTCCGAAGATGTCGTTGCCCATCGCCTGCGCGATCTGGGCTTCGTTGCCGGCGAGCCCGTGAGCCTCGTCGCCCTCGGCCCCTTCGGCTCGGACCCGCTGCTCGTGCAGGTGGGTTACACGCGGTTCGCGCTGCGCCGCTCGGAAGCCGCGCGCGTCGAAGTCCAACCCGGGAAAGCCTGAGCCATGGACAGCACCCACGTCTCCGCCACGCCGCTCTCGCTGGCGCTCGTCGGCAACCCCAACTGCGGCAAGACCGCCCTCTTCAACCGCCTGACCGGCGCGCGCCAGAAGGTCGCCAACTACGCCGGGGCCACCGTGGAGCGCAAGGAGGGCTTCTTCGTGCTGCCGTCCGGCCGCCATGTGCGCGTGCTCGACCTGCCGGGCGCCTACAGCCTTTCGGCGACCAGCCCCGACGAGGCCGTCACGCGCGACGTCTGTCTCGGCCAGCATCCCGACGAGCAGCGCCCCGACCTGCTGCTGTGCGTGGCCGACGCCACCAATCTGCGGCTGCACCTGCGCTTCGTGCTCGAGCTGCGGCGTCTGGGACGCCCCATGGTGCTGGCGCTGAACATGGCCGACGCCGCCGAGCGTCGCGGCATCCGCATCGATGCCAAGGCGCTGGAACAGGAACTGGGCTTCCCGGTCATCGAAACCATCGCCGTCAGGAAGCACGGCACGGCCGCCCTGCTCGCCGCGCTCGACGGCCGCCTGCCCGGCCCCGCCGAGCCCTTGCCCGAAGGCACCGACCTGCACGCCGAGACGCGCCGCCTGCTCGCCGCCGCCGTCTCGATGCCCAGCCCGACGAACCCCACCGACGCGGCCATCGACCGCTGGGTGCTGCACCCCGTGCTGGGTCTGGCGATCCTGGCGGCGGTGATGCTGGTGGTCTTCCAGTCCGTGTATGCCTGGGCCGGGCCGTTCTCCGACGGCATCGAGGCCGGCGTGGGCGCGCTCGGCGAGTGGATCAGCAGCACGCTGCCCGAGGGCATGCTCAGCAGCCTGCTCGTCGATGGCGTGATCGCCGGCGTGGGCGGCGTGCTGGTGTTCCTGCCGCAGATCCTGATCCTCTTCTTCTTCATCCTGCTGCTCGAAGAATCGGGCTACCTGCCGCGCGCAGCCTTCCTGCTCGACCGCTTCATGGTGGGCGCGGGCCTGTCGGGGCGGGCCTTCATCCCCATGCTGTCGTCGTTCGCCTGCGCGATCCCCGGCATCATGGCCACCCGCAGCATTCCCAATCCGCGCGACCGTTTCCTGACCATCCTCGTCGCGCCGATGATGACCTGCTCGGCGCGCCTGCCCGTGTATGCGCTGCTGATCGGCGCCTTCATTCCCGACCGCATGGTCGGCGGCATCTTCAACCTCCAGGGCCTGACGCTGTTCGGCCTCTACATGGCCGGCATCCTGGGCGCGCTGGTCGTGGCCTGGGTCGCGCGCCTGATGGGCAAGCGCGCCTCCGACGAACAGGCGCTGATGCTGGAGATCCCGGCCTGGCGTCTGCCCAACGCGAAGGACGTCCTGCTGGGGCTGAAGGAACGCGGCATGATCTTCCTGCGCCGCGCGGGCACGCTGATCCTCGCGATCTCCATCGTGCTGTGGGTGCTGTCCACCTTCCCGACGCCGCCCGAAGACTGGGCCCGCCCGGCCATCGAATACAGCTTCGCGGGCAGGATCGGCCACGCGCTGGCCTTCTTCTTCGAGCCCATCGGCTTCAACTGGCAGATCTGCGTGGCCCTGATCCCGGGCCTCGCGGCACGCGAAGTGGCCGTCGCGGGCCTCGCCTCGGTGTATGCCATCGCGGGCGCGGACGAAGCCAACACGGAACAAATCCTCGCCACGGCACTCCACAACGAATGGACGCTGGCCACCGCGTTCTCGCTGCTGGCCTGGTACGTGTTCGCACCGCAGTGCATGGCCACGCTGGCCGTGGTGCGCCGTGAAACGTCCTCGTGGCGCGCCACCGCGATCTGGGCCGGTCTGCTGACCGCTCTCGCGTATGGCGCGGCGTTCCTGACGTATCACCTCACGGCCGCCCTGACATGAACCTCTATGCCCTGCTCGAACCCGCCATCGTGACGCTGCTCGTCGTCTTCGGCCTGTGGCTCTCGCTGCGCAAGGTGGCGCCCCGGCTCTCGATGCGTCTGGGTGAGGCCAGCCGCAAGGCGGGCCTCGCGCCGGCGATCGCGAATCGCGTGTTCGGCCCGCCGCCCGCGCGCAACAGTGCGTGCGGCACCTGCTGCGGCTGCGACAAGGGCGGTTCGCAGAGCAAACCCATGATCCACCGGCACTGAGCCGTCCGCCGGGCCTGAATGTGCAAAGCCCGCGTCCTCTCACGAGGCGCGGGCTTTTTCGTGGCCGGGCGGCCAACGGGATCAGGTGCCCTGCTCGATCAGCTCGATCTTGTAGCCATCCGGGTCCTGCACGAAGGCGATCACGGTGGTGCCGTGCTTCATGGGGCCGGCTTCACGCGTCACCACGCCGCCGCGCGCCTTGATCTGGGCACAGGCCGCGTAGGCATCGGGCACGCCCAGCGCGATGTGGCCGAAGGCGGTTCCATGCTCGTAGGCTTCGACGCCGTAGTTGTAGGTCAGCTCGACCACGGCGCCGTCCTCTTCGCCGCCGTAGCCGATGAACACGTTCGTGAAGCGGCCTTCGGGGTGATCGGAATGCCGGATGACGTTCATGCCGAGCACTTCGGTATAGAACCGGATGGAACGTTCCAGGTTGCCGACCCGGATCATGGTATGCAGGATGCGCATGGAGTTCTCCTTGAGTGGATGGGGGATCATTCGGAAGCCTGCAGCGGCGGGATGACACGATGCGCGTGGCGCAGCGCCGCGCGCGGGGCCTCGAAACCGGGCATCAGCGCGTCCACGAGCTGCCAGAAACGCGCCGAATGGTTCATCTCGACGAGGTGCGCCACTTCGTGCGCCACCACGTAGTCGATCTGTTCGCGCGGCAGGTGGATGAGCCGCCAGTTGAGCCGGATGCCGGACAGGCTGGAGCAGCTTCCCCAGCGCGTGCGCGCATTCGACAGGTGCAGCGCGGGGCGGCGCACGCGCGGCACGATGAGGGCCAGGCGATGCACGTATTCGTCCACACGGCCCGCGAAATAGGCCAGCGCGTAATCCTGCAGGGCGCGCAGCAGCACGCGCGGCGCGTCGGCCTCGCGGCGCAACTGGAGCTGGAGTTCGCGGCTGTCGAAACCCTCGACCCAGCGCGCGCGGTTGGTGCCCGCGCGCCACACCACGCGACAGGGCCGCCCGAACACCGGCAGGGTCATGCCGTCCGTCACGCGGGCCGTCGTCGCTGCGGCGCGCTGGCGCCATTCGCCGAGTTTCTCGAGTATCCACCCGGCACGCGCGCGCATGAAGGCTTCGGCCTCACCCAGCGGCGTGTGCTGCGGCAGGCTCACGGTGAGCCCGCGCCGGTCCACGCGCAGGCCCAGCGTGCGGCGCGCGCTGCGGCGCAGTTCGAAAGCCACCTCCTGCCCCTGCAGCACGATGCGGCGCGCCTCGGCGGCGGGCGTGGCCATGGTCAGGCTCCGCGCTCCAGCGCGACCGGCCGTGCGCCGGCGCGGGCGTAGTGCTGCGGAAAGCGGCGCCGCATCTCGCCTTCTATCCAGGCTTCGACCTCGGCATTCACGGCCTCGGCGCTGCGCCCGGCGGTGGCAATCGGCGGCCCGATGCTCACGAGGATCTCGCCGGGGCGCTTGATGAAGGCATTGCGGCGCCAGAACTCACCGGCGTTATGGGCGATCGGCACCGCGCAGGCGCCCGCCTCCACGGCCAGCGTGGCGCCGCCGATCTTGTAGCGGCGCTGCTCGCCGATGGCCGTGCGCGTGCCCTCGGGAAAGATCACCACCGAATACCCCTCGCCCATGAGCCGGCACCCCTGCTCGGTGACCTGGCGCAGCGCGTCCTTGCCGGCGGCGCGGTCGATCGTGATGATGGGCATCTTCGCCATGCCCCAGCCAAAGAACGGAATGCGCAGCAGCTCGCGCTTGGCGACGTAGGCGGCGGGCGGCAGGAACTCGGCCAGCGCCAGCGTCTCCCACGCCGACTGGTGCTTGACCAGATACACGGCGGGCGCGGCGGGCAGGTTTTCCAGCCCGATCACGCGGTAGTGGATGCCGAGGATGCGCTGGAAGGCGCGCAGGACGTGGCGGCTGTTCCAGCCGGTGACGAAATCGTAGCGCTGCCGCAGGCTCATCCAGGAGGTCAGGGCCACGAAGCCCGTGAAGGGCAGGAAAACGCACAGCATGTAGAACGCGAACAGCAGGGAGCGCAGCAGGTTGAGCATGAAAGGCAATCAGGCGGTCGTTTTCAGACCCAGCAGGTGATGGGCCACGGCGGCCAGGTCGGGGAACACGCGCGTGCCTTCGGGCAGATCCGCTTCGGCGGCGGTCTGCTCGCCCTTGCCGGTGAGCACCAGGAAAGGCGCGCAGCCCAGCGCCGCGCTCGCCACGAGGTCGCGCCGGCTGTCGCCCACGGCGGGCACGCCGGTGAGATCGACATTGAAGCGCTGGGCGATCTCGCGGAACATGCCCGGCTGCGGCTTGCGGCATTCGCAGGTGGAGTCGGCCGCGTGCGGGCAGAAGAAGATCGCGTCGATGCGTCCGCCCACGGCGGCGATGGCCTTGATCATCTTCTCGTGGATCGCGTTGAGCGTGTCCATGTCGAAGAGCCCGCGCCCGACGCCGCTCTGGTTGGTGGCGACGACCACCCGGTAGCCGGCCTCGGAGAGACGGCCGATGGCTTCCAGGCTGCCCGGAATGGGCTTCCATTCCTCGGGCGACTTGATGAACTGCGCGGAATCGTGATTGATGACGCCGTCGCGGTCGAGAATGATGAGTTTCATGCCAGTCTCCGGGAGGAGGAAATAACCCGGGCGGCGCCCGGGGCGCGCCGGCACGCCGGCCGGCGCCAGGATGGCGGACACGGGGTGGGCGCGCCAGCCGCCCCGCTCACCCGTTTGCGCATGCCTTCACGCCCTCACGCGGACAAGCGCGAGAGATCCGCCACGCGATTCATCGCGGCATACAGACGCCCGAGCAGGGCCTGCCGGTTCGCGCGCAGGGCGGCATCCTCGGCATTGACCATCACGCCGTCGAAGAAAGCATCCACCGGGCCGCGCAGCGCGGCCAGCGCCTGCAGCGAGGCGGTGTAATCGCCGCTCGCGAACGCCGCATCGGCCTTCGGCGCGATGCCGGCGAGCGTGGCGGCCAGCGCTTTCTCGGCGTCCTCGACGAGCAGCGCGGCTTGCACCGCATCGGCAACGTCGCCCTCGATCTTCTTCAGGATGTTACCCACGCGCTTGTTCGCGGCGGCCAGCGCGGCCGCTTCGGGCAGGGCCGCGAAGGCGCGCACGGCGGCAAGACGCCGGGCGATGTCCGCCAGCCGCTGCGGACGCAGCGCCAGCACGGCTTCCACCTCCTGCGCCGAATAGCCCTGCTCGCGCAGGCTGCCGGCGAGGCGATCGTAGATGAAGTCGGCCAGGGCGCCGGTCGCATCCTGGATCAGCGGGCCGAACGCGGCCGCCGCGTCGCGCAGGAGCGCATCCAGCGAGAGATCCAGATTGCGTTCGATGAGCATGCGGATCACGCCCAGCGCATGGCGGCGCAGCGCGAACGGGTCCTTGTCGCCCGTGGGCAGCTGGCCGATGCCGAACATGCCGACCAGGGTCTCGAGCTTGTCGGCCAGCGCCACGACCACGCCCACGTCGTTGCGCGGCAGCGCGTCGCCCGCGAAGCGCGGCCGGTAGTGGTCCTCGATGGCGTCGGCCACGATGTCGCCCAGGCCGTCGTGCTTGGCGTAGTAGCCCCCCATGATGCCTTGCAGCTCGGGGAACTCACCGACCATGTCGGTCAGCAGGTCGGTCTTGGCGAGCTTCGCGGCGACATCGACGGCCTGCGCATCCACGCCCAGCCGTGCCGCGATGGCGGCGGCGATCGCGCGCACGCGCTCGACGCGCTCGCCCTGGGTGCCCAGGCGGTTGTGATACACCACCTTGCCCAGGCCGGGCAGGCGCGAGTCCAGCGACTTCTTGCGATCCTGGTCGAAGAAGAACTTCGCGTCGGCCAGGCGCGGGCGCACCACGCGCTCGTTGCCGCCCACCACGGCCGAAACGTCCTCGGGCGCGATGTTGGAGACGATCAGGAAGCGGTTGGTCAGCCGGCCCGCCGTGTCGAGCAGCGGGAAGTATTTCTGGTTGGCCTTCATCGTGAGGATCAGGCACTCCTGCGGCACGGCGAGGAACTCGGCCTCGAACTGGCCGACCAGCACGTTGGGGCGCTCCACGAGCGCGGTCACCTCATCGAGCAGCGCATCGTCCTCGACGGGCTTCACGCCGCCGCCGACCTTCCCGGCCGCCGCGGCGAGCTGACGCACGATCTCGGCGCGGCGCTGCGCGAACGCGGCGATCACCGCGCCTTCGTCGCGCAGCTGGTCGGCGTAGCCATCGGCATGCGCGAGGCGGACGACCGGCCGCGCGGCCTCGAAGCGGTGGCCGATGGTGTCGCGCCCGGCCTGCAGCCCGAGTACCGCGATATCGACCACGTCGGCGCCATGCAGCGCCACGAGGCCGTGCGCGGGGCGCACGAAATTCACGGTCGTCCAGCCATCGGCGAGCTGGTAGCCCATGACCTTGGGAATCGGCAGCTTCGCGAGCGCCTCTTCGAGCGCGCGCTGCAGGCCGGCCGCGAGCAGCACGCCGGGCTGCACGGAATCGAGCATCAGGGTTTCGGCCTTGCCCTCGCCGACACGCTTGAGGCCCGCCACGGCGGATTCGTCGGCCCCCAGCGCGGCAAGCTTCTTGAGCAGCGCCGCGGTCGGCTTGCCGTCGGCGTCCAGCCCCACCGACACCGGCATGAGCTTCTGCGAGACGGGCTTGTCGGCCGCGCGGGCGGCGACGCCGGTCACGTGCACCGCAAGGCGGCGCGGCGAGGCGAAAGGCGTCGCCACGGCATCCGCGCCGGCCAGCCCCTGGGCCACGAGGCTGTCGGTCAGCGTGCCGGCAAACGCTTCGCCCAGGCGCTTGAGGGCCTTGGGCGGCAGTTCTTCCACGAAGAGTTCTACGAGCAGGTTCTGGTTCATGATCACTTTTCCTCCTTCTGCGGGAGGTCTGCCACCCATTCCCGCGGCGCCATCGGGAACCCCAGGCGCTCGCGCGATTCAAGATAGGCCTGCGCGACGCTGCGCGCGAGGTTGCGGATGCGGCCGATGTAGGCCGCGCGTTCG
>JAVHXQ010000029.1 GCA_031119555.1 Candidatus Dactylopiibacterium sp.
CATGCTGGCCCCGGCTTCGCGCGGGGCCGAGCCGCGCACGCCGGCCACCGTGACGAGCACGAGCGGGCCCTGGGCGAGGCGGGCGGGCAGGCGGGCGAGCCAGTTCATGGCGTGACGGGGGGCTCAGCGTGCGCGCGCGGCCGGCTGCGGGGCCTTGGCGGCCGGCAGCGCGGCCGGATTCGCGGCGGGCTCGGCGTCTGCCGGGGCGAGGCCGCCGATGGCGCGCAGCACGGCTTCGGGCGTGGCGGGCGCGGCCAGCGGCGCGGGTGCGCCGAGCGCGGCGGAGCATGCGTCGCGCAGCGCGAAGAAGACGGCGAACCCATGCATCAGGGGCGGCTCGCCGACGGCCTTGGCACGGTGGATGCTGTCCTCGAGGTTGTCGCCCTGCCACAGCTTCACGTTGAGTATCGGCGGGCAGTCGGAAGCGCTGGGGATCTTGTAGGTCGAGGGCGCGTGCGTGGTGAGGCGGCCGTCGGCGTGGAACACCAGTTCCTCGCGCGTGAGCCAGCCCATGCCCTGCACGAAGCCGCCCTCGATCTGGCCGATGTCCAGCGCGGGGTTCAGCGAGCGGCCCGCGTCGTGCAGGATGTCCGCGCGCAGCACGCGGTATTCGCCGGTCAGGGTGTCGATCGCGACTTCGGCGCAGCACGCGCCGTAGGCGAAGTAGAAGAACGGGCGGCCCTTGAGCGTGCCGGGGTCGTAATGGATGCGCGGGGTGGCGTAGAACCCGGAGTCCCACAGCTGGATACGGGCCTTGTAGGCCGCCGGCAGCAGCGCGGCGAAGGCTTCGCGCGTGTCGCCGGCGTGCAGCGCGCCGTCCGCGAAGCGGACTTCGGCGTCCCCGGGCAGGCCGTGGCGGCCACGGAAGAAGGCGGCCAGTCGCGTGGCGATCTTCCGCGCGGCATCCTGCGCCGCCTTGCCGTTGAGGTCCGCGCCGCTGGAAGCGGCGGTGGCCGAGGTGTTGGGCACGCGGCTGGTGTCGGTCGCCGACAGGCGCACGCGCTCGATGGGCAGGCCGAATTCGTGCGCGACGATCTGCGCGATCTTGGTGTGGAGGCCCTGGCCCATTTCGGTGCCGCCGTGGGTGACGAGCACCGAGCCGTCGGCATACACGCTGACCTGCGCGCCCGCCTGGTTGTAGAAGGTGGCCGTGAAGGAGATGCCGAACTTCACGGGCGTGAGCGCGAGCCCGCGCTTGATGACGGGGCTGGTGGCGTTGAAGGCGGCGATGGCGGCGCGGCGCGCGGCGTAGTCGCAGTCCCGCGCGAGCGCGTCGACCAGGGGCGGGGCGATGTTGTCCTCGACCTCCATGCCGTAGTGCGTGGTGTTGCGCGCGGTGTCGCCGGGCAGGGCGTAGAAATTGGCGCGGCGCACGTCCAGTGGGTCGAGGCCGAGCCGGTGCGCGATGTCGTCGAGGATGTACTCGATCGCGAAGATGCCCTGCGGGCCGCCGAAGCCGCGAAAGGCGGTGTTCGACACGGTGTGGGTGCGGCAGCGCAGGCTGCGTACCGCGAGCGCGTCGAGGTAGTAGCAGTTGTCTAGGTGAAAGATCGCGCGGTCGTTCACGGGGCCGGAGAGATCGGCCGAGAAACCGCAGCGCGAGGCCAGCGTGATCGCCAGCCCGAGCAGGCGGCCGTCGGCGTCGAAGCCGGCCTCCCAGTCGTAGGCGAAGTCGTGACGCTTGCCGGTGATCTGCATGTCGTCGTCGCGGTCCAGCCGCAGCTTCACCGCGCGGCCCGTGCGCCAGGCCGCGAGGGCCGCCGCGCACGCGACCTGCGCCGATTGCGATTCCTTGCCGCCGAAGGCGCCGCCCATGCGGCGGCATTCGACGCTGACCTGGTGCGCGGACCAGCCCAGCATGTGGGCCACCGCCTGCTGCATTTCGGTGGGGTGCTGGGTGGAGCTGTGTACGTGCAGGCTGGCCTCTTCGCGCGGCAGCGCGAGCGCGATCTGGCCTTCGAGGTAGAAGTGTTCCTGGCCGCCCAGCGTGGCGCGCCCCTTGAGGCGGTGAGGCGCGGCCTGGAGCGCGGCGGCGGCGTCGCCGCGCGTCACGGTCACGGGGGGCAGCACCCAGGATTCGGCCGCGACGGCGGATTCGATGTCGAGCAGCGCGGGCAGGGCTTCGTATTCGATGCGGCCCAGGCGGGCGGCGCGGCGGGCGGCGTCGTGGGTGGTCGCCACGACGAGGAAGACCGGCTGGGCGCGGAACTGTACGAGCCCGTCGGCGAGGATGGGGTCGTCATGCACCGAAGGTCCGCAGTCGTTGAGGCCGGGAATGTCGGCGGCGGTCAGCACGGCGACCACGCCCGGGGCCTCGCGCACGGCGGCCAGATCCATCGTGAGGATGCGTCCGTGCGTGCACGTGGCGAGCCCGAAGGCCGCGTGCAGGCAGCCCGCCGGGGCGGGGATGTCGTCGATGTAGGGCGCGCGGCCGGCGACGTGTTGCGGTGCGCTCTCGTGCCGCAGCGGGCGGCCCACGGTGGCGCTCATGAGGCGAGTTCCTCCAGGGTGAGCGGTGCCGGCGAGCCCGCGCCGGCCTGCTCCAGCCACAGCCGCTGGAGCAGGTTGCGCGCCACCTGCAGGCGGTAGGCGCTGGAGGCGCGCATGTCGCTGAGGGGCTGGAAGTCTTGCGCGAGCGCGGCCATCGCGGCGTCGCGCGCGGCGGCGTCGAACGGGCGCCCCAGCAAGGCGGCTTCGGCGGCGCGGGCGCGCGCGGGGGTGGCGGCCATGCCGCCAAAGGCGAGGCGCGCGCGCCGCACGTGGCCCGCGTCGTCGCGTTCGAGCAGGAAGGCGGCGCAGACGGCGGAGATGTCCTGGTCGGCGCGCTTGCTGATCTTCCAGCAACGGAACAGGCGGCCTGGCGCGCGGCGTGGCACGCACAGGGCTTCGACGAATTCGCCGGGCACGAGCGCGGTCTTCTGGTAGGCGAGGTAGAAGTCCTCGAGCGGCAGCTCGCGGGTGGCGTCGCCTTGGCGCAGCACGATGCGCGTGCCCAGCGCGATGAGCCCGGGCATCGCGTCGCCGATGGGGGAGCCATTGGCCACGTTGCCGCCCAGCGTGCCGGCGTTGCGCACCGGCAGCGAGGCGAAGCGCTCGGCGAGCGCCTGCCATTGCGGCTCGTCGGCGCACAGGGCGGCGAAGGCGTCGGTCAGCGAGACGCCCGCGCCGATGCGCAGCGCGTCGGCTTCGCTGCGGCATTCACGCAGTTCCGCCACGCCGCCCACGTAAAGGATGTCGCCCAGCGTGCGCAGCTGCTTGGTGATCCACAGCCCCACGTCGGTGCCTCCCGCGAGGATGCGCGCGTCGGGCAGCTCGCGGCGCAGGCGCGCGAATTCGGCGAGCGTGCGTGGCGCCAGGAAGCGCGCGCCCGGCGGGCCGTAGGCGAGCGCGGGGGTTCGGGCCAGGGCGTTCAGGGTGTCGCGCAGCGGCGCGCGGTCGAGGCGTTGCAGCGGGTATTCGCGGCAGCGGCGCGCGGCGTCGAGAATCGGGCGGTAGCCCGTGCAGCGGCACAGGTTGCCCGACACCACCTGCTGCGCCTCGCGCGCATCGGGAACGCGGTCGCGCTCTTCGTAATCGGCCCACAGGCTCATCGCGAAGCCCGGCGTGCAGAAACCGCACTGCGACCCATGCAGCGCCACGAGCGCCTGCTGCACGGGGTGCAGCGCGTCGGCGCCGGCCAGATCCTCGACCGTGAACAGCGCCTTGCCGTCCAGCGTGGGCAGCAGCGCGATGCAGCTGTTGACGGCCTGCAGGCGCAGGCCGTCGCGGCCCTGGGCATCCAGGCTGGCCAGCACGACGGTACAGGCGCCGCAATCGCCCTCGCCGCAGCCTTCCTTGCTGCCGGTGGCACCCCGCGTCTCGCGCAGCCACTGCAGCACGGTGCGCGTGTGCGCCTCGGCGGTGATGCTGACGATTTCGCCCTGGTACCAGAATCGGATGTCTGTTCTCGTCATGCGGAAGCTCCAGTCGGTGTCGCCATGATCCGGCACGCGGCTTGCTGTGCCCATCCTGCAACACTGATGATCTTCATCCTATGCAAGAAACTGGACAAATGAGGCAAGGTTTGACCAAATCCGCTCCGGCCGGAATGGTGCTGGCATGCGCTTATATGATTCATTCATGAAGGGCCATGGCAGGCGCCCCGTGTCGCGGCTAGAGTCAGACACGGCGCAGGTTTCGCGCGCTCGCTGGCCGGATGCCTCCATTCTCTCCTTTTTCCCTTTTCCTTTCCTCCCTGTTCGATCTGTTCTGGAGAACGCTCAATGAACCGCACTTCCCGTCTGTTCCTGAAGCTTGCCGCGCTGGCGATGTTCGGCGCCGCGCTGGGCACGGCGCACGCCGCCGACCCGGTCAAGGCCGGCTTCATCTACATCGGCCCGACCGGCGATCACGGCTGGACCTACGCCCACGATCAGGGCCGCAAGGCCACCGAGGCGAAGTTCAAGGGCGCCGTGCAGACCACCTTCGTCGAGAACGTGCCCGAAACGGCCGACGCCGAGCGCGTGATCCGCGATCTGGCGACCAAGGGCAACAAGGTCATCTTCGCCACCTCGTTCGGCTACATGAACGCCATGGAGAAGGTCGCGCGCCAGTTCCCGAAGACGGTCTTCATGCATGCCACGGGTTACAAGACGGGCAAGAACCTGGGCATCTACGACGTGCGCACCTATGAAGGCGCCTACATGCTGGGCGTGGTGGCCGGCAAGATGAGCAAGAGCGGCAAGCTCGGCGTGGTCGGCTCGGTGGCGATTCCCGAAGTGGTGCGCAACATCAACGCCTTCACGATCGGTGCGCGCAGCGTGAATCCGAAGATCACCACGCGCGTGATCTGGGTGAATGGCTGGTTCGATCCGGGCAAGGAACGCGAGGCCGCGCTGGCACTGATCTCGCAAGGGGCCGACGTGCTGATGCAGAACACCGACTCGCCCGCCGTGGTGCAGACCGCGCAGGAAAAGGGCGTGTTCGCCTTCGGCTGGGATTCGGACATGTCCAAGTTCGGCGCCAAGGCCCAGCTCGCGGCCTCGATGCTGCACTGGAACGTGATCTACGACGAACAGATCGAAAAGGTCATCAAGAACGAATGGAAGACCACCGACATCTGGTACGGCGTGAAGGAAGGCGCGGTGAACATCGAAGCCTTCGGTCCCTCGACGCCGGCTGACGTGAAGAAGCTCGCCGAGGAACGCCGCGACGCGCTCAAGGCTGGTACCCTGCACCCCTTCACGGGCCCGCTCAAGGACAACACCGGCAAGGAACTCGTGGCCGCCGGCAAGACCCTGGGCGACGCCGAGCTGCGCAAGATGACGGTGTACGTCGAAGGCGTCGAAGGCTCGGTGCCGAAGTAAGCCGTCTGGCCGTATCGCCGTGCCGCGCTCCGTGCGTGGCGGCGATGCCGCCCGGGCCCGTCGCGCCAGCGATGGGCACAGCAGGACCCCCGGGGCGCCGCGTGCGCCCCGTTTCGTTTCCGGAGAACCAGAACATGAAGACCCCCCTCGAACTCGCCCTGAGCTGCCCCAAGGCCGAACTGCACGTTCACATCGAAGGCACGCTGGAGCCCGAGCTGGCGTTCGCGCTCGCCCGGCGCAACGGCATCGCGCTGCCTCACGCCGACATCGACGCGCTGCGCGCGGCCTACGATTTCGCCGATCTGCAGAGTTTCCTCGACCTCTACTACGCCTGCGCCGACGTGCTGCGCACCGAGGCGGACTTCCACGACCTGATGCTGGCCTACCTGCAGCGCGCCCGCGCCGACGGCGTGGTGCATGCCGAGATCTTCTTCGATCCGCAGACCCATACCGCGCGCGGCATTCCGTTCGAAACCGTGCTGCGCGGGCTGGAAGCCGGCGCGGCCGAGGCACGCGAAGCCTGGGGCATGAGCACCCAGCTGATCCTGTGCTTCCTGCGCCATCTGCCGGAGACGGATGCCGAGGCCACGCTGGAGGCCGCGCTGCCCTTCATCGACCGCATCCACGGGTTCGGCCTCGACTCCTCCGAGCGCGGCCACCCGCCCGCGAAGTTTGCGCGCGTGTTCGAGCGCTGCCGCGCGCTGGGCAAGCCCGTGGTGGCGCACGCGGGGGAAGAGGGCCCGCCCGCCTACATCGTGGAGGCGCTGGATGTGCTCAAGGTCGCGCGCATCGATCATGGCGTGCGCGCCAGCGAAGACCCGGCGCTGCTCGACCGGCTGGCGCGCGAGGCGATGCCGCTGACCGTGTGCCCGCTTTCCAACGTGCGCCTGCGCGTGTTCGAGGAGATGCGCGAGCACAGCCTGCCGGCGCTGCTCGCGCGGGGTCTGGTGGTGACGCTCAACAGCGACGACCCGGCCTACTTCGGCGGCTATCTGGGCAACAACCTGCGCGCCGTGCAGCAAGCCTTCGATTTCGATGCCGCCACCTGGAAGACCCTGCTCGGCAACAGTTTCCGCGCGAGTTTCATCGACCCCGCCCGCCGCGCCGCGTGGCTGGCCGAGGTGGAGCGGCATTTCGCCTGACGCGGGCGTGCCGCGCCACGGTGCATTCCGCACCGGGCCGGGTCATGGCCGCCGCCGCACGCGCCCGCCGTCCGCGCTGGCGCACGGCGCGGCCGGCCACCTGGCGAAACCCGACGCGTGGTCGCAATCCCTTGCGCCATGGGCGATCCGCCGTCATGGCCCTTTTTGAATGAGGGTTATGGCCGGCGGAACGCCGCGGCTGGCATGCCGTCTGCTCGGTAAAGGGCGGAACTGATTCATGGACGCCCCGCTCCGCGATCGGCAAGCCGCCCTGGAGGCGACAGCATCGCGGTACGGCCACCTCCCCGGTGGCCGGTGCGTTCGCAGGCCACGGCGCCCTCCCCAGCCGCTTGAGGAATCAGGAGCTCCCCGCTCCTGAAGGGACTGAGCGCTGGCCGTCCCGTTTTTCCGTGCACGGAATTTCCCCGGTTCATCGCTCATCCAGGGCTTCGCGGCATTGCGCGCAGGTGTCGAGGCACGCCTGAAGGGTTCCGGCCGGAACTGCCGGTCGAGCCATCCGGCACGCGCGTCGCGCCGGGTCCCCCCTTCAATCCTGCATGAGGAGAAGAAAATGAACCGTCGTCATCATCCCGTGATCCGCGTCCTGCACTGGGCTGTCGCCCTGATGGTGCTGGCAGCGCTCATCATGAGCACCTTCGTGATGTCGCGCATGCCCGATTCCGACCCCGAGAAGCTCACCGCCTCGATGCGCCACATGGCCGTCGGCCTGCTGATCTGCGTGGGCACGCTCGCGCGGCTGTTCTATCGCCGCCGCACGAAACGCCTGCCCGCGTTGTCCTCGGGCATGGCCTGGGCCGACGTGCTGGCCGCGATCGTGCATCGCTCGCTGGACATACTCGTGCTGACCATGGTCGTCAGCGGCATCGCGATGGCGCTCATGAGCGGATTGCCCCGCATCCTGCTGGAAGGCGGTGCCTTCCCGGGCGAGATCACCGGGCTGTCGGCCTTCACGATCCACGCCACGGTGGCGATGGTGCTGGCGGGCGTGCTCGCGCTGCACATCGGCGGGGCCCTGTTCCACCAGTTCATCCTGCGCGACGGTCTGATCGGACGCATGGGGTTCGCGCTGCCGGCACTGCGCCAGCGCGTGGGCGCCCGGCTGCGCCGCGCGGTGCGCATGGGCTGAGCACGCGTGCCGCCGCAGGGCCTTCGCTTCGCGGCGGCGCTTGTCGCCGGCGCGACGCGACCACGGCCGGGCGGCCCCCGCGTACTGCCGCATGAAAGACAAAGGCCGCGCAAGGGTTTGCGCGGCCTTTGTCTTCTTGCTTTCCGCGTCCGCCGGACCGGCCGACGCGGGTCAGGCGCTTACAGGTGCCATTCGGCCTTGATCATCGGCGTGCGCGTCAGCGAGCCGGTGCTGCCGTGCTGGCTGCCGAACTTGCCCTTGACCAGTTCGTAACCCACGCCGGCGAGGAAGGTGTCCTTCTTGCCAGTGGTGAGCTTGCCCACATCCACCATCAGGAAGGCGTCGGCCCAGGTTTCGGGATCGGTCTCGTTGCCGAAGCCGTCCTTGCCCTTCTTGCCGGTGTAGTTGGCGAAGCCGTTGAACTTCAGGGGCACGGGGCCGGCATCGAAGGTCAGGCCCCAGGCCGCGGCGATGCGGTAGGTGGGCTTGAAGTCCACATCCTTGCCGACGATGCCGTTGTGGTTCTTTTCCTTGTACAGCAGCACGCCGAGGTCGGCCCAGCCGAGGGCGCCGCCGAACTTCACCACCGGGCCGGTGATGAGCTTGCGCACGCGCGGCGCGAAGGCGGTGTCCTTGGAGTTCAGGTCGAAGCCGGTCTGCCACGCGAAGTCGGTGACGGGGCCGAAAGCGATCTTGTTGCCGGTGATCTTGCTGTAGTGCAGCTGGTTGGCATACACCACGTACACTTCCTGCGCGCCGGCCGTGGAGTTGTTGGCCGGATCGGCCTTGTCGGAGGCCAGGATGTCCACGTTGAAGAAGTTGGAGCCGTACTTGAAGCCGCTCACGTGGGTCAGGCCGAGGATGTTCTTGCGGACGTCGCGCGCGATGCCGGGCTCGGAGAAGTCGGTACCGTAGCGATAGCTGATGGCGGTGTCGCTCCAGTCGGCGGCGTGAGCCGGGGCGGCGAGCAGGGACAGGGCGACGGCGCTGGCCATCAGGGACAGGGGGGCTTTCATTCGATTCTCCTGGTTTGAAATGGACGCGACCCCGACCGCGCATGCGCATGGCGGTCTGCGAGGGACGGGCTGATCCTAAGGGCAGCCGGGCGGGCTTGCCGCGCATGGCCGTCATATGGAATCCGGCATGGGCGCTCGGGGTGCGGCGCGCATGATCCATGCCCCAGGGCTGGGCGGCTTGATCTGGCTCAGGAAGCTGATTCTGAAGGGAAAAGACGCCGCGCCCGGCAGGCCCGCAAGCCTTGCACCGCAAGGGGGCGCGCGTTTTTCGCGACATCTGTTCTGGCGCATGGGGAGTATGTCGTCCGGCATAGGTGCCGGCACCTTCGGCGCGGCGGGCGGGGCCGTGCGTCCGTCGCGCTCGCTTGCCAGCGCCGCTGGCGCGTCATAAGGTTTGCGCGGCGTCATGCAGGGCGGCGCGTGCCGTGCGCGCCGGCAGCCCATTCACCGGCCACGGCCGGAGCAAAGGAATGTTTCATGTCCATGCCGTTGTATCAGGTCCCGCTGAAATCCATCGCGGGGGATGAGACCACGCTGCAGCCGCACGCGGGCGAGGTGCTGCTGATCGTGAACGTGGCGTCGAAATGCGGCCTCACGCCGCAGTACGCCGCTTTGCAGAAACTGCACGAGACTTACCGTGCGCGCGGGTTCTCGGTGCTGGGTTTCCCCGCCAACGATTTCGCGGCCCAGGAGCCGGGCAGTGACGAGGAAATCCACGCCTTCTGCAGCTCGACCTACGACGTGAGCTTTCCGCTATTCAGCAAGATCGTGGCCACCGGCCCGGCCAAGCATCCTCTCTACCGCGCGCTCGTCGAGGCCCAGCCGCAGGCGGAGGGGCGTTCGGGCATGGAAGCGAAGCTGCGCGATTACGGCGTCGAGCCCACGGAGCGGCCCGAGGTCGTGTGGAACTTCGAGAAGTTCCTGGTCGGCCGGGGCGGCCGCGTGCTGCGGCGCTTTTCGCCCGACACCGCGCCCGACGACCCCACGCTGGTGGCGGCCGTCGAAGCCGCGCTGGTGAGCTGACCCGCTCAGGGTGAGGGCGCTTCGGCGGGCGCGCGGCCGGGCGGCGAGGCGGGCGGGGCGGGCGGGGCTTCCAGCTCGGCGCGCACGCGTGGCAGGCACTCGGGATATTCGCGCTGGATGAAATCGACCACACCGGCCCGCACGTGGCAGCGCAGATCCCACGCGTCGCCGGAGTTGCGGGCCGTCACCAGCGCGCGCAGCTGCATGCCCTGCGGGCTGGTGTCGGTCACCTGCAGCATCGCCAGCTCGCCATCCCACCATTGCGGCACTTCGGCGCACAGGCGCCGGATCTCGGCCTCGACGGGGGCGACCGGCAGCCGGTAATCCACCCACCAGAACACGGTGCCGATGATGTCGGCGCTGTTGCGCGTCCAGTTCTGGAAGGGATTCGCGATGAACCATTCGAGCGGGATCACGAGGCGGCGGCGGTCCCAGATGCGCAGCACCACGTAGCTGCCCGTGATTTCCTCGACGCGGCCCCACTCGCCTTCGATGATGAGCACGTCGTCGATGCGGATGGGCTGGGTGAGGGCGATCTGCACGCCCGCGATGAGGTTGCCGAGCACCGGGCGCGCGGCCATGCCGATCGCCAGGCCGGCGACGCCGGCCGAGGCGAGCAGGCTGGCGCCTATCGTGCGCACGGCCGGAAAGCTCATGAGGATCGCCGCCACGCCCAGCACCACGATCACCACGCAGGTGGCGCGCACGAGCACGTGCGTCTGCGTGTGGATGCGCCGCGCCTCGAGATTGTCGACCACGTTCACCGGGTGGCGCGCGGTGATCGCCTCGCCCATGCCGCGCACGGCATTGATGAGCAGCCAGATGATGGAGAGGATCAGCAGCACCGAGGCGAGGTGGCGCATCGGCTCGATGCCGCGCAGATCGTCGGGCGCCGCGCGGATCACGATCTGCACGAACAGCAGCGGCAGCGCCTGGCGCGTGGCCCCCTCGATGCGGCGTAACACGGCGTCGAGCATGGGGAGCGGCCGGCTCAGCCGCAGGACCACGGCGCGCCCCAGCAGGTGCACGATCCAGCCGGCGCACCACGCCAGCAGGATGGCCAGGGCGAGCCACAGATAGGCGTTGTCGATCAGTGTCAGCGCTTGCGTGAGCCTGTCAGCCTGCATGGTGTTTTCCTTCCCTGATGAACACGCCGGCCTCGCGCCGGCTTGTTTTTGGGACGCCCCGGCTCGGCCGAGGTTCCATGCCAGGGCCGGCCAGGCGGGCAGGCCGCGCTGGCGTCAGGAAAGGAAATCGGTATGCGCGGGCCGTTCCGGCAGTGCAAGACGTGCCGTGGCGGGCGCGGTCTCGGCCACCAGGCGGCCTGCACGCCAGACCTTGAGGCGAGTGGCGCGCAGACGGAGCGCTTCGACCGGGTCGCGCGCCTGCAGCAGCACGAGATCGGCGCGGCAACCCGGCGCGATGCCATAGCCTTCCAGCCCCAGGATGGTCGCGGGCGTGGTCGTGACCGCCTCGAAGCACTGACGCATCGCATCCTGCGAGGTCATCTGGCCGACGTGCAGGCCCATGTGCGCCACTTCCAGCATGTCGCCGCTGCCCAGGCCATACCACGGGTCCATCACGCAGTCGTGGCCGAACGCCACCGGCACGCCCGCGGCCAGCAGTTCGGGCACGCGCGTCATGCCGCGGCGCCGGGGATAGGTGTCGTGGCGCCCCTGCAGCGTGATGTTGATGAGCGGGTTGGCGATCGCCGCCACGCCGGCTTCGCGGATCAGCGGAATCAGTTTGGAGACGTAGTAGTTGTCCATCGAATGCATGGACGTCAGGTGCGAGCCCGCCACGCGGCCCTGCAGCCCCAGGCGCTGGGCATGGAAGGCAAGGGTTTCGATATGGCGCGAGAGCGGATCGTCCGATTCGTCGCAGTGCATGTCCACGCGCAGGCCGCGCGCGGCGGCGAGTTCGCACAGGATGCGCACCGACTCGGCGCCATCGGCCATGGTGCGTTCGAAGTGCGGAATGCCGCCCACCACCTCCACGCCCATGTCGAGCGCACGCGTGAGCCGCTCCAGCGTGCCGGGGCTGCGCAGCACGCCGTCCTGCGGAAAGGCCACCAGCTGCAGGTCCAGATAGGGCTTCACGCGGGCCTTCACGTGCAGCAGCGCTTCCACGGCGAGCAGGCGCGGATCGCACACGTCGACGTGCGAGCGGATCGCGAGCAGGCCGCGCGCGACGGCCCAGTCGCAGTACGCCAGGGCGCGTTCGACGATGGCCTCCTGCGTGAGCTGGGGCTTGAGTTCGCCCCACAGGGCGATGCCTTCGAGCAGCGTGCCCGAGGCGTTGACGCGCGGCAGGCCGTAGGAGCGCGTGGAGTCCATGTGGAAATGGGCATCCACGAAGGGGGGCGTCACGAGCAGGCCGCCGGCATCCACCTCTTCGGCCGCGCGGGCGGCCAGCCCGGGCTCGACGGCGAGGATGCGGCCGTCGCGTATGCCGATGTCGATGTTCTGGCGCCCGTCGGGCAGCGTTGCGTGGCGGAGGATGAGATCGAGCATGGCGAGGGCGGCGCTGAAAAAGAGGGGAAGAGAGGGACGGGGCGCGCAGGCGCCCGAGCGACGCATTTAAGCGCAAACCGGCGCGGGTCGGAAGACGTGGCGCCGCATGATGGGCATCGGCGCGGCGGCGATGCCTGGCCGGACGTCTCGCCGGGGAGGCTCGCGCGCTGGCCGGGGCTGCGCCTGGCGGCGCCTCGCGGGGAGCGGACGGGGGCAAAAAAAGGCGCGGGAGGCCCCGCGCCTGTAAAGACCGGCCGCGGGGGCGGCCGACCTGGGACGACGTGAGTGGATTACCAGCCGTAGTACGACTTCTGGTTGAAGCAGGTCGCGCTCTGCATCTGTTCGGGCGAGCTGGCCGAGACGCGGCTTTCCCAGATGTTGGTGCCCTGCGGGATGCGCGTGGCGTTGAGCGTCTTGACGCGGTCGTTGAAGTACATCGTGAACGCGTTGTAGTAGGACACGCGCTGCGGCGGGCCGTTGTGCCATGCCGCCGCGCCGTTGCACTCCAGGCCACCATTGACGATGTTGAGGATGGTGCCGAAGCGGAACGCCAGCACGCCGGCATCGGTCGTGTCGCCCGCGGCCGTCGGCCCGGTGCTCTTGCCGCCCACGGTGTAGCCGGCGCGCAGTTGCGGCAGGCCGCGATCGGTCGAACTCGCGGAGATGTTATGCACATCGCCGTAGAGCACGTCGTGCGACGACGGCTTGGCACCCTGCGGCGTCATCCAGAACCAGATGCCCGACAGGATGGACAGCGCGCCATCGGTCGCGACGTAGTCCGGCCGGTGCAGCAGGGTGTCGCGCCGCGTGATCAGGTCGCGACGCAGGCCGTTGTCATACAGCCAGTACGAGAAGGCGCCGTAGTTGTAGTTCCATGACAGCTGGATGATGCCGCGCCCGTAGTACGAGCGGCCCGCGACGGGCGGGAACTCCGTGGAGCCCGGGTCGACGTAATTGACGGCGGCGCTGGTGCCGTCCGCGCGCGTCGAGTAGCCGACTTCCTCCACCCAGTACAGGCCGCCCTTCCAGACCGAGGTGCTCTCCCCCGCCGCGTTGGTGAAGGGCACGACCCACGGCGCGGGGGCGCCGCTCCACGAGCCGCTGGTCTCGCGCGAGGACTTCGCCCAGAACGTCAGGAATTCCTGTGCCTGCTGCTTGAGCGTGCCTTCGTTGAGGAACTGCTTGTAGTTGTGCTGGCTGGCCCAGGTGTTGTAGTCGAGCACCGCCTTGCGGAAGGCGCCAAGCGTGAAGACGTCGGTGCTGCCGTTGGCGGCCGCGACGGGCGGGTTGTTGCGCGTGCCGCCCTCGGGGTTGTAGCGGCCCGAGCGCAAGGGGAACATCCAGTTCCAGTCGTCGTCGGTCACCTGGCGCAGGAAGGCGTAGCCGGTGGCCGGCAGGATGCCGTCGGCATTCGACGGGATGGCGGGTTGAGGTTCGGCGGGCGGGGCCGGCGGCTTGGGTGTCACGGGCGGTACCACGGGTGTGTCGATGTTGCTCGGCGGGATCGACGGCTGACCGTCGGGCGTATTCACGGCCGGCAGGTTGCCGATGCCGCCGCCGCTGGTGTCGACCGGCGCATCGGCGACGCTCGCGTCAGTGGGGCAGGCGAGGAGCTCCCACGGGGTTTCCCAGGCGTTGGTGGGCGCCGTGGCGGGCGGCGTGTCACCCTTGGTCCACCACTTGGCCTTGGAGCACTTGTTCTCGTTGGCCTTCACCAGGCTGCCGGCGCCGTAGCTCGCGTCGGCGTTCCAGGCCGCGACGCCCTCGGGGGCCGAATGGCCGCTGCCGTCGGTGATGACCACGGCGCTCACGCGCTTCCAGGGGCCGTCGTTGGGGAAGAACTGCGGCGCCGCGCCCTGCGTCCACCAGGCGTTGGAAAACGTGGCGGTGCGCGTGCGTCCGGTGCCGTCGGTCTGGCTGAATTTCACGTAGGTGCCCGAGGTGCCATAGACCTTGGCCGGATCGTAGGCGGGGGGATTGGCGGGCACGGCCGCGTGCGCGGAGCCCACGAACAGGGCGATGAGCGCGCCGGCGATGGGGCGCGACAGGAAAGACGCGTGGTCATTGCGCATGGATGTCCGCTCCGAGCTGGTTGTAGCGTTCGATGGCTTTCTGATAGCGGGCGCTGTCGCCGCCATAGTTGTTGTGCGGCTGGACTTCGATGCCCGGTGCGGTGCGTGCGGTACTGGCCTCGGGCGGATTCGAAGGCGACGCGGGTTCGGTGTCTCCGCCCCCGGAGCTGCTGCCGCCGCACGCCGCGAGGGCGAGGGTGGCGAGCGCTGCGGCAAGGCTCGCGCGCATGCGGGGCGTGAGCCACGGCTGTGATGTCGGTGAGGTGGATGGCATTACGGGACTCCTGTCGGGTTTGGGGGTGAGCGTTGTGCCGCGATCCGGGACGCTCACTTCTGCTTGTGCATGAATGCCAGCCGATCTTAGGTTTCGGCCTGATCCCGGGAAATGACACATGGGAGTCATTTTTCTGACCTGCTTTTGCCATGAATACCCCTCAAAGACGGAGCCGCCGCAAGATGCGCCGGCAATCCGCGCGGGGCTTGTGCCCGGGGCTTGCGCGCGGATCGTTCGCGCCAACGGGGTGAGGGCGTCAGGGCGCGGGCCGGCGTGACGGCCGGAGGCAGCCGCCGCCGCGTGGGAAAATCCTGGGGTTTCGCGCGGCGCGGCCCGGGTTGCGAAGGCGGGCGGGGCGGGCTGCGCCTCGTGGCGTCGGCAGGGTGCGACGGGGCGGCGGGCGCGCTGCTTGCTGCACTGCGGCTTTAAGGAATGCCGCGTTGGCGCTAGGGTTTACCAATATAATGCGCGGCCTCGCCTGCGCCCGACAGGAATCCCTTCCCCCTGGAGTTTTTGCCCATGAGCGTTCAACGCCCCGTCGTGCTCATCGTCGGCGCCGGTTTTGGCGGCCTTTCGGCCGCGCGTGCGCTGGCTGCCGCGGATGCCGAGATCATCGTCATCGATCAGCGCAATCACCACATCTTCCAGCCCCTGCTGTACCAGGTCGCCACCGCCGGGCTTTCGCCGGCCGACATCGCGGGGCCGGTGCGCAGCATCCTGTCCGAACAGCGCAACGCCACCGTCGTGCTGGGGCGCGTGTGCGGTGTGGACGCGGCCGCGCGAAGCGTCGAGATCGAGCTGCGGCACGGCGGCGACGGCCCCACGCGGCGCCAGCTGCGTTACGACTATCTGATCCTCGCGACGGGTGCCCGGCATGCCTATTTCGGCAACGATCACTGGGAACGCTACGCGCCGGGGCTCAAGACGCTGGAAGACGCCACCGCGATCCGCCGCCGCCTGCTGCTGGCGTTCGAGCGCGCGGAAATGGCTGTCGACCCCGCCGAGCGCGACGCCAACCTGACCATCGTGGTGGTGGGCGGCGGGCCGACCGGCGTGGAGCTGGCGGGGTCCATCGCCGAGCTGGCGCGTGCCGCGCTCGCCAAGGATTTCCGCCGCATCGATCCGCGCAAGGCGCGCGTCCTGCTCGTCGAAGCCGGGCCGCGCCTGCTGCCGGCGTTCACCGAGGGGCATTCCGAGGCCGCGCGCGTGGCGCTCGAGAAGCTGGGCGTCAGCGTGCGCGTGAATGCGCGCGTGATGGATTGCGACGCCGCCGGGGTGGTCGTGGGCGAGGAGCGCATTCCCGCCGCGACGCTGTTGTGGGCCGCGGGCGTGCAGGCCTCCCCCGCGGCGGCCTGGCTGGGTGCGGCGGCCGACCGCGCGGGGCGTGTGCTCGTGGGGCCGGACTTCGGCGTGCCGGGCTGTGAAGGGGTGTTCGCCATCGGCGACACCGCGAGCCTCACCGACGCGGCCGGCAAGGTCGTGCCGGGCGTGGCGCCGGCGGCCAAGCAGGCGGGCTACTACGTGGGGGATCTCATCGTGCGGCGCCTGTCCGGCTGGGGCGATCTGCCGCCCTTCCGCTACCGCAATTACGGCAACCTCGCGACCATCGGCCGCCACGCGGCCGTGGCGGATTTCGGCTGGGTCCGCCTGCGCGGCGGGCTGGCATGGTGGCTGTGGGGCATCGCCCACATCTTCTTCCTGATCGATTTCCGCAACCGCATCGCGGTGACGCTGAACTGGCTGTGGTCCTTCGTGACTTTCGGTCGCGGCGCGCGCCTGATCACGGGTAACCTCGCGGCGCAGCCGGCGGCAACCGAGCCGCCACCTCCGCCGGCATCCTGAAAGCGGCCGCCCGCCGCGCCACGCGGCGTGGCGGGCAGGCGGGCCGGTACCGGCAGGATCAGGCCAGCGCGGGCAGTCGCTTGACGCTGCCGTCGGCCAGCGCCGACAGGCACACGAAGGGGGCCCGCAGCGGGCGGCGCAGCAACGCCAGCAGGGCGCGCACGTCGGCCCGGCCCGTGCGCGCGGCCCAGCGCAGCAGCCAGCGCACGCCGAAGGCATCGCCCGCGTAATGGGCGGGGCTGCCGATGGCGATCACCTGGCGCACCGCCTCCGGGGCCAGGCGCGCGATTTCGCGGGCATACACGCCGCCGAGCGACCAGCCGACCAGCGACACGGGCGCGCCCGCGCGGAACGCGGTTTCCTGCACGTCGGCCGCGAGTTCGGCCATGAAGCGTTCCACGTTGTCGGTCGGGCCCATGTTCACGCCACGGCCCCAATCCTGCGGGGCCAGCCCCAGGCGGCGGCACAGCCGCAGCACCGGGCGCATCGCCAGGCTGTCGCGCGCCAGGCCGGGATACAGGATCACGGGCGAGGCTTCGGGAGGTGTGGCGTGGTCGGGGCGGCCATGCGCGAGCGCCTCGCCGATCGGGTCGAGCAGGGCGTCCCAATCCATGCTGGGACGGGCGAGGGCATCGGGAAACTGTTCGAGCGCGGTGCGGATTTCGGGTGCGCCCGGGGTCAGGAGGGTCATCAATTCATCGGTGGGTTTCATTTTTTTTCTCTTATGGTCTGTCCTCACCCCGGTCTGAGCGTTCCAGACCGGGATGGGTTCCGCAGATGCTAGCGTCTTTACATTTCAGTTCTTCAGATGGCGCCCGGCGGAATCGGCGGCAGCAGGGGGTCGAGCGGCGGCAGATGGTCCGGCGGCGTCGGAATCTCGGGCTGCTGCGGATCGATGATCACGTCGTCGCCCTTGTCCGGACGGGGCAGGTCGGCCGGCGGCGTGGGTTCCACGATGGGCTTGCCCGGCAGGATGCTCAAGACGAGAGGTGGAAAGTCGAACAGCAGGTCGAGGCGGGTGGACGTCGTGTGGCTCGTGAACATGGCGCATTCCTTTCGTGGAGTCATTCGCCGACCGGCTTGAGGTCGGGCAGGGTCGATTCGTCGTGAGACTCGATCAGGCTTTTCTCGGCCGGAACGACCGGCTTGACGCGCCTGGAGCGGGGTGGCCGTGGTGTCGGAGCGGATTCCGGGCGCGGTTTCTGCGGGCCGGGGCGGTGGGGGCGGGGCGTGCGATCGGGTGGCATGGCAGCTCCTCCTTCATCGAAGCGTCGATCCTGACTGAAGCATACGTGCCGCACGCGGGCGGCTTCGATCAGCCCGGACCGGGCCTGCGTGTAGGACGAATCCGGCGCGCCATGAAAAAGGGCCGCCTGCCCGGCGGCCCTGGCGAGGCGGCGTGCGCCTAGCGTTCGCCCTTGCGGTAGGGCTTCATGAGGGCCTGCGGGTAGGCCGCGCGGCGCGCCATGACGATCAGCGCGAGGATGGAGAGCACATACGGCAGCATCAGGTAGAGCTGGTAGGGCAGGGCGCCGCCGTCCTGCTGCAGGCGCAGCTGGGCGGCGTCGAAGGCGGCGAACAGCAGCGCGCCGAGCAGGGCCTTGCCCGGCCGCCAGCTGGCGAACACCACCAGCGCGACGCAGATCCAGCCGCGGCCATTGACCATGTTCATGAAGAAGGCGTTGAAAGCCGACAGGGTCAGGAAAGCCCCCGCCATGCCCATCAGCGCCGAGCCCCCCACGATGGCCGCGCCGCGCACGCGCAACACGTCCAGACCCTGGCCTTCGGCCGCGGCCGGGTTCTCGCCCGCCATGCGCAGGGCGAGCCCCGCCGGGGTGCGGTAGATGAACCACGCCGCGAGCGGCACCAGCGCGATCGCGCCCAGCGTGAGCGCGGTCTGCTCCGCCAGCACCGGCCCGATCAGCGGAATGCCCTGCAGCGCGGCGAGCGGGGCGAAGGGCTGGATCGTGGGCGGTGTGCTGACCTGCGGAAAGCTCACGCGGTAGGCGAAGGACGCCAGGCTGGTGGCGAGCATCGTGATGCCCAGCCCCGCGACGTGCTGCGAGACGGTCAGCCACACCGTGAGCAGCGCATGCAGCGCGCCGCACAGCGCGCCCGTCAGCGCGGCGACCGCCAGGCCCGTCCAGAGGCCCGCGCCGTGATACACCGCGAGCCAGCCCGTGAAGGCGCCGGCCACCATGATCCCTTCGATGCCGAGGTTGAGCACGCCCGCGCGTTCGCAGATCAGCACCCCCAGGGTTCCCAGGATCAGCGGCGTGGCGATGCGCAGCGTGGCGACCCAGAACGGGACGGAGGCGATCATGTCGCCCAGCGAGGAGAGGAAATCCATCATGCGCGCCCCCAGCGGATGCGGTAACGGGTCAGCAGGGTGGCTACCAGCATGGCCAGCAGCGCGGTGGCGACGATCACGTCGGCGATGTAGTTGGGCACGCCCACGGCGCGGCTCATGCTGTCCGCGCCCACCATGACGGCGCCCACGAACACGGCCGAGAGCACCACGCCGAGCGGGTGCAGGCCCGCCAGCATGGCGATCACGATGCCGGCGTAGCCATAGCCGGGGGACATGTCGAGCGTGACGTAGCCGGCGCGGCCGGCCACCTCGCCGACGCCCGCGAGCCCCGCCAGAGCGCCCGAGAGCAGCGCGCAGAGCAGCACCGTGCGGCCCACGGGCAGCCCCGCGAAGCGGGCGGCACGGGCGTTGGCGCCCACCGCGCGCAGCGCGAAGCCGAATCGCGTGAAGCGTTGCAGCGCCCACACCGCCACGGCCAGCCCGCTGGCCAGCAGCAGGCCGGCATGCACGCGCGTGCGCTCGATGAGACGGGGCAATTCGAGGTCCGGGTTGATCGCCACCGACTGCGGCCAGCCCATGGCCATCGGGTCTTTCATGGGGCCGTCCAGCATCAGCGAGACGAACAGCAAGGCGACGAAGTTCAGCAGCAGCGAGGTGACGACTTCGTCCACGCCCAGCCGGAGCTTGAGCCAGGCGGGCCCGAGCAGCAGCAGCGCGCCGGCGGCGGCACCCGCCGCGAGCATCAGCGGGAAGAGCAGGGCGGGCGGCAGGCCGAAACCACTGCCGTCATGCAGTCCGCCCACGGCCACCGCCGCGAGCGCGCCGAGGTAAAGCTGGCCTTCGGCGCCGATGTTGTAGAGCCGCGCGCGGAAGGCCACCGCGGCGGCCAGCCCGGTGAGGATCAGCGGCGTGGCGCGGGTGAGCGTTTCGGCGATCGCGAAGCGGCTGCCGAAGGCGCCTTCCAGCAGCAGGGCATAGGTGCGGCCTACGGGCGCGCCGGCCCAGGCCACGAGGGCGGCGCAGACGGCGAGCGTGAAGGCGATGGCGGCGAAGGGCGCGACGAGGACCGCGCCGCGCGAGACGCGGGAACGGGCTTCAAGCCGCATGCTGACCTCCGTGCGGCGTGCCGGCCATGGCGAGGCCGACGTCGGCCAGCGTCCACGCGGCGGCGTCCCGGGCGGGGCCGAGACGGCCCTTGAACATCACCGCGATGCGGTCCGATATCGCAAACAATTCCTCCAGATCCTCCGAAATGAGCAGCACGGCCGCGCCCTGGCGCGCCGCGTCGAGCAGGCAGCGGTGAACGTAGGCGACCGCGCCGATGTCCAGCCCCCAGGTGGGCTGGTTGGCGATGATGAAGCGCGGCGTCCCGGCGTCGCCACGCACGCACAGCGCGCGGCCCAGGATGAGCTTCTGCATGTTGCCGCCCGAGAGCACGCGCGTGGGGCTGTCGATGCCGGGCAGGCGCACGTCGAAGCGGGCCACGAGTTTGCGCGCGAAGGCCCGCGCGGCGCGCTGGCGCACGAAGCCCCAGCGTGAGAAGGCGGGCGTGTGCAGGCGCTCGGAGATCGCGTTCTCCCACACCGGCAGATCGCCCACGATGCCTTCGGCATGGCGGTCCTCGGGAATGCGCGCGACGCCGCGGGCGACGCGGTCGCGCGGGTCGGCGCGCAGCGCCTGGTCGTCCAGCGTGAGCGTGCCGGCGGAGTGGGCGAGGGTGCCCGACAGCAGCTCGGCGAGTGCGAGCTGGCCGTTGCCGGATACGCCCGCGATGCCCACGATCTCGCCGGCGTGGACGTCCAGGTCGAGCGCGTCGAGCACGCGACGCCCGCCACGCGTGGCGCTCACGCCCTGCAGGTGCAGCACGCGGGGGCCGCGTTCGCGCGGTTCGCGTTGCGGCAGGCTCACGCTGCGCCCGACCATCAGCTCGGCGAGTTCGGCCTTGTGGGTGTCGCGCGTTTCGCGCAAGGCGATGAGACGGCCCGCGCGCAGCACCGCCACGCGCTGCGAGACGCGCAGAACCTCGTCGAGCTTGTGGCTGATGAAGATGATGGAGAGGCCTTCCGCGACGAGCTGGGCCAGCGTGGCGAACAGCGATTCGCTCTCCTGCGGCGTGAGCACCGCCGTGGGTTCGTCGAGGATCAGGATGCGGGCGCCCCGGTAGAGCGCCTTGAGGATCTCCACGCGCTGGCGTTCGCCCACCGACAGCGTGCCGACGCGTGCCTCGGCATCCACGCTCAGGCCGAAGCGGCGGGCCGTGGCGAGCAGGCGGTCGCGCGCGGCCCGGCGACGCGAGAAGGGCAGCCAGAGGGCTTCGGTGCCCAGCAGGATGTTGTCGAGGACAGAGAGGTTGTCGGCGAGCGCGAAGTGCTGGTGCACCATGCCGATGCCGGCCGCCAGCGCGGCGCGCGGATCGCCCGGCGGCAGCGGCTGGCCGAACACCTCGATGCTGCCGGCATCGGCCACGTAATGGCCGAACAGGATGCTGACCAGCGTGCTCTTGCCGGCGCCGTTCTCGCCCAGCAGGGCGAGCACTTCGCCGCTGCCGAGTTCGAGCGAGATGTCGTCGTTGGCGGTGAGCGCGCCAAAACGCTTGGTGATGCGCGCGAGGCGCAGGGCGGAGGGTGTCTGGGTCATCGTGCAGGAAGGCGGGGCGCGGGAGACGGCCCGGCCGTCGTGGCCGGGCGGACGCGGCGGGGGAGCCGTCCGCCCGCGCGGGCGGCTCCGGACGCGGCGGGTCAGTTGGACTTGGGTGCGCCGTCGTTGACCTTCACGCTGAACTTGCCGGCGAGGATCTCCTTCTGGCGCGCCTCGACCTTGCGCAGCGTGTCGGCCGGCACCTTGCGGGCGAAGGTGCCCAGCGGCGCGAGTTCCGAGCCCTTGAACTTCATGAGCGAGTACTGGCCGTAATCTTCGGCGGCGAACTTGCCGGCCTTGACCTTCGCGAGTGCGGCGCCGACGGTGGGCTCCATGTTCCAGAGCGCCGAGGCGACCACGGTTTCCGGGTACTGGGCCTGGGTGTCCACGACGTTGCCGATCGCCAGCCTGCCTTTCTCCCGGGCCGCGTCGGAGACGCCGAAACGCTCCGCGTAGAGCACGTCGGCACCCTTGTCTATCATCGCGAAGGCCGCTTCCTTGGCCTTGGGCGGATCGAACCACGAGCCGATGAAGCTCACCGTGAACTTCGTCTTCGGATTGATCTCGCGCGCGCCATCCATGAAGGCATTCATGAGGCGATTGACCTCGGGGATGGGGTAGCCGCCCACCATGCCGATGTGGCCGCTCTTGCTCATGCTCGCGGCGATCATGCCGGTCAGGTAGGCCGGTTCCTGGATGTAGTTGTCGAACACCGAAAAGTTAGGCGCCTGCGGCTTGCCCGACGAACCCAGCAGGAAGGCCGTTTTCGGGTAATCGCGCGCCACCTTGCGGGCGGCCGCCTCCACGGCGAAGGCTTCGCCGAGGATCAGCGCATTGCCCTGCTCGGCGTACTGGCGCATGACGCGCTCGTAGTCGGCGTTGGCGACGTTCTCGGAGAACACGTAGTCGATCTCGCCGCGCGCCCTGGCTTCATTGAGCGCCTTGTGGATGCGCGACACCCATTGCTGCTCGACCGGCACGGTATATACCGCGGCAACCTTGATCTTCTGTTGTGCCTGGGCCGGCAGGGCGCCGAGCAGGCCGGTGGAGAGGACGAGCGCGGCGCACAGCAGGCCGCGGCGGGAGAGGACGGGCATCGGGAATCCTTTCAGGAAAGGCGGAAAACGGAACGGGAAGGGCGCCGGTCGACTCGTTTCCATGCCTGGAAGGACGCATGCAGGCCGGCGCAGGCCATCCGCCGGAGCGTGATTCTAGCGCGGATCGCGGGCTCGCAGACCGCGCCGGACGCCACGGAGGGGTGGCCTTTTCAAGCAGAACGCATGCCCGTTCGGGCCGAGCCCCTCGTTTACCCGGTAAAAGCCTGGCAGCCCGCTGCCGGCCCCCCCACAATGGTTCCATTGAAGGCGTAACAGCAGGTGCATCCATTCGACGTGAGTGGTCCTTCCCCGGCCAGCGGGTATGGTCGTTTCCTGCATTGCGGACCCCCAGCTCACGATGATCGGACACGCCAGCCCCTTCCTGTCGCTCGACCAGCTCGCCGAAATCCTCTCGGCGCTGCCCGACCCCGTTTTCATCCTCACGCGCAGCGGCCGCTACGCGGCGATCTTCGGCGGCCAGGACACGCGCTACTACCACGACGGCGCGGGGCTCGTCGGCCGCAAGCTCGACGACGTGCTGTGCGCCGAGCGCGCCCAGTGGTTCCTCGCCGAGATTGCGCGAACGCTGGCCGAGCCCGGCCTGCGCGTGATCGAGTATTCGCTCGCGCGGCAGGACGTGCGGGGCCTGGAGGCGGGCGGCCCCGAGGCCCCCATCTGGTTCGAGGGCCGCGTGCAGCGTCTGCATTTCGCCGTCGACGGCGAGGATGCCGTGCTGTGGGTGGCGAGCAACATCACCGAGCGTCACGACCTGGAGGCCCGCCTGCGCGCGGCCAGCGAGACCGACACCCTCACGGGCCTGCGCAACCGCCGCTATTTCGAGCAGGCAGCGATCTCCACGCGGCAGCGCGCGCTGCGCTACGGGCACCCGGTTTCGCTGCTGATCTTCGACGTCGACCACTTCAAGCTCATCAACGACACCTGCGGCCACCAGGTGGGCGACGAGGTGCTCGCCGAGCTGGCCGCGCTCGTGCGCAGCGGCGTGCGCGAATCCGATGCGCTGGCGCGCTGGGGCGGCGAAGAGTTCGTGCTGATGATGCCGGAGATCGGCCTGGATACCGCGCTGCTCGCGGCCGAGCACGTGCGCCAGACGGTCGAGGCGCACCATTTCGGGCATGGGCTGCGCATCACCCTGAGCCTCGGGGTGGCCGAATGGAAGCTCGTGACCGAGAACCTGCAGGACGTGGTCGCGCGCGCCGACGAGGCGCTCTACCGCGCCAAGCGCACCGGCCGCAACCGCAGCGTGGCCGACGAGACCGTGGGCCTCGCCGACTCCGCGCTGCTGCGCTGGCGCCCCGAGTACCTCACGGGCCACGCGCTGATCGACCGCGAACACCGCACGCTGTTCGACGCCACGGCGCGCCTGCGCCGGCTGGCCGCCGTGGATGGCGTGAATCGCCCCGGCGTGCTGCGCGAATCGCTGCTCACGGCACTGGCGCGGCTGCGCGAGCAGCTCGCGCAGCATTTCGCGAACGAAGAGCGGCTGCTCGAATCCATCGACTGGCCGGGGCTCACCGCGCACCGCGTGAGCCATGCCCACGAGCTGGCGCGCATCGATGCCTGCCGCGCGGCGTTCATCGAGGGGCGCGAGCCGCCCGAGGTGATCGCGCGCACGCTCTCGCGCGAGATCGCCAACCACATGCTGGGCCCCGACCGCGAGTTCATGGCCGCGCTGGTGTCCGCCCTGCAGGCCTGACGCACGCGTGCCGCCTCAGGGGGCGGGAATCCACGCGGCCGGCGTCAGCGTCACCTCATCGCAGTTCGGGCCCTCGCCCGCGCGGTCGATGACGAGGAAGTCGCTCGCGGCCTCCAGAGCCAGCAAGGGGTGGTGCCAGGTTCCCACGGCGTAATTCACGCCCTGCCCGGCGCGCGCCAGGAAGCAGCGCAGGCTGGCCGCGACCGGCGGCGCGCCGGGCGGCGCCACGACCACCAGGTAAGCGCGGCCCGACAGCGGCATGAAGGCCTGCGAGCCTTTCGGGTGGCGTTCCATCATGCTCACCGTGAAGGGCAGCGCGCGCGGCTGGCCGCGGAAGATGCTCGCGATGAGGTGGCCGTCGGGGCCCGCGTCGAGCCGCGCGAGATCATGGAAACGCTCGGTGTTGCCGCCGTTGATCGTGAAGTGGCGGGCCGCGTCGCTGGCCTCGATGACCTCGCCGAAGGGCGCGAAGGCCTGCGCCGTGAGCGCTTCCACCTCCAGCCGCCGCGCCGCGTTCACGGCGCGATCCTGCCGAACAGGCGCAGCCGGCTGACGCCCCCGTCCGGGAAGATGTTGAAGCGCACATGCGTGACGGGCGCGGGCGGCGCGGGCGGCGTGAAGACATGCGGGTGATCCATCCGCAGCTTCTGCGCGGGCAGCAGCTCGGGCCAGAACATGCTCTGCGTGACGAGCGACTGTTCCGTGCCCCCGTCCATGAAAGCGCCCTGCAGCGAGCACGCGTCGGGGTAATTGCCCTTGAAGTGCGCGGTGTCGACCTCCACGCGCTCGATGATCGCGGGCGCGGCCAGCGCGATGAGGCACCAGTCGTTGCCGGGCTCGCGCCGGCGGCGCGTCTCCCATCCGTCGCCCATGTTCACCCCGCGTCCGGGCAGCAGCAGCGTGGAGGCGAGACCGAAGTGCTCGTTATTGGTCGCCACCACGTAGGCGCCCTGGATGGCGGCCGCGACATCGAGCTGCGCGCCCGCCACCAGGCCGGCGGTGTCGGGGCGGCCGTACACGCGCAGGCGCGCGACGCCACCATCGGGATAGATCGACAGGCGCACGTGCGTCCAGATCCCGGCGTCGTCGAGGGCGTGATAGTGGTGGCTGTTGCCCGCGAGCGCCACGGTCGGCAGCACGGTGTGCCAGACGGTGCTGGCTTCGGGTTCGCCCGCGGCGCAATGACACGCCTCGAGCGAGGCGCCGGGCGGGTAGTTGCCCGTGAAGTGGCGCGTATCGATATCCACGCCGAACAGCCGGCCCGCGCGCGCGAGTCGCACCACGCACCAGTCGTGCCCCGCGACGCGCTTGCGCCGCGATTCCCAGCCGTCCATCCATTTGCCGTGCTCGTCGTACTTGCCGGGAATGAAGACGGGCTCCTGCGGCTCCAGCATGCGGCCGCGCGGCGCGAAGAACTCGTCGCTGGCGGCGATGGCTTCGGCGCCCAGACGGGGATCGGCGAGGTTGGGATAGCGGCGGGTGAAGGCGGGCGCGGCGGGGTCTTGCGCGGCAATGGCCATGGCGGGCTTCCGGAAGGGTTCGATGAATCCGGAGCTTAACGTGCGCGGCATGGCTTGGGCGCGATGAGCGCTATCCGCCCCCGCGTATGGGCAGGGGCGCCCCGCCCGCCGTGCGCTGACGCGCGCCGGGCGGACCTCAGGCCCGGCGGGGTGCGCCGGCAGGCGCTTTCAGCGTGCCCACACGCCCGTGGGGCGCGAGCGCAGACGGGCTAGGCGGCGCAGGCCGGCCAGCGCGCGGCGCCACAGCGGCAGCGGGGCCGGCGCGGTTTCGAGCCGCAGGCGCGCGCCTTCGCGGCCGGCGCGCAGCTGCACCCAGCCGGCGCGCTCGATGCCGCTCTGATCGCCGGGCTGCAGATCGGTGCCCAGCTGCACGGGCAGGCTGCCGGCCCAGGCGACGTTCTGGGTGAGGCGAAGGCTGCCGCCTTGGCAGCACAGGCGCGTGCGCGGATCGAGATGGATCGTGAGGCACATGTCGGGTTCGATATCGACGCGCTGGAGGGTGACGGGGCGCGAATCTCGGGAAGGCATTTGAAACTCCGCGATGCAGGGTGGGAAAGGGGTGGGCGCGGGTGCGTCCGGATGCTTTCATCGTAGGCCGGCGCATGCGCGGGCGGCAGGCACAGGGTGTCGGTTTGTCGGCCGGATCAGGCGAAGCAACCTTGTTCTGTTATGGTTACAGAAGGCTTGTTCTGTATCTGTTGTGCCGTGCGCGCCCTCGCCATGATCGGGCGCCTTCCGTTTCGCGATTCCACGGGAACACTCCATGACCACCGCCGCGCTCGATTCCCACGCCCCGCTGCTTTACCTCCAGCTCGCCGAGCATTACCTGGGGGCCATCGGGTCGGGCGCGCTCAAGCCGGGCGACCGCATGCCCTCGGTGCGCGCGCTCACGCGCCTGCACCAGGTGAGCCTGTCCACGGCGCTGCAGGCCTGCCGGCATCTGGAGGAGAAGGGGTGGCTGGAGGCGCGCCCGCGTTCGGGCTACTTCGTGTGCCGGCCCCGCCGGCTGGCGCTGGAGCCCTCGAGCGAGCCCGTGCTGCCCGCGCGCATCGATGCCGCGCAGTTCCTGGGCATTCACGAGCGCGTGTCGGACTTCCTCTCGCGCTGCGAGCAGCACGCCCTGCGCCTGAATCTTGCGCAGGCGTTCGGGTCGTCCGACGCGTACCCGGCCGAGGCCTTGCGCACGACGGCCACGCGTGCGCTGCGCCTGCAGCCCGATGTTCTCGTCAGTCCCACGCCCTGGCACGGCGAGCCGGGTTTTCGCGCCGTGCTGGCGCGGCGCGCGCTGGAGGCCGGCATGCGGCTCACGGCCGACGACGTGGTCGTCACGCACGGCTGCACCGAGGCCATGAACCTGGCGCTGCGGGCGGTCACCCAGTCGGGCGACACCGTGGCCGTGGAGTCGCCGTGCTACTTCGGTCTGCTGCAGATCGTGCAGAGCCTGGGGCTGCGCAGCATCGAGATTCCCACCAGCCCGCAGACCGGCATCTCGGTCGAGGCGCTGGAACTCGCGCTGCAGACCCAGCCGATCAAGGCCGTGGTGGTGATCCCGAATTTCCAGAATCCGCTCGGCAGCGTGATGCCCGACGCCAACAAGCAGGCGCTCGTGGCGCTGTGCGCGCAGTACGACGTGGCGCTCATCGAGGACGACACCTACGCCGCGCTGGGCGACGACGACCAGCCGCTGCGCGCGCTGAAATCCTGGGACGAGGAGGGCGGCGTGATCCACTGCGCCTCGCTGCACAAGACGCTCGCGCCGGGCATGCGCCTGGGCTGGATCAGCGGCGGGCGCTGGCACGCGCGCATCAAGATGTTCAAGTACGCGCAGAGCCGGCAGAACGATGCGCTGCTGCAGCTGACCGCGCGCGAGTTCATGGCGAGCCCCGCCTACGACCGCCACCTGGCGCGCCTGCGGCGCCTGCTGCGCGAGCGTCGCACGGCGGTGGCGGAGGCCATCGCGACGCATTTTCCGCCCGGCACGCGGCTCGCGCTGCCCCATGGCGGCATGCTGATCTGGGTGCAGCTGCCACCCCTGCGCGATGCGCGCGCGATGTTCGAGACCGCGCTGCGCGAAGGCGTGCGCGTGGCGCCGGGCTGGATCTTCTCGAACTCGGACCGCTACGACAATTACGTGCGCCTCAATTGCGGCATCCCCTTCACGCCCGAGTTCGAGGCCGGCATCCGGCGCCTGGCCGAGATCGTCCGCGCGGAGCTTGCCTGAACCTCAGCGCCGCGCGACGAGGAACAGGCGCGGGAAGGAGAACAGGCGGCGGCCATCGGCGCGCGCCGGATAGGCCCCGGCGATGGCGCTGCGGTAGTCCGCCTCGTAGGTCTCGCGCAGCGCGGCCGGCAGGGCTTCGAGGTAAGGGCGCAGCCCCGTGCCCTTGACCCATTCGACGATGGCGTCGGCGTCGGCCATGACGTGCTCATAGCGCGTGCGCCAGAGGTCCACCTGGCGGGCTCGCGGGGCCAGCAGGTCGTAATAGCCGGCGGCGGTCAGCACGCGCGGCGTGGCGCGCACCGCGCCGATCGCAGCCGCCCACGGGCCGGGCAGGCTGCGCATCCAGACATGGCTGGGCTCGTCGAAATTGTCCGGCACCTGCATCGCCAGCACCCCGCCCGGCGCGAGCAGGCCGAACAGGCGCGGCAGCAGCTGCGCGTGGTCGGGCAGCCACTGCAGCGCGGCGTTCGTGAAGATCAGGTCCGGTGCCACCGTGGGCCGCCAGTGCGCGATATCGGCCTCGATCCATTCGAGCGCGGGCAGATCCTGGCGGGCGCGCGCCAGCATGGCGGCGGAGCTGTCGACGCCGATGACGCGCGCCTCCGGCCAGCGCTCGTGCAACAGTGCCGTGGAGTTGCCCGGCCCGCAGCCCAGGTCGACCACGCAGCCGGGTCCGGTCAGGGCCACGCGGGCCAGCAGTTCGCGCGCGGGGCGGGTGCGTTCGTCGGCGAATTTCAGGTACTGCTGTTCATCCCACGACGGCATGGCGCGGCTCCGCTCAGACAAAGGGCGAGCATACGCCGCGCGCGACGAGGCGGAGAAGCCCGCAGCCGCGGGCAGGCGGCGCGGGCGAACCCGCCCCGGCGGGCCTCGCGGGCTTGCCGGCGGCAGCGGTTAAAACCATGCAAAACGCATCCCGGCCGGCGCGGGCGTGGGCTAGATTCACGCCTTTTTCACGAGAGCCCCACCGATGAAAATGCCCTCCGCGCTGCTGTGCGCCCTGCTGTTCGCCGCCTTGGGCGGCCCCGTCGCGCAGGCGGGCTCGGCCTCGGCGCTGTCGCTGTCCGACAGCATCTCGACCGCGGTCGGCAGCGTTTCGGACAGTGTTTCGGGGCTGGGCAAGAGTGCCGGGCGCGCGGTGGCCTTTCACGCCGGCACCTATCGCGTGACCGAAGTGGCCGAGGCCGACGCGCGCGTGCGCCTGACCTTGCAGCCGCTCGCGGACGCCGACGAGCGTTATCACCTGTACGTGCCGCACGCTGCGGCCGCCGGCGTGGCGCAGGGTGATCTGCTTGCCGCGCGCGAGCGGCCCTATGGGCTTGCCGTGTACGGCGCGGAGGCCGCGGCGCCCTTCGTGCTGCTGCTGGCGCAGGCCTGGCGCGCGGGCCTGGACGCCCGCCCCGTCACGCTCTGAACGGACCCGTGCGGCGCGCGCTGGCGGCGTTCGCGCTGGCCCTGACGCTGCCGGCCGCGCAGGCGGGCGAGGCGGCCTACTGCGGCCTGGGCACGCCGGCCGGGGCCGCGGCGGTCGACCGCCTGCTGGCATTCGCGGCGGTGGCGGAGGCGGTGCTCGATCAGCAGCAGGCGCAGGTGGCCGTCATCGCGCGCGCCGGGCTGGATCTGTCGCGCTTCGGGCTGCGTTATTCACACGCGGGGCTGGCGCTGCGCGCGGGCGCGGGCTGGCAGGTGCGCCAGCTCTACTACGACTGCGAGCACGCGCGGCCCCATCTGTATGACCAGGGGCTGGCAGGCTTCACGCTGGGCAACGCGCGCGACGATCCGGCCTTCCTTTCCGTGGTGTTCGTGCCGGGCGACGCCGGCGCGCGCTTATCCGCGCAGGCGCTGGAGGCGGCGCCTGCGCTCGCCGTGCTCGGTACCGGCTACAGCGCCAACGCCTACGCGTTCTCGACGCGCTACCAGAACTGCAACCAGTGGGTCGCCGAGCTCATGGCACGGGCCTGGGGCGCGCCGGAGGGGGCGCAGACGGCGCGCGAAGCAGCGCAGGCCTGGCTGCGGGAGGCCGGCTACCGCCCCCGGCGCCTGCGCGTGAGCAATCCTTTCGTGCGTCTGGGCGGGCACTTCGTGCCCTCTCTGCATGATGACGATCATCCGCCGCGGAACCGGGAGGCGGGGGTGTTCGAGGTCAGCATGCCGGCTTCGCTGGAAGCCTTCGTGCGGGCGCGGGTGCCCGGGGCGCGGCGCGTGGAGCTGTGCCTGCGCGACACGCGCGTCGTGCTGCACGAAGGCTGGGACGCGCTGGACGCGGCCTGCGTGCCGGGGCCGGCGGATGCGGTGGTGTCCTTGCGCGGCGCGGGCTGAGGGGCCCGCGCCGGTTCAGGCCGGGAAGCGTTCGCGCCAGTGGCGCGCGATGTCGACGCGCCGCGTGACCCAGACGCGGTCGTGGCGTTCGATGTGATCGAGAAAGTCGATCAGCGCGCGCATCCGGCCCGGGCGCCCGAGCAGGCGGCAGTGCATGCCCACGCTCATCATCTTCGGGCAGTCCTCGCCTTCGGCGTAGAGCACGTCGAAGGTGTCGCGCAGGTAGGTGAAGAAATCCGCGCCCTGCGAGTAGCCCTGGGGCAGCGCGAAGCGCATGTCGTTGACGTCCAGCGTGTAGGGCACGATGAGCTGCGGCTCGGTGCTGCCGTCGCTCTTCCGTACCGGCATCCAGAACGGCAGGTCGTCGGCGTAGTTGTCGCTGTCATAGAGGAAGCCGCCGTAGTCGGCGACCAGCCGGTGCGTGTTGGGCGAATCGCGCCCGGTGTACCAGCCCAGCGGCCGTTCGCCCGTGAGGCGTTCGATGGCCTCCATGCCCAGGCGCATGTGCTCGCGTTCGGTGGCCTCGTCGAGATCCTGATAGTGAATCCAGCGCCAGCCGTGGCATGCGATCTCGTGCCCCAGCGCGCGGAACGCCGCCGTGAGTTCGGGGTGACGCTCGAGCGCCATTCCCACCCCGAACACGGTGAGCGGCAGGCCGCGCCGTTCGAACTCGCGCAGGATGCGCCACACGCCGGCCCGCGAGCCGTACTCGTAGATCGACTCCATGCTCATGTGGCGAGCGGGGAAGGCGGGCGGATTGAACATCTCGGAGAGGAACTGCTCGCTGCCCGGGTCACCGTGCAGCACGCTGTTCTCGCCGCCTTCCTCGTAGTTGAGCACGAACTGCACGGCGATCTTCGCGCGCCCGGGCCACTGCGCATGTGGCGGGTTGCGGCCGTAGCCGACGAGGTCGCGCGGGTAGGGGGTGCTCATGTCATTTCGCTCCGGCCGCGTACCAGGCGGCGATCTCGGCGCGCTCGGCATCGGTCATGTTGGTCATGTTGGCCACCGGCATGGTCTTGAGCTGCACGGCGCGCTCGTAGATCCGCTGCGCATGCTGCTTCACGCGCTCCGGCGTGTCGAGCATGACGCCCATCTGCGCGATCGGCATGATCGTGGGATGTTCGGCATGACAGCCCGCGCAGCGCTCCTGGGCGATCCTGGTCACGTCGGCCAGGGTGGGCACCGGCGCGCCGGGCACGGCCGTCGTGGCGGGAGGCGGCTTGGGCGCGATCCAGACCAGCACGCCCAGCAGGATCGCCAGACCCGCGATGGGGAACTCCCACCGGTACTCGCCCTTGTGGCGCAGGTTGAAGAAGTGCCGGATCAGCACGCTGCCCAGCATGATGAGGATCAGCACGGCCCAGGCGTGCGGGTGGCCGTAGGTGCTCGCGTAGTGATTGCTGATCATCGCGAACAGCACGGGCATCGTGAGGTAGTTGTTGTGGTAGCTGCGCTGCTTGGCGCGCTTGCCCCAGAGCGGATTGACGGGCTCGCCGCGCTTCATGGCGGCCACCTGGCGCCGTTGCGCCGGGATGATCCAGAAGAACACGTTGGCGCTCATCGTGGTGGCGATCATCGCGCCCACGTGGATGTAGGCCGCGCGCCCGGCGAGGAACTGCGTCAGCACGTAGGCCACCACGGTGACGAAGGCCACGTAGATCACCGCGAACAGCAGCTGGCTGCGCTCGATGAGCAGCCGCGCGAGCTGGTCGTAGACGACCCACCCGAGCACCAGGGTGCCGATGCCGATGCCCACCGACTGCGCCGGCGTGATCGACGAGACGGCGGGGTCGACCATGAAGGTCGCGGCCTGGAAGTAGTACATCACCGAGATCAGCAGGAAGCCCGTGATCCAGGTCGTGTAGCTGGGCCAGAAGAAGAAATGCAGGTCTTCGGGCAGGTGCTTGGGGGCGTTGGCGTATTTCTGCGGGTTGTAGAAACCGCCGCCGTGCATGGCCCAGAGTTCGCCCCCCACGCCGTCTTCCTTGAGCTTGGGGTCGGTCGGCGGCTTGAGGCTGTTGTCCAGCCACACGAAGTAGAAGGAAGACCCGATCCAGGCGATGCCGACGATCAGGTGCAGCCAGCGCAGGAGCATGCTGCTGGCGTCGATGAGGTAAGAAAGCTCCATGAGGATGATGCTCCAGTGAATCGGTGACCTTTTGGCGCGGTCACCACACGACCCGGCTCAACCCGATTTCGTCGTGTGCGTCCGCAAGGGGCGGGCGGCGTGGTCGCGATCCGCCTTGCTGCGCCGGCGGCGTGGGCGTCACGCTGTGCGTGCTCCTTGCGTGGGATGTCGTGTGGCGCGTCGTCGCGGGTGGCCTCGGGGCGGTTCGCGGCGGGGGCCGCACGACAGTCTCCGGTTTGCTTCGAGCAAGTTCAATGCCTGTTCGGGCGCTGCGCCGCCCCGGCTCAGGAGCCCCGGTAGGTGCTGTAGCTCCACGGCGAGACCAGCAGGGGCACGTGGTAATGCCCGGCCGGGTCGGCGACGCCGAAAGCGAGGCTGACGTCGTCGAGGAACGGGGGCTCGGGCAGGCTCACCCCCTGCGCGCGGAAATACGCGGCGACCTCGAAGCGCAGCACGTAGGCGCCGGCCCGCAGGGCTTCGCCCGCGAGCAGTGGCGTGTCGCAACGGCCGTCGGCGTTCGTCATGCCTTGCGCGAGCGGCGTGCCTTCGCCCTTGCGGTAGAGTGCATAGGCCATGCCGGCGGCGGGGCGGCCCTGCGCGGTGTCGAGTACGTGCGTGCTGAGGCGGCCCATGGTGCGCATGTCCTGTCGGTGATCGTGGCCCGATTATAGGGAGCCGCGCGGCCCGCGCGACGCATAGTGCTTATTCAGGGGCGCGGATTGCGGCGGCCCTTGCGCAGCCCCTAAGCTGCGCGCAAACCAGACCAGCCCCATCCACCCTATCCATCATGCCGAACGCAGCCATTGCCGAACTCTCCGCGCTCGATCGCGCCGCCTTCGTGGCTGCGCTCGACGGTGTCTTCGAACACTCGCCCTGGGTGGCCGAGCGGGCCTGGGCGGCGCGCCCGTTCGCCGACGGGGCGGCGTTGCGCACGGCGCTGGTGACGGCGATGAACGCCGCCGGCCGGGATGAGAAGCTGGCGCTGATCCGGGCCCACCCCGAGCTTGCCGGGCGCGCCGCGGTGGCGGGCGAACTGACGGCGGAGTCGACGCGCGAGCAGGCCTCGGCGCGCCTCGATTGCTGCACCCCGGCGGAGTTCGCGCGGCTCCAGGCGCTCAACGCGCAGTACAACGCGCGCTTCGGATTTCCCTTCATCCTTGCGGTGCGCGGGCTGGATCGCGCGGCGATCATCGAGCGCTTCGCGGCGCGCGTGGCGCATGCGCCCGAAACCGAGTTCGCCGAGGCGCTGGCGCAGATCGCGCGCATCGCCGCGCTGCGCCTCGAGGAGCGCTTCGGCGGCTGAGCCGGCTGTGCCGCCCGGGGTGGCGCGGCGGGCGGACGCTTCAGGCGGCGTTGAGTACCGGGCCCATGCCCGGCAGGCGCTGGCTCGTGGGCGTGGCCGGCATGGCGCGCACGGGCGTGGGCGACTGGCTGGACTGGCGGCCCACGGCGACGATCTGCTCGCGGAACCAGCGGCATTCCTCGGCGTAGTGCGCGCGGTCGTGCCACAGCAGGTAGAAGGCCATCGGCGGGTAGTCGATGGGCGAGCGCGCCAGCGCGACGGGCAGGCGGCGCGCGAAATGCTCGGCGAAGGCGCGCGGGCAGGTGAAGAGCATGTCGGACTCCAGCACCATGTAGGGCGCCAGGCTGAAATACGGAACCCAGGCCACCACGTTGCGCTTGAGGCGCTCGCGCGCCAGATGCAGGTCGATGACGCCGCGCTGGCCCACCGAATACGGCGTGGGGGCGAGGTGCTCGGCTTCGAGATAGCCCTTGGCCGTGAGCGGGCGTCCGGCGAGCGGATGGTCCTCGCGCATCATGCACACCACTTCTTCCTCGAACAGCGGCGACAGGCGCAGTTGCTCGGGCGGATGCGGCCAGTTGCCGATCACCACGTCGAGGCGGCCTTCGGCCAGCGCGCCGGTGAAGTCCTGCTCGGGGCTGAAGGAATGGAACACCACCTGCGCCTGCGGCGCGAGGGAGTGGAAGCGCGCCAGGATGCGTCCCAGCAGCGCGGGGTCGAGGTAGTCGGGCGTGGCGACGTTGAAGACGCGCCGGGTGGTGGCCGGATCGAAGCGGGCGTGCCCGGTGGCGATGGACTCGATGCTGGCCAGCGCCTGGGTCACGGGTTCGAGCAGCGCGGCGCCGCGTTCGGTGGGCGTCATGCCGTTCTTGCTGCGCACCAGCAACGGGTCGCCCGTGAGGTCGCGCAGCCGGCGCAGCGCGGTACTGACGGCGGGCTGCGACTGGTTCAGGCGGCGCGCGGCGCGCGAGACGCTGCATTCCGTGAGCAGCAGGTGCAGCACGCGCAAGAGATGCACGTCGATGGAATCCCATTGAGCAAGAGCGGCGGTCATGTTTGATCTCCAATGCAGATGATCCGCTCATGCAAATGCCGTGCCACGAATCCGGCCCGATCTGCCCCGGCGCGGGGCCGGCCTTGCTCCGGCAAGGCTTGCATCATGTCCGCCGCCGTATACGGAATGTAATTGCGCGCCGCATGAAGCCCGCCGGACGCACCAGATTGGCGAGCCGCGGGCGCCGTGCGGCGGGGGTTTCGACGTTCGCGCACGCGGGCTGCACCAATAGCGTGCCGCCCACGGGGGCCCGGGGGGCGGCGCGGGCGCCCGCGTCATGGCACACCGATTGCTGATGGGTGAGGGTCGTTTCCCTACCTGTGATGGAGAACACTCATGAGCAACAACGTTGTGCGCGTCGGTCGTCGTCTCTTTCTTGCACTGGCTTTGGGCAGCCTCGCCGGCGGCGCCCTGGCGCAGGATCTGACCAAGCTGAAATTCACGCTGGACTGGCGTTTCGAGGGGCCGTCCGCGCCGTTCCTGATGGCCAAGGCCAAGGGTTACTTCGCGGCCGAGGGGCTGGATGTGACGATAGACACCGGGGCGGGCTCGGCGGGGGCCGTGACGCGCGTCGCCACGGGGGCCTATGAAATGGGCTTCGCCGACTTCAACGCCCTCGTCGAGTACGACGCGAACAATCCCGGTTCGCGCCTGCAGGCGGTCTACATGCTCTACAACTACACGCCGGCTTCGGTCGTGACGCTGAAGAAGTCGGGCATCGCCAAGCCCGCCGATCTGGTCGGCAAGACGCTTGCCGCGCCCGTTTTCGATGCCGGCCGCAAGGCGTTCCCGGCGTTCGCCAAGTCCAACAAGATCGACCCGGCCAGCGTGAAGTGGCAGAGCGTGGACCCCGCGATCCGCGAGACCCTGCTCGCGCGTGGCGAGGTCGATGGCATCACCGGCTTTTCCTTCACCAGCGTGCTCAACATGGAAGCGCGCGGCGTGAAGGAGTCCGATCTCAACGTGATGCTCTTCAACGACTACGGCGTGGAGCTCTATGGCAACGCGATCATCGCCTCGCCCAAGCTGATCGCCGAGAAGCCCAAGGCGGTGCAGGGCTTCCTGCGGGCCTTCAACAAGGCGCTCAAGGAAGCGATCGCGAATCCGGACGACGCGGCGACCTACGTGAAGAAGCAGGACGCACTGGTCGATCAGGCCCTCGAGACGCGCCGCCTCAAGATGGCGCTCAACTCGGTGGTCCTGACGCCGGAAACCAAGGCCAACGGCCTGGGCAGCGTGACTGACGAACGCCTGCAGCGTTCGCTGGCCGAGACCGTCGCGGCCTACAACCTGAAGAGCGCGCCCGATGGCAAGGCGATCTTCAACCCGGCGTTCCTGCCGGCCAAGGCCGACCGCACGGTCAAGTAAGTCGCTGCGGGATGGCCGGCGCGCGGTCCGCACGACGGCGCGCCGGCCGCGCGGTGAAGCTGCCGCGCGCGTGGTGCCGGGCATGCCCGGTCAGAACGAACAGAGAGAGTGCCTCATGAGTTTTGTCGAATTCGAGCAAGTCAGCCTGCGCTACACCGAGGATGGCCCCAAGGCGATCGAAGGCGTGACGCTGCATATCGAAGAAGGTGAGTTCGTCGCGGTGGTCGGCCCGTCGGGCTGTGGCAAGTCCACGCTGATGAAGCTGGTGACGGGCCTCAAGGCGCCGTCCGAGGGCTATGTCTATGTGAATGGCCGCCAGGTGGGCGGGCCGCTGGGCATCGTCGGCATGGCCTTCCAGGCTTCCAACCTGCTGCCGTGGCGCACCACGCTCGAGAACGTGATGCTGCCGCTCGAGATCGTGGAACCCTATCGCAGCGAGTTCAAGCGCCGCCGCGCGGAGTTCGAGGCGCATGCGCGCGCGCTGATCGCGCGCGTGGGGCTGGCGGGATTCGAGGACAAGTATCCGTGGGAACTCTCGGGCGGCATGCAGCAGCGGGCCTCGATCTGCCGCGCGCTCGTGCACAAGCCGCGCCTGCTGATGCTGGATGAGCCCTTCGGCGCGCTCGACGCCTTCACGCGCGAGGAGCTCTGGTGCATGTTGCGCGACCTGTGGCAGGAGCAGCCCTTCACGGTGGTGCTGGTCACGCACGACCTGCGCGAGGCGGTCTTCCTGGCCGACACGGTGTACGTCATGAGCAAGCGGCCCGGGCGCATCCTGCTCGAGCGCCAGATCGACCTGCCGCGCCCGCGCGACATCGATGTGACCTACAGCGATGCCTTCTCGGCCCATGTCCACGTGCTGCGCGAGGCCATCGGCCGCGTGCGGGAGAGCTGACCATGCAATTGTCGTCCCGGACCCTTACCCGCCTTGCCCCCTGGCTGCTCACGCTGTTCGTCATCGTGAGCTGGGAGGCGATCTGTCGCGGCTTCGCGATTCCTTCATTCCTGATGCCCGCGCCCAGCCAGATCGTCGATACCGGCATCGACATGGCCGCGCCCATCATGCAGCACGCCACGCACACGCTGCTGACCACGCTGGCGGGCTTCGTCGTGGCCGTCGTCTTCGGCGCGCTGCTGGGCATGCTGCTCGGTTCCTCGCGCCTGATCTACAAGGCGGTCTATCCGATGCTGGTGGGCTTCAACAGCGTGCCCAAGGTGGCCTTCGTGCCCGTGCTCGTGGTGTGGTTCGGCATCGGCACGCTGCCGGCCATCCTCACGGCCTTCCTGATTTCCTTCTTCCCGGTGGTGGTGAACGTGGCCACCGGGCTGTCGACGCTGGAGCCCGAACTCGAGGACGTGCTGCGTTCGCTCGGCGCCTCGCGTCTGGACATCCTGCGCAAGGTGGGGCTGCCGCGCTCGATGCCGTTCTTCTTCGCGTCGCTGAAGGTCGCGATCACGCTGGCTTTCGTGGGCAGCGTGATGTCCGAGACCGTGGCCTCCAACGTGGGCGTGGGCTATCTCATGATGAGCGCGAGCTCGTCGATGAACATGCCGCTGGTGTTCGCGGGGCTGGTCGTGATCGGCATCATGGGCGTCGTCATGTACGAACTCTTCGCGCAGCTCGAGCGCCGCATCACGGGCTGGGCCAATCGCGGCCAGAACTCGGGCATGTGACGCGGGGGCGCGGGCCCGGCGGGCCCGCGCGCAGGCCGCCCCGGGGCGGGCGGCCAGGCCCTCAGACGAAGAGGGTCAGGGTGCCGGTCTGGCCGAACAGCCGGCTGCCGGCGATCTCGCCGGCGGCGAAGAAGCCCGCCAGCGGGATGTCGCCGAACACCTCGCGGATCATCTCCACTTCGTCCTCGTCGCTGTCGAAGAGGATGCCGCCACGACTCGCGCAGCTGATGTACAGGCCGCCGGCGGGCGGGCGCGGGCAGGCTTCACGCAGGTCGTGCAGCATCTGCAGCAGATCGCGCCGCGCGGCGTCGGCGTCGCGCTTGAGGAACAGCAGGCTCTGCCCCCGGTTCACCGAATCGTTGATCGCGAGCCGGCCCGTGCGCACGTCGAGCGCCACGATGCGCCGCGCGGCGAACTGGCGACGATCCTTGTCGTCGTCGGTCAGCCCCACCAGCAGCATGCTCACGGCGCGACGCAGGTCGGCCCCGAGCACGGGGCCGGCGGCCTCGCGGAAGACTTCCGTGGCGGGGCGCCCGTCGATGCGTTCGATGAGCGTGTCCTGCGCGTCGGTGATGTGCCAGCTGCCGGGCAGCGGCAGGCATCCTTGCGAGACGCCCGTGAGGACCTGGATGCGGTCGTTGAAGGCCACGCCGGAAAGCCCGCCCGTGAGTGGCGCGGCGGCCACGTGCCAGGCTTGCTGGCGCGCGCTGGCGAGCCCGCCGGCAAGCCCGCCGCCGCGGATCTTGTGGCTCATGTCGGCCACGAGTTCGCTCATGTCGGGCGTTTGCGGGTCGCCGTGAACGAGCGCGGCGTAGGCCGAGAAATCGCGCGGCAAGGGTTTGCGGCCGGAGAACACGCGGAAGCTGTCGAGCGGGAACGCGCCCAGCATCAGCGACAGCGCGGGCGCATCGAGGGCTGCGCCTTCGCGCCCGAGCACGCCGACGGCGGTGGCGCCGACCCATTCCTGCACGCCGGTGTGCTGGCGCAGGCGCGCGAGGATGCTTTCGAGCGCGAAACTGAAGTGATCCGAGACGTAGATGAAGCCGAGATTGGCCTGAGGCAGGCGCGGCAGGCTGGCGAGCGCGCCCTGGAGCGCGTCTTCCCAACCCGAGGCGCTGGCCCAGGCGCTGGCGAAGCGGGGTGAATTCATGTTTTCCTGCTGTGTGCGGCGGGGTCGGGCGCCGGGTCGGCGTCCGGTGTGGCGCCGGGGGTGCCCGGCGCGGAGAAAGGCCAGCCCCATTGTGCCGGATTCGTGAAGGCCGCGGCCGCCTCGCCGGACGTGGCGCTGCGGTTCATGGCCTGCATGGCGGCGAGCGTGGCGCGCTGGACCTCCAGGCCCTGGATGGTCATCTGGAGCATGCCGAGGTTCATCTTGAGCCAGCCTTCGACGGCCTGCAGATCCTTGATGCGCCGCTCGAGCTCGGCCACGTCCAGCGTGGGGGTGATCGCTCCGGGCAAGCCGAAGCCGACGTTTGCCCACATCTTGCGGATGAAATCGAAGCCGTCGTCCGGCGTGCTGTCAGCTTGGCTCATCGTGATGCTCCAGGTGGGTACGTTGGAATCATAGCGCCTCGTCGCCCGCGCGGGCGGCGGCTTGCTCGTTGAAGGCGCGCCGGGCGAAGAGGTGCCCCAGCGCCACGCGCAGGCGCGCGGGCCGTACCGGCTTGTGCAGCAGCGGGACGGCGCGCGCGGTGGCTTCCTGCAGCGTCTCGGGGCCGGTGTCGCCCGACAGCAGCAGGGCCGGCAGACCGGGACCGAAGCGCTCGCGCAGCAGCGTGATGATGTCCAGCCCGGTGTGCGGGCCGGGCAGGCGGTAATCGGTGATGAGGACCTCGGGCGTGACTTCGAGTTCCGCCAGCCCGGCGAGCAGGCCGTCTAGCCCGTCGCTCGCGACGACGAAACAGCCCCACGCGCGCAGCAGGCCGGCGAGGCTTTCCTGGGCGAGCGCGTCGTCGTCGATGAGGGCGATCACGCGGCCGAGGAAATCCTGTTCGGCGGGCTGGGGGTCGGGCGCCTGCGCGCGCGCCTGGGCGAGCGGGGCCATGACGGCGAACACCGAGCCGCAGCCGGGCGCGGAGCGCAGCGTGATGGGGTGGTAGAGCAGGTCGGCGAGGCGGCGCACGATCGCCAGGCCCAGACCCAGGCCCTTGGAGCGGTCGCGCGCGGGGTTGTGGAGCTGCACGAATTCGACGAACACGTTGGCCTGCTCGTCGGGCGCAATGCCCAGGCCGCTGTCGCGGACCTCGACCTGCACGTTGGGACCGCGCTGGCGCGCCACGATGAGGATGCCGCCGGAGGGCGTGTAGCGCAGCGCGTTGCCGACGAGGTTGAGCAGGATGCGCTCGAAGAGCAGGGGGTCGCTGTGGATCCAGAGATCGGTCGGTCGCACGCGCAGGCGCAGGCCCCGCTCGCGCGCGGCATGCAGGTAATCGTTGCCGAGGCGTTCGAAGAGCGGCCCGAGCGGAAATGCGGAGGGCGCGGCGGTGACCACGCCGGCGTCGAGCTTGGAGATGTCGAGCAGGCTGTCGAGCAGGTTCTCCATGGCCTCGGCCGAGGCCGCGATGCGCCCGATGAGCAGGTGGGTATCGGGCGAATGCTCCTTGCGCGACAGGTCCGCGATGAACAGCCCGAGCGCATGCATGGGCTGGCGCAGGTCATGGCTGGCGGCCGCCAGGAAGCGCGACTTGGCGAGGTTGGCGCGCTCGGCTTCCTCGGTGCGCTCGCGCAGCTGCAGCGTGGCGTCGGCGATGCGGCCTTCGAGGTTGCCCCGCGCGACCGCAAGGTGCGCGGCCATCTCGTTGACGCCTTCGGCCAGCGCCTTGAGCGAGCCGCCGCCTTCGATGGGCACGCGCGTGCCCAGCCGGCCGCGCCCGATCTCGGCCATGGCTTCGGCGATGCGCTGGATGGGCCGCGTGACGGAGCGGCTCATGAAGACGGCCAGCGCGGTGCTGCCCGCCAGCACCAGCAGCAGGGTGGCCAGCGCCGTCGCGATCTGGTTGAGCTTGCGGTTCTCCAGCGTCTCGCGCGAGATCAGCACCACCACTTCGCCCAGCGAGCCGCTCTGCAGCGCGGCGGCGTCGGTGAGTGTGTAGGGATCGTCGGGGGCGAGGCTGTAGAAGACGGGCTCGACGATGCGCATCATCTGGCTGGAGACGGCCTGGACTTCTTCGTTGTCGTCCGGGCCCGTGCCCGCGGGGTGCACGCGCAGCCCGGAAACCGCCATCAGGGTGCCGTCCCGGTCGTAGATCGCCACGCCATAGAGATCCGCCGAGGACAGCGCGGAGGTGGCCAGCCGCTGCAGCAGATCGCGATTGCCGGAGAACAGGCCGTACTCGGCGCTCGCCGAAATCTGGCGAGCCAGCGCGCGGCCACGCTGGGCCAGCGCGTCTTCAAGATCGATGAGGCGTGAGAACGTCAGGAAGCCCGTCAACAGGAAGCCCAGCACGACGGTGGGCACGAGGGCGACAAACAGCACTCGGGTGCGGACGTCCCAGCTCAATCTCATGGAGGCTGCTCCTGACTTTCAATGCGTTCGCGCAGGATGTTTTCGTCATCCAGCTGCAGTTCCAGCGCGCGGGCGACCCGGCCGTTGACGCCGACCGAGAACTCGCGCGGGTACTGCATGCCGGCAGGGGGTTTGCCCGCCAGCGCGTCACGCGCCAGCGCCACGCTCTGGCGGGCGATCTGTTCGGGTGAAGAATACAGCGCAACCACGGCGCCGGCATTCACATAGGCAGGGGAGAAGCCTACCACCGGAATCTTGCGCCGGAAGGCGCTCAGAAGGATCGCGGGGATGGTGCGGGCATTGAAGACGTGGGTGTCCGGCGTGGCGAGCAGCAGGCTGGCATCGCCCACCACGCGCTGCAGGGCAGGGAACAGGGCGTCCTCGTCGCGCACCGCGGCGTCATGCACGCGCAGCCCGGCTTCGCGTGCCGCGCGCGCGAGCGCCTGCACGGTGTCCTGGCTGTCCGCGCCGCTGAGCAGGCCGATGCCGTGGACGTCAGGAAAGGTGGTGCGCACGAGGCGGATGTAGCGCGCGGCGGGCTGGTCGATGAGGACCCCCCCCTTGAGGGGGAGCCGGCGCGCGACGCGTTCGTAGCTGGGCCGCGTGACGAGCGCCAGCAGGATTTCGGCGTCCGCCGGCAGCGGCGTGGTCAGGAGCGCGTCGGCCGCGCGCGAGCCCACGGCGATCACCAGCCGCGTGTCGGCGGGCAAAGCCGGGGTGAGCGGGTCCGGATAGCGCAGCACGAGGGCGTGCGCCGGGTCGCGGAAGTGCTCCGCGAAGGCGCGCACGAAAGCCTCGTAGGCCGGGGCACGCTCGCTGAGGGAGAGCACCACCGTGGCCCCCCACGTGCCCGAGCACAGCACCGCGAGTGCCAGGCCCGCCAGCAGGCGCAGAATCATCGGAAAGCCGCGCAGCGGGCGCAGGCGGGTGTTAGCGGGAACATCTTTTCACGCGGAAAGACCAGTTAACAGATGCGAAAAGGCCGTCGGACGGCTGGACTTGTTATCTCATCGGGATACGACAAGCTCAAGGATACAAGAGCTTGCGTTCTTTCTACCCTCCGTGCGGCGCCTCAAAACAGCTGTCCAGTCGGGTAAGTTTGACGCTGATCGAAGAAGGGATTCCACGCAACTGGCATAAACTACCGAATTAATCAAAAACGCCAAAATTGGCAAGGTGTTTCATGGAGTCGAGTCGCGTCCTGGTGATTGAGGATCATGTGCTGGTGCGGGAGGCGCTGGTGCGCGCTCTTGAGCAACTCGACATGGTGTGTCAGGCGGATCAGGCCGGAACCGCCTCGGAGGCCATGCGGCTGGTGGACGCCGGGCAGGCTTATGCGCTGGTGCTCGTCGACCTGATGTTGCCGGACATGAGCGGTTTTTCCTTGCTGTCGGTGCTCGCGCAGCGCTATCCGCGCACGCCGGTGGTCGTGGTGTCCGCGCTCTCCGACGAAGCCTCGGTGCGCCGGGCCCTGAAGGCGGGGGCCGCGGGCTTCATTTCAAAGGCGCTGTCGTCGGGCGAGCTGATCCGGGCCATCGAATGCGTGCTGCGCGGCGAACTCGTCACGCCGGCGCTGGATCAGACGGGGCAGGTGACGCCGGCGCGCGCCGGCCGCCGCCGCAGCATCGAGTCGCTGTCTGCGCAGCATGGCCTCACGACGGCGCAGACCCGCGTCATGGAACTCATGCTGGAAGGACGGACGAACCGCGAGATCGCCGAGCTGCTGGGTCTCGCGGAAGGCACCGTGAAGGTGCACTGCTCGGCGATCCTGCGTGCCCTGGGCGTGTCGAACCGCGCGCAGGCGCTCGTGGTGCTGGCCCGCCAGGGGTTGCGCGCCTGAGCGCGACCCGCCGGCCGGGCCGCGAGGCTCAGGCGCCGGCTTTTTCCCGCGCGGCCACCACCCGGGTCATGCGGGCCGCGGCGCCCAGCGCCGTGCGTTCGGCCGGCAGTGGCGCGCCGTCGAGTTCGAGAAGGCCGACCAGATAGCGCGCGACCGCGCGGCAGGCGCTCGACAGCGCGGTGGGCAGGCTCTCGGGCAGCGGGTCCTGCAACAGTTGCTTGGACGCCGACAGCGCGAAGACGGGTGCCAGGATGCGTCCGTGCAGAGGCTCGGGCGCGCTTTCGAGCAGCCGCACGGAGGCCTTGAACTGCCAGGGGTTGCTGGGCCATTGCGAAGGCAGCGCCAGCGCATGCGGCATGCGCTCTAGGTCGCGGCAGACCACGCGCAGGTCTTCGGCGGAATCACGGAAGGGCAGCAGCACGAGATCCGACTCGGCGTGCAGGCCGTCGTCGGTCTGCATCTGATTGGCGCCGCCGTCGACGACGCCGATCCAGTCTTCCCGGCTCTTCAGTGCCTGGATGATGCGCGCGCGCGCCGGTGCCTCGCGGCCGTCCGCATACACATAAGGCAGCGTGCCGGGGCGCGGCGCCTCGCGCCCGCCATCGGTCATCACGTAAGCGGCACGATGCCCAAGCAGGCCCAGGCCGTAACACAGCATGTGGGAAAGCGTGGTCTTGCCGCTGCCGCCCTTGCTGCCGAGCAGGGAAACGATATAAGCCATGAAAGGATGCTCCGGAGGAACCGCAGTGTAAGCCGAGAGGGCCCATGTCGGGAGCATGAGGGCGTGCTGCCGCCCGCGAATTCTCAAACAGATGTGCTTTTCTGCGCCGTATCCGCATGACGGCCGCCGGTGCGGGGCGTGACGCGATAGCAATACAGGCGGGTATGGCGCTTGTCGTCTACCTGGATGATGCGTTCCGGCTCGACGCCGGGAACCTCGAACGTGTTGGAAACCAGCAGCGTGCCCGCGCGCATCTCGCGCAGCGCCTTGCGCCAGAGCATGCGCATGGGCACGGGTGAAAGGAACGCATAGACGATGTCGTAGCCGCTCAGGTCGTGCTGCCAGAAGTCCTCGCGCTGCATCCGCACGTTGGCCTGACCGCGCGTGCGCAGCGACGACACCAGATAAGGCACGGGCGCCGTCTCGATTCCCCGGATCTGCCACTGCGGCCGCAGGCGGGCGAGCCGCCGCACGAAACTGCCCGTGCCGCTGCCGACGTCCAGCACGCGTTGTGACGCGCGCACCGGCAGGCTGGCCGCCAGGCGGTGCACCGTCACATGATTGGAAAGAAAGAGTGGAACCTGGGTGCGGAAGGTCGACCAATAGACGCCCGCCAGCCCGGCGAAGGCCAGCCCATAGATCCAGCCGGGTAGCCCGGCGGTCCGGGCGATGACGAGCGCGGGGCAGAACGCCAGGTGGATGAGCACCCACCAGCGCGCGGAGCGCAGCAACGTGGCGAAGGCGGCGGCGAGCACGCCCTGCAGGGCGGCCAGGGCGATCAGGGGCAGCGCGGCAAGGAGGCCGCTCTGACCGATCGAATAGAGCGCAAGGAAGGCGGCGGCCTGGGCGAGCAGGGCCTTGACGAGGTGGGCAGGCATGCGCGACGTCCGCGTGGGTCGGGAGCGCAGCATAGCAGCGCTGATGCATCGGGGGCGCCATGAAGGGGCAAGGCCGCTGGGGGCGCCCGGGCGCATTCACTCATCTTATTGCCGGCGGCCCGTGATGCGGTGGAGGTTCGCATTTTTCTGAAGAAAGCCCTTGACTCTACCGGGTCTCGTCACTATAGTTCTGCGTTCTCCCGGAGGGGTGCCCGAGTGGCTAAAGGGGGCAGACTGTAAATCTGTTGGCTTACGCCTACGTTGGTTCGAATCCAACCTCCTCCACCAGAATTAAGTTGCGCGGCTTGTTTGCGCAACGGGTGACGCGAGTTGTTATTCGGCTCGTTTGTACGGCGGGTGTAGCTCAATGGTAGAGCAGAAGCCTTCCAAGCTTATGACGAGGGTTCGATTCCCTTCACCCGCTCCAGTTGGTTGCAGTGCCCTTGTAGCTCAGTGGTAGAGCACTCCCTTGGTAAGGGAGAGGCCACGTGTTCAATCCACGTCAAGGGCACCATTCTCTCTTCCTGTTTTCAATATTTCGCTCGGTTTATTGGGGTAGATCATGGCCAAGGAAAAATTTGAACGTACGAAGCCGCACGTGAACGTGGGCACGATTGGTCACGTTG
>JAVHXQ010000068.1 GCA_031119555.1 Candidatus Dactylopiibacterium sp.
CGATGTTGATGAAGGGCGGGTCGGAGAGCACGCGGATGGTGGTCTTGAAGCCGTTCGGGAAGCCCGCGTCGGCCAGCAGCTTGCGCGCCGCCGGCACGTCGAGCTTGTAGCCGGGCTCGGGCAGCGTGGCGGGCAGGCCCAGCTGCACCGGGCGCTGGTGGAAGATGCCGTAGTTGGGCATCACGGTGTCGTTGATGCCCTGGTAGTCGATGAGGTTGCGGATGGCCTGGCGCACGCGCTTGTCGGCGAACTTGGGGTCCTTCACGCTGACGGCGACGTAGTACACGTTGCCGCGCTTGACCGATTCCACGGCCACCTTGGGATTCTTCTTCATGGCCTCCACGTCGGGCACCGACATGCCGTTGGCCAGATCGATGTCGCCGCGCTCGAGCATCAGGCGCAGCGTCTGCGATTCGGTCATGTGACGCAGCAGCACGCGGCGCAGCTTGGGCGTGCCACGCCAGTAGCCGTCGAAGCGGTTCATCATGAGCACGTCCTTCTGGCGCCATTCGGCGAGCGAGAACGGGCCCGAGCCGGCGGCGTTGGTGACGAGCCAGGCGCGACCCAGATCGCCGTCCTTCTCGTTCTGCAGGACCTTCTTGCTGTCGAGCACGACCGCGCTCACCGACGTGCCCAGGGTGTAGATCACGAGCTTGGGGTCGGTGGGTTCGGGCAGATCGATGACCAGGGTTTCGGCATCGACCGCGCGCACCTGCTTCTCGACGTTCTGCGCCGTGAAGCCGTAGCCCTTCCAGACCGAGGCCAGCGCGAGGTTGATCTTGAGCACGCGCTGCAGCGACCAGGCCGCGTCCTGCGCGGTCATCGGGTTGCCCGAGTGGAACTTCACGCCCTTGCGGATCTTGAAGGTGATGCTGCGGTTGTCCGGCGCGATGGTCCAGCTTTCGGCGAGCGCCGGCAGCACCTTGTAGGTATCCACCGGATCGAGCTCGACGAGCGAGTCGTACAGGTTGGCGTTGATTTCCACCACGTCGTTGCCGGTCGCGTTGGCCGGGTCGAGCGAAAGCAGATTGTTCATGCTCATGCCGATGATGAGCTGGTCGGCGGGCGTGGCGGCCTGCGCGCCGGCGGGCACGAGGGACAGCGAGACCGCGAGCGCACAGGCGTTGAGCAGATGCGTGAGTTTCATGACCTTGTCTCCGTTTCTGATGTTCGACCGCCTGCACGGGCCGGCCGGATGCGGGCCCGCGGGCCCGCGACTGTCTGGCTGCTAGTAAGTGGAAAGGGTGTGGGCGGCGATGTAATCGAAGTTGATGTCTTCACCCAGGCCCGGCCGTTGCGACACATGCACGAAGCCTTCGGCGTCCATCGGGTCGGGCAGGCTGTTGAGGTAGGCGGGTACTTCGTCGTACTCGAGGAAGGGGTGCAGCAGGCCGCGCTCGTACCAGGCGCAGTTCTTGATGGCGGCGCAGACGGCGAGGTTGGCCGCGCCGTTGCCGTGCACTTCGCAGTTCATGCCGAAGGCGTCGGCCATGTAGGCCACCTTCAGCGTCGGCGTGATGCCGCCGACGCCGGGCACGCCGGCCCGCGTCATCGCGGAAGCGCCCGACTTGATCCACTCGGCGCGCGTGTGATGCTTGCCGCCCATGTACTCCGGCCCGAGGATGGGAATGTCGAGCTGCTGCGAGAGCCACACGTAGGACGACATGCTCTGCTCGTCCATCATTTCCTCGAACCATTCGAAGTTCAGCTTCTCGAGCGCGCGGCCGATCTTCAGCGCCTCGGTGCGGCTGTACCAGTGGTAGCCGTCCAGCATCAGCGCGATGCCCGGGCCGACGGCTTCGCGCACGGCGGCACAGCACTTGATGTCCATCTCGATGCTGGGCGCGAAGGAGACCGGCGGCATCCAGGTATGCAGCTTGATGGCCTTGTAGCCACGCGCCACGAGCTTCTCGGCGAAAGCCGCGTATTCCTCGGGCGTGGAAAGGCCGCCCTTGAGCTCGTCGCCGCACATCGTGCTGCCGTAGGCGGGCACCTTGTCGCGATAGCCGCCGATGAGCTTGTAGACCGGCTGGCCCAGCTTGCGGCCGGCCAGATCCCACAGCGCCTGATCGGCCACGGCCATCGCGCGGTCGGTGAGCTGACCCGCGCTGCCGCGCTGCCAGTGGGCGAGGTCCTGCCAGATCTGTTCGCGCATGAAGGGATCGGCGCCGATCATGACCTTGCGGAAGAAGGCGTCGAGCACGTGCTGGCGCACCACTTCGACCGGGCCGAAGGCATGCCCCTGGCTGCCGTCGTCACAGGTGATGGTGAGCATCGCCATCTTGGCTTCCTTCTCCGGCCCCGGGTGCGAGTGGCCGGCGCTATCCACCGAGCGCTTGCTGGGGTGGGTGAAGACGGTGCCGCGCACGCTTTCGATTTTCATGAAACTCCTCCGATCCAGGTGAGCTGGCCTCGCCAGCATGTCAGTCATCATACAAGTTGATCTGGATATTAGGAGGGCTGATCCTGCGTGGTCAAACACGGGAAACCCCTAGATGTTTACCCTTATTTTTTTATTTCCATTTGAAATTAAAGACATTTTTTATGCGTCCCCTACTCGCCGGCAGGGCGATCCACGTGAAACATAGGTATGACAGGCATTGGGGAATTGACCTTCTGAATCTTTTCATCAACACTTGTAATGACAAGACACGAAGAACAACGGAGCCAACATGTCCAGTACGCGTCCTCGCGAAACCCTTACCGGCCAACTCACGCGCACCCTGTCCGACCGCATTGCGTCGGGCCTGTACGCGGTGGGTTCGCGCCTGCCGAGCGAGCAGGATCTGATCAGTGAATTCGGCGTGAGCCGCACCGTGGTGCGCGAAGCGATCGCCAACCTGCGCGCCAACGGGCGCGTGCGCACGATGCAGGGCGTGGGCGCCTTCGTGATGCAGCAGGACGTCACCGCGGGCTTCCAGATCGACACTACCGAACTGTCGGAAGTCCGCGACGTGGTGGCGGTGCTGGAGCTGCGCATCGCGCTCGAATCCGAAGCCGTGGTGCTCGCCGCGCAACGGCGCACCGCCGAGCAGTTGGCGGCTATGAAGGAAGCGCTGCGCGACATGGCCAGCGCGATCGCGCGCGGCGAGAGCGCGGTGCAGGCCGACATGCGCTTTCACCGCAGCATCGCGGAAGCCACGGGCAACCCGCACTTCCTCAAGCTCTTCAACTACGTCGGCGAGCTGCTGATTCCGCGCGCGCGCCTGCAGACCACGAAGTTCAACGCCCCGCCGCTGCCCGACTACCTCGCCCACGTGCAGCGCGAGCACGAGCAGATCTGCTATGCCATCGAGCGGCAGGACCCCGAGGCCGCCCGCGCGGCGTTGCGCATGCATCTTTCCGAGAGCAAGGCGCGGCTGCAGCAGAGCCTCGCGCGCTTCTCGAACTGACCCCCGCGCGCCGCGCAAGCACACGGCCCACCGCGGCCGCAGCCCCACCACCGCCCGCGCCTCCGGGCGCGGCGGCCGATTCCCGTTACGTCCGTTTCAAGCAAAGGAAGTCTTAATGCGTCGTTTTTCCACCGCCGCGCTGCTCGGCGTCTGCACGCTGTCCGGTGCGCTCTTCTCCGCCACGGCCCAGGCCGAAACGCGGATCCGCATTCCCGCCAAGGTCTGTGACGTCACGGCTTACGGCGCCGATGGCGAACGCCAGCAGATCCAGCTGAACACCGCCCCGATCCAGAAAGCCATCGACGACTGCGCCGCCGCCGGCGGCGGCACCGTGCATTTTCCGGCCGGCCATTACCTGACCGACCCGATCTTCCTGAAGAGCAACATCCGCCTGCAGCTCGACCGTGGCGCGTTCCTGATCGCCTCCACGACCGAATCGAGCTACCGCGCCTCGGCCGAAACCAAGTACGCCGAAGCCGAGAACGGCTGGCTGCCCTTCATCAGCGTGGCCAACGCCGAGAACGTCGCCCTCGCCGGCGAAGGCACCATCGACGGCCAGGGCGCCGTGTGGTGGGAACGCTGGCGCCAGAACGTGCGCGACAACCCCGCCAAGCGCCGTTCCACGGACCGCCCGCGCCTCATCTACATCAAGGCCAGCCAGAACGTGCTCGTCGAGGGCCTGACGATCACCAACTCGCCGAGCTTCCACGTCGTGATGCGCTACTCCGAGGATGTGGACGTGACGCGCACGCGCATCGTGAGCCCGCCGTTCGCGCCGCATACCGACGCCATCGACCCGATCGACAGCCGCCGCATCCGCATCACGCACAACTTCATCGACAACAACGACGACCACGTCGCGATCAAGGCCGAGAAGGCGGACCCGCGCTTCCCGGAAGGCGTCACGCACGACATCTACATCGCGCACAACACCATCAAGGGCGGTCGCGGCATCTCGATCGGCAGCGAGTCGGCGGGCGGCGTCAGCAAGGTGCTCGTCGAGCACAACAGCTTCGAGGGCTCCATGTACGGTCTGCGCATCAAGAGCCCGCGCGGCAAGGCCGGCAAGGTGAGCGACATCACCTACCGCGACATCAAGATGCATGACGTGGGCGTGCCGCTGGTGTTCTCCGGCTACTACACGGGCGCGCCCGAGGAACGCGAGGCGCTGACGAAGGCGCTGGCCGACGGCAGCTTCCTGGTCGGCGACCAGATCTACCCGCCCGACAGCGATCCGGCCCAGCCCTTCAACGCGGTCAAGACCCCGCACTTCAGCAACGTCACGGTCAGCCGCGTCGTGTCTACAGGCCGCAGCAAGGCCGCGGGCTACATCGTGGGCGTGCCCGAAGCGCTCATGAAGAACGTGGTGTTCGACAAGGTGAAGATCGAAGCCCGCCAGGGTCTGCTGGTGCGCAACGCGGCACTCATCGACAAGGGGCTGCAGGTGAAGGCCAAGGAAGGTCCGGCGCTGATCCTGCAGAAGGACGGCACGATCGGAAAGTAGGACACGGGCCAGCGCGCCGCTGCGCGCCCCCGTCACCCCGCAACACCCTGGCCGCGCGGCGCGTGGTCAGGGTGTTTCCGTCTGGCGCGCGGCAACGGCGCGGCTGCCGCGCCCCTCAGCGGGCCAGCGCGCGCCAGCCCCGCCACAGGGACCAGCCGCGCAATGCCATGCGCATGAGCCGGCGCGTGGGGCGGAACGCCAGCAGGCCGGCCGTCGTGAGGCCCACCACGACGCTGTGCTGGCGCACCCAGCGCCCCAGCTCGAGCAGGCGCTGCAGGCGCGCGAAACGCTCCTGCACGCCCGACAGCGCAAAGCCGATCTGCGCGCGCTGGGTGCGCGAATCGGCCAGCAGGCGCCGGCGCCGCTGCGCAAGCAACTGTTCACGCCGCGAGAGGAACTTCATTCCAGGCCTCCGCCCAGCGCATCGCGGTCGCGCTGCAGCTCGGCCACGCTGTCGGTGAAGAGCCGCTTGCCTTCGCGCAGGCGACGCAGCGCATTCATGCCCGACCACAGCGCCATGCCAAAGAAGAACAGCATGGACAGGCCGATCACGAGCACGCGATGGCTCTCCCACAGCAGCAAGGTGAGGAAGATCGCGAGCGCGAAGAAGCCGAAGGCAATGAAGAAGGCGGCAAGGATCAGGTTGAAGAGCACGGCACCCAGGCGGATGCCTTCCTCTTCGACTTCCACCGCCAGCAGCGAAAGGCGCGTCTGGACGATGCCCAGCACGCCCTCGCCCAGCGCAGCCAGACGGGCGCCCAGCCCGGATGGGTCCGCCGCGCTCATGCTCAGCGCCGGCTGCTCAGCATGCCCAGCAGGAAGGCCACGCCCGCGGCCACGCCGATCGACTGCCACGGATGCTCATGCACGTAGGTATCGGTGGCCTTGGCGACTTCCTTGGTCCGCGCCACCACCACGTCCTCGAGTTCGCCCAGGCGCAGCTTGGCGGAATCGACATGCACGCCCAGCCGCCCGCGCACATCGGCGAGCTTGCCGCTCGCATCCGAAGCCGTCAGCCGCAGCAGCTCCTCGGCATCGGCCAGCACCACCTTCAGATCGGACACCAGGCGGGCACGGCTTTCGTTCGTCAGTTCGCTCATCGTGATTCTCCTTGCTTGGAAGTGGGGATAACTGCATTCAAAGAGTCGGCCGGCGGGGCGGAGGTTCCCGCGACGGGGCAAATCCCGTGCCCGCGGTCAGGGGGATTCTGACCAGCGGGGCAGGCCGGACGCAAGCGAAGCGTACCTGAGCCCGCGCCACGGGCGCGAACCCGCCCGCAAGGCCGCCCGCCAGCGCGCCAGCGGACGCATGCCGGGCGGCGCGCCGGAAAAACCGGAGAGGCCGTGCCGGCGCCGCCTTGCCACGTGGCTCACCCACGCGGCGGCGCATGCCGGGGGCATCAGGCAGCGCGATGCGCACGCAGCCGGCCCCGGAGGCGGCGCAGCGAGCGCCGGCGAGGCGTCATCCGAGGCAGCCCGTGACCCGCGCGGGCGAAGCTCCGCCCTTGCCGGCCGTCGCGCCCCGAACCCTGCGCGTGGAGAGCCTGCGGGCGAAGCACGCGCCGCGCGCCGGCCGGCGCGCCTGCGGCGGCGCCACCGGCTGCCACGCGAAAGGCCTCGCGCCTACGCGGCGGCGAGCTTCTTCTTCAGCAGCTCATTGACCTGCGCGGGCGAAGCCTTGCCCTTGCTGGCCTTCATGACCTGGCCCACGAGCGCGTTGAAGGCCTTTTCCTTGCCCGCCTTGTACTCGGCGACGTTCTGCGCGTTGCTCGCGAGCACGGCATCGATGATGGGTTCGATGGCCGAGGCATCGGTGACCTGCCGCAGGCCCTGCTTCTCGATGATCTCGTCGGCGCTGGCGCCCTCGCCGTTCCACAGCGCCTCGAAAACCTTCTTGGCGATGCTGTTGGAAATCGTGCCGTCGGCGATGCGCGCCACCAGCCCGGCGAGCTGCACGGCGCCGACCGGGCTGGCCGCGATCTCGAGTTCGGCCTTGTTGAGGCGCGCGGCGAGTTCCCCCATCACCCAGTTGGCCAGCGGCTTGGCGGCCGCGGCACCCGCCGCCTGCACGGCGGCCACGAAATACCGCGCCGTCTCGCGGCTGGCCGTCAGCGTGGCGGCATCGTAGGCGGACAGGCCGTATTCGCTCTGGAAGCGCTCCGCGAGCTGGCGCGGCAGCTCCGGCATCGCGGCGGCCACCTCGGCCTTCCACGCGGCGGAGATCTCCAGCGGCAGCAGGTCGGGGTCGGGGAAGTAGCGGTAATCGTGCGCGTCTTCCTTGGTGCGCATCACGCGCGTCTCGCCCGTGTCGGGGTCGAACAGCACGGTGGCCTGCTGGATCGTGCCGCCGTCCTCCAGCGTCTCGATCTGCCACTGGATCTCGTAGTCGATGGCCTGCTGCAGGAAGCGGAAGCTGTTGAGGTTCTTGATCTCGCGGCGCGTGCCCAGCGGCTCGCCGGGGCGGCGCACCGAAACGTTGGCATCGCAGCGGAAGCTGCCTTCCTGCATGTTGCCGTCGCAGATGTCAATCCACTGCACGAGGCCGTGCAGCGCCTTGGCATAGGCCACCGCCTCGGCCGAGCTGGCCATGTCGGGTTCGGTCACGATCTCGAGCAGCGGCGTGCCGGCGCGGTTCAGATCGATGCCGGACTGGCCGTGGAAATCTTCGTGCAGGCTCTTGCCCGCGTCTTCCTCGAGGTGCGCGCGGGTCAGATGCACGACCTTGGAATAGGCCTTGTCGCCCTCGCCGACCTGGATCGTGATCTCGCCGCCCTGCACCACGGGCAGCTCGAACTGGCTGATCTGGTAGCCCTTGGGCAGGTCGGGGTAGAAGTAATTCTTGCGCGCGAAGACCGAGCGGGGCGCGACCTCGGCGCCGATCGCGAGACCGAAGCGGATCGCGCGCTCGACCGCGCCCCGGTTGAGCACCGGCAGAACCCCCGGCAGCGCGATGTCCACCGCGCTGGCCTGCACGTTGGGTTCGGCACCGAAGGCGGTGCTGGCGCCGGAGAAGATCTTCGAGGCGGTGTTGAGCTGGGCGTGGGTTTCCAGGCCGATGACGACTTCCCAATCGCTACGCATGTCGGGGCTTTCAAGACGGTTTTCGCAAGCCCGCTATGGTAGCAAATGCAGCCCCGCCGCTGCCGTTCGCGCGGGCGGCGGCCGGCCTGACGACCGCCCGGCGCGGGTTTACACGAATTGTCTGACAAACCTGCACAAATTTAGTTTGTGACCGATACCATTGCAACAACCCCGGGCCTCGCCGCCCGATTCACCATGAAACATCTCCTCGCAGCAAGTGCGGCATCCATGCTGGTGCTCGCCCTCTCCGGATGCAGTTCGATGAACCTCACCCCCGAATCCCCGCAAGTCGCGCCCGGCACGAGCAGCCGTCCCGTGCTGTCGGCCGCCGAGGCGGCGCGCTTTACGCCCGCCCATTACTTCGCCCATCGCGGCGCCCTCTCGGCGCCCGTCGCCGACCCCTGGTCGCCGCGTCCCATCGACGCGGCCGCGCTGCGCCCGGACTTCGTGGTCGGCAAGGGTGGCACCCACGCCACGCTCCAGCAGGCCGTCAATGCCGCGATCCGCAGCGGCAAGCGCACGCGCCAGGTGATCCGCATCGAGCCCGGCATCTACACCGGCGCGGTCTACGTGCCCATCGACGCGCCGCCGCTCACGCTCTACGGCGCCGGCAAGCCGGAAGACGTGAAGATCCAGCTCACGCTCGACGCGCGCACCAAACCGGCGGTGTACATCGCGGCCGTGAATCCGTCGGGTCAGTTCAAGGCCGGCGACCCGGCCTGGACGATGTACGACACCTGCGCCACGCTGCCGGCCGACAAGGTGATCGACACGCCGTGCGCCGCCGTGATGTGGTCGCAGGCCGACGACTTCCAGCTCAAGAACCTGTCCATCATCAACACCCTGCTCGACACGGTGGATGACGCGACCCACCAGGCCGTCGCGCTGCGCGTGGATGGCGACCGCATCCAGCTCGAAGGCGTGCGCCTCATCAGCCGGCAGGACACCTTCCTCGTGAATGCCGGCGAAGCGCCCACCGCCGCCAACAAGCTCGGCACCTACCCCACCGACCGCATCGCGCGCGCCTACATCCGCGACAGCTACGTCGAAGGCGACATCGACTTCGTCTTCGGGCGCGCCAATGCCGTGTTCGAGAACTGCGAGTTCCGCGCCATCTCCACGCGCAAGGGCGACCGCGCCGTGATCTTCGCGCCCGACACGATGCCCGCTTCCTCGCTGGGCTTTCTCGTGATCCGCAGCCGCATCACGGGCGACAAGGGCTTCGCCGATTCCGGCAAGGTCTATCTGGGCCGCTCGTGGGACCAGGGCGCCAGCGGCACGGGTTACCTCACGGGCCAGACGCCCAACGGCCAGCTCGTGATCCGCGACAGCTACATCGACGCCAGCATCAAGCGCGACACGCCGTGGGACAAGGCCGCCACGACGAACCGCCCGCATCAGGGCAACGTCGCGCCGGGGCGTAACCTCGACGACCCCGCGCTGAACCGTCTGTGGGAGTACAACAACTACGGCCCCGGCGCGCGCTGAGCGCCGCCCCGCGTCCGCGTCATCACCACGGCGGCCTGCGGGCCGCCGTCTGTTTTCCGGCCGCGCGGCGCCCGCCTGTACTAGAATCCCCCGCATGCCGCGTTGTCTCCGCCAGATCCTCATGCTGCTGCTCATGCTGACCGTGCCCTTCCAGGGCGCGTCGGCCGCGCTCATGGCGATCGAGGGCGGGCATGCCGCCGCCACGCACGGCGCAGCACCCGCCGCCAGCCCGGCCGACGGCTGCCACGAAGCCCTGGCGCTCGCCGCCGAGCCGCCCCCGCACGACACGCACGGCAAGCCCATGCCGCATGGCAAGCACACGCTCAAGGCCTGCGGCGCATTCTGTCTCGGCGTGGCCGCCAACTTCCACGTCGGCCTGCCGCTGGCCCCGGTGCTCGCGAGCGACTATCGCGTGGTACAGATCGCCGCCCCGCGCGGCGTGATTCCCGACGGGCCCGACAAGCCCCCCAGACCGGCTTCCTGAAGTGCTCCGACGCCTGCGGCGCCCACGCGCCGCAGCGCCTTCCGCATTCATTTCCAGGAAGCCCATCATGATTCTCCGCAGCCTTTTCGCGGGCGCCGCGCTCGCGTCCGCCGTCTTCTCGCCCTCCGCCCCGGCCCAGATGCCGATGAATGGGCACGACCACCCTCACGCACCCGCCGCCACGGCGACCGCCGCGCCCGACAGCGTCAACGCCGAAGTGCGCGCCATCGACCTGCCGCGCCGGCGCATCACGCTGCGCCACGAAGCCCACGCCGGCATGCCGCCGATGACCATGTCCTTCGCGCTCGCGGCGGGCCTGGCCGTGCCGCCCGGCCTCAAGGCCGGCGAGCGCGTGCAGGTCACGCTGCAGGACATCGACGGCACCCAGACCGTCACGCGTCTCACGCGCTGAGGAGACGCCGATGCCCTGCAGACCATCGCGGATGGTCTGGCTCTGTGCCGCCCTCGCCGGGCCGGCACTGCCAGCGTTCGCCTTCGCCTCCCCGCCCGCGGCCACGGCCGCGCAGGCGCCCCTGAACCTGGCCGCCGCGCTCGATCTCGCCGAGCGCCGCGCCCCGCAGCTCGCCGCGAGCGCCGCCCGCGAGGACGCCGCGCGCGAAATGCGCGTGCCCGCCGGGCGCCTGCCCGACCCCCTGCTCAAGCTCGGCGTGCAGAACGTGCCCACCTCGGGCGAGATGGCCGGCAGCCTCACGCGCGACGGCATGACCATGCGCACCGTGGGCGTGATGCAGGAGCTCACGCTCGGCGACAAGCGCGCCGCCCGCGTGGCGCGCGCCGAGCGCGAGGCCGACGCCGCGCACGCGGCCACGCGCCTCACGCTCGCCACGCTGCGCCGCGACACCACGCTCGCGTGGCTGGAGCTTGCCTACCAGGACACCGTGCGCGCGCTGATCGCCGCCCAGGTGGATGAGCTGGGCCGGCAGGCGCAAGCCGCCGAGGCCGCGTTCCGTGGCGGGCGCGGCACCCAGGGCGAGATCCTCGCGATGCGGCTCGAGGCCGGCCGCATGCAGGACGAGCTTGCGGCCGCCGAGCGCGACCTCGCCCTCGCGCGCAGCCGGCTCGCGCGCTGGATAGGCGCCGACGCGAGCCGCCCGCCCGGCCCGCTGCCGGCCCACGACCGGCTCGCCTGGCAACCCGCCGCCACGCCGGCCGCCGCGGGCGACGCCCGCCACCCGCTGATCGCCGCGAGCCTCAGCGAAGCCGCGCTGGGAGACGCCGACGCGCGCCTCGCCCGCGCGATGCGCCAGCCCGACCCCGCCATCGAGTTCATGTACGGCGCGCGCGGCTCGGGCTATCCCGACATGGTGTCGGTGAGCGTCACGCTGCCGCTGCCGTGGGACCGCGCCAACCGGCAGGACCGCGACCTCGCCGCCAGCCTCGCGCGCCGCGACGCCGCACGCGCCATGGCCGCCGACACGGCGCGCGAGTACGCCGCACGCGTGGAGGAAGCCCGGGCGGCCTGGGAAGCCGACCAGGCGCGCGAGCGCCATTACGACGCCACCCTGCTGCCGCTCGCCCAGGCGCGCATCGACGCCGCGCTCGCGGCCTACCGCGCGGGCACCGGCTCGCTCGCGGAGGTGCTCGGCGCGCGCCGCGCCCGTCTCGACACGCAACTCGCGCGCCAGCGCACGGCACTCGCGGCCGCGCGCGGGCATGCCGAACTCGACTATCTCGATCCGCGCGCCGGCCTGCCCGGCGCCGCCCAGGAAATCCAGCCATGACCCCCCGTCAGACCTCATTCATGGCCGCCGCCGCGGCCCTCGCGCTGGCCGCCACCGCGTTCGGCGCCTACCGCCTCGGCGCGGCGGGCGCGCCGCACGGCGCGCCCCCCCCCCGCGACGCCCCCGCCGCCGCCGGCGAACGCCGCGTGCTCGACTGGCACGACCCCAAGGTGCCGGGCCAGCG
>JAVHXQ010000030.1 GCA_031119555.1 Candidatus Dactylopiibacterium sp.
GCTGCACCACCTTGATCCAGTTGCCGGTGGCGTTCTGCGCCGGCAGCAGCGCGAAAGCCGCGCCCGTGCCGGCGGCCATGCCGACGATCCTGCCGTGGTATTCCACGTCGCTGCCATACACGTCGGCATGCAGCGTCACGGGCTGCCCGGCACGCATGTGGCGCAGCTGGCCTTCCTTGAAGTTCGCATCCACCCACACCTGGTCGAGCGGCACCACGGTCATCAGCGGGGTGCCCGCCGCGATGCGCTGGCCAACCTGCACCGAGCGCCGCGCGACCATGCCCGCGACCGGCGCGACGACCTGCGCGCGCTGCCATGCCAGCCAGGTTTCCTCGTAGCGCGCGGCAGCACGCAGCACCGCCGGATGCTGCTCGACCCGGAGACCATCGGTCTGGCTGCGGCTGGCCTGGGCCTGCACCTGGGCGGCCACGAGCGCGGCCTCGGCGGTCTTGAGCGCGTCCTGCGCGTGGAAGAGTTCTTCCTTCGCGAGCGCGCCGCTGCCGGCGATGGCCTCACGGCGCGTCACGTCCTGGCGCAGGCGCTCGACGTCGGTCTGGCGCACGCGCACCTGGGCATCGAGCGTGCCGTTGTTGGCGAACACCGCGCGCGTCTCGCGCACGGTCTGGGCCAGCGCCGTCTCGGCCTGCTCCAGCGCCACGCGGGCGTCGGCGCGGTCGAGTTCGACGAGCACCTGGCCCGCCTTCACGCTGTCGGTGTCTTCGGCGTGCACGGCCAGCACGGTGCCACCGACCTGCGGGGTGATCTGCAGCACGTGGCCATTCACGTAGGCGTCGTCGGTGTTCTGGTACCAGCGGCCATGCACGGCCCAGTAGCTTGCATAGGCCAGACCGGCCAGGATGAACACCACGCTCAGCAGGATGAGCCAGACGCGGCGCTTGCGCGGCTGGGCCTGGACGGGTGTGGGGGAAGCAGTGTTTTCGCTCATGATCGTGTGCTCTCTGAAACGAGGTTCAGGATTGGGGAGGGGTATCGGTGAAGACCGGCGCGCCGGCGGGAATGCCGCCACCGAGCGCGCGGGCCAGGCCCACGGCGGCGTCCAGGCGGTGGGCACGCACGTCGAGCGCGCTGCGCTCCTGGGCGAGCACCTGGAGCTGCGCCGAAATCAGCTGGATGCGGCTGGCAAGACCCTGGCCCAGACGCGTCTGGACGAGTGCCGCGCCGCGCACGGCGGCCTCGCGGGCTTCCTGCACGCGCTCGCCCTGGCGCGCCGCGCCCTCGAGCCCGCGCGCCTGGTCGCACACTTCGCGCAGCGCATCGACGAGGCTGGCGTTGTACTGCGCCACGGCGGCGTCGTAATCGGCCGTCTTGCCCGCCAGCCCGGCGCGCAGGCGGCCCGCTTCGAAGATCGGCAGGTGGATCGCCGGGCCCGCGCCATACACGCGCGAGCCGTGATCGAGCAGCATGTCCAGCCCGATGGAACTGAAGCCCAGGAAGGCGCTGAGATTCACGCTCGGGTAGAACTGCGCGCGGGCGTAATCCACGTCGGCGCCAGCCGCTTCCACGCGCAGGCGCGCGGCCTGCAGATCGGGCCGGTTGGCGAGCAGGTCGGAGGGCAGTTGCGAAGGCAGGCGCGCATCCAGCTCCGCGCGCAGCGCGGGGGCGGCGAGCCGCGCGCCACGCTCCGGGCCCTGCCCGGCCAGCGCCGCGAGGGCGTTGCGCTGCAGCGCGATGCGCTCTTCGAGCTGGGCGCGTTCGCCGCGCAGCTGCGCGATGCCCAGTTGCTGCAGGTTGCGGTCGATCTCGGTATCGAGACCGGCCTGCACGCGCAGCCCCTGCAGGCGCTCGGCCTCGGCGCGCAGCGTCATGACGCGGTCGAGCAGCGCAAGCTGGCGCTGCTGGCGGTCGAACTCCAGGTAAGCGCGCGTGACGGCGGCCGCCAGCGCGACGCGCGCCGCGCGGGCCTCCAGCCCGGCCGCTTCGTGCTGGGCCTGGGCGCCCTGCAGCGCGCGGCGGTACTTGCCCCACACGTCGAGTTCGATGCCGGCGTTGAGCAGGAGGCTGTTGCTGGTCCGCGTGGTGCCGGCATAGGTCGGCGACACCATGCCGTGCTCGGTGTAGCGCTGGGCCGTGGTCGCGTAGTCCAGCGACACCTGCGGCCACAGCGCGCTGCCGGCCGCGTCGGTGAGCGCGGCGGCGCGGCGGATGCGGGTGTCGGCGAGCGCCAGGCTGGGCGCGCTGGCCAGCGCTTCCTGCACCAGCGCGTCGAGCTGGGCATCGCCGAAGGCTTCCCAGTAGCGCTCGGAAACCTTCCAGTCGCCGGCGTTGGCGTCCGGCAGGCGGCCCAGACTGTCTGGCGCGGTCAGCCGCGCCTGGGGCTGGATGTCGCGCTGCGTGGCACAGGCCGCGAGCGCGAGGGCGGCCGCCGCGACGGCGGTGACCGTGATCCGGCGGGTGAGGCCGTGTCGCTTCATGATTTGTCCTCCGGGGGATTGAGGTTGGCCATCATCTGCCGGAGCAGGCTGAGAACCCTGTCGACGTCCTCGGGCGCGATCCCGGCGCAGCTGCGCTCGAGGATGCGCGCGCCCGCTGCGCGCCATTGCGGATACAGCGCCTCGCCTTCCGGCGACAGGCGCAAGGTGACGACGCGGCGATCCTGCTGCGAGCGCTCGCGCACGATGAGCCGCTTCTCCTCGAGGCGGTCGAGCATGCGCGTCATGGAGCCGGTGTCGTAGCCCACGCACTTGCAGAGTTCGCTGCTCGTGCGCGCCCGCTCGTCGGCGATGCGCACCAGCACGACCCATTGCGCGTGCGTGATGTCGAGCGCGGAAAGCTCCTCGTCGAGCGCGGCCGACATGCGCACCTTGAGGCGCGCGAGCAGAGAGCCAAGGCTGTCTTCGAGCGGCGGAAAGGAACGCGGGCCGGAACTCATGGAAAGCGGACTCGAGAAAAGGATGGACCAATGCTGCCAGGGCAATGACTGCCTAGGCAGGCAATACAGTTTCTTATCGCAACCAATCCGCGTCAAGGGGTTTGTGAAAATAAAACATGTGACGAGCGCCGCACGCAAAGACCGCGCCGCCTGCCTGAAAGTCCGCCACCACGGCTGCCGCAAAGGCCCTGCTCTATGATTTTTCCCCGCATCCGGCTGCGTGGGCGCACCACGCCGGACCGCAACGCTGCGGCATGCACCAGACTGGCCCCGCGCGAGGCCCGCCCGCCCCTCAGCAGTCGCCTTGCCCGGAGATGGCACGCTTCTCGCAACGTGGAACGTGCCCACAAAAATGCGCGCCAGCAGGAGAAGAACCGTGGCACCGACCCAGAACAGGATTCCGCTCATGGCAGCCAGCGGACGCTTCTTCGATGAGATGAACAGCGCCGAGGGCGTCCTGCGGACGCACTACCAGGCCTACGTCGAATGGTTCGACGGCATCAGCAGCGACCGCATGGCGCGCAAGCGCCAGGAGGCGGGCACGCTCTTCCACCGCTCCGGCATCACCTTCGCGGTGTACGGCGACGAGGCCGGCGCCGAGCGCCTGATCCCCTTCGACGTGATCCCGCGCGTGATCCCCGCGCGGGAATGGGACACGCTCGCGGCCGGCCTGCGCCAGCGCGTGAAGGCGCTCAACGCCTTCATCCACGACATCTACCACGGCCAGGAGATCCTGCGCGCCGGCCACATCCCGGCGGACCAGGTGCTCAGGAACGCGCAGTACCGCCCCGAGATGCAGGGGGTGGACGTGCCGCGCGACATCTACGCGGCGATCGCCGGGGTGGACCTCGTGCGCGCCGGCGCCGGCGAGTTCTACGTGCTCGAGGACAACCTGCGCGTGCCCTCCGGCGTGAGCTACATGATCGAGAACCGCAAGATGATGATGCGGCTCTTCCCCGAACTCTTCGCCCGCCATCGCGTGGCGCCCGTCGAGCACTACCCCGACCTGCTGCTCGACACGCTGCGCGCCGTCGCGCCCAAGAGCGTGCCCGACCCCACGGTGGTGGTGCTCACGCCCGGCAGTTTCAACAGCGCGTATTTCGAGCACGCCTTCCTCGCCCAGCAGATGGGCGTGGAGCTGGTCGAAGGCAAGGATCTCTTCGTGCGCGACGAACAGGTGTTCATGCGCACCACCCAGGGGCCGCAGCGCGTGGACGTGATCTACCGCCGCATCGACGACGACTTTCTCGACCCGCTGGCCTTCCGGCCCGACTCCATGCTGGGCGTGCCGGGGCTGCTGTCGGCCTACCGCGCCGGCAACGTCGCGCTGTCGAACGCGATCGGCACCGGCGTGGCCGACGACAAGTCCATCTACCCCTACGTGGGCGACATGGTGCGCTTCTACCTCGGCGAGGAACCGCTCCTCAACAACGTGCCGACCTACATGCTGCGCAAGCCCGACGACCTCGCCTACGTGCTCGCCCACCTCCCCGAGCTCGTCGTCAAGGAAGTCCACGGCGCGGGCGGCTACGGCATGCTCGTGGGCCCGGCCTCCACGCGCGCGCAGATCGAGGAGTTCCGCGCGCGCATCCTCGCCGCGCCCGAGAAGTACATCGCCCAGCCCACGCTCGCGCTTTCCACCTGCCCCACCTTCGTCGAATCCGGCATCGCGCCGCGCCACATCGACCTGCGCCCGTTCGTGCTCTCGGGCAACGAGGTGCGCTTCGTGCCCGGCGGGCTCACGCGGGTGGCGCTCAAGGAAGGCTCGCTGGTGGTGAATTCGTCGCAGGGCGGCGGCACCAAGGACACCTGGGTTCTGGAGGACTGACCATGCTCTCGCGCACCGCCGACCACCTCTACTGGATGGCCCGCTACATCGAACGCGCCGAGAACCTCGCGCGCATGCTCGACGTGAACAACCGCATGCTGCTGCTGCCCCAGAGCGAGCACGAGATCACGCGGCTGTGGCGCGAAACCCTGGATTCCATCGGGCTGCTCGAAACCTACACCGCCACGCACGCCGACATCTCGCCTTCCAGCGTGGTGCACTTCATGGCGCTGGACCGCACCAACCCCGGCAGCATCTACTCCTGCCTGCGCGCCGCGCGCGAGAACGCCCACGCCGTGCGCGGCACGCTGACGGCCGAACTGTGGGAAACCATCAACGCCACCTGGCTCGACCTGCGCGGCTACGACATCAAGAAGATGGGCGCCGACGAACTCGACGGTTTCTTCGAATGGGTCAAGCTGCGCTCGCACCAGTCGCGCGGCGTCACCTTCGCGACCATGACGCGTGACGAATCCAACAGTTTCCTGCGCCTGGGCACCTTCATCGAGCGCGCCGACAACACCGCGCGCATCCTCGACGTGAAGTACAACTTCATCAGCGAAGCGCCGCGCCGCGAGGCTTCGGGCGAGTATTACCAGTGGAGCGCGCTGCTGCATTCGGTGTCGGCCTTCGAGACCTACCGCCGCACCTACCGCGACCAGATCACGCCCGCGCGCGTGGCCGAGCTGCTGATCCTGCGCATGGACATGCCGCGCTCGCTCGCCTACTGCACGAGCGAAATGGAGCGCTTCCTGAGCCAGGTCTGCAACAGCCGCTCCGCCGAAACCCAGCGCCGCGCGGGCGAACTCGCCTCCAGCCTGCGCTACGGCCGCCTCGAAGACATTCTCGACACCTGCGTGCACGCCTATCTCACGCGCTTCATCATCCGCGTCAACGACATCGGCAACCGCCTCGCGGCCGACTTCATGCTGCCCGCCACGGTCTGAGGCGCGGCGCGGCGCGCCCCGGACCCTTCCCGCCTCCCGCCTCCCGCCTCCCGCCTCCCGCCTCCCGCTTCCCTTTTCCTTTCCTTTTCCTTCTTCCCGCCCCGTTCCTCTCTTCGCCCGGCCCCGGCGCGCACGCCCCGCGCGGAGGCGTCGCGCTGCGCGTGCGCCCGCGTGCCGCGTTCTTCCCACACTTGTCAGAAAACATGCACGACCTGAGCATCTTTATATTGTTAATGGAAATCATTCTCATTAAGATGCGTGCATAACGGCCCAGCCCCGATGCGCCCGCTTCCGGACGCCTTCCGTCACCGCCCCGCAGAGGGCGCGGGAAGAGCCTCCCCGGCGCACCCGCCACGCCGTCGCCCCTTTTCGCGGGCGACCTCCCCGACGCATGGCCCCCGGCCTCATCCCTTCGCCGCGCCCCGCGCACGGTTCTCCAAAAGGAAAGCGTTTCATGCATACATCGACACCGTCTCCGTCGCCTCGTCCCTTCACGCCGCGCCCCGTGTGCGTGGCCCTGCTGGCCGCCCTGCCGCTGCTCGCCCAGGCCCAGACCGCCACGCCGGCGCAGACCGCCGCCAGCGCCACCTGGCTGGACACCGTGACCGTCGTGGGCACCCGCACCGCCCTGCCCGTGCGCGACAACCCCGCCTCGGTCAGCGTCGTGGATCAGGACCAGATCGAACGCCAGGCGCCGGAGAGCATCGCCGAAATGCTGCGCGACGTGCCCGGCGTGGAAGTCGTCGACTCCAACGCGGCGGGCATGAAGCGCCTGAGCATCCGCGGCGAATCGTCGCGCCGCGTGACCATCCTCGTCGATGGTCAGGAAATGACCGACCACAGCACCTACGGCACGCCCGTGCTGGTCGACCCCGCCAACGTGGAGCGCATCGAGGTCGTGCGCGGCCCGTCGTCGGTGCTCTATGGCGCGAAGGCCATCGGCGGCGTCGTGAACATCGTCACCCGGGGCGGCGCCGCCCGCCCCATCCAGCTCGAAACCGGCGTGAGCTACGACACCGCCGCGCGGGGCCGGCAGGGATGGGCCGCGCTCTCGGGCACGCTGGGCGCCTTCGATTACCGCCTCTCGGGCCAGACCAGCGACTACGCCGACCGCCGCGTGCCCGAGAGCCGCTACGCCGCCGACGGGCGTCTGCACGACACCGCCTACGGCAGCGACAACGGCAGCCTGCACCTGGGCTACACCTTCGGCCAGCGCCGCAATCACGTCGTCGCGCTGAAAGCCGAGCGCAACACGCTGCAGACCGACAGCTGGACGGACCCGGCCACGCTGACCTACCCGATCACCGACTTCCGCATCGACCTGCCGCGCCGCGAACGCCGCAAGGTGGGCCTGTTCTACGACGGCACGGGGCTGAGCGATGTCGTGCGCAAGGTGCACGTCGATGCCTACTACCAGACCGTGGACCGCGAGTTCTCCAACCTCGTCACGATGCGGCCCACCACGGCCACCACGGTGGGCGTCACGTCCACCTCCGACGACCGCATCCGCAACTACGGCGGCACCGCGCAGGTGGATCTCGCGCTGCATGCCGATCACACCACCATCGCCGGCCTGCACTACCTCATGGACGACCTGGACACCGCCAAGACGAGCACCCAGACCGTCACCATGAGCATGCTGCCGCGCCCGGTCAGCACCGTCACCGCTTCGCGCGACCGCGCCGAAAGCCGCACGGCCTCGGCCTTCGTGCAGGACAGCTGGCGCTTTGCGCCGGCCTTCAGCCTCAGCGCCGGCGTGCGCTACTACGAGGTGGAATCCGAACTGAAGTCCACGACCGACGCCACGCGCGCCGGCCAGGGTTCGCAAACCAACCGCCACGCCGTGAAGTCCCTCGGTCTGACCTACGCCGGCCTGCCCGCCACGACGCTGCGCATGCAGTACGCCGAGGGCTACACCACGCCCACGCTGCTGCAGCGCTACACCGACACCTCGGCCGGGCGTGGCACCACCACCTACGGCAATCCCGATCTGGCGCCCGAGACCTCGCGCAACCTCGAAGCCGGCGCGCGCTACAACCGCGACGGACTGGTCCTGGACGGAGCGGTCTTCCACTCCCGCGCGCGCAACTACATCACCGATCAGCCCTGCACCACGACGAGCTGCCCCAGCCGCGCCAGCGCCGGGGGCTACACCTACGTGAATGCCGACCAGGCGCGCGCCCACGGGCTCGAACTGGCGGCCGAGTACCTGCTGCCGGGCACGTCCTTCACCCCTTACGTGAATGCCACCTGGACGCGCCGCCAGCTGCGCTCGGCCGGACTGTCCACCTACGACAGCGGCACGCCCGCCGTGGCGGGCCGCGCCGGCGTGCGCCACGACGCACGGCTCGGCGGGCACGAGATCTGGTCCGACCTCTACCTGCGCGCCGCCACCGGCGTGAAGCAGACCACACTGGAAAGCGGCACGGCGGTCACGCGCGAGCTGCCGGGCTGGGCCACGCTGAACCTGGGGCTGGGCACGAAGTTCGGCCGCGACGGCGCCTACCAGGCCAGCCTCAACCTGCTCAACCTGTTCAACAAGGCGTACCGCGCATCCCTCGAGGAACTGCCGGGCGCCGAACGCAGCGTCGTGGTGACGCTGCGCGCGACCTTCTGAGCCCTGCCCCGCTCACGCCGCCGGCCGCGCCGGCGGCGTTTCCTCGAGCGGACGGTCGCGCACCTCGGCCAGCAAGGCATCGAAGCCGCGCTGCGCGGCCGGCATCATCGTGACCTGCACTTCCACCTCGTGCGAGGCACCGCCCAGCAGCACGCCACGCACGGGGCTCACGTCGCCGAAATCGCGCCCCCAGCCCAGCACCACGTGCTCCAGATCGGGCTGCAGGTCGTTGGTCGGATCGAACCCCACCCAGCCCAGCCCCGGGCACCACACCGACACCCACGCATGCGAGGCGTCGGCGCCGATCAGGCGCGGCTTGCCCGGCGCCGGATGCGTCAGGATGTAGCCGCTCATGTAACGCGCCGACAGCCCCAGCGAGCACAGCGCGCTGAGCATGAGGTGGGCGAAATCCTGGCACACGCCACGGCGGCGACTGAAGGTTTCGGCCACCGGCGTGCTCACGGTGCTGGCCTGCGGATCGAACTCGAACTCCGCGTGGATGCGCCCCATGAGGTGGCGCGTGGCCGCCAGCAGCGGACGGCGCGGCGTGAAGCTCGCCAGCGCCCACAGGCGCAGCTCTTCGAGCAGCGGCACCTGCGACGACGCCAGCGCGAATTCCTGCGCGTCGAGCGGCGCGGCGGCCGGAAACTGCGCGAGCGCGGCGGCGACCTCCTCCCACGGCGGGCCGCCCGCCTCGCGCCAGGCCGGCGGACGCGGCGCCACGCCCACGGTGCTGGCGGCGATGATGCGCAGCATCTCGTGCGGCTGGCGCAGATCGACGCGCGTGCTGAGGTTGCCGAACCAGTCCTTGCGCGAAGCCAGCGCCGCGGGCTCCGGCGTGATCTCGAGGCGGAAGTGCTCCAGCGTCTGGAACCCCGGCCAGTCGCGCGGCGTCAGGTGCAGCAGGTGCTGCGCCACGGTCACGGGCGCGGCGTAGCGGTACAGCGTTTCGTGGATGACGTGGTAGCGCTGGCTCATGCGATCACCCGCACGCGTTCGTCGGAATGGCTGAAGAAATGCAGGCTGATCTGGTCCGACAGGCTCGCCGAGGCTGCGCGCAGCGTGGCCAGCGCTTCGCGCAGCGCGGCCGAGCCGGGGTGGAAGTCGAGCGTGGCGTCCAGCGCCAGCAGGCGCCGGTGCAACGCATCGATGCCGGTATCGGGCATGCCGCCCAGCGAATCGTTGAGCCGGCCCAGGTAATCGCCAAGCCCGGCGGTCTGGAAGACGATGCCGCGCGGATTGGCGTCGTCGGCGATCAGCAGGTCGAGCACGGCGATCCATTCCGGGCGCGACATGTAACGCGCGCGGTAGGTCACGATGGAGTCCGACACTTCGAGCAGCCACTCGGGGTTGCCGCGCACGCCCATCGTCATCGCGGCGTCGATGGCGCCGGTCTGGAACTGCAGCCGCTCGATGCGCCGCCCGAGCGAGAGGAAGCGCCAGCCATGGTCGCGCGTCATGCCGTCGAGCGCGAACCCGGCCAGCGTCATGAACCCGCCGACGAGTTCGTCGAGCAGCGCGAGGGATTCGTAGATGCCCACGCGGCCGTGGGACTTCTCGCCGACGCGGCGCGTGAGCGCATTGAGCGTGCGCCAGTTGTCCGACGACAAGCGCTCGCGCAGCTGGAAGCCGGTGCGCGACAGATGCATCACGTGCGAGGCGAGGCCGCCGGCATGGTCGATGTCGCAGGTCGCCTGCACGAGCAGGCGCACGGCCTCGCGCTCGGGGCATTCCTCGGGCAGCACGCCCATGGCATGGCCGAGCTGGGCGAGCGCATGCCACTCGATGCCGTTGTCGGCGGCGTCGGAGGCGCGGTCCAGCGCCACGCGCAGATAGCGCGCGAGGTTGTCGCAGCGCTCGGCGTAACGGCCGAACCAGAACAGGTTCTCGACCACGCGGCTCGACAGGCCCGGCCCGCTGCGCACGAGGTCGGCCGCCTCGACCGGGCGGTGCAGCAGGCTGATCGGCGGGCTCGCGGTCTCGCCACACACCCAGACGTCCTTGCTGCCCCCGCCGCGCTGGTTGGAAAGGATGCGCACGTCATGCTCGCTGGCGGTGCGCGCGAGTCCGCCCGGCATGACCATGTAGTCGCCCCCCGGCGTGGCGATGGCGAACACGCGCAGGCCCACCGGGCGCGAGATCAGGCGGCGGCCGTGGCCGCGGTCGAGCATGGGCGCGCGCGAGATGGCGACGAGTTCCTGCGCGTAGTAGTCGCGCGGATTGGCACGCACGCGGGCGGCGAGGCGCGCGCGGCCATCCTCGTCGAGATCCTCGCCGAAGATCGGCTCGAAGCGCCGCCCCTGCGGATGCGGCACCGCGCTCTTGAAGACGAGGCGGTCGGCCTGTTCCAGCGCCTGCTCCATGACCGGCGCCTCGCCGCACCACCAGGTGGCCACGCCCGGCATCGCGAGCGGTTCGCCCAGCAGGTGCTCGCACAGGCCCGGCAGGAATCCCGCCAGCGCGCCGGTCTCGATCACGCTGGCGCCGATGCCGTTGGCCAGCAGCACGTTGCCGGCGCGGATCACGTCCATGAGGCCCGGCACGCCCAGCGCGGAATCGGCGCGCAGTTCGAGCGGATCGCAGAAGTCGTCGTCCATGCGCCGCAGGATCGCGTGCACGCGGCGCAGGCCCGACAGCGTCTTGTGCCAGAGGTAGCCGTCGCGCACCGTGAGGTCCTGCCCCTCGACGAGCGGAAAGCCCAGGTAGCGCGCCAGGTAGGCGTGCTCGAAGTAGGTCTCGTTGTAGGGGCCGGGTGTGAGCAGCACCGAATTGACGCGCTCGTCGGGCGCGTGCGGGGCGAAGGCGGCGATGGAGTCGCGCAGCGTGGCGAAGTAGTTGGCCAGCCGCTGCACGCGCAGCTCGCGGAACAGGTCGGGAAACAGGCGCGAGGTGATGATGCGGTTCTCGAGCGCGTAGCCCATGCCCGAGGGCGACTGCGTGCGGTCGTTGATGACCCACCACTGTCCGTCGGGCGAGCGCGCGAGGTCCACCGCGAGCACGTGCAGGTGCGTGCCACCGGCCGGCACGATGCCGTGCGCGGCGCGCTGGAAGCCGGCGTGTCCGAGCACCAGCGCGGGCGGCAGGCGCCCCTCGGCGAACAGCGTCTGCGGCCCGTAGAGATCGGCGAGCACGCGGTTGAAGAGGCGCGCGCGCTGCGCGACCGCCGTCTCGATGCCGCGCCACGCCTCGGGCGAGAGGATCAGCGGCAGCGGGTCCATCGCCCACGGCCGGGCCGAGCCTTCGTCGTCGCCATAGACGTTGTAGGTCACGCCGTTGTCGCGCACGAGGCGGTCGGCGTCGGTGAACAGGTCGCGCAGCTGCGGCACCGTGAGGTCGGCGAGCTGCTGGTAGAGCGCATCGTAGGTGGCGCGCGGCGTGCCGGGCGCGGAGAACATCTCGTCGAAGCGCGCGGGGTCGGGCGGGTACTCGGCCAGAAGGTGTCTGGGCATGGCTGAAACGGGTCAGGAGTCGGAGGAAGGCGCGCGCACGGACCAGGCCGCGCGGGCACCACGGCGCCGATTATTCACGATTGCACGCAGGCTGCCCACGCCCGTTCGCCCTAGCGCCGCAAGTCGAGCGTGAAGGGGAAATCGGGGTTGGGCTCCGCCGCCTCCGCCACGATAGGCCCCGGTGTGTGGCCGGTGCGGAAGAAGCGCGCCAGGCGCCGCGCCTCGGCCTCGTAGGCATTCACCGGGAAGCTCGCGTAGTTGCGCCCGCCCGGATGGGCGACGTGGTAGCGGCAGCCCCCCAGCGAGCGCTGCGACCACGTATCGACGAGATCGAACACCAGCGGGGCATGCACGCCCAGGGTGGGATGCAGGCAGGCCGGCGGCTGCCACGCACGGTAACGCACGCCGCCCACGAACTCGCCGACGCGCCCGGTCGGCTGCAGCGGCACGGGGCGGCCGTTGCAACTGAGCACGTGGCGATCCTCGATCAGCCCGCGCACCTTCACCTGCAGACGCTCGACCGAGGAATCCACGTAGCGCACCGTGCCGCCGGCCATGCCCTCCTCGCCCAGCACGTGCCAAGGTTCCAGCGCGCCGCGCAGCTCCACGTCCACGTTGCGGATCGCGAAATCCCCGAGCTTGGGAAAGCGGAACTCGAAATGCGGCGCGAACCACTCGGGCTCGAAGGCATAGCCGAAAGCCTGCAGCGACTCGATGACGTCGCGGAAATCGTCGTCCACGAAGTGCGGCAGCATGAAGCGGTCATGCAGCTCCGTTCCCCAGCGCTTGAGACGCGGCGGCGCATACGGCTGCTGCCAGAAGCGGGCGAGCAGCGCGCGCATCAGGAGCTGCTGCGCCAGGCTCATCTGCGCGTGCGGGGGCATCTCGAAGCCGCGCATCTCGAGCAGGCCCAGGCGCCCCGTCGCGGAGTCGGGCGAGAACAGCTTGTCGATGCAGAACTCCGCGCGGTGGGTGTTGCCCGTCACGTCGATGAGCAGGTTGCGCAGCACGCGGTCGATGAGCCAGGGCGGGCAAGGCGCGCCGCGTCCGGCCTGGCGGCGCAGCTCGGCCAGCGCCAGCTCGATCTCGTAGACCGAGTCGTTGCGCGCCTCGTCGATGCGCGGCGCCTGGCTCGTGGGGCCGATGAAGAGGCCCGAGAAAAGGTAGGACAGCGACGGATGGTTGTGCCACCACGCGATCAGGCTCGCGAGCAGATCGGGCCGCCGCAGGAAGGGCGAGTCGGCCGGCGTGGCGCCACCGAGCACGAAGTGATTGCCACCGCCGGTGCCGGTGTGGCGCCCATCCAGCATGAACTTCTCGCTCGACAGCCGCGTCTCGTGGGCGGCCTGATAAAGATGGGTCGTCTGTTCGACGAGCTCGGGCCAGCTCGCGGCCGGCTGCACGTTCACCTCGATCACGCCGGGGTCCGGCGTCACGCGCAGCATGGCCAGCCGCGCATCGCGCGGCGGTTCGTAGCCCTCGAGCACCACCGGCAGGGCCTGCGCCTCGGCGGTGGCTTCAACGGCGGCCAGGATCTCGAGGTAATCCTCCAGCGCGCGCGTGGGCGGCATGAAGATATGCAGGCGCCCCTCGCGCACTTCGGCGCACATCGCGGTACGCGTGACCCCGGCGGCGGAGGCGAAGGGCTGCGGCCGCGCCGCTTCGCCCGCGGGCGCGTGGCCGGGCATGCCGCCGACGCGCTCGTGACGCATCATTTCCTGGTGTCGCAGCGCCGCGTAGTGCGGCAGCGGCGGCACCGCGCGCGCCGGGTCGGCCGGATGCAGCCAAGGAAAGTCGCTCGTCGCCACCCACGGCAGGCTGTCGAGCGGCAGCCGGTAGCCCAGCGCGGAGTCGCCGGGCACCAGGTAGCAGCGCTCCTCGCGCAGGAACCACGGGCCGCTCTGCCAGCGCTTGCCGGCGGCATCCCGCGCCACGGGCAGCACCCAGCCGGCGGTGCGCGCGAGCCCCTGCGAGAAAACACGGCGCAGGCGCTCGCGCTCGAGCGGGTCTTCCAGACGCGCATCGAACGGATCGACGTTGTCGGGCAGGCGGCGCTCGCGCCACAGGTAGTAGAAGGCATCCTCGAACGCCGGAAAGGCATGGCGCGGCGCAAGCCCCAGGCGCTGCGCCACGGCGCGCAGGAAGTCGCCCGCCTGCGCGTCGTCCACGCCGTAGGAGCGGGTCTCGTCGGCGAACAGCTCCGGATTGCGCCAGAGCGCCTCGCCATCGCGCCGCCAGTAGAGGTTCAGCGACCAGCGCGGCAACTGCTCGCCGGGATACCACTTGCCCTGGCCGAAGTGCTGCAGCCCCTCGGGGGCGTACTTCGCGCGCAGGCGGGCGAGCAGTTCGGCGGAGCGCCGGCGCTTGTCCGCGCCCAGCGCGTCGGTGTTCCACTGCGGATCGTCGCGGTCGTCGATGGCCACGAAGGTGGGTTCGCCGCCCTGCGTGAGGCGCACGTCGTGCGCCGCGAGATCGCGGTCGACGCGCGCCCCGAGGCGGTCCAGCGCGGCCCATTGCGCGTCGGTGTAGGGCCGCGTGACGCGCGGCGTCTCACGGATGCGCTCGATGCGCATGTGGTGCTCGAAGCTGACCTCGCAGGCTTCCAGCCCGCCCTCCACGGGCGCCGCCGAGGTCGGCTCGGGCGAGCACGCCAGCGGCACGTGGCCCTCGCCCGCGAGCAGGCCGGAGGTGGGGTCCAGCCCGATCCAGCCCGCGCCGGGCAGATACACCTCGCACCACGCATGCAGGTCGGTGAAGTCCACTTCGGTGCCCGAAGGACCGTCGAGCGACTTCACGTCGGCCTTCAACTGGATCAGGTAGCCCGACACGAATCGCGCCGCGAGGCCCAGGTGGCGCAGCACCTGCACCAGCAGCCAGGCCGAGTCGCGGCAGGAGCCGGAGGCCAGCGCGAGCGTCTCCTCGGGCGGCTGCACGCCGGGCTCGAGCCGCACGAGGTAGCGGATCTCCTGCTGCAGGCGCTGGTTGAGCGCGACGAGGAAATCCACGGTGGCGGTCTTCGCGCGCGGCACCGAGGCGAGCAGCGCATCCACGCGCGGCGTGCGCGGCAGGCAGGCCAGGTAGGGCGCGAGCTCGGTCTTCAGCGCATCGGCATACTGGAACGGGTAGTGCGTGGCCTCGGGCTCGAGAAAGAAATCGAAGGGATTGAGGACCGCCATCTCGACGACCAGGTCCACCTCCACGCGCAGCTCGCGGGCAGGCTCGGGAAAGACCACCCGCGCGAGGTAGTTCGACTGCGGGTCCTGCTGCCAGTTGATGAAGTGCGGCTGCGGCGCGACGTTCAGCGAATAGCCCAGCACGCGCGTGCGCGCATGCGGCGCGGGGCGCAGGCGGATGATCTGGGGGCCGAGGGCGACGGGTCTGTCATAGCGGTAATGGGTGACGTGGTTCAGCGCGACATGGATGGACATGTGAGGCACTCGCGGATCTGTTGGGCTGCAGGAAAGGCACGGACGGACAAACAGGCTTAGCAATTTGCGTGCGATGCACGCGCAGGCAAGCGCGATCTGCCCGCAAGAACGCCTCTTCGCGCGGGGCCGGCAAAGCGTCGCCGCGCGCGCCGCGGTGGCGCCTCCATGCGCCAGGGGGCGCCCCGGGGGCGTATAATCCGCAGCTTTTCAAAAACTTAGCCTGAACATGACTGCTCGCAACATCGATGGCAACGCGCTGGCCGCCCAGGTGCGCGAAGAACTTGCCCGCCGCGCCGCCGAACTGACCGCCGCCGGCGTCCAGCCCTGCCTGGCCGTGATCCTGGTCGGCGAGGATCCCGCGTCGGCCGTCTATGTGCGCAACAAGGTGGCCGCCTGCGAGAAGGCCGGCTTCCGCTCGCTCAGGTTCGCCTTCCCCGCCGACGTGGCGCCGGAAGTCGTGTTCGGCAAGCTCGCCGAACTCAACGCCGACGCCAGCGTGCACGGCATCCTCGTGCAGCTGCCGCTGCCGCCGCAGTTCGACGCGGACCAGGTGCTCGAGGCCATCTCGCCCGAGAAGGACGTCGACGGCTTCCATGCCGAGAACTTCGGCCTGCTGCTGCAGGGGCGCAAGAGCTTCTATCCGTGCACGCCGTGGGGCGTGATGAAGATGCTGGATTCCGAGAACGTGCCGATCAAGGGCGCCGAGGCCGTGGTCATCGGCCGCTCCAACATCGTGGGCAAGCCCATGGCGGTGATGCTGCTCGCGCGCGGCGCGACGGTGACCGTCTGCCACTCGCAGACGAAGGATCTGGCGTTCCACACCCGGCGCGCCGACATCGTGGTCGCGGCCGTGGGGCGCGCGAATTTCCTGACCGGCGACATGATCAAGCCCGGCGCGGTGGTGATCGACGTGGGCATCAACCGCGGTGCCGACGGCAAGCTCTGCGGCGACGTGGATTTCGCCTCCGCACGCGAGGTCGCCTCGCTCATCACGCCGGTGCCCGGCGGCGTGGGGCCGATGACGATCACCATGCTGCTCGCCAATACCGTCGAATCCGCCCAGCGTGCCCTCGACGCACGCCGGTCCGTCTGAAGGAGTCCCGCCATGTCCGACCCGCAACCCGTCATCGGCATCGTCATGGGCTCCAGTTCCGACTGGCCCACGATGCAGGCCGCCGCGAAGATCCTGGCCGATTTCGGCGTTCCCTACGAAGCGCGCGTGGTGTCGGCCCACCGCACGCCCGACCTGATGTTCGCCTACGCCGAGGGCGCGCGCGAGCGGGGTCTCAAGGCCATCATCGCGGGAGCCGGCGGGGCCGCCCACCTGCCCGGCATGCTGGCCGCCAAGACGCCCGTGCCGGTGCTCGGCGTGCCCGTGCAGAGCAAGGCGCTCTCGGGCGTCGATTCGCTGCACTCGATCGTGCAGATGCCCAAGGGCATCCCGGTGGCCACCTTCGCCATCGGCGAGGCCGGCGCCGCCAATGCCGCGCTCTTCGCGATCGCCCAGCTCGCCACCGGCGACAGCCGCCTCGCGCTCATGCTCGACGCCTTCCGCGCGCGCCAGACGCAGGCCGTGCTCGACATGACGCTCGAATGAACGCCGCGCCGCACACCTGGTGGCTGCTGGCCGCCGCGATCGTCTGCGAAGTCATCGCCACCTCGGCGCTGAAGGCCTCCGCCGGCTTCACGCGCTGGCTGCCTTCGCTCGTGGTGGTGGCGGGTTACGGCGTGGCCTTCTACCTGCTGACCTTCGTGCTGCGCAGCCTGCCGGTGGGCATCGTGTATGCGATCTGGTCGGGCGCGGGCATCGTGCTCGTCAGCCTGATCGGCTGGCTCGTCTTCAAGCAGAAGCTGGACGCTCCGGCGCTGCTGGGCATCGGCCTGATCGTGGCCGGCGTCGTCGTTCTCAATCTGTTCTCCCGTTCCACGGCTCACTGATGACCTCCCAGACTCACGCCCCCATCCTTCCGCCCGCCACGCTCGGCATGCTCGGCGGCGGCCAGCTCGGCCGCTTCTTCGTGCGCGCCGCCCACGAAATGGGCTACCAGGTCTGGGTGCTCGACCCCGATCCCGAAAGCCCGGCGGGCAAGATCGCGGATCGCCATCTCTGCGCGGCCTACGCCGACGAAACGGCGCTGACCGCCCTCGCCGCGACCTGCGCGGCGGTGACCACCGAGTTCGAGAACGTTCCCGCCCACGCCCTCGAATTCCTCGCCCGCACGCGCCCCGTGCGCCCTGCCGCCGCCGCCGTGGCGACCTGCCAGCATCGCATCGCGGAGAAGACTTTTCTCGCCGCGCATGGCATCCCGCACGCGCCCTTCCTGGCCGTGGAGACCGCCGCCGACCTCGACGCCGCCGGCCCGGAACTCTTCCCCGGCATCCTCAAGGTGGCCCGCTTCGGCTACGACGGCAAGGGGCAGGCGCGCGTGACGGACCGCGCCGAAGCGCAGGCGGCCTTCGCCGCGTTCGGTGGCGAGACCTGCGTGCTCGAACAGATGCTGCCGCTCGACTACGAGGTGTCGGTCGTCCTCGCACGCGACGCCGCCGGCCACAGCAAGGCCTTTCCGACCGCCGAGAACCAGCACGCGCGCGGCATTCTCGACGTTTCCATCGCGCCCGCGCGCGCCAGCGCCTGCCTGCGCGACACGGCCGAGGAAATCGCCGCCCGCATCGCCGGGCAGCTCGGCTACGTCGGCACCCTGGGCGTGGAGTTCTTCGTCTCGCGCGGCCAGCTGTATGTGAACGAAATGGCGCCGCGCCCGCACAACAGCGGCCACTACACCGTGGACGCCTGCGTCACGAGCCAGTACGAGCAGCAGGTGCGCGCGCTCTGCGGCCTGCCGCTGGGAGACGCACGCGCGCACTCGGCGGCGGTCATGGTGAATCTGCTCGGCGACATCTGGTTCGACGCCGACGGCAACACCCGCGAACCCGACTGGGCCGCGCTGCTCGCGATCCCCAACCTCAAGCTGCATCTGTACGCCAAGCACGCCGCCCGGCCGGGCCGCAAGATGGGCCACTTCACGGTGATCGACGCCGACCCCGCGCGCGCGCAGGCGGTTGCGCTCGCCGCGCGCGCCGCGCTGGGCATCCGGGACGAAGCCTGATGTCGCGCCGCCTGCTCGCCAGCCTGCTGTGCGGCCTGGGCGCCGTGGCTGCCGCGCAGGCCCAGGAGGCCGTGCAGATCCCGCCCGCCGGTCTCTCGACCGCCCCCGCGCCGCTGCCCGGCTTCCTGTTCCGCGCCGCGGGCGACGGGCCGCACGCGGCCGTCGTGATGCTGCATGGCTGCGGCGGCGCCTACGCGAAGGACGGCGGGCTCAACGCGCGCCATCGCATGTGGGGTGAATTCCTGGCCGCCCACGGCATCGCCGCGCTGATGCTGGACAGCCTCACGCCGCGCGGCGAACGCAGCCTGTGCACGCAGAAGTTCGCCGATCGCAAGCTGCGCGAATCCGACCGGCGCGGCGACGCCTACGCCGCGCTCGCCTGGCTGCGCGCCCAACCCGGCATCGCGCCGCAGCGCATCGGCCTGCTGGGCTGGTCGCACGGGGGCGGCACCACGCTGGACACCATCGCGCGCGCGCCGCGCGCCGGCACGGGCTTCGCATCCGCCGTGGCCTTCTACCCCGGCTGCTCGAAGCGCGCCCAACGCGCCGAGGCTTACCGGCCGTATGCGCCGCTGCTGATCGTCATGGGCGAAGCCGACGACTGGACGCCCTTCGCGCCCTGCCGCGACCTGGTCGCCGCGCTCGCCGCGCGCGGCGAGGCCGTGCGCCTGCTGAGCTACCCCGACACTTACCACGACTTCGACAACCCGGCGCTGCGCAGCCGGCGCGTGCGCGAGGAGGTGCCCAACGGCGTGAATCCCGGCCAGGGCACGACCGTGGCGCCCAACCCCGCCGCGCGCGAGGACGCCAAGCGGCAGGTCCTCGCGTTCTTCCGCCAGACATTGCCATGATCGAACACGCCACCGAATCCGCCATCGCCCGCGCCGCCGAGCTGCTGCGCGCCGGGCAGCTCGTCGCCCTGCCCACCGAGACCGTCTACGGCCTCGGGGCGGACGCCGCCAACCCCGACGCGGTGCGCGCCATCTACGCCGCCAAGGAACGCCCGGCCGACCACCCGCTGATCGTGCATCTGGCCGACGCCGAGGAGATCACCGCGTGGGCCGCCGGGATTCCGCGCGAAGCGATCGCGCTCGCGCGTGCGTTCTGGCCCGGCCCGCTGACGATGATCCTGAAGAAGGCGCCGGACGTGAATGACGTGGTGAGCGCGGGGCAGGACACCATCGGCCTGCGCGTGCCCGACCACCCCGTCGCGCTCGCCCTGCTGCGCGCCTTCGGCGGCGGCGTGGCGGCCCCCTCGGCCAACCGGTTCGGGCGCATCAGCCCCACCTGCGCACGGCACGTCGCAGACGACCTCGGCGAACGCGTGGCGATGGTGCTCGACGGGGGGCCGTGCGACGTGGGCATCGAATCCACCATCATCGACCTGTCGCGCAACGCGCCCGTCGTGCTGCGCCCCGGCATGATCGGCCGCGATGCGCTGGCCGCCGTGATCGGCCGCCATGTCCGCCTCAAGGACGAAGACACCGAAGGGCAGCCCGCCCCGCGCGTGCCGGGCGCGCTGGCGGCGCACTACGCCCCGCGCACGCCGATGCGCCTCGCGAGCCGGGCCGCCATCGCCGCGGCGCCGGCCGATTGCGCGGTGCTCACGCTGGCGGGGGAATCCGCGCCGGGGCGCTACGCGATGAGCATAGACGCCCCCTTCGACGCGGCCGGCTACGCGCACGACCTCTACGCCAACCTGCGCGCCCTGGATGCCGCCGGCGCGCGGCAGATCCTCGTCGAAACACCACCCGGCGACAGCGCCTGGGATGCCGTGCTCGACCGCCTCGGCCGCGCCGTGACGGGCTCGGGCGACAGCGCCGACGCCCGCTGAGGCGGGCGCGGCGGCGCGGGTGCGTCACAGCCGGTAGGCCGCCACCACCTGTTGCATCGAGGCGGCCAGACGGTCCAGCTCGCGCGCGGCATCCGCGCTCTCGCCCGCCGCCGCGCTCGATTCGTCCGACATCTGCGCGATGCGCTCGACCTGCTGCGCAATGGCGGTGCTGGTGGCGCCCTGCTCGCGGATCGCATCGGTGATCTCGCTGACCATGTCCACCGCCTGGCGGCTGGCATTGCCGATCTGGTGGATGGAGGCGCTCGCGTCCTGCGCGCGCTGCACGCCGTCGTTCACGCGCTCGACGGCCTGCTCCATGCCATCCACGGCGGTGCGCGCACCGTGCCGCACGCGCTCGACCATCGCCGAGATTTCCTGCGTCGATTGCGCGGTCCGCTCGGCGAGCTTGCGCACCTCGTCCGCCACGACCGCGAATCCCCGCCCCTGTTCGCCCGCGCGCGCGGCTTCGATGGCCGCATTGAGCGCCAGCAGGTTGGTCTGGTCCGCCACTTCGCGGATCACCGCGACCACGCTGGAGATCTGCTCGCTCTGCGCGCCCAGTTCGCGGATGCTGCCCGCCGCGCGCTCCACGGCGCCCGCGATGCTGTTGATGTCTTCCACGGTCTGCCCGATCACGCGCTCGCCGGAGGCTGCCAGCTCTCCCGACGAATTGGACAGCATGCGCGCCTCGGCCGCGCGGTCGCCCACGTGCGAGATGCTGACCGTCATCTCCTCGACCGCCGCCGCCATGCTGGCCGCCGCCGCGCTCTGCGCCTGGGCCGCGCCCGCGACCTGGCCCGACGTTTCGCTCATGCGCGTGGACGCCTCGGCTACCGAGCGCGCCCCCGTGCTGATGGCGCCCAGGTCGCGCTGCATGGAGGTCAGCAACTGGTTCAGGGCTTTCGCCGTGAGGCCCAGTTCGTCCTCGCCCTTGGCCGGCACGCGCAGCGTGAAATCGCGCTCGCGCTCGATGCGCGCCACGGTCTCCTGCACCCCGGCGAGACCGGCGCCGATGCTGCGCACGAGGAAAATGCCTATGCCGCCGGTGGCCAGCAAGGCAATCACGATGACCGCCGCCGAGGCAAAGCGCGCCCGCGTGCCGAAGCGTTCGGCGGCCACGGCCTCCTGCGCGGAGCGCTGTTCGTTGAAGTCGGCCAGCTTCTCGAGCGCCGCGTAGGCGGCTTCGCCCGCGGGCACGAGGCGGGTGTCGCTCGCCACGCGCGCGTCGACGCTCTGATCCTGACGCGAGAACTGCAGCACCTCGTTGGCCGCGCTCTTGAAATCCTCGATGGCGGCCAGCGCTGCCTCCGCGAGCGGGCGTCCGCCGGCATCGGTCTGCAGCGCCTGGAACTGGCGCGACTGCTCGGAGATCTTGTCCAGCTCACCCTTGATGATCTGCTCGATCGCGGCCTTGCGTTCCTCGCTGCCGATCAGCATGTGGGAGCGCACGCTGCCCTGCAGCCGCAGCAGTTCCACTTCGGTCGCATCGATGGCGTTGATGGAGGGCAAGGTGCTCCCGTTGAGCACCGCCAGCGACTCGAAGAGCCGGCTGGAGGTGAACAGCCCCACGCCGCCGACGAACAGCAGGCCCAGGGCCGCCACGGCAATCAGGCCCCCCAGGCGCTTCACGATGGTTATCTTCATTGCCTTCTCTCTTTCTGGATATCGCACGGCGTCTGCAAACGCCGTCGCGCTGGCGCCAGTGAGAACGGCAGGCAGCGTGCCGACTTGAGCCAATACGCCCAAATAAACACGGCCCGCCGTTGCCGGCGGGCCGTGTCGGAGGGCCAGGCGCGCGTCAGCCCTCGCGCTGCACGCGGGCGGCCTCGAAGAAGCCGCGCCGATAGTCGTCCAGCGTCTGCTGGATCTGCTCGCCGGTGTTCATGACGAACGGCCCGTATTGCGCGATCGGTTCATTGAGCGGCGCACCGGCGACCAGGATCACACGCGACGCCACGCTGGCGACGATGCGCACGCCCGGCGCGCCGTCGTTGGCGAGAATCGCCATGCTGCGGTCCGGCACCTCGCGCCCCTCCACGTCCACCGTGCCCCGGTAGGTATAGAGAAAAGCGTTGTGCCCCACCGGCAGCGCCTGCTCGAACACCGCCCCGGCCGGCAGATGCAGGTCGAGGAACAGCGGCTCGGTCACGGGACGCTCGACGGCGCCGCTCACGCCCTGGCTGCTGCCCGCGATCACGCGCACGCGCACGCCAGCCGCCGTGAGCGCTTCGGGGATCGCGTCGCCCGGAATGTCGCGATAGTGGGGCGCGCACATCTTGTCGCGCGCGGGCAGGTTCAGCCACAGCTGGAAGCCTTCCATGAGGCCGGCTTCCTGCTCGGGCAGCTCGGAGTGGATCAGCCCCGACCCGGCGGTCATCCACTGCGCGCCGCCCGGGCCGAGCAGGCCCGAGTTGCCGGCGCTGTCGTGATGGCGCATGCGCCCCGCGATCATGTAGGTGACCGTTTCGAAGCCCCGGTGCGGGTGATCGGGAAAGCCGCCGATGTAGTCGTCGGGGTTCTCGTTGCGGAAGGCGTCCAGCATCAGGAAGGGGTCGAGCCGGCGTTGCAGGTCGTGCGTGAGCACGCGCGTGAGCTTCACGCCCGCGCCGTCGGACGTCGCACGGCCGGCCACGAGACGCTCCACCGCGCGCGAGGCGAAGCGGGTGTTTTCGATGACGGTGTTCATGATGTCTGCTCCTTTCGCGGCGCGGGCCGGGGGCAGCCCGCGCGGTTTACCTTCAGATCGCCAGCGCCGCGATCTCGGCGTCGGCGGCCGCAAGCGCCTTGCTCGCGGCGTCTTCTCCCATGGCCAGCCCTTCGGCATGGATGAAGGTGATGTCGGTCATGCCCAGGAAACCCAGCACGCTCCTGAGGTAAGGCACCTGCGAGTCGGCGGGGGTGTCGCGATAAAGCCCCCCGCGCGCCAGCGTCACGTAGACCTTCTTGCCCTTGAGCAGGCCTTCGGGCCCGTTCTCGGTATAGCGGAAAGTCACACCCGCGCGGGCGATGGCGTCGATCCAGGCCTTGAGCTGGACGGGCACGCCGAAGTTGTACATCGGCACCCCCAGCACGATCACGTCGGCCGCCTGCACTTCGCGGATGGTCGCGTCATCGATGGCGGCGCGCGCCGATTGCTCCGGCGTGCGGGCATCCGCCGGCGTGAACAGCGCGCCCAGCGCGGCTTCGTCGAGCACGGGCTGCTGCGTGGTGTCGCGCACGGTCAGCACGGCGCCGGGGTGAGCGGCGAGCACGCGCGCGGCGATGGTGCCGGCCAGGCGGGAAGAGGCGGAGGCGTTGCCGCGGACACTGGAATTGACTTGCAGGATGTTCATATCGGTCTCCCAAGGGGTTGAAGGCATGACCGAACTTTATTCTTCGCACGGACGCACCGGAAGGCCGATGAACGGATAGCATTGTTCCACCAAAGCAACAATCGACCCGCCATGGAACTCGACGCCAACGACCTCCTGCTCTTCGCCCGCGTCATGGAATGCGGCAGTTTCTCGGCCGCCGCCGAGCGCGGCGGGCTCCCCAAATCCACCGTATCGCGCCGCATCGCCGCGCTCGAAAGCCGCCTCGGTGAGCGCCTCATCACGCGCAGCACGCGGCGCCTGCTGCTGACGGACTTCGGCCGCGGCATTCTCGAGCACGCGCGCCGCCTGCAGGAGGAAGCCGAAGCGGCGGCGGCCTTCGCGCAGCATCGTCAGGCCGCCGTGCGCGGGCGGCTGCGGGTCAGCATGCCGGGAGACTTCGCCGAGTGGCTGCTGCCGCCGCTGCTGCTGCAGTTCGCGGCAACCTACCCTGAAGTAAAGCTGGATCTCGATCTGTCGGCGCGTCGCGTGGACATCCTCGGCGAGCAGTTCGACCTGGCCCTCCGCGTGGCGGCCCGCCTGCCCGACGATGCCACGCTCGTGGCGCGCGCGCTGTTCGAGATCCACGCCGGTCTGTATGCGAGCCCCGCCTACCTGAAACGCTACGGTACGCCAGCCAGCCCCGACGCGCTCATGCAGCACACCGCGCTGCACCTGATGGCCAGCAACGGCGAGCCGCAACGCTGGCGCCTGCGCCACGGCGACGACCACTGGGAAGACCTGCCCGCCGGCCCCATCGGGGCCAATTCGGTCTCCCTGCTATGCCAGCTGGCCATGCACGGGCTGGGCATCGCGGGCCTGTCCTCGCGCTTCGTGCAGGACGCGGTGGCGGCAGGGCGCCTCGTGCGCGTGCTGCCGGAATGGGAGCTGCCCGCGATGACGGTGTGGGCCGTGATGCCCGGGCGGCGCCTGATCCCGGCGCGGACGCGGGCGTTTCTGGAAACGCTCGCGAGCAATCTGGCCCTCACCTCCGCGCGCTGAAACGACGACGGCCACCCGGAGGTGGCCGCCGCGAGGTCCGCAAAGCGCGGGTCAGGCGCTCAGCGCCAGACGCATCTTCTGCATGGCCTTGGCCTCGATCTGGCGGATGCGCTCGGCGGAAACGCCATACTCGGCGGCCAGCTCGTGCAGCGTGGCGGGGTTGTCCTCGACGAGCCAGCGGCGCTGCACGATGGCGCGCGAGCGTTCGTCCAGCCCCGCGAGCGCCCCCTTGAGCCCCTGATCGTGCAGCCGCGCGGTTTCGGCGGCGGCGATCACCTCGACGGGCTCGGCGGATTCGTCGGCCAGCCAGTCGATGGGCGCGGCGCGCTCGTCGTCGTCATCCGGATTGCGGTCGATACCGATCTCGCCACCCGCGAAGCGGGTTTCCATCTCGACGACTTCCTCGGGCTTCACGCCCAGCTTGCCGGCGATGCCGCGGACGTCCTCGGGCGACAGCGAAGCGGCGTCGCCCCGCATCGAACGCAGGTTGAAGAAGAGCTTGCGCTGCGCCTTGGTGGTGGCGATCTTCACAAGGCGCCAGTTGCGCACGATGTATTCGTGGATTTCGGCCTTGATCCAGTGCATCGCGAAAGACACCAGACGCACGCCGCGTGCGGGATCGAAGCGCTTCACGGCCTTCATGAGGCCGATGTTGCCTTCCTGGATCAGGTCGGCGTGAGGCAGCCCATAGCCCAGGTAGTTGCGCGCGATAGAGATCACCAGACGCAGGTGCGACAGCACGAGCTGACGCGCGGCGTCCAGATCGTTGTCGTTCTTCAGGCGCTGGGCGAGCGCCTGCTCCTGTGCTTCGGTCAGCAGCGGGTAGCGGTTGACGGCCTGAACGTACTGATCGATGTTGCCCAGTGCGTTGGGAACCGGAAAAGCCAGCGCTTGCGTCATGTTTCTACCTCCAGGGACTCCGGTGGCCTGATGACCACCGGCCATATGTTAGCACTCTGCCCTATTGAGTGCTAAACGCCGCCCGAAGTTCCAGCCTGCCCCGGTCCAACGACAAGGCCCGCCTCCTTGCGGCGGGCGGGCCTCGCGATCCTGCAGGCGGCGCTGGCGGCGATCAGAACGGAATGTCGTCGTCGAAATCGCCGAAACCGCCTGCGGCCGGTGCCTGCGCGGGGGCCGGCGCCTGGCGCGGCGCGGCGGCCGGACGGCTGTTGTTGTTGTTGCGCGGCGCCTGCTGGAAGTCATCCCCGCCACGGCTCTGGTTGTAGTCGTCGCCACCGCCGTAACCGCCCCGGGCGCCGCCACCTTCGGCGCCGTCACGCGAGCCCAGCATCTGCATCTGGTCGGCGCGGATTTCGGTGGTGTACTGCTCGACGCCTTCCTTGTTGGTCCACTTGCGCGTGCGCAGGCTGCCCTCGATATAGACCGGCCGGCCTTTCTTGAGGTATTGCCCGGCGATCTCGGCAAGCCGCCCGTTGAACACCACGCGGTGCCACTCGGTCGCCTCTTTCTTCTCACCCGTCTGGCGGTCCTTCCAGGTGTCGGTGGTGGCCACGGTGATCGTGCAGAACGCGTCGCCACTGGGCGCGTAGCGGGTTTCGGGGTCGCGGCCGAGGTTGCCGATGAGGATGACCTTGTTGACGGATGCCATGCTGTTTCTCCTGTGCTGGACCGGCCTCGTGCTGGCGTGTGTGACGAAGCGGTGCGGTTACCGCCGGACGGCGGCGACCCGCATGCTACCACTGCCGCAAGAGGCGTGGAGACCACGAAGTCTGGCATGGCCCTGCCCTCCGGGCTGGTTTATATTGTCTGGTTTTCTTGCCGGCAGCATGGGCCATGGACTGGATCCGAATTCGTGGGGCGCGCACCCATAACCTCAAGAACATCAGCCTCGACATCCCCCGCAATCGCCTCACGGTGATCACGGGCCTGTCGGGTTCGGGCAAGAGCTCGCTGGCCTTCGACACCCTGTATGCCGAGGGGCAGCGCCGCTACGTGGAGAGCCTGTCGGCCTACGCGCGCCAGTTCCTGCAGCTCATGGAAAAGCCCGACGTAGACCTCATCGAAGGCCTCTCGCCCGCGATCTCCATCGAGCAGAAGGCCACGAGCCACAATCCGCGCTCGACGGTGGGCACCATCACCGAGATCCACGATTACCTGCGCCTGCTTTTCGCGCGCGCCGGCACGCCCTACTGCCCCGAGCACGCGCGGCCGCTCGAGGCGCAGACCGTTTCGCAGATGGTGGATCACGTGCTGGCCCTGCCCGAAGGCACGCCGCTGATGATTCTTGCGCCTCTGGTGCGCACCCTCAGGGGCGACCATGCCGAACTCGTCGCCGAGCTGCGCGCCCAGGGTTTCGTGCGCCTGCGCGTGGACGGCAAGGTCTGCGAGATCGACCAGCTCGGCCCGCTGGAGGCCGAAGCGCAGCACGACATCGATCTCGTGGTGGATCGCGTGAAGATCCGGCCCGATTCGCGCCAGCGCCTCGCCGAGAGTTTCGAAACCGCGCTGGCGCACGCGGAAGGCCGCGCCGTCGCTTTCGAGATGGATTCCGGCGTCGAGCACCCCTTCTCCGCCCGCTACGCCTGCCCGGTCTGCGGGTTCGCGGTGCAGGAACTCGAGCCGCGCCTGTTCTCGTTCAACAATCCGGTGGGCGCCTGCCCGAGCTGCGACGGCCTCGGCCATCACGATTTCTTCGACCCCGCCCGCGTCGTGGCCCACCCCGAACTGTCGCTGGCCTCAGGGGCGATCCGGGGCTGGGACCGTCGCAACCAGTTCTACTTCCAGATGCTGCAAAGCCTGGCCACCTTCTATGAGTTCGACATCGAAGCGCCCTTCGAGACCCTGCCCAGCGAGGTCCAGGACGTCGTGCTGCATGGCTCGGGCACCCGCGTGATCCCCTTCCGCTACCTTTCGGAATCGGGCCGCATGGTCGCGAAGTCGCACAGCTTCGAGGGCATCATCCCCAACCTGGAGCGCCGTCTGCGCGAGACCGACTCCCTCGCCGTGCGCGAAGAACTCGGCAAGTACCGTTCGACGCGGCCCTGCCCCGACTGCGCCGGCAGCCGTCTGCGCCAGGAGGCGCGTTACGTGCGCATCGGCACGCGCACGCTGCCCGAGATCGGCGGTCTCGCCATCCGCGATTGCCACGCGTACTTCGCCAGCACCCGGCTCACGGGTGCGAAGGGTCAGGTGGCGGACAAGATCATGCATGAAGTGGCCTCGCGCCTGCAGTTCCTGATCGACGTGGGGCTCGATTACCTGTCGCTGAACCGCTCGGCCGACACGCTCTCGGGCGGAGAGGCGCAGCGCATCCGGCTCGCCTCGCAGATCGGCTCGGGCCTGACGGGCGTCATGTACGTGCTCGACGAGCCCTCCATCGGCCTGCACCAGCGCGACAACGACAGACTGCTCGCCACCTTGCGCCGGCTGCGCGACATCGGCAACACGGTGATCGTCGTCGAACATGACGAAGACGCGATCCGCATGGCCGATCACGTCGTGGACATGGGACTGGGCGCGGGCGAGCACGGTGGCGAGGTCATCGCCATCGGCACACCCGAAACGGTTGCCGGCACGCCGGCCTCGATCACGGGCGCCTATCTTTCGGGGCGCCTGGCGATCGCCACGCCCGCCAAGCGCCTCGCGCCCGACCCGGCCCGCCTGCTGCGCCTCGAAGGCGCGCGCGGCAACAACCTGCGCGACGTCGATCTCGAAATCCCGCTTGGCCTCCTCACCTGCATCACGGGCGTCTCGGGCTCGGGCAAATCGACACTCATCAACGACACGCTCTACGCGCTCGCCGCGCGCGAGATCCATGGCAGCAGCATGGAGCCCGCGCCCTATCGCGCGATTCACGGCCTCGACCAGTTCGACAAGATCATCAGCGTGGACCAGGCCCCCATCGGGCGCACGCCCCGCTCCAACCCGGCCACCTACACGGGGCTCCTGACCCCCATCCGCGAGCTTTTCTCGGGCGTGCCCGAAGCGCGCGCGCGCGGCTACGGGCCAGGGCGTTTCTCGTTCAACGTAAAAGGCGGCCGCTGCGAAGCCTGTCAGGGCGACGGCATGCTGCGCGTCGAAATGCACTTCCTGCCCGACGTCTTCGTCCCCTGCGACGTGTGCCACGGCAAGCGCTACAACCGCGAAACGCTGGAGGTCCGTTACAAGGGGCGCAACATCGCCGACGTGCTGGAAATGACGGTCGAGGAGGCGCAGCGCTTCTTCGAAGCGGTGCCCGGCGTGGCGCGCAAGCTGGACACGCTGATGGAAGTCGGGCTGGGTTACATCCGCCTCGGACAAAGCGCCACCACGCTCTCGGGCGGCGAAGCGCAGCGTGTGAAGCTCGCGCTGGAGCTTTCCAAGCGCGACACCGGGCGCACGCTCTACATCCTCGACGAACCGACGACAGGCCTGCACTTCCACGACATCGAGCTTCTTCTCCGCGTGCTCACGCGCCTGCGCGACCAGGGCAACACCATCATCGTGATCGAGCACAATCTGGACGTCATCAAGACGGCCGACTGGCTTGTCGACCTCGGCCCAGAAGGAGGTGCCGGAGGCGGCCAGATTCTCGCCTGCGGCACCCCGGAAGCCCTGGCGGCCCACCCCGCCAGCCACACCGGGCGCTATCTGGCGCCCTTGCTGGAGCGCGCCAGACGCAGCGCCTGACGCCTCTCCCGACGCGCCCGACCCTCTGCGGGAGCGGCGGGCGGGCGCGGCGCCGCGTCCGGCCCGGCCAGCCGCCGCAAAAGCCCCCCCGGCGGAACGTCTGCGACAGGCAACAAAAAACCCGCCTGAGGCGGGTTTTCTGTTGAAACCGGAACTGGGAGCGAATTACTCGGCGGCAACCGCTTCGCTGGTCTCGGGACGGTCAACCAGCTCGACGTAAGCCATCGGTGCATTGTCGCCGACGCGGAAACCGCACTTCAGGATGCGCAGGTAGCCACCATTGCGGGAGGCATAGCGCGGACCGAGTTCGTTGAACACCTTCAGCACCATCTCGCGATCACGCAGACGGGCAAAAGCCAGTCGGTGATTCGCCAGCGACGGCGTCTTGCCGAGCGTGATCAGCGGCTCCACCACGCGGCGCAGTTCCTTTGCCTTGGGCAGGGTCGTCTTGATCGCTTCGTGGCGCAGCAGCGCGTTCGAAAGGTTTTGCAGCAGAGCCTTGCGGTGGGCGCTGGTGCGGTTGAGCTTGCGGAGGCCGTTACCGTGACGCATTTTCGTTATTCCCTATTCCTTGCTGCTCAGGCGGTCTTCTCGAGACCGGCCGGCGGCCAGTTTTCCAGTTTCATGCCCAGCGTGAGACCACGCGAAGCGAGCACATCCTTGATCTCGTTCAGCGACTTGCGACCCAGATTCGGGGTCTTGAGCAACTCGGTTTCGGTGCGCTGAATCAGATCGCCGATGTAATAAATGTTTTCTGCCTTGAGGCAGTTCGCCGAACGAACCGTCAATTCCAGATCATCCACCGGACGCATCAGGATCGGATCGATCTGCGGCGCAGCCGGCTTCACGTCGGCAACAGGCGTGCCTTCGAGATCGGCGAACACCGACAGCTGATCCATCAGGACGCGAGCGGCAAAGCGGATCGACTCTTCCGGATCCACGGCGCCGTTGGTCTCGATGTCGATGATCAGACGGTCCAGATCGGTACGCTGCTCGACACGAGCGCTCTCGACCTGGTAGCTCACGCGGCGCACCGGGCTGAACGAAGCGTCCAGAACGATACGGCCGATGACCTTGTTGTCACCGTTCAGCGGGCGCACGTTGCCGGGCACGTAACCACGACCCTGCTCCACCTTGATCTGCATGTCGATCTTGCCGCCCGGGGCCAGGTGAGCAATCACGTGGTCCGGGTTGATGATCTCGACGTCATGCGTCGCTTCGATGTCGGAGGCCTTGACCACGCCTTCGCCCGACTTGGACAGGCGCAGCGTGGCTTCGGTACGGTTGTGCAGCTTGAGCACGACACCCTTGAGATTGAGCAGGATGTCGACCACGTCTTCCCGGACGCCATCCAGCGTCGAGTACTCGTGGAGCACGCCATCGATCGAAACTTCGGTCGGGGCGTGGCCCGGCAGCGACGACAGCAGGATGCGGCGCAGCGCGTTACCCAGTGTGTGCCCGTAACCCCGCTCGAACGGCTCCATCACCACAACGGCGTGAACCGGGGAGACGCTTTGCACATCGATGATGCGAGGCTTCAGGAGGCTATTACTCTGCATGTCCTATCCTTGTCACGAGTTGGCTTGAACTCGCATTAACGCGAGTACAGTTCGACAACCAGGCTCTCGTTGATGGTCGACGGGAGCTCGGCGCGTTGCGGGTAGGCCTTGAAGGTACCCTTGGCGCCCTTGGCATCGACTTCCAGCCACTCGGGGAAACCGCGGCCTTCGGCAGCTTCGAGAGCGGCCTTGGAACGCAGGTGGGTACGAGTGGATTCTGCCAGTTCGACCACATCCCCCGGCACCAGCAGGTATGACGGAATGTTCACACGCTTGCCGTTGACCAGCACGCCGTTGTGGCGCACGACCTGACGCGCTTCAGCACGCGAACCGCCAAAGCCCATGCGATAGGCGACGGCATCCAGACGACCTTCCAGCAGTTGCAGCAGGTTTTCACCGGTCTGACCCTTGCGACGGTCAGCCTCGGCGTACACCTTGCGGAACTGGCCTTCGAGCACGCCATAGATACGACGGATCTTCTGCTTCTCACGCAGCTGCTGACCGTAACCGGACAGCCGCTGCCCCGACTTCTGGCCATGCTGGCCAGGCGCATAAGCGCGGCGCTCGATGGCGCACTTGTCGGTAAAACACTTCTCTGCCTTCAGGAACAGCTTCTCGCCTTCACGGCGACACTGACGGCATTTCGGATCGAGATTGCGAGCCACGTTCTACTCCTTAGATGCGGCGACGCTTCGGCGGACGGCAACCGTTGTGCGGAACAGGCGTGATGTCCGTAATCGACGTAATCTTCAGACCCAGAGCGTTGAGGGCACGCACGGCGGACTCACGGCCAGGGCCGGGTCCCTTGATGCGCACTTCCAGGTTCTTCACGCCACACTCCTGAGCAGCCTTGCCCGCTGCTTCCGCAGCGACCTGGGCAGCAAACGGGGTGCTCTTGCGCGAGCCCTTGAAGCCGGCACCACCCGAGGTCGCCCACGAGAGTGCGTTGCCCTGACGATCGGTGATCGTCACGATGGTGTTGTTGAAGGATGCGTGAATGTGCGCAATGCCTTCGGCAACGTTCTTCTTAACCTTCTTGCGAATCTTCGCAGCAGTCTTTGCCATGATCTACCTCAGATTACTTCTTGCCAGCCATCGTCTTGCGCGGGCCCTTGCGGGTACGGGCATTGGTGCGGGTACGCTGACCGCGAACCGGCAGACCACGACGATGACGAACGCCACGATAGCAACCAAGGTCCATCAGACGCTTGATATTCATGGTGACCTCGCGACGCAGATCACCTTCGACGGTGAACTTCGCAACTTCTTCGCGCAGACGATCCATCTGCGCTTCATCAAGGTCTTTCATCTTGGCGTTACGGGCGACACCCGCAACGTCACAGATCTTCTGGGCACGCGTGCGACCGATGCCATAAATGGCGGTCAGAGCGATCTCTGCGTGCTTGTGATTCGGAATATTGACACCAGCAATACGGGCCATGAACTTACCCTTTTATCGCGGAAAAGCGAAACGCATAAGTTTAAAGAAAACGGGGCTCAAAATCAACCCTGACGCTGTTTGTGACGCGGATCTTCGCAGATCACGCGAACCACGCCCTTGCGACGGATGATCTTGCACTTGCGGCAGATCCGCTTAACAGAAGCTTGCACTCTCATTTCTGACTCCTAATAACCGTTCCGTCTACTTCGAGCGGAATGTGATACGTCCCTTGCTCAGGTCGTACGGCGTGAGCTGCACTGTGACCTTGTCGCCGGGCAGGATGCGGATGTAGTGCATCCGCATCTTTCCGGAAATATGGCCCAGGACGACATGACCATTCTCCAGTTTCACCCTGAATGTTGCGTTGGGCAAAGTTTCGATGACCTCGCCCTGGAACTCGACGGCATCTTCCTTCGACATCGCGCCTTACCGAGGTAACGTGCTGCTGCCCTTGAAATTTGCCTTCTTGAGGAGGCTTTCGTACTGATGGGACATGATGTAGGCCTGAACCTGCGCCATGAAATCCATCGTCACGACCACAATGATCAGCAGCGACGTTCCACCAAAGTAGAACGGCACCTGCCACTTCAGGATCAGGAACTCCGGCAGCAGGCACACCAGCGTCACATAGACTGCCCCGACCAGCGTGAGCCGCATCAGGATCTTGTCGATATAACGCGCGGTCTGCTCGCCCGGACGGATGCCCGGAACGAAGGCCCCGCTCTTCTTCAGGTTATCCGCGGTTTCCTTGGAATTGAAAACCAGCGCCGTGTAGAAGAAACAGAAGAACACGATGGCCGCAGCGTAGAGCAGGATGTAGATCGGCTGACCGGGCGACAGCGTCGCCGCGATGTCCTTCAGCCAGCGCATGCTGTCGGAAGACCCGAACCACTGAGCCGCCGTTGCCGGGAACAGGATGATCGACGATGCGAAGATCGGCGGGATCACGCCCGACATGTTCAGCTTGAGCGGAAGGTGCGAACTCTGCCCACCGTAGATCTTGTTGCCGACCTGACGCTTGGCGTAATTCACCAGGATCTTGCGCTGCCCACGCTCCACGAACACCACGAAAGCCGTCACCAGCACGATCAGCACGCAGATCACAAGCGCCGCCAGAGGATGAATGGCCCCCGTGCGGACAAGCTCCAGCAGCCCACCGATCGAACCCGGCAGACCGGACGCGATACCCGCGAAGATCAGGATGGAGATACCGTTGCCGATACCACGCTCCGTGATCTGTTCGCCCAGCCACATCATGAACATCGTGCCCGTCACCAGCGTCGAGACCGCAGTAATGCGGAACAGGAGGCCCGGATCCAGAACCAGGTTGGGCTGCTGCTCCAGCATGATCGAAATGCCGATCGACTGGAACAGGGCCAAGGCCACGGTGCCGTAGCGCGTGTACTGGGTGATCTTGCGACGACCCGCCTCACCTTCCTTCTTCAACGCCTCGAGCTGAGGCGAAGCGATCGACATCAACTGCATGATGATCGACGCGGAGATGTAAGGCATGATCCCCAGCGCGAAGATCGTGAACCGCGAGAGTGCGCCACCCGAGAACAGGTTGAACACGCCCAGGATGCCGGTCTTCTGCGACTCGAACAGTTTGGCAAGCTCGACGGGGTCAATCCCGGGAACCGGGATGTGTGCCCCGATCCGATACACCACCAGAGCTCCGATCAGGAACATCAGGCGGCGCTTCAGATCGGCGAACTTGCCGGACTTACCTAACACTGGCGATTGAGTGGCCACGTAGATACCCTGTCCTCTGATTACTCAGCGACGGAGCCGCCAGCAGCTTCGATGGCAGCGCGCGCACCCTTGGTCGCACCCACGCCACGCAGCGTCACCTTGCGGTCGATCGCGCCGGACAGGATCACCTTGGCCGACAGCGCTTCGATGGCCACGATGCCAGCCTGCTTCAGCGACAGCAGATCGATTTCATCGATGGGCAGCAGAGCGATCTCGCTCAGGCGCACTTCCACGTTGCGGGCAGCCGTCAGCGACACGAAACCGCGCTTCGGCAGACGCCGTTGCATCGGCATCTGACCGCCTTCGAAACCGACCTTGTGGAAACCACCGGCACGCGACTTCTGGCCCTTGTGACCACGGCCACAAGTCTTGCCCAGACCGCTGCCGATGCCGCGACCGACGCGACGGCGAGCCTTATTGGAACCCTCACCGGGTTGCAGCTTGTTGAGTTCCATTTAGCCCTCCCACTTCAGCAGATAGGAGACCTTGTTGATCATGCCGCGCACTGCGGCCGTATCTTCAAGTTCCACCGTATGGTTGATACGACGCAGCCCCAGACCGCGCACAGTGGCACGGTGCGGCTGCTTGGTACCGATCAGGCTCTTGACGAGCGTGACGCGAATCTTCTTGTCGGCCATGATTACCCCAGGATCTCTTCAACCGTCTTGCCGCGCTTGGCAGCAATCTCGGAAGCCGTGCTGGTGGCGAACAAGCCGTTCAGCGTGGCACGAACCACGTTGTACGGGTTGGTCGAACCCAGGCACTTGCAGATGACGTCGGTGACACCCATGACTTCGAACACGGCGCGCATGGCACCCCCGGCAATGATGCCGGTACCGCTCGGAGCAGGTTGCATCAGCACCACGGCGGCGCCGTGCTTGCCGACCACGGAGTGCTGCAGGGTGCCGTTCTTCAGCGACACCTTGGCCATCTTCGCGCGGGCTTCGTTCATGGCTTTCTGAACCGCCACGGGCACTTCGCGGGACTTGCCCTTGCCCATGCCGATACCGCCATCGCCATCGCCAACCACGGTCAGTGCGGCGAAGCCGAGAATACGGCCACCCTTCACCACCTTGGTCACGCGATTGACCGAAACCATCTTCTCGCGCAGGCCGTCGTCACGCTCTTCTTGAGCCTGAACCTTCTTCGTCTGTTGCTTAGCCATGACTTTCTCGCTCAGAACTTCAGACCGTTTTCACGCGCAGCCTCGGCCAGAGCCTTGACGCGACCGTGATACTGGTAACCGGCGCGATCGAACGCAACCGACTGGACACCTGCCGCCGCGGCACGTTCGGCAATCAGCTTGCCGACCGCAGCCGCCGCGCTCACATTGCCGCCGTTGGGCACGTCGCCCTTGACGCCAGCTTCCACGGTGGAAGCTGCGGCCAGGACGCGCGAACCGCAATCGGAAATGATTTGCGCATAAATGTGGCAGTTCGAACGGAACACCGTCAGTCGAGCGACCTTTTGCTCCGCGATACGGGCCCGAGTTTTGCGAGCCCTGCGCAAACGCGCTTCTTTCTTGTTCATATTCGTCCGCCTTACTTCTTCTTGGTTTCCTTCAGGTTCACCACCTCGTCGGCATACCGGACGCCCTTGCCCTTATAGGGTTCGGGAGAGCGGTAGGCGCGTACCTCGGCAGCCACCTGACCAACCTGTTGCTTGTCGACGCCCTTGATGACGATTTCCGTCTGCGAGGGGGTCTCCACCTTCACGCCGGCAGGCATCTGATGCACCACAGGGTGCGAGAAACCCAGCGAAAGGTTCAGCTTGTCACCTTGGGCCTGGGCACGATAGCCCACGCCAACCAGGTTCAGCTTGCGCTCGAAGCCCTTGCTCACGCCCACAACCATGTTGTTGAGCAGCGAGCGGAACGTGCCCGACATCGCGTTGGCGTTGTCTGCGCCCTGAACGGCCCTGACCACCACCGAAGAGCCTTCCGACTCGACGGTCACGGCGGGGTGCAGGCGTTGCTTGAGCGAACCCAGAGGGCCCTTGACAGTCACTTCGCCGGCTGCAATGGCCAGCTCAACGCCGGAAGGCAGCGCGATCGGATTTTTTGCTACGCGTGACATCGCTCTCTCCTTAAGCCACAACGCACAGCACTTCGCCACCAACCTTGTTGGCGCGAGCGCGGCGATCAGTCATGACGCCAGAGGGCGTGGAAACGATGGCAACGCCGAGGCCGTTCATGACCTTGGGCAGTTCATCGCAGCCGCGATACACACGCAGACCAGGCTTGCTCACGCGTTCGATGCGCTCGATCACGGGGCGGCCTGCGTAATACTTCAACGCAATCGTGAGTTCGCGCGAGGAACCCTCGCCACGCACCACGAAATCGTCAACATAACCTTCGTCCTTCAACACTTGGGCGATCGCAACCTTCAGCTTGGACGACGGCATAGCAACCGAAGCCTTCTGAGACAGCTGAGCATTGCGGATGCGCGTCAGCATATCGGCGACCGGATCAGACATACTCATCTCGATCTCCTTACCAGCTAGCCTTGGTCATGCCGGGCACTTCGCCCTTGAAAGCCACTTCACGCAGCTTATTGCGGCACAGACCAAATTTACGGAACACACCACGGGGACGGCCGGTCAGTTCGCAACGATTGCGCAAACGACTCGGGCTGGCATTACGCGGCAGCTTCTGCAGTTTCTGACGCGCTTCCATGCGCTCTTCTTCGGAGCGGGAAACGTCGTCGATCACCGCCTGGAGGGCAGCGCGCTTGGCAGCGAACTTCTCTACCGTCTTGCGGCGCTTCTCTTCGCGGTTGATAAGAGCCAGTTTAGCCATGTCACCCTCAGTTCTTGAACGGGAATTTGAACGCTGCGAGAAGCGCGCGCGCCTCTTCATCCGTCTTGGCGGTCGTGGTGATGCTGATGTTCATACCACGCAGAGCGTCAATCTTGTCGTACTCGATCTCGGGGAAAATGATCTGCTCTTTCACACCGAGGTTGTAGTTGCCACGACCATCGAAGCCCTTGCCGACAATCCCACGGAAATCGCGGATACGCGGCATGGCCACGGTAACCAGACGATCCAGGAATTCGAACATGCGCGGACCACGCAGGGTGACCATGCAACCGATGGGATAGCCGTCACGGATCTTGAAGCCGGCAATCGACTTCTTGGCCTTCGTCACGACGGGGCGCTGACCTGCAATCTTGGTCATGTCACCCACCGCGTGATCGAGCACCTTCTTGTCGCCAACCGCTTCACCGACACCCATGTTCAGGGTGATCTTGGTGATGCGGGGCACTTCCATGATCGACTTGTAACCGAAGCGCTGACTCAGCTGAGCCACAACTTCGCTCTTGTAGAATTCTTGAAGACGAGCCATGACTATTCCTTAAGCGCCAAGCGTTTCGCCATTCGACTTGAAGAAGCGGACCTTCTTGCCATCTTCAAGCGTCTTGAAACCGACACGATCAGCCTTCTGGGTCGCCGGGTTGAACACCGCCACGTTCGAAACGTGAATCGGCATTTCCTTTTCAACGATCCCGCCAACCAGACCCTTCACAGGGTTCGGCTTGGTGTGCTTCTTGACGCGATTGACGCCTTCCACCACCACACGTTCGGCATCGACGCAGCGCAGAACCGCGCCACGCTTGCCCTTGTCTTTGCCAGCCAGGACGACGACCTCGTCCCCTTTGCGAATCTTGTTCATCTTCGCTCCTTAGAGGACCTCAGGGGCCAGCGAAACAATCTTCATGAAACGCTCGGTGCGCAGCTCGCGCGTCACCGGCCCGAAAATGCGCGTACCGATCGGCTCGAGCTTGTTGTTCAGAAGCACAGCGGCATTCTTATCGAACTTGACCAGAGAACCATCGTTACGACGCACGCCCTTGGCGGTACGAACCACCACGGCGTTATAGACGTCACCCTTCTTCACGCGACCGCGCGGGGCTGCGTCCTTGATACTCACCTTGATGATGTCGCCAACGCCGGCATAGCGGCGCTTGGAACCACCCAACACCTTGATGCACATCACTGCGCGCGCACCCGTGTTGTCGGCGACGTCAAGAATCGTCTGCATTTGGATCATTTTTTCACTCCATCCAACTTGAGCACACCAGAAGGCACTCAGTCTTGGATCCCGTCCGGGAAAAAGGCCCCGCAAAATGCGGGAAATCGAGCCAAGCATTCTAGCCTGGCTCGACGTCTTGACGCAAGCGTTTTATCGAGAACGACGAATCAGCCCTGGGCCTTTTCGAGCACTCGAGTCACGCGCCATGCCTTGGTCTTGGAAATCGGAGCGCACTCCTCAATCTCGACCAGATCACCTTCGGCCGCCACATCGTTGGCCACATCGGCGTGATACTTCTTGGACTGGATCATCACCTTGCCGTAGAGCGGGTGCTTCACACGACGCTCGACCAGCACGGTCACGGTCTTGTCCATCTTGTCGCTGACGACGCGACCGCTGAGGGTGCGGCGCACGACTTGCTTTTCTTCACTCATTACGCCACCGCCTTTTCGCGCAGGATGGTACGAACGCGTGCGATATCACGACGCACGCGGCCCAGTTGCGACGTGTTGCTCAGCTGCTGCGTCGCGATCTGCATGCGCAGGGAGAACTGCTCCTTGAGCAGCGCAACCAGCTCACCCTGAAGCTCGGTAGCGTTCTTGGAACGCAACTCATTGGCTTTCATTCTACTTACCCCACAAGCCGCGTCACGAACGCGGTCTCAATCGGAAGCTTGGCAGCAGCCAGACGGAAGGCTTCACGGGCCAGGGCCTCGTCAACGCCGTCCATCTCGTACAGCACCTTGCCAGGCTGGATTTCGGCAACCCAGTACTCCGGATTGCCCTTGCCGTTACCCATGCGGACTTCGGCAGGCTTCTTGGAGATGGGCTTGTCCGGGAAGATACGGATCCAGATGCGACCACCGCGCTTGATGTGACGGGTCATGGCACGACGTGCCGACTCGATCTGGCGCGCGGTCAGACGACCCCGGCCAATGGCCTTGAGGCCATACTCACCGAAGCTCACCTTGGCGCCGCGAGTCGCAACGCCGGTGTTACGGCCCTTCTGCTCCTTGCGGTACTTCCTTCTATTCGGCTGCAGCATCGCTTGCTCCTGCGTTCTTCACAGCGCCAGTCTTGCGCGCCGCGGGACGACGGCCGGCCGGCTTGGCCTCGCCTTCGTTGCGTGCGGGACGACGGGCCTTGCGACCTTCGTTTTCATTGGCTTCAGCGGCCACGGGCTGCTCGCCCTTGCCCAGCATTTCACCCTTGTAGACCCAGACCTTGATCCCGATGATGCCGTAGGTCGTGCTGGCTTCCGAGAAACCGTAGTCGATGTCGGCACGCAGGGTGTGCAGGGGCACACGGCCTTCGCGATACCACTCGGTACGAGCGATCTCGGCGCCGTTCAGGCGGCCCGAACTCATGATCTTGATGCCCTGGGCACCCAGACGCATGGCGTTCTGCATGGCACGCTTCATGGCGCGGCGGAACATGATGCGCTTCTCGAGCTGCTGCGCGATCGAGTCAGCGATCAGTTGCGCATCGGTTTCCGGCTTGCGGATCTCTTCGATGTTCACGTGAACCGGAACACCCATGATCTTCTGCAGGTCAGCCTTCAGCTGCTCGATGTCTTCGCCCTTCTTGCCGATCACGACACCCGGACGAGCCGAGAAAACGGTGATACGGGCATTCTTGGCCGGACGTTCGATCAGAACGCGCCCCACGGAGGCGTGGGCAAGCTTCTTCTTCAGATGCTCACGAACCTTGATGTCTTCGTGAAGCATCGTCGCAAAGCTCTTGCTGTTGGCGAACCAGCGAGAGCTCCAGTTCCGGGTCACCGCCAGGCGGAATCCGGTCGGGTGGATTTTCTGTCCCATGTGCTCCCCTTACTCCCCAACAGACAGGTAGATGTGGCAGGTCTGCTTCTCGATGCGATTACCGCGGCCCTTGGCGCGAGCGGTGAAACGCTTGAGGGACATACCCTTTTCCACGTGAATCGTCTTGACCTTCAGCGCGTCGATGTCAGCACCATCGTTGTGCTCGGCGTTCGCAATCGCGGACTCGAGCACCTTCTTGATGATACCGGCACCCTTTTTCGGGCAGAACGCCAGAATGTTCAGCGCCTGGTCAACCGGCTTGCCGCGGACCAGATCAGCCACAAGGCGACCCTTCTGGGCAGAGAGGCGAACACCGCGCAGATTTGCATTGGTTTCCATGTTCTCTCCTTACCGCTTCGCCTTCTTGCTGGCGGCGTGACCCTTGAAGGTACGCGTCAGCGCGAATTCGCCCAGCTTGTGACCAACCATGTTTTCAGTCACAAACACCGGAATGTGTTGTTTGCCGTTATGCACCGCGATGGTCAGGCCGATGAACTCGGGCAGGATCGTCGAACGACGCGACCAAGTCTTGATCGGACGCTTGTCGGTGGAATTCGCTGCAGCCTCGACCTTCTTGGTCAGATGATCGTCTACAAACGGCCCTTTTTTAATGGAACGTGCCATGACTACCTCTTATCGCTTGTGACGACGCTGAACGATCATGCTGTCGGTACGCTTGTTGTTGCGCGTACGATAGCCCTTGGCCGGCTGGCCCCACGGACTGACAGGCACACGACCTTCACCGGTCTTGCCCTCACCACCACCGTGCGGGTGATCGATCGGGTTCATTGCGGTACCACGCACCGTCGGACGGATGCCACGCCAGCGCTGAGCACCGGCCTTGCCGATCTTGCGCAGGTTGTTCTCTTCGTTGCCGACTTCACCAATGGTGGCGCGGCACTCGATATGAACGCGACGGATTTCACCGGAACGCAGGCGGAGCTGGGCATAGATGCCTTCACGCGCCAGCAGCTGAACCGAAGTCCCAGCGGCGCGAGCCAGCTGAGCACCCTTGCCCGGCAGCATTTCCACGCAGTGGATCGTGCTACCGACCGGGATGTTACGAATCGGCAGTGCGTTGCCAGACTTGATCGGCGCTTCGGAGCCGCTCACGAGTTCCTGCCCCACCACCAGACCCTTGGGGGCGATGATGTAGCGACGCTCGCCATCGGCGTAGCACAGCAGGGCGATGTGGGCGCTGCGGTTCGGGTCGTATTCGATACGCTCGACCTTGGCCACGATGCCATCCTTGTTGCGCTTGAAATCGACGACGCGATAGTGCTGCTTGTGACCACCACCCTGGTGGCGCACCGTCACGCGGCCGGAGTTGTTACGACCGGCATTCTTCGACTGAGACTCCACCAGGCCGGCAAAGGGCTTGCCCTTGTGGAGGCCAGGGTTGACCACCTTGACCAGACCGCGGCGGCCTGCAGAGGTCGGTTTGACTTTGACCAGCATTACGCGGCCCCTCCCTCAACGAAGTTGATCTCCTGGCCCGGCTTCAGGCACACGAATGCCTTCTTCCAGCCCTTGCGCTGACCGATCGAACGGCCGAAACGCTTCACCTTGCCCTTGACGTTCAGGACTTGCACGGAGGCAACCTGGACCTTGAAGAGCAGCTCGACGGCAGCCTTGATTTCCGGCTTGGTCGCATCCGACGCCACCCGGAAAATCACTTGCTCGTGCTTTTCAGCCACGGCAGTCGCCTTCTCGGAAATCTGCGGCGCGAGCAGCACCTGCAGGAGTCGTTCCTGGCTATAGCTCATTGCCACATCTCCTCGATCTTGGCGACCGCAGCGCGCGTAACGATCACGCGCGGATAGCGCACGAGCGACACCGGATCGGCTTCGTGGGCCTCGAGCACCAGCACGTTGTGCAGGTTGCGCGACGACAGCCACAGGTTTTCATCGATCTCGTCGGTGATCACCAGCACGGACTCAACACCGAAACCCTTGAGCTTCTGAGCCAGCAGGCGGGTCTTCGGCGCTTCGATCGCCACGTTCTCGACCACCACCAGACGGTCTTCGCGAACCAGCTGCGACAGGATCGAAGCGATACCGGCGCGGAACTGCTTGCGATTGACCTTCTGCGAGAAATTCTCGTCCGGGCGGTTCGGGAAAATCCGACCACCACCACGCCACAGCGGCGAGGACGACATACCGGCACGGGCATTACCCGTACCCTTTTGCTTGAAGGGCTTGTGCGTGGTGTGCTTGACTTCACCACGATCCTTCTGCGCGCGATTGCCGGAACGGGCATTCGCTTGGTAGGCAACAACCAGCTGGTGCACGAGCGCTTCGTTGTATTCGCGGCCAAAAACCGCGTCCGAAGCCTGCACCGTCGAGGAGGCCTGACCCTGATCATTAATCAGCTTGAGTTCCATGACGCCCCCGATCAGTTAGCCTTGACAGCCGGACGCACGATCACGTCACCGCCGTCATGACCCGGCACTGCGCCCTTGATGAGCAGCAGACCACGCTCAGCATCCACACGCACGACTTCCAGATTCTGGACAGTCGAGCGAACGGCGCCCAGATGACCCGTCATGCGCTTGCCCGGGAAAACGCGACCCGGATCCTGCGCCATACCGATCGAACCCGGCACGTTGTGGCTACGGGAGTTACCGTGGGAAGCACGCTGGGAGCTGAAATTGTGGCGCTTGATCGTGCCAGCGTAGCCCTTACCGATGGAGGTGCCGGTCACATCGACCTTCTGCCCCACCGAGAAAATTTCCACACTGATCACGTCACCCGCCTTGTAGCCGGCGACTTGCTCAGCCGACAGACGGAATTCACGCAGAGCGCTACCCGCTTCGACACCCGCCTTGGCCATATGGCCGGCGATTGCCTTCGTGACACGGCTTGCGCGCCGTTCGCCGAAAGCAACCTGGACTGCGACGTAGCCGTCAGCCTCAGGGGTCTTGATCTGGGTCACGCGATTGTTCGACACGTCAAGCACCGTCACCGGAACGGAAGCACCGTCCTCAGCGAAGATGCGAGTCATGCCGACCTTGCGACCAACAAGGCCTAGACTCATGTTTTTCTCCTATGACCCGGTTTCGATTGACCGGATCGCAATGGGTACTACAACAAAAAAACTCGCGCTTCGAGACGCGAAGCGCGAGAGTCTAACGCACAACTGCTTGACAGCGCAAGCAGTCGAGTTACTGCAACTTGATCTCGACGTCAACACCAGCCGGGAGATCCAGCTTCATCAGCGCGTCAACCGTCTTGTCGGTCGGATCGATGATGTCCATGAGGCGCAGGTGCGTGCGGATTTCGAACTGGTCACGCGAAGTCTTGTTCACGTGCGGCGAACGCAGCACATTGAAACGCTCGATCTTCGTGGGCATCGGAACGGGGCCACGGACGACGGCGCCGGTGCGCTTGGCGGTCTCGACGATTTCCTGGGCGGACTGATCGATCAGGCGATAGTCGAAAGCCTTCAGGCGGATGCGGATTTTCTGGTTTGCCATGATGTTTCCTAAAGAGCGGAAAAGAGCACAAAGAACAAACGGCGCACCTCGTGAAAGGTGCGCCGCAAGCGAAACGAATTACTCGATGATCTTCGCGACCACGCCGGCGCCGACGGTACGGCCACCTTCGCG
>JAVHXQ010000098.1 GCA_031119555.1 Candidatus Dactylopiibacterium sp.
GGGCGCGCTCAGGCGCGCAGCGTGGCCAGGAAGGCGAGCAGGCGGCGTTCGTCGGCGCGCAGGCCGGCGGGCCCGGCGGGCGGCGGGGCCTGCAGCGCGGCGAGCGTGTCCTGCGCGCGGGCGTCGTCGGCGAGCGCATGGCACAAGCCCAGCACGGCGGGGTGAATGTAGGATTTGCGGCAGACCGCCTCGGTGTTGCCGAGGCTGCGCGCCACGCCGCCGATCACGCGCGAGATCCGCAGGCGCGCGTCGTCCTCGTGGGCGCAGGCCAGCCGCAGCGCTTCGACGGTGCCGTGCCAGGAGCGGAAATCCTTGGCCGTGAAGCGTTCGCCGGCCGCCTCGGCGAGGTAGTCGTTCACGTCGCCCGAATCGATGCCGTGGACCACGCCGTCTTCCTCGTACTGGAAGAGCGCCTGACCGGGCAACTGCTTGCAGCGCCGGATCACCCCCGCGAGGCGGCGGTCGCGCAGCGTGACCTCGTGTTCCACGCCATGCTTGCCGCGGAAGCGCAGGCGGATGCTGTCGGCATCGACCCGCGCGTGGCGGTCGCGCAGCGTGCTCAGGCCGTAGGAGCCGTTCTCGCGCGCGTAGGCGTCGTTGCCCACGCGCAGGTAGGTGGTGTCCAGCAGGCGCACCAGGGTGGCGAGGATCACCTTGCGCCGCAGGCTGCCGTGCGCGTGCGCCAGATCGCGGCTCACGCGCCGGCGGATGCGCGGCAGCGCCTCGCCGAAGGCTTCCAGGCGGCCGAACTTGTCGGCGTTGCGCTGCAGGTTCCAGGCCGCATGGTAGCGATACTGCTTGCGGCCGCGCGCATCGCGCCCCGTCGCCTGCAGGTGGCCGTCGGGCCAGGGGCAGATCCATACGTCGGTGTAGGCGGGCGGGATCGCCAGCGCGCGGATGCGTGCGAGCACGGCCGCGTCGCGCACCGGGCGCGCGTCGGGCTGGCGGTAGACGAAGGCCTTGCCGCGCCGCTCGCGGCGGATGCCGGGCAGGGCGTCGCTGACGTGACGCAGGCACACGGGCGGCGCTGCCCCGGCGGGCACGCCGCCCCTGGCGGGGGGAGACCCCTTACGGCGCAGAAGCCGCCCCCGCGTCGGCGGGCATGCTGGCGGGCGTGGGCGGCACGTCGGGCGCGAGCGGCGCGGCGGCGGCCGGTTCCGAGCTTTCGGTCAGGGGCGTGGGGGTGGGCGTGGGGGCGTCGGCGTTCTCGGAGGTGCGGTTGCAGCCGCCCAGACCGAGCGCGAGCGCGATCAGCAGGCCGGCCGAGGTCAGGGAGGCGGCGGGGGAGGGTCGTGTCTTCATGCTTGGGCTCCTTTCGGCCCGTCCGGAGGGACGGACATACGATCTAGCAGGTTAGGCGTCGCCGCGAGCCGGCACATGCGTTCGGGAGGGCACGTGGCCGGCGCGGGGCGCGCCCCGGGGGAGGGCACGCATCCGCCGCGTGGCAGTTTGCGTGCCTGCCCGCCCAAGCACCCCCGGGCGGCGCGGGCGAGGCACGCCGTTTGCCCGCTGCGCGGCCATGGAACCGCTGCCCCGTTTTTCCGCGCCGCCGCCCGCCGCCCCTGCCGTGACGGGCCACCGGCCGCTCCACCTGCTCGATGCCACGATGTTCTGGCACCCGCAGACCGGCGGCGTGCGCCGCTACCTGCTGACCAAGCGCGGCTGGCTGGCGCGCCAGGCGCAGTGGCGCCACACCCTGCTCGCGCCGGGGGCCGAGGGCGCGGGCATGATCGATTGCGGCGGCCTTTCGATTCCGCTGTCGGGGGGCTACCGCCTGCCCTGGCGGCGGCAGCACGCGGCCGAGCTGATCCGGCGCGAGGCGCCCGACCTGATCGAATCCGGCGACCCTTACCGGCTGGCCTGGGCCGTCCTCGACGCGGCGCACAGCCTGGGCGTGCCGACCATCGCGTTCTGCCACAGCAACCTGCCGGCGATGGCGGCGAAGCTCGGCGGCGCGCCGGTGGGCCCGCCCTCGCTCGTGCAGCGCAGCACCGAGAACTACCTGCGCCGCCTCTACGGCGCGTTCGATCTCGTGCTCGCGCCCAGCCGCTTCATGACCGGCGTGCTGCGCGATCTGGGCGTGCCCCACGCGGAGCACCAGCCGCTGGGCGTGGATTGCCAGGTCTTCCACCCGTGCCGGCGCGACCCCATGCTGCGCGCGGCGCTGGGCTTGCCCGGGGATGCGCGCCTGCTGCTGTACACGGGTCGCTTCGCGCCCGAGAAGAATCTCGGCGTGCTCGTGCGCGCGGTCGCGCGCCTGGGCCCGCCTTATTACCTGCTCGCGGTGGGGGCGGGGCCCATGCCGCCCCAGGGCGAGCGCGTCATCGTGCTGCCGCACGAATCGCGCGAAGCGATGCTGGCGCGCCTCTATGCCAGCGCCCACGCCTTCGTGCATGCCGGCGACCAGGAGACCTTCGGCCTGTCGGCGCTGGAGGCGATGGCGTGCGGCACGCCCATCGTCGTGCGCGCCCGGGCCGGGCTCGGCGAACTCTGCGTGGACCAGGCCGGCATCGCCGTGGAGGGCACCGATGCCGAGACCTGGGCCGAGGCGGTGGCCTCGGTGCAGGACCCCGACACGCAGCTGCGCGTGCGCCTCGCGCGTGCCCGCGCGCAAGAGATGGACTGGCGCGAGGTCCTGCCCGGCCTCGTGGAGCGCTACGGCCGTCTGCTGGGGCAGGGCCGCCGCCAGCCGCTCGCCGTGCAGGAGCCGCGCGCGGGCGTGGCGCGGGTGGGCTGAGGCGGCGCGGGGAGAGGGGCGAGGGGCGCCAGGCGTTGTCCGCCCGCCTGGCCGCGAACCGGCGCCAGTGGCTGCTGGGCGCCAGCGCCCCGCCG